>NZ_CP020809.1:3797960-4430953 GCF_002157835.1 Mycobacterium dioxanotrophicus | reverse complement strand
ACTCCCGCTTCCGCCGGAGGCTCTGGTGCATCGGCCGGGGGCGGCGCAGGTGGCGCCGCTCGGGTGACGAGTTCGATGCGATGCGGGATGTGTGCCGGTTTGATCGCGTCGACCAGTGCGTCAACACTGCGCGGATCCAGTTCATCGTCGGCGTTCACGGTGACCCGGACCAGCAGACCCGGTGTCGGTTGACCGCCAGGGCGGGAGTCTGGCGTGAGAGACCATGTGGCCGAGCCAGATTCGATGACCTCGGTGTCCCGGTTGAACGCGGCGACAACGGAGTCATGGATGCTCTGCGTGGTGCCTTGCCAACCCAGTAGCGCCGCCCCCGCTGCAATCAACTGTCGTTTGTGGTCGGGTTCCCGGCCTGCCACAGTCAGCCCTATCCAGCCGGCGAGCCAGTCGAGCATGTCGGCCGGGGTGGTCCCGGGATCCAGATACGCGGGCAGGCAGTCCAGCGTCGCGAACACCGGCGCGAGCACCTCGTCGAACGCCGCGCACAGCTCCGCGGCCAGCCAGTCGTCCCAGTACACCGACGGCATCGTGGCGATGAAAGGCATTGGCGTGCCGAGGTTGTCGATTGCCGCTCTCATCGGTCGGCCATCCGGACACTGTGTTTACCGAACGCGTAGGCCAACTCGTTGCGCGCCAGCGCGATCACCTCTGCGGGTTCGGTGGAGCGCTCCCCGGTGATGGGATCGAACGCGAACAGTTGCACTGTCACCTTGCGGCCCATGTCCACCCCGGCGACCGGGGCGAGGGCTGCGGCCACCTCGTGCACCTGCACGGCGCGGCCCATGGGCCACCCCGTGCCGTTGGGCCCGCCGGTCAGTGGATGCAGCAGGCTGTTCAGTGCCCGCTGCACATCGGTTTTCACCTGGGTGCGCGAATAACCCGGCAGCACCGAAAGCGCCACGACGACGGTGACCCCGCGGTAGCGCGGAGGTTCCACCACGACCCGGGTACCGACCAGACGCCGCCGATTCAGATGGTTCTTGATCCGCTGGATGGTCTCGGGTTCGGGGATGAGGTCCTCGCGGCGCACCAGGTCCATCTCCTCGCTGGCCACGTGCGGCACGATCAGCACCCGCACCGTCCCAGCCTCCCGGGCGTCGACCGCGGTCAGGCAGTGGGCCCTGGCCACCTCGGGTGCCACATCGAGGGTCAGCTGTTCGAAGTCCTGGGCGGTGACGGCCTTGCCACGGCTACGCAGCAGCATCGGACCGCGCACCTTCACCTCGTCAACCGATTCGGCCTCGGCGCCGCCGACCGCTGCGCGGCGGTTCTCGACCCGCGCCACGTAAGGAACGCTGGTCTTGAGAACCCGGATGCGGCCGACCCCGACGTTGCCCTTGCGGCCGCCGCCGGTGCGGTAGGCGGTCATCACGAGCGCTGAGGATCTCGGCGGGATCTTGCCGTACTGGCGGACCGCGCCGTCCGCTTCGCGCACCATGGGGCCGAACACGATCTCACCGGCCACCGGATCAATGTGGAACGACCGGCTTGAATCATCCTGTTCCCCAAAGTGTTCCACGGCTTGCCAGGGTGTCTCGCCTTCGCCCACGACCGTCAACGCAGTACCGTTCCATGGCAGCACCGGGCGATGCTGCAGCCCGAAGCGTTGCCCGGCTGTGCCGTCGGACGTTCCCATCGGCTCATCCCGCACCACCCGGGCATTGATGATCCGCGCGGTTCCTCCGACAGTGCACGCGGAAATCGATGTGATGAACGGTGATTCGCTGTAGGTCGATTGACCGGGAGTGGTGTCGACCAGTCGGCATCGCAGCCAGCCCCTGGCTTCGCCGCCCACCCGAGGCGGAGAGTCGAGGACATGCCCGCGCGGCACGTGCAGGATCACATCGCCGGGCTTGTTGAAAGCCTTGGTCTCGTCGCGTCCCGGTTCGCAGGGCACCCAGTCCGGTCCGCCGGTCCAGGCCTCCCACACATACGGGGGATTGGTCGGGTCGACGCCGACGCCGGACACCCTGCAGTCCACCCGCAGCAGCACTGCACACGACGGCACCGCGCAGTCCAGTCCGATGAGCAGAGCGTCACCGGGCTCCGGACGCTCTGAGAAACAGCGGAATTCGTTGCCACCGGGCTCGTTGCGCTGGGGGACGGGTTCGCTGCCGCCGGACTGGGTCGCGACGCGGCCGCCGTCCAGCGAGCAGGGAACGATGTCGAGTTTCTCGGTGGTGGAGAACACGATCGGTTCGTCGAGGTCGGTGCGGTCGGTGCTGACTTCGGTCTCCTCACGCACCGTGATGGTCTGTGGCTGTGGTGCGGATAGCCAGAACGTCGCCTCGCCCTGCGCCGCGCCAGGCGGCCTCAGCTCCATCCCGAGCAGTTCCAGGAATTTGATGTAGTTGCGGTCGGGCACCCGGTTGAGCCGGTAGATGAGTTGGTCGACCATCATCGCAAAGGTCTCGATCAGTGTGATGCCGGGATCGGAGATGTTGTGGTCGGACCATTCGGGGCAGCGCTGGCGGACCCGGCGACGGGCTTCGTCGACCAGGTTCTGAAACGTCCGGTCGTCGAGATTCGGTGCGGGCAGCATCCTCAGACCTCATTCCGCAGGTACATCGGGGACAGTTCGGTCGGCTCCGGTGCGCCTGGCTCATCGGGGATCACGTAGAACGGGAAGACCAGGTTGCGTTCGTCGTTGTACCCTCGGATCCGGTACCCCACGTCGATGTGGGCCATGCCGAGATCGTGACGGTTGAACAGCACCCGCACGTCCTGCACATCGATGCGAGGCTCCCACCGCTCGAGCGCACGACGGACATCGTTGGCGATCGCCGCCAGCGTCGCGTCATTCATCGGTGAGAACAGGTGATCCTGGATGCGGCAGCCGAATTCAGGCCGCATGGGCCGCTCGCCCGGTGCGGTGCGGATGATGATCTCGATGGCCTGTTCGATGTCTCGGACGTCGGTGGCGAGGGCAATCGAGTCGGTGGGGTCGACCTGTATCGGGAAGTTCCAGCCGGCCCCGATGAATTCATTGGTCATCTGCTCACCCTCCGATCAACACGGTCGGGCAACCCGGTCCGACAATGGGAGCGCCACAGGCGGTCATGTCGCCGACCCGCGCGGCGGGCATCCCGCCGATGAGCACGGTTGGGCATCCCGGCCCGGCTATGACATTCGGCGGATGAGGCACCACACCGGGAAACGCGCACACGTGCGGAGTTCCGACCGTCGCCGCCGCGCTTCCGCCGATCAACACGGTGGGTACGCCGGGGGGACCGATGGCACCGGGGTGACCGGTCATATCCCCGACACGTGCCGCAGGAGGCATGATCTGGCCCCTCTCAGTTGATCTTGACGGGAGTGCCGGTGATGATGTTGGGCCCGCCGGACTTGAATTCGCTGGTAGCTTTCGCCGCAACCTTGATGGTGGCGCCCTGCAACGAAAGAGCGGTCTGGGTTTCCACGTTGACCGCACCCGAACCGCCGGACAGCGAGACGCCGTTGGTGGCGGTGACGGAGATCTTCTTGCCTTTCAGCTCGAGGTCGCTGTTGCCGGCGTCGACGACGATGCCCTTGCGGCCCTCGATGAGCACTGTGCCGTCGCTGTGCACGGTGATGCGGGTTCCGACGGAATCCAGTGTCAGCTTGAGCTTTCCGTCGCCCGTTTCGGCCGTGACGCCTTCGGTCTTGCCGTTCTCGTCGAGCAGGTCGATGCGGTGGCCGTTGCGGGAGATGATCGATCGTCGGTTGACTGCTCCGGACCCTGTGTCGATGAGGGTGGCGCCCTTGGCATTTGCGGTGTCCACACCGTTGTACAGTCCGCCCAGCACATAGGGCCGCTGGGGGTCCTGCTGCTCGAAGGCCACCAGCACCTCGTCGCCGACCTCGGGGATCATCATGGCGCCCCGGTTTTTTCCGGCTCCCGGCTGTACCGTGCGCGCCCAGTCGCTGACATAGTCGTCGGACAGCCACGGGAATGTCAGCTTCACCCGCCCCTGATGCGTCGGATCGTTCGCGTCGCTGACCTGTGCGATCACGACTCCTGCCCCGGCTGCGGATCGCCCGCCGCCCGCGGTCAGACCGTACAGGCTGCGTTCCTGGCGTCCCGTCACCGAGAACGCGGTGGTGTAACCGCCGTTGGCCGGATCGTAGCGGTGCCGCGCCGCGGTGATGGTGTACTTGCCGTCGAACGGCTTGCCCGCGTTGTCGACGGTGATCCCGACATTGGCCCGCAGCTTCGGGTTTCCCCGTGCCACGGCGTCGATCTCGGCGAACGAGCTGCTGATCTGCTCGGTGAGCGCCGCAGCAGCAGTGTCAGCTTCGGACTGCGTCCGGTAGGCGGTGTCGGAGGCCACATACCGCGGGTCCCCGAAGGGCTTGGCCATATCGGCGGGTTTGACCGTCGGCAGGTCCACGCTCTTGGTCGCCGCCGGCGACGTGCTGACGATCTTGCGCTTCTGCGCCACATCCCAGCCCCGCACCTCGACCTCGGTGACCTGTTCGGCCGCGGTGATCACCGACCGGAATCGCAGCAGATCGGTGCCGAGGCGCAGCACCAGCGGGTCGGTCTTCTGGGCATCGTCGGACGGCGCGGTGTTGGCGTCCTGGCGTGGGTGAAAGCTCAACTTGTTGTCGCGGACCGTGAGCTCGTAGCCGATGCGTCTGGCCATCCCGTCGAGGAACTCCCAGTCGGACTGACCGAACTGGCCGAGGTGGTCGAAAACGGTTTTGCTGGGCTCGATCTGGCCGGCCGGGATCTTGGCGCGTTGAGCGACCTGGGTGACGGCGTCCGATGCCGTCGTCTGCGTGTAGGACTGGGTGTGCCTGCCGCGGAACAGTCGGTGCGCCGGGTCGTACCCGCGAATGATGGTGAACGAACCGGGGCCTCCGACCTCAGCCTCCAATGCGGTCACCTCACCCTCGATCAGCTTCTCGGGCGTGTCGGTCTGGGTGCTGCCGACAGTGATCTTCACCTTGGCGCCAATCGTGACCTTGGCCTTCTCGATGACGATCCGGTTGGGATCGCGGAAGCGCAGCATGAACGCGTCCGGCAGCCGCAGGCTGGAGT
This sequence comes from Mycobacterium dioxanotrophicus, assembly GCF_002157835.1. Lineage (NCBI taxonomy): Bacteria > Bacillati > Actinomycetota > Actinomycetes > Mycobacteriales > Mycobacteriaceae > Mycobacterium > Mycobacterium dioxanotrophicus. The sequence goes on along the minus strand of NZ_CP020809.1, from coordinate 4,425,915 downwards.
CGACGTAGGCGGAGGTGAGCAGCGGGCTGATGTCGTCGGGTAGCGGCGTGCCGTCGACGTCGATGAGAAAGCTTGCTGCAGTGGCCATCTCGATCAGCCCACCGCCGCTGTCAAGGCTTCGAGCCTGGGTAGCTTGAGCCGGGTGCCGGTGGGAACTCGCATGGGATCGTCAATTCTGTTGTAACGGGCCAACGGTCGCCACAGTTGCGGGTCACCGTACTCCCGGTAGGCGACCAGGGCCAGCGAGTCCCCGCTGACCACGGTGTGGACGTCGTCGGCCGACAGCGATCCTGATGTCGGATTCTGCTTGGGATCCGGCGTGACGTCGATCTCTTCCAGGTTGACCGTGCAGACCGCTCTGATCGGGATGCCGTTGGCGGCGAACCGGGTGTACTTGGCCTGCACCTGGCTGATGTAAGCCGCGAAACTCTTGACCTGGCCCCAGTTGAACACCACCAGAAACGGCATGGCCTGTTCGCCCTTCTTCACCTCCTTGCACGGCACACAGCAGCCGAAGAGCTTGTCCACCGAGGCCACCACGTCGACCCCGTCCTTGGCGGTGGCATCGAAGTACAACTCGAGGCTGAGCTTGCACGGCTCGGCTCCCGAGTACTCCGGTGGACCGGCCTTCTTCTCCTTGGTCGGTTTACGTTCCCACTTGGCGGATTTGGTGATCGACACCTCTTTCGGATTGAACTGGAAGGTGAGCTTGTCCTTCAGCGACCCCAGTTCGGGCTTGCCGCCCTTGACGTGCTTGGGCTCCCACAGCTCCAAGAACGCGTACTGCGGCTGCGACCAGGTGTCGGGCGTGCTGTCGCCGGTCTTGTCCGGCGGCGGGGCCTTGAGCGCTACTGCGGTGTTAGCCATTGGGCGAACCCTTCTCGGGGGTGAAGCCGTGGTGGGCGATCTCCAATGTCTCGGTGAACACCTTGGGGGAGTCGAGGTTCAGGCTGGGACCGGTCCACCGGACCGGGACGACACCCTCCAACTGCCAGGTCATCACCGGATTCCCGGCGGCGTCCATCGCCTTGATCTCCCCGGTGGTGGGCGTCAAACCGTTGAGCGCCTTGACAATCCACTTTGTCAGCTTGGCGCTGTCTGGTCCCACCGGTCGGGTCAGTTTGATGTTGCTGTACTTCATACGGGTCGGCAGCTGCCAGACCAAGCCATTGTTGCCACCTTCCTCGCGCTGCTCCATCACCACTTCCAAGCCGAAACCCTCACAGCTGCTGAACTTCCCGATATCGGTCTTGTCGAACTTGACGGCGAAACACACGCCGACGAACACCTCGTCGGCGTCCTCAGGGGGCAGTTGTGGCGTGCTCATCGTTGTGTCTCTTCCTTACCGGCCTAAATCCATGAGGGTGCCCGCCCGCTCCCGATCCAGCCACAGCTCGGCACGCAGCCGCGCGGCCAGCGCGTCGTACACCCGGTTGACCAGCTCGTCGACGTCGGTGCCCGCCGCTGCCGGGGCGCCGGAACCCGATCCAGCCGGCACAGAAGTCACAGCCGGTGCCGCGGCAACCGGAGCAGCGGTCTCTGCGGCAGGGGCGGGCCCGTCGGGCGCTCGCTGGATACTCGGCAATCCCGGTGAGCCGAAGGTGATGGTGTTGGTGGCCTCGTCGTACTCGTGTGCGTGCACCGTGGATTGTGCTGTGTCCATCGAGCTCCGACGTTCAGATGTGGGTGCGGCCGCGGGTGACTCGACGGCGGCGACGGATGCCTGAAGCGGAGGGCTTACGCGCGGGGTTCCGGCCTCGAACATGCGCTGCAGGCCGACGGGGCGCGGACTGCTGAACACCTCGGCTCCGTCGGGCGGATGCGCGGCCACGCCGGGAGACGAGCCATGGTCATCCGTGCTGCGTACCGGGGGCAGCACCACGAGCCGCCGGCCGGACCCGGTGGACCGCTGCACGAGGGGTGGTGTGGACGGTTCGGGTCTGCGTGTCGGCGGCGCAGGTGCGGTGTGCGCCACCGGCAGGCTGATCCGTTGGGCGACCGGAGAATCGGGCGCGGGTATTGCGTCCGGTGTGGCCGCGGGTCCAGCGGCGCCGGTGACCGGCGTTGCCAGGTTCGACGCGGCACGGGGTGCGTCGCCGACGGTGCGCATCACGGTCGCGGGTCGCAGTTGCGGCGCGGCGACAACAGAAACGGGTTGCACCCGAGACACGGGTTCTGGGTGGGTTTCGGCTGCGGTGAACGCCACCGTCGATGATCGTTGCGCCACAGGCGCTTCGTAATGCTCGGTCGTCGGCGCGGATTCGTCCATGACAGGCTGGGCCGTGACCACGGGCAGATCGGCGGGCTCGACCGCCGTGGTGGTGGTGTCCGGGCTGGGTGTCGCCTGTGATTCGGTGCGCAGTGCCGGCGCAGGCGTCGACCGCTGCTTGATGGGAGTGGGAGAAATCGACGGAGACGAAGGAACCGACGGCGCGGGCCGCGGCATCGAGCTCGGACTCGGCTGCGGCATGAGGCGTTGCACGGCGGCCGGTGCGTGCGATGGGAGCTGGGCAATCACGGATGGCGTGGCAGTGGCAACCGCATTCTGAGCGGGCGTCGGTGCGTCGCCGTCGCGCTCGTCGACCACGGGTAAGTTGACGGCCGGCGCCGGTGGCTCGCTGTCGTCGGCGACATCCGCGATGGGCTGGTCGGTATCGGGTGTCCGCTGGATCGCCGTCACGGGTTGGGGTTTCGGCGCGTCGTGTTCGGGGCGGGTGACCGGCTTGTTCGGCGTGGATGTCACCACGGGAAGCGGTACAAGCATCGGGATGGTCGGTGCGGCAGCGTCGGTGCGCTGGACGGTGTGCAGGTGTCGCAACGGTGGCGTCGCGATTTCGGTGTGCCGGGCGCGGTACGCCTCGGACACCTGCACGGCAGGAATGTCGGATATCCCGGACGTGGCGGTGCTCGACGAGACCGGTTGAGACACCGCGGCTTCCGGAGCCCGTTGCACGACAGCCGGTAATGGGGATGTGTCGGTGGCCAGCCGCTGCACCGCCGGTGGGGTCGGTGCCGGGTGCTCGACAGCACTCGACGCCCCGGTGACTGGGTCACTCGTGGCTGGTGACGGCATAGGTAGTGCGCTGGGCGCCAGCGCCACCTCGTCCGTCACCGTGTCGAGCGGCCGGCGTTCGTCGGGATCGCTGGCCTGCACCATGGCGCGCGCAGACTCGGGCTCTGCGCCGGCCTCGATCACCGGTAGCGATGCGGCAGCGGGTTCGTCCTGCGCGACGTCCCGCTGCACGGGAGTGCCGACAAGGGCCCGTTGCACACTCGGCAGCCGGGGCGCCCAACTCCGGGACTGCGGCGCGGCTGCGGGTGTCGCGGGCGGTGGCGCCGGCTGTGCGGGCCCGGTGTCCAACACCGGCAGTCGATGGTGCTCGTTGACCGCCAGTAGCTGCACCGGTCGGGTGAATGCGGGGTTCTGTGAGGTGGTCAACGTCGCGGTAAAACCGTTGAGGTGTGCTGTCGGTTCGATGTCGCCGGTGGTGGGTGTGACGGCAGCAAGGCGCTGCCACACCGGCTCCGGGCGGGCCGCCGGTGCGGCCGGCGCAACCGGCTCCTGGTGTCGTCCCCAGGGCCACCACTTCGGCATCTCGGGCCTCCAGCTAGTTCTGTGCGGACAGGTTTCGGGTGAGCTGCACGAACCGACGCCGGTCCCCGTGCTCCAGGTCGAGAACGTCGTCGAGCGGCCAATGCAGGTGATAGGCGAGGAAAGCCGTCTCCTGATAGAGGACGTCGGCTCCGCAGGTCACGATTCCCCCAGGCGGCTCCCGGCAACATCGACAGCGAAATCGTTGTTGCAATGCGGGCAGGTGACCCGCGCGTGGGTGTGTCCGTCCTGGTTCACCCGTCGGTAGAGGTCCTGGAGAAACGCCAGATCCGAGGCGAACAGGTTCTCGATGATCCCGCCGTGGACGTCCTCGATGTCACCGATGCGGGTCACCACCCGGCCGATCAATACCACCGCCAGATAATTCGGGCTTTCCCGTACCCGGTCGTCGCGCTGGGACACCAGTTCGTCACGCGCCGTCGCCAGCCGCATCACCCCGTCGCGGTGCACGGTGCCCGAGGCGTCGACGTAGCCGCGCGGCAGGACGAACGGGAACTCGGTGCGCAATTCGCGCACCGGCTCATCGGAAGGCTTCTGCCCTGGCCCATCGGCCAGGGCAGAACTGCCGTGCACATTTCCTCTCCGCATCAGGCGGGTTCGCACTTCTCGTACGTCAGCACCAGTTTCTCCGTCATGACACTGGTGTCGCCGGCCTTCATCGAGCTGAGTTCCAGGCTCTTGGGCCACGCCGCGGTGAGGTTGTAACGCTTGACCTCTTCACCCTCGTAATCGAAGACGATGATGGAACCGCCCTTGCGGGCATCCTTCATCTTGCCCAGTTGGGAATCCTTCACCCATTTGTCGAAGCTGCCGTCCTTGGTCAACGGGCGCGTCAGCGTGCACTCACCGGCCTTCCACCGGCCGGGCAGCTTCTTGATGTTGTACTTGCCGTCCTTGGCCACGTTCGACTTGTACTCGATGACGTCCTGCTCCATCTTCAAGCCGGTCACCTCGGTGATGGCCTTGATCTGGATCCCGTCGAATTCGAGTCCGAATGAGTGGCCTACCGAGCTGTCGTCGTCCTGCAGTGCCATGGTTGTCTCCTCGTGTCAGGTGGGCTATTCGGCGACGAGGCTGGTGCCGCCGGAGTACTGCGAGAGGCGGAAGATCACGAACTCCGCGGGTTTGACTGGGGCAACCCCGATTTCGCAGACCACTTCACCGGCATCGATACCCTCGGCGGGATTGGTCTCGCTGTCGCACTTGACGTAGAAGGCCTCGTCGGGAGTCAGGCCGAACAGTGCTCCCTTGCGCCATTCGTTGACCAGGAACGCGCTGATGGTGCGGCGCAGCTTGGCCCACAGCGAGTAGTCGTTGGGCTCGAACACCACCCAGTCGGTGCTGGTGAGGATCGACTCCTCCAGGTAGTTGAACAGCCGCCGGATGTTGATGTAGCGCCAGGCGGGGTCAGAGGACAGGGTGCGGGCACCCCACACCCTGATGCCGCGGCCGGGGAACGCCCGGATGCAGTTGATGCCCACGGGATTGAGCAGATCGTGTTCGCGCCGGGTGATCAATGTCTCCACATCGATTGCACCACGGACGATTTCGTTGGCCGGCGCCTTGTGCACGCCGCGAGTGTCGTCGTTGCGGCCCCAGATGCCCGCCACGAATCCCGACGGCGGCAGGTACTTGCCGCCCCCGGTGGTGACCCACGGCCAGTACAGGGTCGCGTACTTGGAGTCGTAGCGGGCCTTGTCGACGCGCCACTCCTTGATCTGCTGGGCGCTGAATCCCGGCGGCGGATCCAGGATCGCCATCCGGTCGCCCATCAGCTCGCAGTGCGTGATCATCGCCTGCTGCACCGACTGCACCGTGTCGATGTCGATGGCGCCGCGCTGATATGCCGTCAGCAGGTCGGGCATGCAGACCATGGTGATCTCGTCGATGGTCTCCAAACCGGCGACACCGCTGCGTTCGTCGACGTTTCCCACGTAGTCGTCGGTGGTGAGTCGTTCCGGTGCTGTTGTCGTGGCGAGCTCAGCCGGTGCAGCGAGCGCGATCTGCATGCCGGCCTGCAGGTCCTCGGTCGGTTTCCCGGAGATCTGTTCCAGCTTGATCGTCTGCGAGGCCGCGTTGACGACGGTAGCGACGTTGTTCTTCCCCCGGGCAGTGGTGACATTGGGGAACTCCTCGACGGTCTGGCCGTCCCGCCGCACGATCAGCTTGACGCCGCCGGGCTGCTCCTCGCCGTCGCTGTGGAACGCTGCGACCTCGAGGCGTAACCGGTCGGGTGGCGTACTCGGGTCCAGCGCCACCACCCGGTAATTGGCCAGCACACCTTGGGGCCCGGCGACCAGTTGCTGTTGTGCACCGGCAGAACCGTTTTCGCCCTCACCGTCGCCGATGCGGACCACGTAGGAGTTGCCGCCGCCGTTCTGGAAGTAAGCGGCCACCGATTCGGCCAGGCAAGCTCCGTCGATCGCCCCGCCGAAGGTCTTGCGGTATTGCGTCCAGTTGCTGATCAGTGTGGGCTTGTTGAACGGGCCTTTCTCGGCAAGGCCGATGAACGCCGCCACGGCGGTGCCCACTCCTTCGATTGGCCTTGAGCCGGAGTCGGTTTCCTCGACATAGACTCCCGGCGACAGATACGTCGGCATTGCGCCTCCTCGATGGTCTGATGGGCTGGCCATGATCGTGCTCGTGTTGGCGCGGTGCCGCGAGGCGCACCGGGACTGTCGTGCGGGCAACGGTTCGTGCACTTTGAGGCACGCCCTGTCTGCGAGTCGCGTCGGCCCACCATCGCGGCAGTGACCAAGCGGAATCGCCTGCCCGACAACCTGAATCGCGCGCTCCGCAATGAGCGGGTGCCGGCATCGGCCGACATGAGGTCTCGGCAGTGTTCCGTGACGGCAGGCGACCCTCACGCGAGCATCGGATACTGCCGTCGACCGCCCGTTCGGGCATGTGGCGCTGTCCGAACGGACACGCTTTCGCGTCTTCCGCCGTGCCGGGCAGCGCTGGATCGTTGCCTCATACCTTCAGGAGGCGAGGCGGCATGCGTACCCACGACAGCGAGCACGAACGTGTATCAGAGTTGCGCCCGAAGGCTTCTCGACTCGAGGACCCAGAATCGGTGGTCGCGATGCGAGCGGCCTTGTCGGGCCGGCTCGACGTGGCCGGTCCGGCCGGGGTCCTTGGAGTGCAGCGTGCGGCCGGCAATTCCGGTACGGCCGCGCTGATGGACGAGGACCGCTCACCTGTCCACGATGTCGTGTCCTCGGCAGGCACACCACTTCCTGCCGAACTGCGCGCCGACATGGAAGGCCGGTTCGGACACGATTTCGGTGATGTTCGCGTGCACAATGATGCCGCTGCACATGCGTCGGCCAAATCAGTGAATGCGCAGGCCTATACGGTCGGATCGAACATCGTCTTCGACAGCGGCAGATACGATCCGGGTTCCGACGCCGGCAAGCACATGATCGCTCACGAGCTCACGCATGTGGTGCAGCAGCGCAGTGGTCCGGTCGACGGTACCGACGCCGGAGGCGGGGTGAAGGTCAGCCATCCGTCGGACCGGTTCGAGCGTGAGGCGGTCGCCAACGCTGATCACGTGATGGCCGGCCCGGCACCCGCCGCAGCGGCACCTGCAGGCGTGCAACGTGTGGCCGAGGGGGCGGTCGCGCAGCGCGAGGAGGCTCCGGAAGAGGAGGAGACAGCGCAGACCTTCGTGCAGCGCGAGGAAGAGCAGGCCGAAGAAGAGTCGGCCTGAGAGCAATCCACCGGGGGCACCATGAGCGAGCCGGCGCGGGCCGCGCGAGAGGTCAATGACGCGCTGGTGGCGGGGCGGGCGCAGACGCGGCGGCCGCGACCGCAGCCGGGGGTGACGGGGCTCGCTGCGCTGCAGCGGGCGGCAGGCAATGCCGCGGTCAACGCCCTGCTGCTGGGAAAGCTCAGAGCGCCCGGCAAGGAAGAGATCGAAACCGCGCTGGGGGAGATGCGCCGCGACGAGCCCGCCGTCGACACGGTCGAGAAGGGCTTGAAGGCCGCGCAGGCCGTCGGTGTGCCCGTCGAGTTGGAGGGGCCGAAGCCACCTGCATCGGCATTGGCGGTGACGACCACCGGCTTCGGGCCCGGGTCGGTCGCGCCGAAAAAGCCTGTGCCGCCGCCCAAACCGGTGCCGGCAAAGAGCGCACTCGGCAAGGCCGCGGCCTCACCGCTCAAGCGCGCAGGTGTGGGAGGCGCCGGTGGCCGGGCGGCCGCACCGGCGGCACCGGTCAGTGCTGCCGCGACCGGCCCCGCCGCGTTGAGTGCCGATCAACTGCTGCAGCCCCCGGTGGTGCCCCCGGGCGTGAAGCCTGCCCAGGACCCGGCGTTCGGCGCTGTCACCGGCGGTGTCCGGGCGGTGGCTCACGACAAGCGCTCCCATCCCGCCGCCGGGTCGAAAGCCAAAGAGGCTCAGGACGCGGCCGTGGCGCCGTCCGACGACATCGCAGGGCAAGCCAAGGCGGCCAAGGTCGACACGATGGACGCCCAGCAGGCCGGGACGTTCGACAAGAAAGCGTTCATCGCCGCCGTCAAGGCCGCGATCGAGGCCAAGTCCCCGAAAACCCTCAAAGAAGCTGACTCGTATGCGGAGTCGGGTAAGGCCGGCGAGGTCAAGGACGAGATCAAGGGGATGGTGACCCAGGGCAAGGAGGGTGAGGCCAAGGACATCGAGGCGGCGACGGACGCACCGCCGGATACCTCCAAGGCCGTCGCGAAACCGGTGACGCCGATGGGGCCCGAGGAACAGGCGCCGGCCCCGGCGGTCCCCGCGGCCGGCGCAGTGCCGAAGCCCGCGCCGCCGGAGCAACTCAACCTCGAAGCAGGCAAGCAGCAGGCCAATCAGGAGATGGCCAATGCCGACGTAGACGAAAAGCAGCTCGCCGAGTCCAATGAGGCCCAATTCCAGCAGGCGTTGGCCGACAAGAAAGAAGCCGCGGCCCACGCCGACACCGCGCCTGCCGAATACCGCAAGCACGAAGCAGACACCATCGACCAGTCGAAGACCGAAGCCGCCGCGGCGACCACCGCCGGGATCACCGGCATGCAAGGTTCCAAGGCGGCGGCACTGGCCCACCTCGTCGCAGACAAGGGCAAGACCAAATCCAAAGACGAGGCCAAACGGGCTGAGGTCACGGCCAAGGTGCAAGCCATCTTCGCGGCGACCGAAGCCGACGTGAAAAAGATCCTCGACGGCATCGATCCCAAGGTGGAGAAGGCGTTCGAGGACGGGGAGGCGAGCGCCCGCAAGTCGTTCGAGACGTTCGTCGCAGCCAAGATGGCAGCCTACAAGGCGGACCGTTACAGCGGCTGGCTCGGCGGATTGCGTTGGGCCAAGGACAAATTGCTGGGTATGCCAGACGCGGTCAACCGGTTCTACGAGGCGGGCCGCGAACTGTATCTCAAGCAGATGGACACGGTGATCTCCCGGGTGGCCGACATCGTCGGCAACGACCTGACCGCGGCCAAGAAGCGCATCGCAGCGGGCCGTACCGAGATCGCCTCCTACGTCAAGAGTTTGCCTGCCAACCTGCAGAAGGTGGGCGCCGAGGCGTCCAAGGAGATCAAAGACAAGTTCGAGCAACTGGAGAGCGACGTCAACTCCAAGCAGGAGGCCCTGGTCGACACGCTGGCCACCAAGTACGTCGAAGCGCGCAAGGGTCTCGACGACCGGATCGAGGAGTTGCAGGCCGAGAACAAGGGCTTGGTGGACAAGGCCATCGGCGCGATCAAGGCCGTCATCGAGACGATCCGAAAACTCACGTCGATGCTGATGAACACCCTCGCGCGGGTCGCCAGTGTGGTCGGCGACATCGTCAAGCATCCGGTGCGATTCCTCGGCAACCTGATCGACGGGGTCAAAGGCGGCATCATGCGCTTCAAGGACAACATCCTGGAGCACCTGCGCAAGGGATTGATGACGTGGTTGTTCGGTGCTCTCGCCGAGGGCGGCATCGAGCTGCCCGAAAAGTTCGATCTGCAGGGCATCATCAAACTGCTCTTGTCGTTGTTCGGCTTGACCTGGACCAACATTCGCAACCGCCTGGTCAAGCAGATCGGCGAGCCGGCGATGGCCGCGATCGAGAAGGGCGTCGAGATCTTCCGGACCATCGCGTCGACCGGTCTGGCGGGGCTCTGGCAGATGCTGATGGACAAGCTCGGCGACATCAAGGAGATGATCCTCGAGAAGGTCAAAGACTTCGTCGTCACCCGGATCATCACGGCCGGCATCACCTGGCTGATCGGGCTGCTGAACCCGGCCGCGGCATTCATCAAGGCCTGCAAGCTGATCTACGACATCATCATGTTCTTCGTCGACAACGCCGAACGAATCCTCAAGTTCGTCAACACGGTGATCGACTCGGCTGTCGACATCGTCCGCGGCAACATCGGCGGCGTGGTCGCCAAGATCGAGGACGTCCTCGGGCAGATGGTGCCGATCCTCATCGGCTTCCTGGCCAGTGCCATCGGTATCGGCGGCATCGGCGAGAAGATCCGCGAGATCATCGCCACCCTGCAGAAGCCCGTCAACAAGGCCATCGATTTCGTCATCAAGACCGGACTCAAACTCGCCGCGCCGATCATTCGCGGGCTCAAAGGTATTGGCAGCAAGGTCAAGGCCAAAGTCGCAGCGGGCAAGGCGTGGGTCAAAGGGAAGGTTGACGCTGGTAAAGCCAAGGTGAAGGCAGTCGCCTTGGCAATTCCCGGAGCATTTGGATTCCGCGGCGCGGGTGAAGCGCACCGTGTGTACATCGAGGAGACTGGCCAGCACCGTGTCATGGTCGCGTCGAATCCCACGGAAGCGTCGGTGCTGCTCGATCACTTTGTCCCGCAGATAGAGGAGTTTTCGCAGTCGACAGAGCCCGATGCGCGCGCGAGGAACGACTTGCTGCGTAACCGCGTCCCCAATGCACGCGGCTGGGTCGCGAAGCTGCAAGCATTGATCGCGAACGGCGCGCCGAAGGACAAGCTCGACAAGGCTCAGTACAAGCTAGGCCTCGCACTGGCACCGATATTCGACAGCGTTCACAAGCAGCAAATGAAGCTCGCGGGCAAGGTACCCGGTTACACCGCACCCGGCAGTGATAAGCCCAAGTCGGCCACTGGGTCGGTCCGGTGTGTCGCCTCATTCCTCGTTGCCTCGGAAGGACCCCGGGATGTGGGCGGAACCGTCGTTCCTGGCCAACTTCCATATCCCGTTGGCCCGGACGGTGCACCAGTTGGTACTGATCCTTCTCGGGAAGGGCGAACGAAGGGCCGCGACTCTCGACCTGCACACGCGATGGATCTGGAGAATGCGTTGACGGGGCAGGTCGGCGGCTATGTCCTTGGGGCACAAGCTGCGACGCATCGCAGTGAACAACGGGCAGAGTTTGTCACTCGTGCCACCGGAGACGAGTCTCCTGGTACTCATGCCGAGGCGCGACTCCTCGCTCAAGTGACACAAATGCTCGCCAAGGATCCTGGCTGGTCAAGTCGGATCCGGACCATCGAGATCCATCTGTCACACAGCCCATGTCCTGGATGTGTCGGGCGCTTGATTGCTCTGCGCGAACGGCTCCAGAACAGTGATCTGAGGCTGGCGATTGTTCAGTGGGGTGAGTTGTACGAGGGCAGATTCCCCACGACTCGCCAATCGTTGCAGGAACTCCGGGGTTCATACACTGTCGTTCCAAGCCCAGAGCCACATTGATCGATCGTCAGCTGTTGTCACCTCGACTCACCCCGAGTCATCGCCGAGATTGACGCCAGGGCTGTTGTGGCGGCGAATTCACAGCCCTGGTGTCGATTTCGGCGATGGATGTCGCATATCGGTGGGCCGCGTCAATGCCACGGTCTGAGTCCATCGTCGAGATTGACGCCAGGGTCGTTGTCGAGCGAAAATCACAGCCCTCACGTCAATCTCGACGCGCCGACGCGGCGACGCGGCGACGCGCACTCAGGCCTCGGCGATCTTGCTGAGGAACTGAACCGTCCTGGGGTGTTGAGGGTTTCCGAAGAGTTCTTCGGGTGCTCCCTGTTCGGCGATGACCCCGTCTGCCATGAAGACCACGCGGTCGGCGGTGCGTCGGGCGAAGCCCATCTCGTGGGTCACGACCACCATGGTCATGCCGTCGGCGGCCAGGCTGCGCATGACGTTGGTGACCTCGCCGACCAGCTCGGGGTCGAGTGCCGAGGTGGCTTCGTCGAAGAAGATGATGCGCGGATTGACGGCAAGCGCGCGGGCGATCGCCACGCGTTGCTGCTGGCCGCCGGAGAGCTGGCTCGGATAGTGGTGTGCGCGTTCGTCCATGCCGACCCGGGCCAGCACTTCCATGCCCTTGGTGGTGGCCTGCTCTTTGGACATTTTGTACACCTTGCGCAAAGCCAGCGTGACGTTGCCGAGCGCGTCGAGGTGGGGGAACAGGTTGAACTGCTGGAACACCATGCCGACGTGTCCGCGGATCTCCGGAGCACGTTTGGGGTCGTGCATGGGTACTCCACCGACCACGACCTCGCCGGTGGTCGCCGTTTCCAGGCCGCTCATGATGCGCAGCAGTGTGCTCTTGCCCGACCCTGATGCACCGATGAGGACGACGACCTCGCCGTCGGCCACGTCGAGGGTGATGTCGCGCAGCACCTGCAGATCACCGAAACTCTTGGTGACACCGGATAGCTGGATGTTGCGGCCGATCTTGTCGTCGGTCAGCGTCGAGGTTGTCATGACTAGATGGCCTTTCGTTGGGTCCGGGTGACCCACACCGACAGCGGGTAGCACACGATGAAGTAGAAGACGGCGACCGCGAGGTAGATCGACACCGGATCGCTGGTGCGGTCGACGATGGACTGGCCGACTTTCATCATTTCGGCCAGCCCGATGATGGACGCGATGGACGTGTCCTTGATCAGCGAAATGTACTGGCCGACCATGGGCGGCAGCACGATCTTGACGGTCTGCGGCAGGACCACCCACCGGAACGTCTGGGCCGGTTTCAGTCCGAGGATCTGGGCGGCCTCGTGCTGGCCGACGGGTACGGCCTCGATGCCGGAGCGGATGATCTCGGCCACGAAGGCGCTGTGGTACACGCTCAGTCCCACCGCGGCGGCGACGAACAGGTTGACGCTGTAGCCGAGATACAGTGCGGCCCCGAAGTATACGAACAGCAGCGTGATGGGGATCGGTGAGCCGCGGAAGATCTCGACATAGGCGCGTGCGACGATCGGCAGCACGGGCAGACGCGACGTGCGTACCGCCGCCACGGCCAGGCCCAGTAGCGTCGAGCCCGCGATGGACACCGCCGCGAGGGCCAGCGTGATGAGGAAGCCCGACCACAGGAACGGCAGGCTGTGCCAGATCAGTCCTAAGTTCATGGCCGTGCTCCGATCAGCCGCATCGCGCGCCGTTTACGCGCACCACTGGGCGCGGGAGCCTTGAAGCCCAGCCGCTCGATCAACGTCGCCACCGCTGAAAGCCCGTAGCTCAGCACCAGATACAGCGCCACCGCGATCCCGAACACCTGCACGAACAGCAAGGTGCGGGCGTTGACGACGGTCGCGACGCCGGTGATCTCGGGCACGGCGATGGTCGACAGCAGTGACGTGCCAAGCAGCACCTGGATGAGGTTGTTCACCAGCGCGGGGTACACGTTGCGGAGTGCTTGTGGGGCAACGATGTTCAGTAGTACCGTCGGCGTCGACAACCCCAGGATCTGCGCGGCTTCCAGCTGTCCCTTGCCCACCGAGGACATGCCGGCACGCAGCACCTCGGTCAGGTAGGCGCCCACGTTGATGCCCAGCGCGATGGTGCCTGCCGTCACTGCCGAGAGCCGGATGCCGAAGCTCGGCATCGCGAAGTAGACGATGAAGATCTGTAGCAGTACCGGGGTGTTACGGATCGCCTCGACGTAGCAGGTCGCCACGAACCGCAGCAGCCTCGACGTGGAGTTACGGGCCAGAGCTGCCACCGCGGCGATCACGAACGCCAAGACGAAACCGGCGATGGTGATCTCCAAGGCGAGCACCGCGGCGTGCAGATAGTCGGGCCAGAAGGCCAACACCGTCCGCCATTGATATTCGAACATTGTTCTCTGACCGCCGTTCTCAGAATGCCGGCTGCAGCGGGAAGCGTGGGTCGGCGCCGAACCACTTGCGGTAGAGTTCCAGGTTCTTACCCGAGGTGTTCAGCTCGAACAGGAACAGGTTGAGGTAGTCGATCCACACCTGATCGCCCTGTTTGACGCCAAAGGCGTTGTACTCCAAGGGAACGAGCTTGCTGGTGACCACGGTCAGGCCCGGGTTGAGCTTGGCCTGGTATTGCAGGAAGTTGGAGTCCTCCACCATCGCGTCGGCCTGGCCCTGCTTGACGGCCAGCACCGCGGCCTGCGAGCTGTCGAACTCGGCGACATTGACATCGATACCCCGCTCCCGCAGGACGTCGGCGTTGGTGCTGCCTTTGACCACGGCGATGGTGCGGCCCTTCATGTCTTCCAGGGAGTTGACGCCGCTGCCGGTCCGCACCAGCAGGCCCTCGGTGGCCACCACGTAGGGATTGGTGAAGGAGATCTCCTTGGCCCGGTCGAGCGTGCGGGTGAAGTTGCAGAACACCACATCCACCTTGTTGGTCTGCAGATTGGGGATGCGGTTCGACGACGTGGTGTCGACGACCTCAAGCTTGACGCCCATCTCCTTGGCCAGCTCGTTGGCGATGTCGACGTCGTAGCCGTCGGGCTTGCCGTCGGAGTTGGTGAAGCCGAACGGCGTGAAGGACAGGCACGACGCCACCTTCAAGGTGCCTGCTGCCAGCACGTGTTTGAGCGTCGAGTCGGCGGCTGCCGCGCCACCGCCTGCCGGCATCGGGGTGCAGGCTGCGGCCGCGGGAATGACTGCTGCGGCAGCGCATAACGCGACGACCTTGCGCAGTGAACGTGAGAGCTTCATGGATGTCTTTCTGTACGGGGTGGAGGGGCGGGGAAGTGATCGGCGGTCAGGAGCTCCGGTCACCACCTCGGTAGCCGAGTTGGGCCGATATGCGTCGTGCGCCGTCGACGACCAGGTCGGTGTAGGCCTCGCGCTTGTTCCAGACCGCCTCGGCGGGTCCCGATACGCTGACGGCCGCCGCGACCGCGCCGGTGTGGTTGAACACCGGCGCTGCGACGCAACGGATTCCGTCCTCGTTCTCCAGGTCGTCGTAGGCGTAGCCCTGCTTGCGGACGATGGCGAGATGGTCGCGTAGCTGCTGAGCGTCGGTGATGGTCGCCGGTGTCTTGGCGGGCATGCCGAGCGCGATGACGCGCCGCACCTCGTCCTCGTCGAGGTAAGCCAGCATCGCTTTTCCGCTGGCCGTCGAGTAGGCCGTGCCGGTGTCGCCGATCCGCGATGCCATCTGAATCGGGGACTTGCCGGTGACCTTGTCGACGTAGGTCACCCGACCTTCGCTGTAGACCAGCAGATGGGCGGCGTGGCCGGTGGCGTCGGCCAATTGGCGCAGCACGGGTTGTGCGGCGGTCCGGATGTCGAGATCGGCGAGGTACGCGCCGGCCAGGCCGAGGATGCCCATGCCGATGCGGTAGGTGCCGTCCGCATCCTGGCGGACCAGTTGGGTCTCGACCAGTGGCGCGAGCAGGCGCAGCACGGTGCTCTTCGTCGACTCGATGCCGGCGGCCAGCTCAGTGAGGCTGGCGCCCTGGTCGCGGCCCGCGGTGGCGGCCACCAGGTCGAGCAGGTTCAGGGCCCGTCGCAGTGACGAAGAGTTGTTGCGCATCCGGTATCCGTTCTGCAATGCAAAATCTAGTTCTGTATTGCAAAATGGTATTGCATCAAGGTGGCTGTGCGCTAGACCACACACGGAACTTTTTCCACGCCGGGCCACATCGGCATCTGGACAGGGCGGCGGCGGGAGCGTCCACTGGACCGATGAGGCGCGATCGACGGGTGACCGCGGTGGGGCGGCAGCGGGCGACACGCGCGGCGGCAGCCGGGCCGGATATGCAACCGTGGCGGATGCTGCCTTCGCCGGCGCTTCTCATCCACACACCTGCGCGTACCCGGGCCGGACTGCTGACCGATCTGCAGCGCGCGGCCGGCAACGCCGCGGTGTGCCGACTGCTCACCGAACCGCACCGGCAGAGTCCGAGCGTGCACGGTGGCGGGCCCAGTGTGTCGCTACACGGAGATACCACCGCCGATTACAACGGCGGCATATCGAAATGGGTGCCGAAGTCGATCAAACGCGCCACTGGATGCACCGAATGTCCCGACGACGATCCATGTGTACACGCCGTCGGAACGTTCAGCGTGGCCTACCACGCCAACGTGACGATCACGATGCCCGACGTGCCTGACGGGCTGACCGAATGCCAGCAGCGCAGGGTCCGGACTTTTCTACGCGATGTACTGACCCCGCACGAGCGCGAGCACGCTCGTCGCTTCCACACCTACGACGGAACCACCACGCACCGCGTCGATTTCACCGGTTGCGGCATGAGCGCACTGCAGGAACATCTCCAGTCGATCCATGACACCGAGGAAGCGGCGCGACACTCGGCGGCCGATTCCCTTTCGGCGGCAATCGATCCGTTCAACCGCCCCATCGACCTCGACTGTCAGGACTGACTACCGCATCGGTCGAATAAGGCACATCATCGGCACACCCGTCAGGCATGGATCTGGCCCGGTATCGGACTGAATGATCGGCCTCATACGGACGTCGCGGCCAGGTGCGACGGCGGTCTTACCCCAGCCGCCGAGGGTCGGTGCGAAGTGGACGACCGGCCCTGGGCCCGAGGGCACACACTTGCCATTCGAGCCGTCGTTGTTGCCGACGTAATCCCAGCCCTGCGGGCACGAGCAGGACGGCCCGAGGATTCCGCCACCGGGCGAACACGTGAATCCGGGTGCATTTGCCGGTCGTTCGATAACCACCGGTGGACACGTCTGACCGTTGGGCACCGAGGTGCCGTTGGGACAATTCACCGGCGGGCAGGTCTGCCCGTTGGGTACCGACGAACCGTCGGGGCATTTGACCGGCGCGCACGTCTGGCCGGCGGGCACTGTCGAACCGTCCGCACACTTGACCGGAGGCGGCGGGCAGGTGGTGGGGGCGTAGACGGTGCTGCCGTCGCTGCAGGTGGTCGGTGCGGGGCAGGTGGTGGGCGGATACACCGTGCTGCCGTTGCCGCAGGTGGTCGGTGACGGGCAAGTGGTCGGAGCGTAGACGGTGCTGCCGTTGCCGCAGGTGGTCGGTGACGGACACGTGGTCGGCGAGTACACCGTGCTGCCATCGCCGCATGTGGTGGGCGGCGGGCAAGTCTGGGTGCCGGTCACGGAGGTGCCTCCCGGGCATTGCTTGGTTACCGGCGTGGGGCACGTTTGATCAGCGGGCACCGTTGTGCCGTCCGGGCATTCCTTGGGTGGCTGCGATGTCGTGCCGGGGTTGGTGGTCGGGCAGGCCTGATCGGCCGGAATCGTGGTGCCGTCGGGGCACTGATGCGTCGTCTTCGTTGTCGTCGTGCCGGGCCCCGTGACCGGCGTCGGGCAGGTCTGATCGGGTGGCACCGTGCTGCCGTCGGGACACTGGATGGGCGGCGGGGGAGTCGGCGCGCACGGTCCGTCCGGCGCCGGTTGATGAGACTGGCCCTGCGGGCAGTCCGGGGTGCGGAACTGGTTCGTCTTGAAGAAGTTGATGGTCTCGACGCGCCAGCCCTGAGGGTTCTTTTTGGCGACGACGCTCTCGATCAGCATCGGATCGGTTTCGAGCACCTGGCCGTCCGGCGTTTTGACGGTCTGCGTCACCAGGACAGAGCGTTCGACCGTATCGGGTTGATCGGCAGGATGTTCGCCCGCCACCAGCAGTGCAGTGGCATTGACTTCGGCGCGCTTGGCCTTCCACTCCTGCCACCACACGCTGTTACCGCGGTCGATGGTGTTGTCTTTGCCGTCCTGCAGCTTCTGGCCGAGATAGGGCAGCGCGCGCACGTAGGCGTCGCGCGGTGAGGCGTCGCGGGCCGGATACCAGGTGAACATCGTCTGCAGTCCCTTGACGATCGCGTCCTGCGCCTCAGGGGGTGCGGGCTCGTCGGAATCAGACCCGGTCGGTTTGTCTCCGCTACCCGACAGGCCGCAGCCGCCGACCACGAACATGATCGCAGCCAGCAGCGCAACGAGGGCGCCGACGACGCGTCGCTCTCCCATGCCAACTCCTCGAGCCGGGTATGCGTACGGCCCCTTCATTGTTCGTGCCGCGAGTGGACACCGCGACGGCCATCGGTGCGATGGTCCTGCGCCGGTGGGGCAATTCTCAGGGACCGAACGGGCACACCGGCGGCTCGGGTCGTGACGAACCGCCGATCGTGGCGCGACACTGCACAGTGCGGGCACTCGCTTGCGCTGAACTCGTTGACACGACGAAAGATTGACCATGACGGGCCTGTTCACGATCCCGAGGCGGGCGGTTCTGGTCGCGCTGTGCGTGAGCGTCGTCGCGGTACTGGTCACGCCGGCGAACCCGGCGTGGGCGGCGGATGCGTGTGCGGCCAGCGGCAAGCCGGTCGCCGACGGGACCTATACCGAGACATCAGGTTTCGGCCCTCGCGGCAACAGCATGCACCAGGGGATCGACCTGGCCGGCAGTGTCGGGACCAACATCTTCGCGGCGATGGACGGAACCGTCTCCGCAGCCGGCCCGGCCAGCGGCTTCGGGCAATGGATCGTGATCGACTCGCAAACCCGCACCGGGCTGGTGTCAACCGTGTACGGGCACATGTTCCCCGACGGGGTCCTGGTGCGTCAGGGGCAGTCGGTTCGGGAAGGCGAGCATATCGCCAATATCGGCAACAACGGGCAATCCACCGGCCCACACCTGCATTTCGAGTACTGGGAAGGCGGACGTCTCACGCATGGGCACGCCATTGATCCGTCGTTCATCCTGAACAGTCCTCCACCCCCGACGAATCCGTCCACCGGCCAACAAGCCTCCGCTGCGGCCAACTGCCAGACCGGTGTCGTGCTCAAGCCAGGCTTGGTGCCGCCGGTGTTCGTGCCCTGGATCGTCAAGGCGGGCGCGATATGCGAAGGCATCAAGGCACCGATCCTCGCCGCGCAACTGGAGGCGGAGAACGGATTCCGCTATGGCCCCAGCGCCCCCGTCTCGTCGACGGGAGCCCAGGGGCCCGCTCAGTTCATGCCTGCCACATGGCAGACATGGGGCAAAGACTACGACAACAGCGGCCCTCCGCCCGACGTGAACAGCATCCCCGATGCCGTGATGTCGCAGGGCGCGCTGATGTGTGAGAACTACCGGGAATGCGCCGCGGGAATCGCCAACGGATCTATCGCCGGGGATCCGGTCGCGTTGGCGCTGGCCTCGTACAACGCCGGGTTCGGGGCGGTGCAGCGGGCCGGGGGAATGCCTTCCGGCGGCGACTACACCACGCAGACCCAGCCGTATGTGGCCAAGATCATGCAGCGCTCCAAGGCATTCGAGGGCACTCCGGGTCTCGGGGGACTGCCCGCGCAGACAGTGTCGATCTCGGGCGGCCCGACCACCACTGTCGATGCGGCCAACCAGTTCAAGGGCAAGAAGTGGGTGTGGGGCGGCGGCAGTGTCGACGGTCCCACCAACGACGGGTTCGACAGCAGTGGGCTGACCTACTACGCGGTGGCGCACGGCTCCGGCGGGAAGCAGGTGCTGCCCCGCACCGCCGATGAGCAGTGGAGCGTCGGAAACGAAATCCCGCTGGCGCAAGTGCAACCGGGCGATCTCGTCTTCAGCGGATGGGATCAGCACGGTCGGCCGTCGCATGTCGGTATCGCGACAGGCAACGGCCAGATGATCCATGCGGATCCGGCCCGAGGTGTCGTGGTGGCCGACTTCTATCCGGAGTCGAAGGCCCGGCGGTTATCATGAGAACCTTTGTCTCCCTGGTGGTTTGTCTGGTGATCGTAGTGATGGCTCCGGTCACGGGGTGTCGGTCGGATCCGGTGCCGGTCAGCACTGCCGCGGACGCTGACCTCAGTAACCCGAACACGGTCATTGCCAACGCACTCACCACGATGTTCACCTGGGATCCGACCAAAGACGCCTCGCCGGACGTGGCCTATCAGCGGGCCGCCGTGTACATGTCCGGCGACCTTGCCGGCCAAGGCGGGCAGTCGGCGCCTGGCCCCGGTTCGCAGTGGAAACAGTGGGCCGCCGACGGCGCCGCGATCACGGCGAAGGTGTACTTTCTCGGTGACGAAACCCCGCCGAACTCCGACACTCTCATGCACCGTGTGGTCGTCGTCGCGCAGACCGTCGCAACGTCGGACAACCGGCTCATCGACCAGATCAGGCACACCGCGTGGGTTACCGCCACCAAGACGAACAACGAATGGCGTGTGACGAGTATCCAGTTCTGATGGAGGGGGACCCGTGATGTTCAGCGGTGGACGGATCCTGGTGGCCGCGGTCGGCGCCATTGTGCTCATCGTCGTGGCCGTCTACGCGGTCCGCTCGGTCTGGTGGGATCCGGCCAGCAAAACCACGGCACTGACCCAGCTCCCGTCGACGACGACCGCGGTCAGCGCCACTGCCACCACGGCGATGAGCACGGCCGACGCATCCGGTGGCGCAGAAGTCACACCGGGCGGCGGTGGGGGCGACGGTACCGACAACGGGGCCGCCACAACCTCGAGCACGACGACCACCACAACCACGACGACCTCCAGCACGACCGCCACCCCGTTCACCGCGAAGACCGAGAAGGTCAACTCCTTCCTGGGTACGACGTATGCCAACGTTTCGCTGCCGCAGATCGACGGTGGCGATTCCGCCGTGGCCGGCGTGTTCAACGACGAGATGCACAAAGTCCTGCAGAGCCAGGCAGATTCACTCACGGGTGGCCGGCTGGAAGACCGGCCCGGCAGCGGGGTGCGGATCGGTCAGCGCGTGCTGAGCGGGTTGTTGCGCACCGCGGCGGTCGATACCGCCAAGGCCACGTCCCGGCCGCTGGTCGGCACGGTCGTGGTGGACGCCCAGAGCGGCAGCGTCATCACCTTGTCTTCGCTCTTCAACGATCTCAACACGGGTCTCAAGCTCCTGGTGCAGGAGTCCAAGAAGCTCGGCCCATCCAGCGCCGCGGGCGCCAATTTCGACGGGACCAAGCTGCAGGCGACCGAGCAGACATTCGGCCACTGGACCGCCGAGACCGCGGGTCTGCATGTGTTCTTCGATCAGGGCACGGTGGCGCCGAGCAGCTCAGGGATCGTCGACCTCACCATCCCGTGGAGCGATCTGGGCGATGCCATGAAATCCGGTGTACAGCAGATCGTTTCGAGCTGACCGGTCAGGTGGAGTTGCCCCGCTTGATGCAGAAGCCACCGATGATCCCGATGATGGCTCCCACTACCACCAGGATCACGCCGTATCCGGGCGATGCGTGAGTATCGACCTTACTGTCGGTGAACACGATGTAGAGCACGACGGCCAGCACCGCGAGGATTCCGGCGATGATCGTGTAGCGGCCACGGGAACTGAGGATTCCGAGAAGCACCACCCCGGCGAGCACCAGTATGACGGCACGTGCGACGGGTTGACTGGCCTGCATCCAGGTCAGGCGGTCCGGCGTCGCACCCGACTCTATCGCGGCGAACAGCTTGTCCAGCTTTCCGCTCTTGTCCAGCGTGGCAAGCTCTCCGAGGTAGCTGGCATAGAACGTCGGACCACCGAGGAACCAGGGCCGGACAGCGCCTAGCACCATCAACAACCCGCCCAGCAGCGTCGCCACCAACCGGATCAGCGGCAGGATCTCCGACATCGCCTGGGTGAACCGGCCGTGATCCTCCACCGAACCTGTGCCGTCATCGGCCCGTACGGTGAGTTCCCTGGCGATCTCTTTACCCGCACCGGGCAGATTGGCCCACACCTGAAGCATCGCAACGCCATTCTGGCCGGGCGCCACGTCGACGCGCTGCGGGTTGAACGCGAAACGTACCGCGCCTTCCGGGTCGGTGCCCGACAGCCAGGCGCTCAGCGGCAGCGCCCCGCGGGTGTTGTCCACCGTGACGCGGAACCGGCCGCGCCGCCGATTGCGCACCGACACATGCTCGGGCTCCAGCCGCAACTGTGCCGTCGTCATCGGCGAGGTGCTCGCCGCCTGCACGAGCGAACCGGTCGCCTCGCTCTCATCGGTGCCGTCGTTGCACACCACCATGATCGGACGTTCTACCTGCTGGCCCGGATGCGGCAGAGGAGCCTGAACGCTGGCCTGTATCCGGGCCTGCTCCCCGGCGCGGACGTAGATCTGCGGCTGCGAGAAGGCGAACCGCACCACCCCCTCGGGATCGCGACCGGAGAACACCAACCGCCGGTCGCGGCTCCCACGGCGGTTGTCGATGACGACCGCGATCTCCGCGGCGGTCGCGTCTTGAAGCCGGGTGACGGACCGCTCCAGCCGCAGCCGCACCGGGCTGTCCGCGGGCGCCTGGGAACGCTCCTGCACCACATTGACCAGCGCCTCCACTCGTACCTGGTCACTGGCTGCGGTGATCTTGAGGGTGCGTGGCGCTTGCTGGCCGTAATCGATTGGTGGGGTGTCGAACTGTACGTCGGCGGCGATGACACCTCGGGGTGGCACCTCGACCACCTGCGGGCGGATGGCGAACCGGACGACGTTCTCCGGGTCCGCGCCGGACAGTGAATACCGTTGCGGATAGTTGCTTCCGGTGTTGTCCAGCCGAACCCGGAACCGGCCCCTCGTCTGGTCACGAAGCCGCACCACCTGTGGTTCGGACGTCATCGTGATCGGCCCGCCGACCCGGGGCACCGTCACGACCAACTCGGCGTCGGTCCGCTTCGCCGGATCCTCGATCGAACACACCTGCACACGCAGCCGGAACCGCTGCACGTAGACGTCGAATCCGGGCCGGATGGTGAGGGTGACAGTGGTGGTCTCCTCTTCGTCGGTCAGCAGCCTGATCTGAGGGTGCTGCAGATCCAGCCATTTCGGGGCCCCGGCGGCGATCACGGTATAGCCGTCGACGATGGCCGACTTGTTGCGGATCCGGATGTCCACAGACCCGCCCGTGGTCGGATCGAGTTCGACCTCGGGGTGTTCGATGGTCACCGTCGGTGCGCTGGCCGGCCCGGAGGCCGGGCCGGGGCGGGTGATGCGCGGTGGGTCGGGACGCCGGGAACGATCCGCTGTGGGCAGGGAGAAACGCTGGGTGTGGGTCTCGCGTACCACCGGCACCGCCGCGGTCAGCGGGGCGCCGCCCAGCGATCCGTCACCGGTGTTCCAGCCCAGGTAGAAGTCGCACTTGGTGCAGAACTGGGCATTCGGGGCGTTCTCGGCGCCGCATTGTTCACAGCAGTGTTCACTCATCGTCGAATCTCCTGACGCTCATCGGATTCGGGGGTGGGCAACAGCCGGCCCAACTTGCGGTACTCCTGTTGGATCGCGGCGCCCACGTGTCCGGCGGACACGTCGGTGCCGGTATCGGCGGCCAGATATGCCGCGGTGATGGCGGCCGATCGAATATTTCCGCCGGACAACGGAAATGACTGGGCGTATCCGGATAGTTCCAGATCACCGTCGGTGGGAACCGGCGGCGCCAGACAGCGTTGCCACAAGGCCAGGCGTGCCGCTTCGTCCGGCAGCGGAAAGTCGACGACCATGTCGAGGCGACGGGTGAATGCGTCGTCGAGGTTGGCCCGCAGATTGGTGGCAAGCACCGCCAGTCCGTCGAACGTCTCCATCCGCTGCAGCAGATAGGCGCTTTCGATGTTCGCGTATCGATCATGCGCGTCGCGGACTTCGCTGCGCTTGCCGAAGATCGCATCGGCCTCGTCGAACAGCAGCACCGCGCTCACCCGGGACGCCTCGGTGAAGATCCGTTCCAGGTTCTTCTCGGTCTCGCCGATGTACTTGTCGACCACGGTCGCCAGGTTGACGGTGTAGAGGTCCAGGCCGAGGACACCGGCGATGACCTCGGCCGCCATGGTCTTGCCGGTACCCGAGTCGCCGGCGAACAACGCGGTGACACCGGTGCCGCGGCCGCCGCCGGGACGCATCTGCCAGTCCGACAACACCACTTCGCGTTTGCGGGCCCGAATGGTCAAGTCCTGCAATTGCTTCAATGTCTTGGCCGGCAGCACCAAGTCGTCCCAGCCCACGGTGGGTTCGATCCGGCGAGCCAGGTGCTCTAGGCCCGCGGCGTTCTGGGACCGGGCACCGCGGCGCAAGTCGGCGCCGGTAGCCGCGCCGTTGCGGGCCCGCGCCAGCGCCCGTCCGGCGGTGATCGCGGCGGTGATCTGGCGAGGCCCGAACACGTACTGCGCGGCGATCTCATCGACTTCGATACCGTCGACCAGCGAACCGAGTTCGCGTCGCCATAGCTCGGCACGCTCACCGACAGTGAGGCGGGCGGCTTCGGCGATCAGCGGCACCCGGTCCGACCAGCCGGGATTCCAGGCGCCGGTGCCGGTCAACACCACCGGCACCGGCATCCGCGCCAACCGGAACACGATGTCGGCGGTGGCGGGGCCCAGTGCGTCCACCGGCGACACCACGAGGCTGGCGCCGGTGAGCAGCGCTTCGCGGCCCAACACGACGACGGTGCTCTCCACGTCGGCGCATCGCACCAATCGCCCTGCGTCGCAGCAGATCACGGTGTGACCGGCCGATCGCAGCGCCGCCGCGGCGATCGCCACGCCGGAGTCGTTGACCGATTCCCGCAGATAACACAACTTTTGCCCGGCCGCGAAAGCCCGCGCCATATCGCGGGATTGGGTGCAGTGATGCTCATCCGGTTCGATCAGGAGGTCCGTCAGCGCGGCGTCGGGAGCGTCATCACCGAGCAGGTACGCGGTCACCCGGTCCGGGACCCGCATCGCGCGGGTGAGAAACGGCCGGTCGGTGTCGTCGACGACCACCAACGCCTGATCCACCAGCGCCGACCCCGGCGCCAGCATCGCGCGGGCGGCGGCGTTCATCGGGGACAGGCCCGAAAGCTCCAGTGCCAGACCGACCGTCGCACGCCGGCGCGTCACGTCGTCATTGAGGTAGCCGTAGAGGCGTTCGAATCGGCTGTCGAGATCGGGCAGCTGACAGATGACGAGGAACTCGACCTCCTGCGCACCCAGCCCGGCCGAGCGGGCCAGGCGGCGTAGCCGCAATTCGGTGCCGGCCCGTTCGGCGGCGACGGCGTGCTGTTCAAGCGTGTCCCGCGCGGGCTGCGAGATGTCCGGCGGCGACGGGGTAGGCGCCAGCAGCGCGTCGACGACGTCGTCACTGAGGTAGAGCCCCCGGAACGGGTCATCGGGTGCCGGATCATGGCTGCGGCGATGGGCGACCAGGGCCCGGATCCGTTCCTCCACCAGCATGGCGCGGCCGAGCAGGTATCGCGTACTGTCCATCGGCCCGGCTCCTACTGCTTGCGCCGGCGCTTGCGGATTCGCAGGCCGTCGTCGCGGGCTTCGGCGCCGAACGCGGGTTCGCCTATGGCGCGGCGTCGCACGGTCTCGCGCGGCACCGAATCGTCGACGGCCTCGACGTGCAACACCGGCGGCCGCGAGACCGGGGGACCGGCGGCGAAACTGCGACCCGTGTCGGTCGGGGCGGTGACGACGACGTCCAGCGACGGCTTCAACTCGCCGCCCAGCGCCGTCCACACGTCGGCGAACGACCGATCCTCCGGAGGTGGCAACGCCACCGACACCGGGACCGGAAGCCCCAGTGCGGCAAGGGAACCGGTGAGAACGTCGGCCGGCAGTGCCTCATGACGCAGGAAACAGCCGAGCAGTGCGGACAGCAGTCGGTGCTCGTCCTCGGGACGCTGGGTCCAGGCAGCCACCAGATAGGACAGTTTGAAGTGTCGTGGCGGGAGGTGCCGGGCAGTTACCCGGTTGCCGTCGTATTGGTTGAGCAGGCCGCGCTCACGCCGACGCAGGTCCTCCCTGATGTCGTAGAGGTAGACCCCGATGGTCGGAGCGTTGCGCCGACTGGCCCAGTCCTTGGTGGGCGCGTCGAATTCCACCTCGACCTCGGCAGGGTCGACCGCCTCACGCTCGATGAGGGTGCGTAGCGCATGGTCGACTTCTGGTATCACTGGCCCATCGTTCCGTGTGATTCGGTTGTGGAGTACGAGCGTGAGTCCCGTTGTGGAGGCAGGGGATTCTGCCCGATCGGGCGGCGGTCAGTTGCCCGCGGGTGTTCGGATCACCGGCGGGCAGTCGCCGAGAGTCGGTGCGGTGGTGCCGTCGGGGCATTTCACGTCAGGCGGCGGGTTCGTCGCCGGGCACGTCTGGCCGGGCGGAACCGTCGTGCCATTAGGGCAGTGGACCGGGTCGACCACGCATGTCTGCCCGGCCGGCACGGTGCTGCCACCAGGGCAGGTGACGTCCGACGTGCCAGCACAGGTCTGGCCGCTCGCCGGCGCAGTCCCGTTGGCGCACTTCGCGGGAACTTCGCACGTCGTGGGAGCGGTAACCGTCGTTCCGTCGCTGCATTCGGTGACGGTCTTGCATTGTCCGTCGGAGTTGACGGTGCCGGTGGGGCAGGTTTTGTCGGATGGGCATGCCTGACCGACCGCCACGTCCTGACCGTTCGGGCAGTGCGTTACGTCCGGTACCGACTGTCCATTGCCGTTCGACCCATTGCCGTTCGAACCGTTGCCGTTCGGATTTCCTTGGGTGACAGGAACTTCCACGATGGACGTGGAAGTCTGGGTCTGGGTGACAGTGCTGTGCACCGGCGTTCCGCCACCGTCGCTCGGCTGGAAGGTGATGTACAACATCACCAGAGCGATCGCGGCGGCGATCGCAGCGCCGGTGAACAGCACGCCCGGTCGGCGAAACCACGGGATGTCGGGCACCGGCGGGTCGGGGTAGGGGCCGGCCGTACGGGCAACACCGCGATCCAGGAACTCGCGATCATGTTGTGGCGAGTACTGGGTCGGCTCCAGATCCGGTTCCGGGTCCTGCGACCAGGCCTGCTCCGTGGGGAGGTGGGCACGGCCCAGCTGCTGGGTCGGGTCGTTCGGGTCACCAGTCATCGGTGCGCTCCTCGGCCTCGGTTCAGATCAGCCCTTCGCGGACCGCGTAGGCGACGGCGTGCGAGCGGTTGCGCAACTGCAGGCGGGTGGTCACGTCGTGCAGGACGTTCTTCACCGTGCGCTGGCTGTAGCACAACTGGCGGGCGATCTCGTTGGTGTCGTGGCCGTCGGCGATCAACCGCAACACCTGAACCTCGCGGTCGGACAACCCGGTGAAGGTCAGGCCACGCGGTGACAGCACCTGGCGCTGCAACCGGCCCACCTGTCCCAGGAGGTGGCCGAGCAGATCCGACGGGATGACCCCTTCGCCCGCGGCGACCTTCTGGATCGTGCGCACCAGGAGGTCCGGAGTGGCCTCGCTGCGGCGGAGCAGCCCGCTCACCCCGACCTCGGCGACGGTCACCACGGTGTTGTCGTCGATGGCGCTCATCACCAGGATGGTGTGGGCGACACCGGCCTTCTTCAGCGAGCGCAGGATGCGGACGGTCTCGTCGTCGAGAGTGTCGGCGACCGCGATACCGACGTCGACGCCGGCGAGGTCACCGGATTCGACGACGTCGATTTCCGGGCGCATGCGCAGTTGACTGATCACGCCGGCCTGCAGGATCGGGTCGTCGGCGTATACGTAGGTGGACACTCGGCGCTGCATGGCATTTCCCCTTTGGGCGGGCTGACTGTTGCCAATGAGTATCCGGACGGGCATCAACGGCGGCTCAACAGTGCAGAAGCGTTCCTCAACAAACGCTCAACGCGCAGCTCAGCGCGCTGCCGGAAGGGCAGCGCGGTCAGCCCAGTGACGCCAGCTCGGGCACGATCTCGTCGCCGAGCCGACTGACAAATCCGACCGGGTCGGGGTTGCCGGGGAACACCGGGATGTTGACCATCTCGACGCCCAACGCGGCGTAGGTCTCCATGGTCCGCATGAATCCGGCGTGGTCGGTGAACGGGTCGGTATCCGGACCGAGGCCCAGGGTCTTGCGGATCTCGCGGTAGTCGCGTCCGACGTCGTCGCAATGACGCTGCAACACTTCGGTTTTGTGTTTGAGCGCTGCGCCGCTCGTCGTGCTGTTCCAGATGTCGGCGTACTGCGCCACCAGGCGCAACGTCTTCTTCTCGCCGTCGCCGCCGATCAGTACCGGCGGGCGCTGGATCGGTTGCGGCTCGCAGATCGTCTCGGCCAGGTTGTAGTGCTTGCCACGGTATGGGCCGTCGTTGTCGCTCCACATCTGTGCGCAGATCTGCAGGGTTTCCTCCACCATTTCGAACCGATCCCGCAGTGGCGGGTACGGCACGCCCAGCGCATGGTGCTCTCGGTCGTACCAGGCGGCGCCGATCGACAGCGTCGTACGGCCCTGGGAGAGGATGTCGAGCGTCGTGATGGTCTTCGCGAGAATGCCCGGATAGCGATACGTGACGCCCGTGACCAGCATGCTCAGCGTGATCGTCTTGGTGTGCGCGGCAAGGAAACCCATCGAGGTGTAGCCCTCGAGGAACGGGTCGTGGGCATCGCCGAGTTGTTCCATCTGGAAGAAGTGGTCGGCGAGGGTGAACATGGTGGCGCCGGCCTGTTCGGCAGCGACGGCGGTCTGGGCCAGCGTCGGGCCGAGCTTCTCCGGTGCACCGGGCAGGAAGTCGATGTAGTGAATTCCCAACTCCATGTGGATCGTGTCCTTTCTGGTGTGGTGATCTACTGACGCCCGCGCGCCGGCGTTGACTCAGATGTGTTCGCCCAGCCGTTCGAGCAGGGGCAGCGCCGCCGCGAGGGTCTGCAGCTCGTCGGCGGAGAACTGCGCCCTGAGGATCTCGGAGAAATGGCGGACCCGGGCGTCGCGCTTGTGCTGCAGGATTTCGGACCCCGCTGCGGTGAGCGACATGATGTGCCGACGGGCGTCGCGCGGATCGCGGGTGCGCTGCACGAAACCTCGGGACTGCAGCGTGCCGAGAATGACACCCATTGCCTGAGGGCTGATCTGTTCGATCCGGGCCAGATCGGCCGCCGACGTCGGGCCGCCCCGGTCGAGGCGCTCGAGGGCGGCCCGCTCGGGGAGGGTCAAATCACCGGGCGCCTGCAATTGCCGAACCCGGCGGGTGATCAGCGCGATATCGCCGAACAGCGCTGCGGCGATGTGTTGAATGGTCGGCGGCTCCGCCATATGGCCAACCTAGATTTATCAACCTAGATTGTCAATCTAGGTTGATGGTCAGGCGAAGACCGGGGAGTGGCAACGTGATTGAGGAAGCGCGCCCGGAAAACGCCAACGGCGGACCGGAGACAATCCGGTCCGCCGTTGTGTCGACGTTGCTAGTCCAGGTAGTCGCGCAGCACCTGGGAGCGGCTGGGGTGACGCAGCTTGCTCATGGTCTTGGACTCGATCTGGCGGATGCGCTCACGGGTGACCCCGTAGACCTGCCCGATCTCGTCGAGCGTGCGCGGCTGGCCGTCGGTGAGGCCGAACCGCAGCCGGACAACGCCGGCCTCGCGCTCGGACAGCGTCTCCAGCACCGACTGCAACTGATCCTGCAGCAGTGTGAACGAGACGGCGTCGACGGCGACCACGGCCTCGGAGTCCTCGATGAAATCGCCCAGCTGCGAATCACCTTCGTCACCGATGGTCTGGTCCAGCGAGATCGGCTCACGCGCGTACTGCTGGATCTCCAGCACCTTCTCCGGCGTGATGTCCATTTCCTTGGCCAGCTCTTCGGGCGTGGGCTCACGGCCCAGGTCCTGCAGAAGCTCACGCTGGATACGGCCCAGCTTGTTGATGACCTCGACCATGTGCACAGGGATACGGATGGTGCGGGCCTGGTCGGCCATGGCGCGGGTGATGGCCTGGCGGATCCACCACGTCGCGTAGGTGGAGAACTTGTAGCCCTTGGTGTAGTCGAACTTCTCGACGGCGCGGATCAAACCGAGGTTGCCCTCCTGGATCAGATCCAGGAACGCCATGCCGCGGCCGGTGTAGCGCTTGGCCAGCGACACCACCAGACGCAGGTTCGCTTCCAGCAGATGGTTTTTCGCGCGGTCGCCGTCGCGGCAGATCCACTGGTAGTCGCGTCGCACCTGCGTGGTGAGCTTCTCGCCCTTTTCGGCGAACTCGGCCATCTTCTGGGTCGCGAACAACCCGGCCTCGATGCGCTTGGCCAGCTCGACTTCCTCTTCGGCGTTGAGCAGTGCCACCTTGCCGATCTGCTTGAGGTAGGCACGGACCGAGTCGGCCGATGCCGTCAGCTCGGCGTCCTTGCGGGCCTGCCGCAGGGCCTCGGACTCCTCTTCGTCCCACACGAAGTCTCCGGAGGCCTTGTCCTTCTCCGAGGGTTCTTCGACCTCGTCCTCGGCGGCGGGCTTGGCGGCCGGCGCAGCAGGGGGCGCAACGGCCCCTTCCGCGGTGGCCTCGTCGGCCTCTTCCTCGTCTTCGTCGTCCTCGTCGGAATCGTCCTCGACGGCGTCGTCGTCGGTATCGAGGTCGTCGTCGAGTTCCAGATCGGTGTCATCGACGTCGAGATCGTCGCCGGGCTCGGCTTCGAGATCGTCGGTGGCCTCGAGATCGTCATTGACGTCCTCGGGCTTGGTCGCAACACCCTTCGCCGCCCGCTTGGCCGGGGCCTTCTTGGCGGGAGCCTTGGCCGCAGTTGCTTTCGCCGCCCGCTTGGCCGGGGCCTTCTTGGCGGGGGTTTTGGTAGCGGTGCGCTTCACCGGCTCTTCGGTTGCCGGGCTTGCTTTTGTCGCTGCCACGTACACCCTTTCGGTCTTTCGTAATCCGGTGGGCATGGGCATACACCACCGAAAGCGTCGGCTGTCGAATGTTGGCGTTGGTATCGGCTGGGATATTCGCCGCTATTCGGTAGGCGGCCGCCGAAGACCATTGTAACGACAGTGTGTGCGTGCGCCGTGCCGAGCGGCAAATTTTGGAGTGGTGAACCGCCGGTATCCGGTTGTGGAACGTGAAGCTACCGACCGGTAGCTGTGACGTCGGCGACGGCGGCCATCGCGGCGCCGACAATGCCCGCGCTGTTCTGCAGCGTCGCAGCAACTACCGGGGTGCGGTTCTTCAGCAGCGGAATCCACTTGTCGGCCTTGCGGCTGATGCCGCCGCCTGCGATGAACAGATCCGGCCAGATGGCGTTCTCGATGACGGTCAGGACCTTGGTGACCTCTTCGGTCCAGCGCTCGTAGCTCCAGTCCTTGCGTTCCTTGACCGACGAGGCGGCCCGGTGCTCGGCTTCCTTGCCGCCGACCTCAAGGTGGCCAAACTCGGTGTTGGGCAACAGCACACCGTTGTGGATGACCGCGGAGCCGATACCGGTGCCGAAGGTCAGCAACACGATCACGCCAGTGTTGTCCTTGCCCGCACCGAACTGTTCCTCGGCAAGGCCGGCCGCGTCGGCGTCGTTGAGCACCGTGACGTGCTGGCCGCCCAGCTCGGCGCTGATGACCTCCGCGGCGTTGACCCCGATCCACCCCTTGTCGACGTTGGCTGCGGTCCGAACGACGCCGCTCGTGACCACGCCGGGGTAGGTGACCCCGAGGCTGCCGGTCCAGCCGAACTCCCGCACCACCGCGGCGACGGTCTTGGCGACCGCCTCAGGGGTCGACGGTTGCGGGGTGTCGAGTTTGAACCGCTCGCCGATCAGCTGGCCGGTGTCGAGATCGACGATGCCGCCCTTGACGCCGCTGCCACCCACATCGACGCCGAAACCGCGGCGCGCTGAGCCGCCGACGGCAGATTCGGCTGCGGGGATATCGGGTGCGGTCATGGGAGCTCCTCTGCGGGACAGACGGTTGCGGGCCGATTGGCAGGAGGGCAGGCCGGCTAATGGCGCCGCGCCTCACCCTAGTAGCTCACCAACGCTCACGCGGGCGGTCTGCCATCCCGCGAGCGACTTTTCGGCGGAAAGATATGTTGCGATAGGGGGGTGACAGACAACAGCACCGACCCGGCCGTCCTGCGCGGAGTAGCCGAACAGTTGGCGACCGAGGCCGCCGCACTCGTCCGACGCCGTCGTATCGAGGTATTCGGAGAGGGGGTTTCGGACGACGCGGGCCAAGCACATCAAGCAGATGACGACGTGCGCACTGTCCGTTCTAAGAGCACGCGGACCGACCCGGTGACGATCGTCGATACCGAGACCGAGCGATGGTTGCGCGAGCGGCTTGCCGTACTGCGGCCCGACGACGAGATCCTCGGCGAGGAAGAGGGCGGCCGCAGCGGCAGTGACGGGCTGCGCTGGGTGATCGACCCCATCGACGGCACCGTGAACTTCGTCTACGGCATCCCGGCCTATGCCGTGTCGGTGGCTGTCCAGCTCGACGGCCGGTCGGTGGCCGGCGCCGTCGCCAATGTCGCCGCCGGATCGGTGTATTCGGCGGCACTGGGACAGGGCGCCGCCGTGCTCCACGACGGGGTCAGCACGCCGCTGCGGTGCACGGCGGTCGACGATCTGGGCATGGCCCTGGTGGGCACGGGATTCGCCTACGTCCCCGAACAGCGGCGCCGACAGGCCGAGGTACTCGCACAGCTGCTGCCCGCGGTCCGGGACATGCGACGGCTCGGCTCGTGCGCGCTGGATCTGTGCATGGTCGCCGCGGGGCAACTCGACGCGTATTACGAAGAAGGCGTGCACGTGTGGGACTGGGCGGCAGGGGCGTTGATCGCCGCCGAGGCCGGGGCCAAGGTGTGGTTGCCGGGCATCGCGGGCGCGGGACGCGTGGGTGCTGCGGCTCCCGGCGTCGCCACCGCGCTGCGTGATGCGTTAGCAGACGCCGGTATGGATCTTTGACAGCAGCGCCGAATCGGCGGGCCCGGTGGCGTCCGGGCGCAGGCTGGCCAGTACGGCGTTGATGTCGTCGCTGCTCGCCAGCTCGGTGAATTCCGTACCCAACGCCAGATCGACTGTGGCGTCCGGCCTTTCGTCCTGGAACAACTCGGTGCACGGCGCCACCAGCCAGACCGCCGCCGCGGCGGCTCGACCCGTCGGACCGAACCGGATCTGGCCCTGGCATTCCAGTCGGGTGTGGGTGTAGATCGGATCGTTGGCGGCTTCGGGCTGGGCGAAACCCAGGTCCCGCAGTTCGCCGGCGATCTCGCCCGCTTGACCGCCCTGTCCGCTGGCGTTGAGCACCCGGATCTTGGTGTCGCTGAGTGCCGCGGGGGTGGTGTCGGTCATTGCCGACCTCGCCACCTGTTCGCCCAGCTTCGGAGTCGCGGGATCGGTGGCAGGTGGTGGTGGGTTGCACACCGTGGCCTCGCGGACGTCTGCCGGCCGATTGAGCGCGACGATCCACACCACCAGCGAGACCACCGCCAGGATGGCGAACAGCACGATGGCGGGGACGGTGTTACGCCGACGGAACGGCCGACCGTGTCGGTCGAACGCGGTGCCGTCGGTGATTTGTGCGACCACCCCTGCACTCTAAAGGCATGGTTGCCCTGCACAGCGGCAGAGTCGGGACAACGGTGTGATGTAAATCACACTGCAACATGTGGCAATAAGGGCACGAATCGTTTGGGTAATGCGTTCGACGCTGGTACAAACCTCTGCTGCAAGGTTTAGGGAGGGGATAGCGCTTATGGCTACCGATTACGACGCGCCGCGGCGAACCGAAACCGACGAGGTTTCCGAGGACTCACTAGAGGAGCTGAAGGCCCGGCGTAACGAGGCGCAGTCGGCCGTCGTCGATGTCGACGAATCCGAATCCGCCGAATCGTTCGAGCTGCCGGGAGCTGATCTCTCCGGCGAAGAGCTTTCGGTGCGGGTGGTTCCGAAGCAGGCTGACGAGTTCACCTGCTCCAGCTGCTTCCTGGTGCACCACCGCAGCCGCCTCGCCAGTGAGAAGGATGGCGTGATGATCTGCACGGACTGCGCCGCCTGACCGGCGCGCTCAGTCCTGCAGAGCGGCGAGCACGCGGTCTGGATGACGGGTACTGATCAGCCAGTACGGGGTGGGGTCATCCGGATCGTCGAGTACCACCAACACCATCGGGCCGACCCAGGCCCGATGCACTACGTAGGCCGCCGGGTCGAGCTGACGACCCAGGGCGGCCGTTTTGGCAGTGCGGGGCACCTCCGCTGTCCGGGCGATGGCACTGGTCGGCAGGTGCGCGCCGCCGATCCACAGTTCGGTGCCTCCGCCCGGCCGGGCCACGACACGCAATTCGACCTTGCTGAACCAGCTCAGCACCGCGCCCGCCACGCCGAACAGCACCACGAACGACACCCAGTTGGGCAATGCGGAAACGGCCTGGTTGACCTCGAGGGCGATGAGCGCTGCCAGCACTGCTGCCGGCAGAGTCCACCACCACGGCACCCACAACCGCTCGCGGTAGCGCACGGTTTGGGTGGTTGCGCGCGTGTCTGACACGTGGCTCAGAGTAATCTGTGACGTCGTGTCCAACTCTCTGGCGGTGGTCCGATTGGACCGCGATCTCCCGATGCCCGTCCGGGCGCACGACGGCGACGCGGGCGTCGACCTGTACAGCGCGCAGGACGTCCAACTGGCACCCGGGCAGCGCGCGCTGGTTCCGACGGGTGTGGCCGTGGCCATCCCGCACGGCATGGTGGGGTTGGTCCACCCGCGTTCGGGTTTGGCTGCGCGCGTGGGACTTTCGATCGTCAACAGCCCTGGCACCATCGACGCCGGTTACCGCGGTGAGATCATGGTCTCGCTGATCAACCTCGACCCCGAGACGCCCATCGTGATCAGCCGCGGGGATCGGATTGCCCAGTTGCTGGTGCTGCGGGTAGAACTTCCCGAACTGGTCGAGGTGACCTCGTTCGACGAGGCAGGCCTGGCCGATACTTCCCGTGGTGCAGGTGGCTACGGTTCCTCCGGCGGACATGCGAGTTTGTGATGGCATTCGGAAAACATGAAAAAGACCCGGCGACCGACGACGCGGCGCTGGATTCGGCTGCCGACGCGGTGACCGATGACGACGACTTCGAGGGCCCCTTCGACGTCGAGGACTTCGATGACGCTGCGGTGGCAGCCCAGGGCCGACTCGACCTGGGCTCGGTACTCATCCCGATGCCCGACGGCGGGCAGGTGCAGGTCGAACTCAACGAGGCCGGCGCGCCCAGTGCGGTATGGGTGGTGACACCGAACGGTCGGTTCACCATCGCGGCATACGCGGCTCCCAAGAGCCCCGGGCTGTGGCGCGAAGTGGCAACCGAACTGGCCGACTCGCTGCGGAAGGACGCGGCGTCTGTCGCCATCGAGGACGGGCGATGGGGCCGCGAGGTGGTCGGCGCCGGCAACGGCGGCGTGGTGCGGTTCATCGGGGTTGACGGGTACCGCTGGATGGTGCGGTGCGTTGTCAACGGCGCTCCGGACACCGTCGACGCACTCGCGGACGAAGCCCGGACTGCCTTGGCCGACACCGTGATTCGGCGCGGTGAGACTCCGCTTCCGGTGCGCACCCCGCTCGCGGTGGAATTGCCCGAGCCGATGGCCGCCCAATTGCGGGCAGCCGCTGCGGAGGCGGCCGCCGCCCAGGCCGCGGCTGGTCAGCAGCAGCCGCCACTGCAGCAGCAGGAGCCCGAGCCGGTGGCCCGGCGCAGTGCGCAGGGGTCGGCCATGCAGCAGCTCCGCACCATCACGGGCGGGTAGGTCTGGGTGGGAGCAAGCACCGCCGGGTAGGTCGGCGAGCCCCCGCGAATTCGACGTAACTGTCGTCGGCAGCTCGGATTTTCGACTTTTTCGTCGAACTCGCGGATCGTGTCGGCGCCGGCCCCTCACGCTTCCTGCAGCGCGGCCACACACGCCGCGCCCACGACGCCCGTCGTCGCGCCCATCTCTTCCAGGGTGACGGTGCGCAGCGCGGCCCGTGGCGCAGCGGAGACCCATTCGAAGCCGACCTCGGCCGGGTGTACGGGATCGTCGGTCGCCACCACGACCCCCAGCGGTACCGTCAGTCGTTCCAGGTCAGCGCAATCGGGCGCGGCATGACCCGCGGCCTCCTCCATCGCGTCGGGCAGTGTCGGCCACTGCCCGACCCAGGACCGGGTCAGCTCGTCGGCCAGCCACGGCGGACTGGAAGCTCTCATCTGCGCCACCGTGGCCGCCAGGCCGTCACGGCGCAGCAGCTGTGCCGACTGGCGTGCCAGCAATGCCGCCGGTGCGTTCTCCGGAGACCCTGTCCACGGCGGCAGTGCAGCGAGCACGGCCACGGTCCGGCCGGGATGGGCCAGTGCCCACGCGGTCGCCACAACAGCTCCGATCGATACCCCGCCGACGGCGATCGGACCGGAGCGGGCGGCGTCGTCGAGTGCGTCGCGGTAACCGTCGACGAGCCGGTGCGGCTGAGGCGGCGGCGTCACCAACACCGCCCCGACCTCATGTAATGCGTCGGAAAACGCCCGGTAAACGTAGTCGTCATCGGATCCGGTGCCGGGTAACAGCACTGTGGTGACACCTCGGAGAATGACGTTCATCACATGATCCTGCCTGGCACTTGGGAGAATCGGCGCGCCGACCCGCGCCCGCGTGGCATTCGGGCAATAAGAGGTCTACCGTGGCGATGGTTGGGTGGATTCACAAAGAATCCGCGAAAGGTCAGGAGAGGCCATGTCTACGGCCGAAGGGTATCTGCGCCGGCTAACTCGACGCCTGACAGAAGACCCCGAGCAACTCGATGTCGAAGAGCTCAGTGACGAGGCGGCCAACACCGGCGCGATGAAGGCGATCAACTGCCAGCGCGGCCAGGAGGTGACCATGGTCGGAACCCTGCGCAGCGTTGAATGTAACGGCAAAGGCTGTTCCGGCGGCGTGAAGGCCGAACTGTTCGACGGCACCGCCACCGTGATGCTGGTCTGGCTGGGCCAGCGCCGCATCCCCGGTATCGAATCGGGCCGGACCTTGCGCGTGCAGGGCCGCGTCGGACAGCTGGAGAACGGCACCAAGGCGATCTACAACCCGCGTTACGAAATTCAGAAGTGAGCTTGAGCGACGACAGCGCTCCCGCACCATCCACGAGTGAGCCCGAGCCTGAGCTCACCGCTGCCCGAGGCCGGGCCATCTTGGATCAGATGGGCGGTATCAGCGGCCTGATCTACTCGTCGCTGCCGGTGGTGGTGTTCGTCCCGGTTTCGACGTTGTTCGGCCTGATGCCCGCGATCAGCGCGGCGCTCGGTGTGGCCACTCTCATTCTCATCTGGCGGCTGATCCGGCATGACTCGGTTCAGCCCGCGGTCTCCGGCTTTTTCGGCGTCGGCATCAGTGCGCTCATCGCCTACGTGGTGGGGGAGTCGAAAGGCTTTTTCCTGCTTGGCATCTGGACGTCGTTGTTCTGGGCCGTGGTGTTCGGCGTCTCGGTACTCATCCGGCGGCCGATGGTGGGCTACATCTGGGGCTGGGTCAACTCCCACGACCGGGACTGGCGCGAGGTGCGTAAGGCTGTCGTGGCCTTCGACATCGCCACCGTCATCTGGGTTGTGGTGTTCGCGTCGCGATTCCTGGTGCAGCAGCACCTGTATCAAGCCGACCAGACCGGTTGGCTGGGCGTCGCCCGAATCGCCATGGGTTGGCCGCTGACGGCAGCCGCAGCGCTCGTGACCTATCTGGCCATCCGCGTCGCGCGCAACGCCCTGCATGCGCAGCAAGGCGTCGAAAGCACCGACTGAGCGGTTTCCCGCTCAGCGCGCCGTGGGGTCCAGCAGCAGTGCGCGCAACTCGTCCTCGACCTCGCTGACGGTCACGAACAACAGCTCGTCGCCACCCTCGAGAGGTTCGTCGGATTGGGGCACGATGACCCGCGGGCCACGCAGGATGGTGACCAACGAAGCGTCGCGCGGGAGGTTCAGCCGTTTCACCGGCTTGCCGCCCCACGGAGTGTCGGCGGGCAGCGTGATCTCCACCAGGTTGGCCTGGCCCTTGCGGAATTCCATCAGCCGCACCAGATCGCCCACGGCGACCGCCTCTTCGACCAGTGAGGCCAGCATCCGCGGAGTCGACACTGCGACGTCGACACCCCAGTTCTCGTCGAACAGCCACTCGTTGCGGGGATCGTTGACGCGGGCCACCACACGCGGCACCGCGAACTCCGTCTTGGCCAGCAGGCTGAGGACCACATTGACCTTGTCGTCGCCGGTCGCCGCGATCACGACGTCGAACGTTTCCAGCTGCAGCGACTCCAGCACAGTGATCTCACAGGCGTCCCCCAGACGCCAGTGCGCGGCCGGGATGGCGTCGACATCGATGTGCTCGAGGTTGCGCTCCAGCAGCGTCACCTCGTGATTGTTCTCCAACAGTTCTTTGGCGATGGAGCGGCCGACGGCACCGGCGCCGGCGATGGCGACCTTCATCGACGCTCCTCCTCATGATCGTCCGTGGCGTGTTTCATTCCGACTCCACAGCTTCACTGGGCGGCAGCGCCGCGATGGCAAGGGCTTCGGCGATGTGGCCGGACACGGCCGCGAGGTACACTTCGTCGCCGGCCTGGATGACCGTTTTCGCGTCGGGCAGATAACCGCTGCCGAACCGCAGGATGAAGGCCACCCGGCCGCCGGTGGCGGCCTCCAGTGAGGTGACCCTGCGCCCCGCCCAGCCCTCGTGCAGGGCCAGCTCGGCGACCCCCACGCTGCCGGAGGGGTCGCGCCACTTGGTGGTCTCGGTCTCGCGCGTCAGCACGTTGAGCAGACGGTCGGTGGTCCACGGCACGGTGGCCACCGTCGGAATCCCGAGCCGCTCGTAGACGGCCGCACGCTTGGCGTCGTAGATGCGGGAGACGACGCGTTCGACGCCGAAGGTCTCGCGGGCCAACCGCGCCGAGATGATGTTGGAGTTGTCACCGGAGGACACCGCCGCGAACGCGCCGGCCTCCTCGATACCGGCGCGCAACAGCACATCACGGTCGAACCCCATACCGAGGACCCGTTCGCCGGGGAACTCGGGGGACAACCGGTGAAATGCGGTGCTGTCGCGGTCGATGACGGCGACTTCATGCCCGATGCGGGCCAGGCTGTCCGCGAGCGATGCGCCCACTCGGCCACATCCCATGACGACTACACGCACGCGACGGTCCTCTCCGATGGCTGAAAAGCAAGCTGTAACTCAACCCGTGCAGTGGGAACGCTACCGCTCTTCGGTCGTGGGCTTACCCTTGGCACTCGTGTCCAAGCTTTCGACCGCAGCGCGTCGGCTCGTTCTGGGGCGGCCGTTCCGCAGCGACAAGCTCTCCCACACCCTGTTGCCCAAGCGGATCGCGCTGCCGGTCTTCGCGTCCGACGCGTTGTCGTCAGTGGCGTACGCGCCCGAGGAAGTCTTCCTGGTGCTGTCGGTGGCCGGGCTCGGTGCGTATTCCCTGACGCCGTGGATCGGCCTTGCGGTGGGCGGCGTCATGCTGATCGTGATCGCCAGTTACCGCCAGAACGTGCATGCCTACCCATCCGGTGGCGGCGACTACGAAGTGGTCACCACCAACCTCGGGCCCACCGCGGGCCTGACGGTGGCCAGTGCGCTCATGGTCGACTACGTGCTGACGGTGGCCGTGTCCACGTCGTCGGCCATGTCGAACATCGGGTCGGCGGTGCCGTTCGTCGCCCAGCACAAGGTGCTCATCGCCGTCATCGCGATCCTGGTGCTCGCGTCGTTGAACCTGCGCGGCATCCGGGAGTCCGGTACTGCGTTCGCGGTTCCCACCTACGCGTTCATGATCGGCATGTACATCATGCTGGGCTGGGGCCTGTTCCAGATCTATGTGCTGGGCCACCCGCTGCGCGCAGAGTCGGCCGGATTCGAGATGCACTCCGAGCACGGCGACGTGCTCGGGTTCGCGCTGGTATTCCTGGTGGCGCGGGCGTTCTCGTCGGGTTCGGCGGCACTGACCGGTGTCGAGGCCATCAGCAACGGTGTGCCGGCGTTCCAGAAACCCAAGTCGCGCAACGCGGCCACCACTCTGCTGCTGCTCGGTGTCATCTCGGTGAGCCTGCTCATGGGCATCATCCTGCTGGCCAAGGCCACCGGGGTGAAGATCGCCGAGCGTCCGCAGGAGCAGCTGATCGGCGCACCCGCCGACTACCACCAGAAGACCCTCATCGCGCAGCTGGCCGACGCGGTCTTCCACAACTTTCCGATCGGTCTGTACCTGATCGCCGGTGTGACGGCACTGATCCTCGTGCTCGCGGCCAACACCGCG
This sequence comes from Mycobacterium dioxanotrophicus, assembly GCF_002157835.1. Classification (NCBI taxonomy): domain Bacteria; kingdom Bacillati; phylum Actinomycetota; class Actinomycetes; order Mycobacteriales; family Mycobacteriaceae; genus Mycobacterium; species Mycobacterium dioxanotrophicus. The sequence goes on along the minus strand of NZ_CP020809.1, from coordinate 4,386,177 downwards.
TTCAACGGTTTCCCGGTGCTGGGCTCGATCCTGGCTCAGGATTCGTTCCTGCCGCGGCAGCTGCACACCCGGGGTGACCGGTTGGCGTTCTCGAACGGCATCCTGTTCCTGGCGTTCGCGGCGATCGCGTTCGTGGTGGCGTTCCGGGCCGAGGTCACCGCGTTGATCCAGCTCTATATCGTCGGCGTGTTCGTGTCGTTCACGTTCAGCCAGATCGGCATGGTGCGGCACTGGACCCGGCTGTTGCGCACCGAAACCGACCGCACGGTGCGCCTGCAGATGATGCGTTCGCGCGTGATCAACGCGATCGGTCTCACCGCGACCGGCACCGTGCTGGTGATCGTCGTGCTGACCAAGTTCCTGGCCGGCGCATGGATCGCGATCCTGGCCATGGGCTCGCTGTTCGTCGTGATGAAACTGATCCACAAGCACTACGACACGGTGGCCCGCGAACTGCGGGCACAGGACGCGGCCGAGCCGGGCGACATTGTCCTGCCCAGCCGTAACCATGCGGTGGTGCTGGTGTCGAAGCTGCACCTGCCGACCAAACGCGCGCTGGCCTATGCCAGGGCCACCCGACCCGACGCGCTCGAGGCGATCACCGTCAGCGTCGACGACGCCGAGACCCGCGCGCTGGTACACCAGTGGGAGGACAGCGACATCAGCGTGCCGCTCAAGGTCATCGCGTCGCCATACCGCGAGATCACCCGTCCGGTGCTCGATTACGTCCGACGGGTCACCAACGAGTCACCCCGCACCGTCGTCACGGTGTTCATTCCCGAGTACGTCGTCGGGCACTGGTGGGAACAGGTGCTGCACAACCAGAGCGCGCTGCGGCTCAAGGGCCGGCTGCTGTTCATGCCCAACGTGATGGTGACTTCGGTTCCGTGGCAGCTCAGTTCGTCGGAGCGGCTGAAGAAGCTGCAGCCACAGTCGGCTCCTGGCGATGCACGCAGGGGATTCCTGGAGTGACCGAGCTGACCCTGACCACTGGTCCGGCGGCCAACGGCGGCAGCTGCGTGGCCCGCCACGACGGCCGGGTGATCTTCGTGCGGTATGCGCTGCCCGGAGAGACGGTGCGGGCGCGAATCACCGACGAGCGCGGATCCTATTGGCATGCAGAGGCTTTCGACATCATCGAAGCCTCACCCGACCGGGTCGACTCGCTGTGCGAGATTGCCGGCGTGGACGGCGCGGGCTGCTGCGACCTGGCCTTCGCCGAACCTGATGCGGCCCGGCGGCTCAAGGGTGCCGTGGTGGCCAACCAGTTGTCACGGCTCGGAGGATTCGACTGGCGTGATGAGTCGGATGCCATGGCCGAGCCTGTCGGAACTGTCGGTGCCACCGGCTGGCGGACCAGGGTGCGGCTGGATACCGCGGCCGACGGCACTGTCGGATTCCACCGCTACCACAGCACGGAGTTGGTGACCGAACTGAACTGTGCGCAGTTGCAGGACGGGCTGCTCGACGGTCTGGCCGGATCGCGGTGGCCCACAGGGTCGCAACTGCACGTGGCACTCGATTCCGATGGTGTCCGTCATGTGGTCGCCTCACGCGGCACTGCTGAGCATCCCAGGGCCGCCAAGGCCAAGGAGGGGCGCAAGCACACCACCCGGGTGATCGAAGGCGACTACGAAGCCACACAGCGTGTCGGAGACCGGGTGTGGCGGGTGCCGGTGACGGCGTTTTGGCAGGCCCATCGTGACGCATCGGCGCTCTACAGCGAGCTGGTGGCCGGCTGGGCGCAGCTGCAACCCGGTATGACGGCGTGGGATCTGTACGGCGGCGCAGGGGTTTTCGCGGCCGCCCTGGCCGAACAGGTGGGGGAGAGTGGGCACGTCGTCACCGTGGACACCTCGCGCGGTTCGTCGCGGTCGGCCCGGGCCGCGCTGGCCGACCTGCCCTGGGTGTCGGTGGTCACCGACTCGGTGCGGCGCACGCTGTCGGTGCAGCGAACCCGCGCCGACGTGGCAGTGCTCGACCCGCCGCGTACGGGTGCCGGCCGCGAGGTGATCGATCAGGTGGCGGCCGCCGAAGTGCCACGCGTCATCCATATCGGTTGTGAGGCAGCATCGTTCGCCCGCGACGTCGGTCTGTATCGGAATCATGGCTATGTGGTGGATGAGATCCGGGTGTTCGACTCGTTCCCGCTCACCCACCATGTCGAATGTGTGGCCGTCCTGACGCGCTGACCTTGCCGAGCAGTCACTGGGGTACCGGAATTGCGGCGTGTCGCGGACCTGCGTGTCTGTTCGCGGGAAAATCAGTCGGACCGATCGATCGGCCTGCTGGCGGGCATGTCGGCAGTCGTCACGTTGCTGCTGATCCTGGCCATGGCCGGGAACAAGATTCAGGGCCTGGCCGCCGTGCGGGGTCTCGGCATGCTGATCGCGGGCCTGCCCTGCCTGCCGTGGTTCATCGACTCCGACTGGGGATTGCTGTTCGGCGTGCTGCCGCCGTTCTGGGCAGCCAAGGCGTTCTGGGTGGCCAGCGCCCACGGCCTCTGGTGGCCCTATGTGCTCGCCGGAGTCGCCTACAACGGTGCACTCGCGTGGCCGCTGTTCCGGAGGTTCCTCGCCAAGAACTCGTGACGTCACCCGAATACGAAGTAGCGCAGCCACATGTACAGGCCCGACAGGCCAACCGAAATCACGGTCACTACGACGCCCTTGCGGGTGAATTCCCAGAATGAGATCGGAGTGCCTGCGCGGCTGGCGATTCCGAGCATCACGACGTTGGCGCTGGCGCCGATCGCCGTGAGGTTGCCGCCGAAATCCGCACCCAATGCCAACGCCCACCACAATGCGTCCGGATGCGCCATGTCGGGCATCGACGCGACGAGTTCGGAAACGATGGGTGCCATGGTGGCGACGTAGGGGATGTTGTCGATGACACCGGATACCGGCGCCGACACACCGAGAATGAGCATCACGGTGAGCAGTGCGTTACCGCCCGTGGCCTGCGTCGCGGCCCGCGCCAAGGCGTCGACGGTACCCGTCTTGACCAGCGCGCCGATCATCACGAACAGGCCGGCGAAGAACAACAGCGTCTCCCACTCCACGCCCGAGAGATAGTCAGACCGGTCCAGCCCGGAGATCACCACCAGGACGCCCGCGCCGATGAGCGCCACCACCGACGGCGCGACGTGAATCACGGAATGCAGGATGAACGCGGCGAACACCAACCCGAGGACAACACCACATTTGACCAGCAGGCGTGAATCGCGAATCGCCTCGGCTTCTTGCAATGCCATCACGTCGGCCACCCGGTCGGGGTCGACGTCGAACGATCCCGGGAACAGCCGGGGAAGCAGGGCGATGAACGCCGCGACGACGATGATCACGATCGGCGTCAGATGCACCAGGAAATCGTTGAAGCTCAAACCCCCGCGGCTACCGATGATGATGTTCGGCGGGTCACCGACGAGCGTCGCCGTGCCGCCGATGTTGGAGGCGAACACCTCGGCCATCAGGAACGGAACTGCCTTGATCGCCAACCGGTCGCAGACCAGCAGCGTGACCGGCGCGATCAGCAGCACCGTCGTCACGTTGTCCAGCAGTGCTGACGCCGCGGCGGTCACCAACACCAGCAGGATCATGATCCGTAGCGGAGAACCTTTGGCGCGCTTGGCAGCCCAGATCGCCACGTATTCGAACACGCCGGTCTGGCGCAGCACACTGACGATGACCATCATGCCGAACAGCAGAAAAATGACGTCCCAGTCGATACCGGTCTCGCGGGAGAAGAATGCGTCCTGGGATTCCACGACTCCGCAGGCGAGCACAATCGCCGCACCGCCGAGGGCAACCGTCGTCTTGTTGATCCGGTCGCTGGCGATCAGCGCGTAGGCGAGGACGAAAACGCCGATTGCCAGCAGCGCCATAGGGTTCAGCGCCTCAGAGCGGCTTCGAGCAGGCGGGACGCCGTGATGACCCCGTGCAGTTTTCCGTCTTTGAGTACCGCGACCAGTGGGCTGCGCAGCCGCGCCATCAGTGCGGCCACCTCGATGATGGTGTCGTCCGCGCGTGCCGACGGCACGTCGAGAAGATGTTTGGGCAGCACCTCGCGGACAGTCTTGCCGTGCAGCTTCTCCGCGATACGGTCCGCCATGGACTCGTCGAGGACCCCGGCCAGTGCCGGGTCGTCCTGCACGTACTGCGGGATGATGAACCGCACGACCTCCGAGGCGGGCAGCACCGCGTAGGGAAGCCCTTCGGGATCGGTGACCACGATTCCCGGCAGCCGGTGCTGGGCCAGCATGCGCGCGGCGTCCAAGGCGTCAGCGTCCGCGGGAACAACTGGAAATTCCTCAGCGATGTCCTCGGCGCGCACGCACAGCACCATACGACGCCAGTGCGCTGCGGTACGTCAAAAGGCAGGCTTGCTGCTAACTTTGAACGACGGTGTGCCGGGAAGCCTGGTCGGCGCTAGTTGATGCTGACCAATGGAGCCTGCCCTATGAACAGTGGACGTGAAGGAACCGGTCGCCGGCTGCTGACCCGTAGCGGGTCATGGGCCGAGGCCCGCCGGATCTCGGAGATCCTGCGCAAGGAGACCGTCGGCGGCATCCTGCTGCTCGTCGCCGCGGGAGCCGCGCTGGTCTGGGCCAACTCACCGTGGTCGCAGGGCTACCACCGGTTGTCGGCGGTGATGATCGGGCCGCAATCCCTGCACCTGAACCTGAGCGTGTCCGCGTGGGCGGCTGACGGCCTGCTGGCGATCTTCTTCTTCGTCGTCGGGGTGGAACTCAAACGCGAGTTCGTCGCAGGCGACCTACGTGACCCGGCCCGCGCCGCGCTGCCGATCGCCGCCGCTGTCGGCGGCATGGTCGTGCCCGCGGTGATCTTCGTCGCGATCAACCTGAGCACCGGGCATGGCGAGAACCTCGGCGGCTGGGCGGTTCCCATCGCCACCGACATCGCGTTCGCGTTGGCCGTGCTGGCCGTGCTGTCGAGTCACCTGCCCTCGGCGCTGCGGATCTTCTTGCTGACCCTGGCGGTGGTCGACGATCTGCTGGCCATCATCGTCATCGCGGTCTTCTACACCGACCACCTGGCACCGGGTCCGTTGCTGGCGGCGCTGATCCCCATCGGTCTGTTCGCGCTGGCAGTGCAGCGCGGTGTGCGGCGGTGGTGGATCCTGCTGCCGTTGGCGCTGGCGGCCTGGATGCTGGTGCACGCCAGCGGGGTGCACGCGACCGTGGCCGGGGTGCTGCTCGGATTCACCGTCCCGGTTTTGGGCCGCCACGCGGCCGCCGAACAGTTCGAACACACCATGCGGCCGGTGTCGGCGGGGTTCGCGGTACCGGTGTTCGCGTTCTTCGCCGCGGGCGTGACAGTCGGTGGATGGTCCGGTCTGGGCGAGGCGCTGTCACATCCGGTGACACTGGGCGTCATCGCGGGGTTGGTGCTCGGCAAACCCATCGGAGTGCTGGGCACCACCTATCTCCTGGCTCGGTTCACCCATGCCAGCCTCGACGAAGGCCTCGCGTGGCGGGACGTTCTCGGTGTGGCGTTGCTCGCAGGAATCGGCTTCACCGTGTCGCTGCTCATCGGTGAACTGGCGTTCGGCCACAGCAGCGTCGCCGACGACGACGTCAAGATCGCGGTGCTGTTGGGATCGGTTATCGCAGGTCTGCTGGCCGCCGGGGTGTTGGCGGCCCGTAACGCGGCATACCGTCGAATTGCCCGGATTGAGACCGCCGACACAGACCACGATGGTGTGCCCGACATCTACTCGCCGCGCGAGGGATAGCCCAGATTCCGTGCGTACACTAAACGAATGCTTGAACAGGTCCGCGGTCCCGCTGATCTGCAGCACCTGTCGCAGTCGCAGCTAAGTGACCTGGCGCAGGAGATCCGGCAATTCCTGATCCACAAGGTCGCTGCAACCGGTGGGCATCTCGGCCCCAACCTGGGTGTGGTCGAACTGACGCTGGCGCTGCACCGGGTGTTCGACTCGCCACACGACCCCATCATCTTCGACACCGGCCACCAGGCCTATGTACACAAGATGCTGACCGGGCGCAGCCAGGATTTCGACTCGCTGCGAATGAAAGGCGGCCTGTCCGGCTACCCCGCCCGCAGTGAGAGTGAGCACGACTGGGTCGAGTCCAGCCATGCCAGCTCGGCGCTGTCCTACGCGGACGGGCTGGCCAAGGCCTTCGAGCTCAACGGGCACCGCAACCGCCACGTCGTGGCCGTCGTCGGCGACGGCGCGCTCACCGGCGGTATGTGCTGGGAGGCGCTGAACAACATCGCCACCGCCGGGCGCCCTGTGGTCATCGTCGTCAACGACAACGGCCGCAGCTACGCGCCGACCATCGGTGGCTTCGCCGATCACCTGGCCGGGCTGCGGCTGCAGCCGGGTTACGAGCGGATCCTGGAGGAGGGCCGCAAGGCCGTCCGGGGCCTTCCGGTCGTCGGCGAGTTCTGCTACCAGTGCATGCACAGCATCAAGGCCGGGATCAAGGACGCGATCTCCCCGCAGGTGATGTTCACCGATCTGGGCCTGAAGTACGTCGGCCCCATCGACGGCCACGACGAGCACGCCGTGGAGAACGCCCTGCGGCATGCTCGCGGCTTCAACGCCCCGGTGATCGTGCACGTGGTCACCCGCAAGGGCATGGGCTATCCACCGGCCGAGAACGATGAGGCCGAGCAAATGCACTCGTGCGGCGTGATCGACCCCGAGACCGGGCTGGCCACCAAGGCCTCCGGGCTGGGCTGGACCTCGGTGTTCTCCGAGGAACTGATCAAGATCGCCGCCAAGCGCCGCGACATCGTGGCGATCACGGCGGCGATGCCGGGGCCGACGGGCCTGAGCGCGTTCCGTGAGCGCTACCCGGACCGCTTCTTCGATGTGGGTATCGCCGAACAGCACGCGATGACCTCGGCCGCCGGTATGGCGATGGGCGGCCTGCATCCGGTGGTGGCGATCTACTCGACCTTCCTCAACCGCGCGTTCGACCAACTGCTGATGGACGTCGCGCTGCACAAGCTGCCCGTGACCCTGGTGCTGGACCGCGCTGGTGTGACGGGACCCGACGGCCCCAGCCACAACGGCATGTGGGACCTGTCGATCCTCGGCATCGTGCCCGGCATCCGGGTGGCCGCCCCCCGCGACGAGCCGCGGCTGCGTGAGCAACTCGCCGAGGCGCTGGCCGTCAGCGACGGCCCCACCGCCATCAGATTTCCCAAAGGCGATGTCGGCGAAGGCATCCCGGCAATCGAGCGGCGCGATGGTGTCGATGTGCTTGCGGTCCCGGCCCCGGGCCTCACCGACGACGTACTGCTGGTGGCGGTGGGGTCGTTCGCGCTGATGGCGCTCGCGGTGGCCGAGCGGCTACGCAACCAGGGCATCGGCGTGACCGTGGTGGACCCCCGGTGGGTGCTGCCGGTTCCGGAGGCGCTGAGCGATCTGGCCCGCGCGCACAAGTTGGTGGTCACCGTCGAGGACAACGGGGTGCACGGCGGCATCGGGTCGTCTGTGTCGGCTGCGTTGCGGCACAACGAGATCGACGTGCCATGCCGCGATGTGGCGGTGCCGCAGGAATTCCTGCCACACGCGTCGCGCGGCGAGGTGCTCTCCGAGGTCGGACTGACCGATCAGCACGTCGCGCGGCAGATCACCGGGTGGGTGGCGGCCATCGGTGCGCTCGCGGGCGAACGCGAAGTGTCCGAGCAGGTCGACTGACGAGTTCGGTTTCCCGCTAGCCTCGCCTCATGGATGCCGAACTGGAGCGCTGGAAAGCCGGCGGGGAGTTTTTCGACTATCTCGGATTCGACATCTTCTACCGGGTCGGCGGGCGTCCGCTGGATGACGGGCCGAATCTGCTGCTGATTCACGGATATCCGTTCAACTCGTGGGATTGGTCGCTGATCTGGCCCACGCTGGCCGAGCGGTTCACCGTCATCGCCCCCGACATGATCGGCATGGGCTTCTCGGCCAAACCGTTCGCCTACGGCTACGCGGTGACCGATCACGCCGACATGCACGAGGCGCTGCTGGCGAAGCTCGGCGTCACCTCGGCGCACATCCTGGCACACGACCTGGGCGATTCGGTGGGCCAGGAACTGTTGGCCCGCCACGAGTTCGGGGGACAGGCCTACGGGTCGCTGCGCATCGAATCGATCACCTGGCTCAACGGCGGGTTGTTCAACGAGGCCTACACGCCTCGGCTGATGCAGAAGCTGATGTCGCGAACACCGTTGGGCGACATCATGAGTCCGTTGCAGGGCAGCCCGTTTTCGCGTCGGCTGGTGGAGCCCACCATCAACGAGATGTTCGGCGTCAACACCAAACCGTCACCGCAACTGATGGCGAAATTCCATCAAATTCTCGAGTACAACGACGGAAAGCGGGTGCTGCACAAGGTCGGTCGTTTCGTCAACGATCGCTACACGCACCGCAACCGGTGGGTGCGGGCCATGCGTGAAACCGCCGTGTCGATGCGGCTCATCGACGGGCCCTCGGACCCCAACTCCGGACGGCACATGGCCAAACGCTATCTGGAGGTGATCCCGGATCCGGACGTGGTGATGCTGCCCGACGACATCGCGCACTGGCCGCAGATCGAGGCTCCCGACGCCGTGCTCACCCATTTCCTGGCGCACATCGACTCGGTGAGCAGCTGACGCCTCAGGTTTCGGTGGACAGCGCCGCAGTCAGGATCGGCACCGTCAGCTCGCGTTGCCAGGGCCGAACCTGGGCCTCGACCAGGAACTCCTCGACCGCAGTCGCGACGTCGGACACCGGCTGCCAATCCCAGCACAACCGGCGCACCACCTCGGGGGTGATGAGGTTCTCGGCGGGTACCGACACCCGTGCGGACAGGTCCGTCAGGCCCGCCCGGGCGGCCTCCAGCCGGGCCGCGGCCTCGGGTTTGCGCCTGCTCCAACGGGCCGCCGGTGGCGGGCCGTTCTGGGCTTCGGTCGCCGACGGTGGATCGGGATTCTGCCGGGCACGCTCCAGGGCGTCGAGCCAGACCTGCGCGGTCCGCCGTTGCTTGGATCCGCCGAAGATGGGCAGCGCGGTCAACTCGTCGACGGTCTTCGGATCGGCCGTGGCGGCGTTGACGATCGCCGAGTCGGGCAGGATGCGGCCCGGCGCGATGTCGCGGCTGCGAGCGATGTTGTCGCGGGTGGTCCACAGTTCGCGCACGGCGGCCAGCGCGCGAGGATTGCGGACCTTGTGGATGCCTGAGGTGCGCCGCCACCGGTCGCGTCGGGTGGGCTGCGCGACGTAGGTCCGCAGAAATTCGAATTCCTGTGTGGCCCAGTCGGTTTTGCCCTGCTCTTCGAGAACCTCGGCGATCGCGTCGCGCAGCTCCAACAGCACCTCGACATCGAGTGCGGCGTAGTTGAGCCAGTCGCCGGGCAGTGGCCGCTTGGACCAGTCCGCGGCGCCGTGGCCCTTCATCAACTGCAGGCCGAGAAGCCGCTGCACCATGGCGGCCAGATTGACCCGTTCGAACCCGGCGAGCCGGCCGGCCAGTTCGGTGTCATAGAGCCGGGCCGGGCGCAACCCGATCTCGGCCAGGCACGGCAGATCCTGGTCGGCGGCATGCAACACCCACTCGTCGGATTCCAGCGTGTGCGCCACAGGGGCCAGCGCGTCGATCGGCGAACCTCCGTGGTTCACCGGATCGATCAGCACAGTGCCCGCCCCGGCGCGCCGGATCTGCACCAGGTAAGCCCGGTTGGAGTAGCGGAACCCCGAGGCCCGTTCGGCGTCGATGGCGAAGCGGCCCGTGCCGTGGGCGAGAAGCGTTGCCGCCGAGGCTATCTCCTGGGCGCTCACGCACACTTCGGGTACGCCGCCTGCGGGCGCGAGCAGCGGAGTGGCCTCCGGCTCGGCCGGCGCCTCGGGATGGTCTGATTCCCCGTCTGTCATCTCACGCGCGCGTGCGGGAACTCAGGTCCGTGACACCGGCAGGGGGCAACCCCGCCGCGTGCTCGAGGACTTCACAGAATGCCTCCACGTGCGGCCCCAGCTCCACGTTGGTGGCCGTCCACGAGGCCCGCAGCTCCAGCTGATGGGCCCGCGGGGGACCGGAGATGTCGCCGTAGCGCACGGAGGTGGTGGCGGTAACGGTGCCGCCGAGCGCCGTGACGTGTTCGGCGCGCGTGTCCAAGGCGTCGACCAGCCAACTCCACGCCACTTCGGGCAGCAGCGGGTCGACCGCTTCACTGGAGTCCAGGTCGGCCTGGATGTAGGCCACCAGCCGCATGGTGCCGTCCCAGGCCTCGGCGCCCTCGGGGTCGTGCAACAGGATCAGCCGACCGAAGGCGTCGCCTTCGGATCGCTCCGGGACGATCGCGGTCTCGGGATGCTTGACCTCGGCGCCCAGCGCATAGCTGTAGGGCGCCAGCCGCTGTGGCGGGCGGATCGGGCCCAGCTCAATTTCCGGGCGTACGGTGGTGGCATTCATCGCCGCTACCGCCGTCCGAAACTGTGCCGGTTCGGCAGACGTCACATCATTGGACGCTAGCCCATCAGGCCAGGACAGTGGGCAGGCGCGCCGTATTGATGCCCGCGTGGCGGTGCGGGGCATCCGGTGGCCGGCGCCGTGGCACCATAGGACCCGATGAATACCCGCCGTGAGCTGCCCGAGTCGCCCTACCTGGCCGCCGCCAGTGGCCGCGCCCCGCACCGAGTGCCCGTGTGGTTCATGCGGCAGGCCGGCCGGTCTCTGCCTGAGTATCGGGCGTTGCGGGCCCAGCACCGCATGCTGGAAGCCTGCTTCGATCCCGAACTGGTCTGCGAAATCACCCTGCAGCCCGTCCGGCGGCACGGGGTCGACGCCGCCATCCTGTTCTCCGACATCGTGGTGCCGCTCAAGGCGTCGGGCGTCGGTCTGGACATCGTGCCCGACGTCGGGCCCGTCATCGAGCATCCGATCCGCACGATCACCGATGTGCAGGCGCTGAAACCGCTTGAACCGCAGCAGGTCTCGCCGGTCACCGAAGCGGTGTCGCTCCTGGTGTCCGCGCTGGGCGAGGTGCCCCTGATCGGGTTCGCGGGCGCCCCGTTCACACTGGCCTCCTACCTTGTGGAGGGCGGGCCCAGCCGCCATCACGATCGCACCAAGGCCATGATGCTCGGCGAGCCGGAGACCTGGCACGCCCTGATGACGGCGCTGACCGATCTCACCATCGCCTTCCTGCAGGCCCAGGTGGACGCCGGAGTGGACGCCCTGCAGGTGTTCGATTCCTGGGCCGGGACGCTGTCGCTGGCCGATTACCGCAGCTACGTGCTGCCGCACAGTGCCCGGGTGTTCGCCACCATGACGGCAGCCGGGGTACCGATGACCCACTTCGGGGTGGGTACCGCCGAACTGCTCGGCGCCATGTCCGAGGCGGTGGAACCGGCTACGGCTTCGGTGGTGGGCGTGGACTGGCGCACCTCGCTCGTCGACGCGGCCGCCCGGGTCAAGCCGGGCACCGCGCTGCAGGGCAACCTCGACCCGGTGGTGCTGCTGGCCGGCTGGCCCGTGGCCGAGGCCGCGGTGCGCCGGGTGGTCGAGGACGGCCGTCAGGCGGTCGCCGCGGGCGCCGCCGGACATGTCTTCAATCTGGGGCACGGGGTGTTGCCTGCGACCGATCCCGGAATCATCACCGAGGCAGTGGAGCTGGTCCACACATTGTGAGGCCCGCGTATTGCATTGTCGGCGGCGGCATTTCGGGCCTGGTCGCGGCATACCGGCTGCGCATGGCCGTGGGCGCCGACGCGGACATCACGCTGCTGGACCCGGCTGACCGGCTCGGCGGAGTCCTGCGCACCGAGCGCGTCGGCGGACAGCCGCTGGATGTCGGCGCGGAGGCCTTCGTGGTGCGCAGGCCCGAGATGCCGGCATTGTTGGCCGAGCTGGGTCTGAATCGGCGCCAGATCGCCACCACCGGGGTACGTCCGCTGATCTACAGCGGCGGGCGTCTGCGCCCGATGCCGCCGGGCACGCTGCAGGGCATTCCCGCCGAGGCGTCGTCGCTGCTCGGACTGGTCGACGATGCGACGGTGGCCCGCATCCTCGACGAGCGGACGCGGCCGCTGCACTGGCGCCGCGGTGCCGATCCCACCGTGGCCGAGCTCGTCGGGGACCGCTTCGGAGCTCAGGTGGTGACCCGCTCGGTCGACCCGCTGCTGGCCGGTGTCTACGCCGGGTCGGCGGCCACCATCGGATTGCGCTCGGCCGTGCCGCCGCTGGCCGCCGCGCTCGACCGGGGCGCCCGCAGCCTGACCGATGCCGTGCGTGCGGCGCTGCCTCCGCCGGCCGGCGACTCCGTGTTCGGCGCGCTGGACGGCGGTTACCGCGTGCTGCTGGACGAGCTGCACCACCGGTCGGCCGCCCGGTGGGTCCAGGTGGGCGCCGAACGGGTCGACCGAACCCCACAGGGCTGGGAGGTGCTCGACGACGAGGGCACCCGGTGGCGCGCCGACGCGGTGGTGCTGGCCGTCCCGGCGCCGCGACTGCCCAAGCTGATCGAACACATTGCGCCCCGAACCGCGGCGGCCGCCCGCCGCATCCGCGTCGCCTCGGCCGCGGTCGTGGCCCTCGCGTTGCCCGGCGGGACGCCGTTGCCGCAGCAATCCGGCGTGCTGGTGGCCGGGACCGACCCTCACGACGAGCGCAGAAGCCTCCTCAACGCAAAGGCAGTCACGCTGTCGTCCCGCAAATGGGGACGGCGCGGCAATGTCGAATTGGTGCGGTTGTCGTTCGGCCGGTACGGCGACACCCTGGCCCGAGACACCGGTGACGAGGACCTGCTGACGTGGGCGGCGCGCGACCTGAACACCCTGTTCGGGGTGAGCGTCGATCCCGTCGACAGTCATGTGCAGCGATGGATCGACGCCATGCCGCAGTACGGCCCGGGACATGCCGATCTGGTGGCCGAACTGCGCGCCGGTTTGCCGCCGACACTGGCCGTGGCGGGCGGCTATCTCGACGGCATCGGCGTGCCGGCCTGTGTGGCCTCTGCCACCCGTGCTGCCGACATACTGCTGAAACCCGGCGTGGCACGATAGTCCTATGGCCAAGCTCGATTTCGACGTACTGAACTCCACCCTGCGCTACCTGATGTTCTCCGTGTTCTCGGTGAATCCCGGTGAACTGGGGGAGGATCGCGCCGACATCATCGATGAGGCCGCGACCTTCTTCAAGGCCCAGGAGGACTGCGGTGTCGTGGTCCGCGGGCTCTACGACGTCGCCGGGCTGCGCGCCGACGCCGACTTCATGATCTGGACCCACGCCGAGAAGATCGAGTCGCTGCAAGCCACCTACTCCGACTTCCGCCGCACCACGGCGCTGGGCCGGGCCAGTGACCCGGTGTGGAGCAGCGCCGCGCTGCACCGGCCTGCCGAGTTCAACAAGAGCCACGTGCCGGCGTTCATCGCGGGCGAGGACCCCGGCGCCTACATCTGCGTGTACCCGTTCGTGCGGTCCTACGAGTGGTACCTGCTGCCCGACGAAGAGCGGCGCCGGATGCTCTCCGAACACGGCATGGCCGCCCGCGGATACAAGGACGTGCGCGCCAACACCGTTCCGGCCTTCGCCCTGGGCGACTACGAGTGGATCCTCGCGTTCGAGGCGCCCGAGCTGGACCGCATCGTCGATCTGATGCGGGACCTGCGCGCCACCGACGCAAGGCGGCACACGCGCGAGGAGACACCGTTCTTCACCGGGCCGCGGGTCGCCGTCGAAGAACTCGTCGCCAAGCTCCCGTAACCCCGTCGCGCCCGGTTGACGTGGGCGTTTCGGCAGCAGGCCTACCCTCGCGGATATGACTGCTCCAGAAGACACCACGCGTCGTTTCGAAGAGATGTACCGCGACGAGCGGACATCGCACGGTCTGCCTGCCGCCACCCCGTGGGACATCGGCGGTCCGCAACCGGTCGTCCAGCAGCTCGTCGCGGTCGGCGCCGTCAAGGGTGAAGTGCTCGACCCGGGCACCGGCCCCGGCCACCACGCCATCCACTACGCGTCAAAGGGCTTGTCGGCCACAGGCATCGACGCATCGCCCGCGGCAATCGAACGCGCCAGGGAGAACGCGGCGAAAGCCGGGGTGACGGTGGACTTCCAGGTGGCCGACGCCACCAAACTCGAAGGCCTGGAAGGGCGCTTCGACACCGTCGTCGACTCCGCGTTCTTCCACGTGTTCACCGGCGAGCAGGAACTGCAGAAGTCCTACGTGCGCGCGCTGCACCGAGCCACCAAACCCGGGGCGCGGCTGTTCATGTTCGAATTCGGGGACCACAACGTCAACGGCTTCCGGATGCCGCGCTATCTCACCGCCGACGATTTCCGCGCGGTGCTGCCCGACGCCGGCTGGGACATCACCTACCTGGGCCCCACCACGTACCAGGGCAACGTCAGCGTCGCGACCTTCGAGATGATGGCCGCCCGCAATCCCGAGATGGCCCAGGGCATGGAACCGCTGATGGAGCGGTTGCGGGTGATCGAGCCGTGGCTGATCGACGGCCGCGTGCACATGCCGTTCTGGGAGGTGCACGCCACCCGGATGGGCTGAGCGCAGGGGGCGAGCAGCCGTGTGCGCCGCCACACCGCGGCCGCGTCGACGTTGTCACCGGTGACAACGACATGCGGCAGGTGACTCGGGACGATTGATCTGTCGGGCGACCCCGTCGCCTCGTCCAGACCCAGCCACCCGAGGAAGACAGCCATGACCAGACCCGCCACCCCGATCGACACTGCCGACTTCTACGAGCTCGAGGGGTTGTTGAGCCCGGACGAACGCGAATTCCTGCACCGGGTGCGCGAATTCATGACATCGGAAGTCGCGCCCGTGGTCAACCAGCATTGGCAGCGGGGCACGTTCCCGTTCGAGGTGGTTCCCGGGTTTCGGCAGCTGGGCCTGGCCGGCCTGCCCTATCGCGGATTCGGTTGCCGCGGTGGGTCATACCTGCTCGACGGCATGGTCGCGATGGAGCTGGCCCGCACCGACCCGTCGATCGCGACGTTCTCCGGTGTGCACGGCGGGCTGGCGATGGGCTCGATCTACCTGTGCGGCAGCGAGGAACAGAAGAAGCGCTACCTGCCGGAGATGGCCCGGCTGGAGAAGATCGGGTCGTTCGGTCTGACCGAACCCGACGTCGGATCCGGCGCGTCTCGTGGTCTGACCACGACCGCGCGCCGCGACGGTGACACGTGGATCCTCAACGGGCAGAAGAAGTGGATCGGCAACGCCACCTTCGGCGACCTCACCATCATCTGGGCCAGGGACGTCGCCGACGACCAGGTCAAGGGGTTCATTGTCGCCAACGACACCCCCGGGTTCTCCACCGCCAAACTGGAGGACAAGATCGCGCTGCGGATCGTGCAGAACGCTCTCATCACACTCGACAACGTGCGGGTCGACGAGGCTGACCGCCTGCAGAACGCCAACTCTTTCCGTGACACCGCCGAAGTGTTGCGGATGACCCGGGCCGGGGTGGCGTGGATGTCCGTCGGGTGCGCGCGCGGTGCTTACGACAACGCGCTGAAGTACGCGGTCGAACGCGAGCAGTTTGGCAGGCCCATCGGCGGATTTCAGTTGGTGCAGGACCTGTTGGTGCGCATGCTGGGCAACATCACGTCGTCCTGGGCGCTGTGCGCGCGGCTGTCCCAATTGCAGGACGAGGGCCGCGCCGAGGACCGGCACTCCTCGCTGGCCAAGGCGTGGAGCACGGTGCGGATGCGCGAAACCGTGGGCTATGCGCGGGAATTGTTGGGCGGCAACGGGATTCTGCTGGAGCACAATGTGGGCCGCTTCGTCGCCGACGCCGCGGCGATCTACTCGTATGAAGGCACCCGCGAGATGAACACCCTGATCGTCGGCCGGGCCATCACGGGGCTGAGTGCCTTCGTCTGATGTTGCTCACCGGATGTTCGCGGTGACGAATTCTGCGATGGCATCCTGCATCTGGGTCAGACCGGGCTCTTCGAGCGGATAGTGGCCTGCGTTGGTCAGCATCACCGTCTGCACCGGCACCCGGGTGATGCGGGAGAGCACCGGTTGGCTCAGTTCCACAGGGGTCCAACGGTCTTCGGCAGGCTGGGTCAGCAGGACCGGGCAGGCGTCGAACTCGGCCGGTTCGACCGCGGGGGTGTAGTTCAGGTAGCTGTCCAGGAAGCGGATGGGCACCCAGTTGCCGCCAGAGGTGCGGTCTCTGGTCATGATCTTGAGCGCCGCCGGGTCGTTCACCAGGGCCGACATCTTGGAAGCCAGGGTCATCGGGATGCGGATGCGGGCGGCGGGGGTACGGGCCGCGAGGTGCATTGCGGGCGTTCCGATTCGGGCGGTGAGTTTGTCGTGTGCGGTGTCGGTGCGGACGGTCGGGTCGCGCTGGTCGAGGAACGTCATGCCGACGATGCCGCGCAGCGTCCCTTTCGGCGCCCTGGCGGCGACGTGGTAGGTCAGCATGCCGCCGGCGCTCAGGCCGTACAGCACGATCGGCCGGTCGTCACGGGTCTGCTCGTAGGCCAGGAAGTCCACCACGAGATCCACCCAGTCGTCGTAGGAGACGAGGGCGCCGGGGCGTACCTGCGTGAGGCCATAACCGAGATTGTCGAGCGCGACGGTCTCGAAACCCCGCGCCGCCAGCGGGGCACCGACGATCAGGCTCATCTGCCGTCCGTTGGTGCCGACACCGTGATGCAGCACGATCTTGGCCGGGGCATCGGGGTTGGCGTAGCGGTCCAGGTGCACGCGGTGGCCGTGCCACTGCCAGAACTCCTCGGCGGGCGCGCTCTGGTCGGTCAGTCGGAGCCGTTCGGGCAGGAACTTCTGCAGCTCACGCCAGGCCTGCTGGTCGCGGTAGTACCCGGTCGCCGGCGTGGTCATCGGTCAGCTCCTCGTCGTATGTCACTAACCGGCCGCTGTGCCGAACAACAGGCCCAGCAGATAGGTGACGGTGGCGGCCCCGTAGCCGATCAGCAACTGACGCATGGCGCGGCGCAGCGGCGGTCCGCCCGAGAGCAGGCCGACCACCATGCCCGTGCTCAGCAGGGCCACTCCCACCAGGACCGCCGACACCACCACCGCGGTGATGCCGCTGAGGCCGAACAGGTAGGGCAGCACCGGGATCAGGGCACCGGACGCGAAGAACATGAAGCTGGACACCGCGGCCCGCAGTCCTGTTCCCACGGCTTCGTGCTTCTCGGTGGACACCTCACCCAGCGGTGAGTCACCCAGGACGCCGGACCGCAGGCTCGCGAAGACCTCGGCAGCCCGGTCGGCTGCCTGCTGTTCGCTCATCCCGCGCGCACGGTACACCAGCGCCAACTCGTTGGCGTCGACGTCGAGGGCCTTCACTGCGGTACCGGCCGTGGCGCTGGGCGTCGACGCCTCCAGCAGTTCGAGCTGAGAGTTGACCGAAACGTATTCACCGGCGCCCATCGACAACGCTCCGGCGATCAATCCGGCCAGGCCCGTCGCGAGGATCGTCTGGTTGGACACCCCGGTGGCGCTGATGCCCAGCACCAGCGCGAGATTGCTGACCAGCCCGTCGTTGGCCCCGAACACCGCGGCGCGGAAACTGCCCGACAGCTGGTCGCGGCCCCGGCTGGCGAGAGCGCGGACGACCTCCATGTGGATGCGCTCGTCGGCGGCCATCGTCGGCGTGGCGTCGACGTCGGTCTCGTATGCCGAACGGGCCTCGGCGCGTTGAGCCAGCGCCAGCGTGAACACCGATCCCAGGTGGCGAGCCAGGAAGCCGAGCACCCGGGTGCGGAGGTCAGGCCGGTGCGGTCTGCCGACCTGGTCGCCGAGCAGCGTCAGCCAGTGGTTTTCATGCCTGCCCTCGGCCAGGGCCAGCTGCAGCAGGATGTCGCGTTCGGCGCCGTCGCGGCGCTGCGCCAGGTCGCGGTAGACGGCCGCTTCGGCGCGTTCATTGGCCAGGTGTTGACGCCATCGACGCAGTTGCGATGCGGTGGGCTGCGAAACCACCATGCCCGCGGGTGTCCCTCAGCTCTCGGCCGGGACCAGGTGCAGGGATATGGAGTTGATGCAGTACCGCTGGTCGGTGGGGGTGGGGTAGCCCTCACCCTCGAACACGTGCCCGAGGTGGCTGTGGCAGTTGGCGCACAGCACCTCGACGCGGCGCATGCCGAGGGAATTGTCCGAGCGCAGGATCACCGCGTCCGAATTGGCCGGATCGAAGAAAGACGGCCAGCCGCAATGGGATTCGAACTTCTCTGTGCTGCGGAACAGCTCGGCCCCGCAGGCCCGGCACTCGTACACGCCTTCGGTCTTGGTGTCGGTGTATTCCCCGGTGAAGGGGCGTTCGGTGCCGGCCCGGCGGAGTACCCCGAATTCTTCCGGTGTGAGCTTCTCGCGCCACTGGTCGTCGGTCAGTTCCACCTTGGGACCCGGGTTCGTCATATCCCCAAATTACGTGGTGTGCGCCGAGGCGCGCCAGGTGTGGCAGACTCCGGGCTACCCTGCGGTCATGCGGGGCACGTGGATCACCCGGCCGGGTCAGCTGGTGGTCGTCGGCGTGTTCGGCGACATCGAGGTCCACCACCATCCGGCCGTTCAGCTCGCCGTCGGTCTCGACGGGCCCCTCGCAGTAAGTTCGGGCGACGGTACGACACAGCGCTGCCGGATCGCCGTGATGGCAGGCGGTGCGAAGCACGCGTTGCACACCGCGGGCGCGAACTCCGTCCTGTCGATCTACGTCGGTCCCGAAACCGCCACGGCGGCAACGATGAACGCGGCGAGCCGGGGGAGTGGCGCGGCGCCCGGCGTGTGGGCGGTGGACGGTGCCGATGCAGCCGCGGCCGGTGCGGCAGCGGCGGTGAGCACAGGTGATCTGGCAGGCGCGGCCGATCTGGTCGTCGGGCATCTCCTCGAACGCGCCGCAGGGCAGAGAGCCGTCGAGTTGCACCCGCAGGTACCGGAGGCGATCGCCGTTGTCTCGGCCCGGCTGCCCGGCAGCGCCGACCTCGGCTCGGTTGCCGAGCAGGTTGCGTTGTCGCCCGACTACCTGGGGCGACTGTTCCGGCAACAGACCGGCGCGTCGTTCGCCGCGACCGCCAGGTGGACCCGGCTGCTGGTCGCGCTCGACGAGTTGTCCCACGGTGCGTCGATCACCGACGCGGCGCATGCGGCCGGATTCAGCGACGGGGCGCACGCCGCGCGGGTGTGCCGCGAACTCACCGGGATCGCGCCCCGCGACGTGGCCCGGGCGCTGCGCCCGCGCTGATGTGACGGATCTGTGCAAGCCGCGGCGACGCCACCGGCTGCATGATCGAGGAACTCACTACGAGATCCCCGGGGAGCAGCCATGCCAGTGATGTCACGCGTCGAGCGAGCGTTCTGCCGTGGGGTGCTGTGGCGCCCCATCGGTTCTGCCGTTCTGGGCGCCTTGCCGATCGAGCGGCTGGGTCGCGAAGTTCTTGAAATCGGTTCGGGCAGTGGGGATATCGCGGCCCGGCTGCGGCAGACGCAACCCGCGCTGGCGATCACCGCCACCGACCTGGACCCGGTGATGGTCCAGACCGCTGCCCGCAGGCTCCGGTCGTATTCGGACGTCACCGTCATGGCCGCGGATGCCACCGACCTGCCGTTCGCTGACGATTCGTTCGATGCCGTGATCAGCTGTCTGATGTTGCATCACATCGTGGCATGGGAGCTGGCGGTCGGTGAGATCGCGCGGGTGCTGCGCCCCGGCGGTGTGTTCACCGGGTACGACCTGGTGCGCACCCCGTTGGCGACGGCGATCCACCGCCTCGACCGGTCGCCGTTCCGGCTGGTGAACCCCGACGAGCTGACCGACGTGTGCGCCCGACACGGCCTGGCCCTGCTGACCCGGACCCGGCTGGCGGGTCAGGTCATGCAGTTCAGCTCACGCTGAGACGGCTTCGCGCGGCCGGCTGAGCCACAGCGGGTCGATGCCTTCGTCCAGCCGGTCGTCGGCCTTGGCGTCCAGGTAGCGGAAATACAGCACGCAGAACACCACGATCAGGATCAGCGACCAGCCGTAGGTGATCTTCATGTACTCCAGGAAGCGGCCGGTGGTCGGCCAGCGCCACATCAACCAGCGGTCCATCGTCATGAACCCGTAGACCCCCAGCCACGCAGGCCAGTTGCGGATCACCGAGTTCGGCAACACCACCGTCATCAGGAACGGGAACAGCGTCATCGAGTAGTAGCCCTGGGCCAGTGACAGCACGAGCCACGAGGTGATCAGCAATACGCCCGAGGAGGTCAGCATCCAGAACAGTTGGTCGCGCTCGCGGTAGTAGCGGTACAGCAGCCACAGGCTGACCGCGGCGAGCACCACGAATGCGACGCGCAACGCCACGATCAGCCACATCGGCAGGCCGTAGTAGATGCCGTTGCCCAGGATGGCGGAGTTGAAGTAGTCGCGGGTCTGCATGATGTAGGGCAGCGTGTTGTGCACGAAGCCCATCGGATCCGCCGACAGCGGCCACGCCACCGCGTTGAACACGATCGGCACCGCGAACGCCGTCACCAATGCGCGCCACTGCCGGTTCAGCAGCGGCAGCAACAGCAGGACACCGAGCAGAGGTTTGACCACCAGGGTCATGCCGATGGCTGCGCCGGCCAGCCACTGATGGCTCTGCTTGCCATCCAGCAGCCAGCGGAAGAACAGCACCTCGGCCAGCAGGATGCAGCCGTTGATGTTGGTGAAAACAAGTGTGTTGGTGACTGATTCGGTACAGAACATGGCCAGCAGCAGCGCCGGCAGCGCCACCGAGGTCAGAGAGAACTTGAACAGTCGTACCAGAAGGCAGGCCGCGATGATGACCGCCACCGCGTTGAACGCGACGAACCAGAAGCGCGACGCGAACTCCGGCAGGAACCCGAAGGGGGAGAGCAGCAGCGTGCCGCCCGGCGGGTACAGGTAGTGCGGGTCGACGAAATTGAAGTGCTCGTTGTAGATGGCCCAGTGCCGCCGAAAATTGGACACCGCGCGGTACACCGGGCCGAAGTCGTCGGTGATGTAGCCGTTGGTGGACAGGACATAGCTGCGGTGGATGATCGACATGATCGCCAGCGGCCACAAGACCGAGCGCAGCACTGTTGCGGCGCTGGGCGGGGAGGTGCGGGGACGGAATGTCCCCAGAAGGCCGTTACGGATGGAATCTACTGCCGTCACCAGCGAACCGTACACCGGCGGCCGGACGCCGAGCTGTCAGGCAGGACAGAACGTGTCGGTCTCCGGCACCTTGCCGGTGTCGAGATACAGCGTGATCGGTTGCAGCGCACAGGCTGTGTAGATGCTCGCGCCGTGACCGATGCCCTGCCACATGACCCGACGGTTGGTGGCGCCGGCGTTGATGATGCTGGCGGCGACGGCCGAGACGCCCTCGTTGCCGACGATGGGATCGTTCTGCACCCCGAGGATCAGCACCGGGATCTTCAGATCCTTGGGATCCGCGGGTGCCGAACTACTGGGCCAGTTCAGGCATTTCACCAAATCAAGCGCGCCGACCGCGCCGAACTGTGGGTACAACTTGCCCCACTGCACGACGAGTTCGCGCACCCGGTCGGGTGTCGGCCGGTTGAGGGCGTCGCCGCAGCTGTTGATGAACTGTCCGTCGCTCTGCCGAAGTGACTGGGCTTGGGTGATCAGGTTGTTCAGCAGGTTCGGGTCGCCGGAACGGGCGGCGGCCAGCGCTGCTGCCAGATCATTGGTGGAGCTGACACGGTCACCGCGTGGGAACCCCAGGGCGGTGCTGATGGCGTCGGCCACGGCGGCCACCGAGGCGCCGCCGGGCCCGCGGCCCGCGCGGGCGTCGGCCAGCAACGCGTCGACAGCCCCCTTCGGATCCGGTCCCAGCGGGCAGTTGGTGGCGACGCACTGCGCGGCGAACGCGTCGAGCGCCGCCTGCTGGCCCTTGACCCGCTGCTCGGCGGCGGCCTCGGCGCCGACCGCCAACGGCAGCGGCGAATCGAGGATCAGCCGAGACACCTTGTTCGGGTGCGAGCCGGCGTAGGCGAGCGCGACCTGCGCGCCGTTGCCGATGCCGAGCAGAGCCAGGGTGGGGACGTCCCAGGTGCTACGGAGGCGTTCGAGGTCTTCGGCGGCGTGGGCGTTGTTGTACGCCGAGTCGCCAGGGGCGATGGTGTCGGTGCAGTTGGTGGTGGCGGTCTGGGTCACCGCGCCCAGGTTGGCGACTGGGTCGTTGCCGGACTGGAACTGGGCCTGGTCCTGCATTTCTTGACGGTCGTAGACGTCGCGGCAGTCCACGGCCTCGGACATGCCCATCCCGCGCCGGTCGACCGCGACGATCGGATGGGCGGCCAACGCGTCGGCTCCCGAGCGCGACAACCACACCGGCAACTGGACCGAGGACGGGAGGTCGGAGCCCGTGGTCATCACCAGGGGAGCCGCGCCGGGCGGTGTCTGCGGCGAGCTGGCCCGCACCACACCGATGTTCAGCGATCCGCTGGCGCCCTCGATCGGATCGAGGTCGGCGTCGTAGGTCGCGCACTCCAGCTTGATCCCGGGGAGCGGCTGGATTGCGGCGTTGCTGAACAGCCGTGCCGTGCAGTCACGCCACTGCAGCGGATCGTTCTTCGGAGCTTCCATGGGCGGCGGCCCGGCAGGCGCGGGTGCGCTGGTCTCGGGCTGTCCCTGCGGGTGGGCGCCGGTGCCGGTGGCGTACTTCGGATCCGCGGCAAGGATCGGGGCGCACCCGGCGAGCAGTGCCGACACGGCCACGGTCGACACACTCAGGGCCCTCACCAGCTGATGACGCATGGCCACCACAGTAGCGATAGGCCCGTCACAGACCGCGGACGTAACGCGTGTACAGGAAACCGTCGTGGTCGGTGAGCAGGTGTGCCGGACGCATCTGGGCATGGACCTGACCGGGGCCGGTGGCGATGCGGCGCGCGACTCCGCCGATGAGCAGTGGCGCCACCGTCAGACACAGCTCGTCGAGCAGATGGTTCTCGATCAACGTGCTCAAGAGCTGCGGCCCGCCCTCGGTCAGGACCCGGAACAGTTTGCGTTCGGCGAGGATCCGCAGCGCCACGACGGCATCGACCCGCCCGGGGTCGGTTCCCGAGGCGTCGATCACCTCTGCCACCGCCCCAAACCGGTGCTGTGCGTCGTGGACGGTGTTGGTGCACGTGAGGATCAGCGGAGCCACGTCGGTGCGGGTGAAGAACAACGAGTCGTGATCCAAATTGGCCGATGCCGTGATGACCGCGATCGGCGGTACCTCCGCCTGGCCGCGCTCCTGCCGGGCCTCACGTTGTACGGCAGACAGTTGGACACCCGAGTAGTTCTCGATGCGGACCGTGGCCGCGCCCATCAGGATCACGTCGGCTGCTTCACGCATGATGTGGAACAGAGCGCGGTCACCCGTCCCGCCCAGTCCGCCCGACTTTCCGTCCGACGTCGCGCCCCCGTCCAGGCTGGCGATCATGTTGCCGCGCACCCAGCAACGCTGCAGATCATCGGGGTAGGCATAGAGCTCGCGGACCCGGGGGTCGTCGACGGTATCGAGCGGGCCGAGCACTGTGAGCTGTGTCCCAGCGATGTCATCGGACATAAGCAGAATTTGAGCACGTCGTTACGCTGCCTGCATGCACGGGTCCAGCGACGTCGCTCATCTCGCCGATCGGCACCCCACCGTCACGCCCGAGCGGTTGGTGGCGCAGTTGATCCCACCGCCGACGTTCTCCGACGTCAGCTTCGACACGTACCGGCCCGACCCGGCAGAGCCGTCGCAGGCCGCGGCGGTGCAGTCGTGCCGGCAATTCTGCGAGCAGGCCGCGGTGCGGCGGGCTGGGAAGAAGAAGCTGTTCGGCAAGCGCGAGGTGCTGCCCGGCGTGGGCCTCTACCTCGACGGCGGGTTCGGTGTCGGCAAGACCCACCTGCTGGCGTCGACGTATTACACGCTGTCGGCGTTGGGCGAGGCGCCCACCGCGTTCGCGACGTTCGGTGAACTCACCCAGCTGGCCGGGGTGTTCGGCTATAACGAGTGCATCGACCTGCTGGCCGAATACGTGGTGGTCTGCATCGACGAGTTCGAGCTCGACGATCCGGGCAACACCACGCTGATCCCGCGGCTGCTGTCGGCGCTGGTCGAGCGGGGCGTGTCGATCGCGGCCACCTCCAACACGCTGCCCGAGCAGCTCGGCGAGGGCCGGTTCGCCGCGCAGGACTTCCTGCGGGAGATCAACACGTTGGCGCAGATCTTCACGACGGTGCGTATCGAGGGTCCCGACTACCGGCACCGCGATCTGCCGCCGGCCCCGGAGCCGCTCACCGACATCCAGGTGGCGGACCGGGCGGAGGCCAAGCCCGGCGCCACGCTCGACGGTTTCGACGCCTTGTGCGCGCACCTGGCGACCATGCATCCGTCGCGCTATCAGGCGCTCATCGAAGGGGTGTCCGAGGTGTTCATCACCGGCGTGCACCCGATCGACGATCAAAGTGTTGCGCTGCGTCTGGTGGCGCTGACCGACCGGCTCTACGACGCGGGCATCCCGGTGCTGGCCTCGGGAACCAAGCTGGACACGATCTTCAGCGCTGAGATGCTCGCGGGCGGATTCCGCAAGAAGTATCTGCGGGCCACGTCGCGGCTGCTCGCCCTGACCGCCGCGGCCCAGCAGGCCGATCAGACCGGCCGGACCATCACGTAGTCGTTCTCGATGCCCGCGCCGAGCCGAAATGTCTTGGTGCCGTTGACCGTGAAGCCGTGCTTGCGGTAAAAGCGTTGGGCGCGTTCGTTTTTCTGATTGACGCCCAGCCACACCGAGCTGAAGCCGAGCGTGGCGGCGCGCTGCAGCGCCTCGGTCATCAACGCCGTCGCGGCACCTGCACCATGCTGGTCGGGCAGCACATAGATCTTGGAGAGCTCGATGGCCGGGCGCAGGTTGACCGCGCGCTGTACATCGTCGTCGTCGGGAACACCGCGAATCATCATGGCGTATCCGGTGATCGCCCCCGTGTTTCCGCTCCTCGCGTGCGCGGCACCATCCCTGGCGACCAGCAGCACCCGCTCCGGATCGCCGAGATAACCGCCGAACCGCTCTTCGGAGAGATTCTCGGCGATGAACGCGGCGATGTTCTCCGGTGTCGACGACGGGGGACAGGCCAGTGGGAACGTCGCGGCCGCGACCGCAGCCAGCTCGGGCAGATCGGCGCGGCGGGCCTGATCGACGACGACAGCGTCGGTGCTCATTCCGTCACGGTAGCGGCGCGCCTGGCTGCCAGAGGTTCCACTGCGCGAGGTGCTTGCCGGTCTGCGGGTTGATCAGCACTACGTTGGTGACCAACGCGCGGTAGACGTCCCAGTACACGTCGCCGTTGACGGTGGCTCCGGGCGGAGCGTTGCGCAGCACGCTTTCCAGGGCGTCGGGTGCGTCGGTGTGCTTGGACGCGTAGGCGTCCGCATACGGCGTGACGCCGTCAAAGGTGAACGCCAGCGCCATCGCGTACGGGTTGGGTGCCTGGATGGTGGTGATGGTCACCGGTGCCCGCCACGGGCTGCCCTGTGCGCGCCAGCGCGGCGAGCCGTTCCAGCCCCAGCCGGGTGGGACATCGGTGGCGAGGACGTCGTGCACGGTGACGTCGGCGACGATGCCGTTGAAGTTCACGCGCAGTGTCTGCCCGATCTGGCCGATCGGCGTGTCCTCGGCGGCAGCGGCCGGTGCGACGGCGAGAGCGGCGACAGTCGTCACGACCGAGAACAGGTACGCAAGCCAGCGAGACATGCCAGGCATGATCGCACAGACTGGAACGTGTTACAGCAGGTTGGCGGTCAGGATGCCCAGGGACCGATGCCGCCGACCTTGTCGATGCGGATCCGCGTCAGCCACCCGGCCGGGGCGTCCGGCGGTGGGAACGCGGCATCCGGGGAGGCCAGGGTCTGCGCCAGTACTGCGAGAAGTTCGGGCGCGCCGCCCTCGACGATGCGGGCCGTGCCGGTGATCGCGAGGTACGGGCGCATGACCTGGCCGACGTGTCCGGGGTCGACGATCGTCACCGCGACCCGCGGATCGCGTCGGACGTTGCGCACCTTCTTGTGCTCGGCGAGGTGCGCGGTCACCAGCTCGTCGCCTTCGGGCGTCGACTGCAACGCGACCCACACCAGGGTGACCTGCGGGCTGCCGTCCGCGTTCAGCGTGACGAGGGTGGCATCGGCGCCGGATCCGATGAGTGTACGTGCGGCATCGTTGAGCTTCACGCCCAGTGCTACGGCTGGGCGGCCCCATTCATTCCCTGTTCTTCTTGATGAACGGCTCCAGCGCAGTGGCCAGATCGGTTTCCAACCGTTGTGGGTCCACGCCCAGCCGATGTAGCGCGCCGTCGTCGGGCTCCGCCTCGAACAACGCCAACAGGATGTGCTCGGTGCCGATGTAGTTGTGACCCAAGCGAAGTGCCTGCCGGAACGTCAGCTCGAGGGCTTTCTTGGCGGTGGAGCTGAACGGGATGAGGGCGGGCACCTCGGGGACCCGTGGCGGCAGCGTGACGGCGGTGCGGACCGTATCGGCGTCGACGCCCTGACCGGTGAGCAGCTTGGCCGCCAGCCCGTCGGGTTCGCTGAACAACGCGAGCAGCAGATGGTCGGCGGTGATCTCGGCGTTGCCCGCCCCGTGGGCGGTGTTCTGCGAGGCGACCACGACGTTGCGGGCCCGCGGGGTGAACCGGCCGAACCCGGCGTTGGGGTCCAGTGCGGCCGGATCGAAGTCAGGGACTTTGGGGACGAAGCGTTTCTGGGCCGCCTGCTTGGTGACGCCCATGCACTTGCCGATGTCGGTCCACGACGCTCCGGAGCGGCGGGCCTGGTCGACGAAGTGGCCGATGAGGTGATCGGAGATCTCACCGAGGGCGTCGGCGGCGATGACGGCGTCGGTGAGCTGTTCGAGGGGTTCGGAATGCGCCTGCTTGATGGCGTCGATGAGGTCGTCGAGGCGGACGGGGTTGGTGATTTTGACGGGCTCGCTCATAGCGTCAACTTTAGGTTGACGATCAGCGTGCGTCAACTCTAGGTTGACGCACGCGCCGTCTCGATGGATGGGTGAAGCGAGCCTGTGATCGGGCAAGATAAGCGCCGATGAACTTCGAAGACCGCGTGATCCAGCTGCTCCGGCCGATCCTTCGGCCGGTGATGCGGGTGTTGTCGCTGCGCAGCATCGTGATCGTCGCGGCACTTTCCGTCGTGATCCTCGTCCTCACCCTCGGCACCTGGGTGTGGCTCGGCGTGACCAATGATCAGTACAGCCAGCTCGACCGCAGGCTGGATTCGCTGAGCAGCCTGGGCGACCTGAGCACCCTGCTGAACAGTCCGCGGCAGGCCGGTGACGATACGTCGGCACCCAATGGCGGTGGATTGGTGCGCACCGCGCACATCGGCGGGGTCACCGTCTCGGTGCCGAGCAATATCGTCTTGCCGCAGTTGGAGAATGGCTACGCCAACACCACGATCGACGGGGTCGAATACCGGGTCCGGACCTTCACCGCGGGTCCGGCGTCCATCGCGCTGGGCGCTCCGCTGGCCGAAACCCAGCGCCGCATCGACGAACTGCATCTGCGGGTGATCCTGATCTGTGCCGGCGTCATCGGCGGCACGGTCGTGGTCGGCTGGATGATCTCGCTGGTGATGATCACGCCGTTCCGGCTGCTCGCGCAGCAGGCCCGGGCCATCAACGCGCAGTCGAAGCCCGACGAGGTTCAGGTGCGTGGCGTCCGCGAGGCCGTCGAGATCGCCGAGGCGGTGGAGGGCATGCTCGACCGCATCGGCAACGAGCAGGAACGCACGAAGGCCGCGCTGGAATCGGCCCGCGATTTCGCCGCCGTCGCGTCGCACGAACTGCGGACCCCGCTCACGGCCATGCGGACCAACCTCGAAGTCCTCTACACCCTGGACATGACCCCTGAGCAGCGCCACGAGGTGATCGGCGATGTGATGCGCACGCAGAGCCGTATCGAAGCGACCCTCACGGCGCTGGAGCGGCTGGCGCAAGGCGAGCTGACCACGGTCGAGGATTTCGTGCCTGTCGATGTCACCGAGCTGCTGGATCGCGCCGCGCACGATGCCCTGCGGGTCTATCCGGGGCTGCGGGCGAGCCTGATGCCGTCACCGACCGTGCTGATCCAGGGCATGCCGGCCGGCCTGCGGCTGGTCATCGACAACGCCATCGCCAACGCGGTCAAACACGGCGGGGCCACCGAAATCCGGCTCAGCGCAGTGCGCTCCGCCGACGACGTGCAGATCGTGGTCGACGACAACGGATCCGGCGTACCCGAGGCGGAACGGGCCGAGGTGTTCGGGCGCTTCGCGCGCGGGACGACGGCGTCGCGCTCGGGCTCGGGGCTGGGACTGGCACTGGTTGCTCAGCAAGCCGAATTGCACGGCGGCACAGCATCTTTGGAAGCGAGTCCGATCGGCGGCGCGCGATTGCTGTTGCGGTTGCCGATCATCCATGTGCCGGCCGACGACGCGCCCTTCTGACCGGTCCGGCCGCTCAGCAGTCCTGAACGGGCACGCTCGCCAGGAGCTCATCGAGGAAACCGCTCGCCTCGTCGCCGGCGCGGTCGACGGCACCGGCAGCGATGGCCTCGACGAGTCCGTCGTGCGGGATGGACCGGGCATGCGGTGTGCCACTCGTGGCTGCGACACTGGCCAGGATGGCCTCGGTGAGCCCGCGGTAGAGCTCGATGAGCACGGTGTTGTGGGAGGCGCGCACCACGGCGAGGTGGAATTCGGTGTCCACGTGGGCGAAGTCGTCGTCGGATGCGGCGTCGCGGCGGCCCAGGAGGGCGCGTAGCTCGGCCACGTCCTGCTCGGTGCGGGCCGTGGCTGCCAGCCGGGCTCCTTCGACCTCCAGGCAGCGCCGGACCTGCAGCACCTCCCGCAGTTCGGATCCGCACAGCCTGCGCAGTGCGCCGGAGACCTCGCTGGTGGCGCGCACGTAGGTGCCGTCGCCCTGGCGGACCTCGAAGATGCCGCTGTGGGCGAGGGCCCGAATCG
Organism: Mycobacterium dioxanotrophicus; assembly: GCF_002157835.1. Lineage (NCBI taxonomy): Bacteria > Bacillati > Actinomycetota > Actinomycetes > Mycobacteriales > Mycobacteriaceae > Mycobacterium > Mycobacterium dioxanotrophicus. The sequence goes on along the minus strand of NZ_CP020809.1, from coordinate 4,357,220 downwards.
CCTCGCGGACGGTGTTGCGGCCGACACCCAGTGCCTCCACGAGCTCGGGTTCGGTGGGGATCTTCGTGTTGACCGGCCATTCTCCGGAGCTGACGGACGCGCGCAGCTGCTCGATCACCTGGTCAACCAGGCCGGTTCGCCGGGTTGTGACAAGCGGCACGTGAAAATCCTTTCATCCAATCATGGGATGTATGTCATCATAGCCGAGTGACTCAGAACGTACAGAGCAATCCGCCACATACCTATGAGCACGATCTCGAACTCGAACTCGACGGCGCGGTGGAACTTCGTCCCGCCGCAATGGCCGCAGGCGGGGCACTCCTGGTCGTCGCCGTGGTCCTCACGGCGCTGAACCTGCGGCCGGCGATCACCAGCGTCGGCCCGTTGCTGGGTGAGATGCGTGCAGCGCTGGGCGCATCGGCCATCTGGGCCGGCGCGCTGACCACGCTGCCCGTGCTGTGCTTCGCCGCCGCTGGGATGGCCGCGCCGTGGCTGGCCCGCCGGGTCGGGCTCGGCAACGCGATTTCGCTGGCACTGGTCGTCCTCAGCGTTGGCCTTGTGGTGCGCGTGCTGGACGGCCAGTACGTTGTCATCGGCGGCACGCTGGTCGCCAGCGCCGGAATCGCCCTGGTCAACGTGCTCATCCCGGTGGTCATCAAAGGTTCCTTCCCGGCCCAGATCGGTCTGATGACCGGCGTCTACACCGCAGCCCTGCAGGGTGGCGGGGCACTGGGGTCGGCGATCACCCCGCCGCTGGAGCCGCTGCTCGGCGGGTGGCGCCCGGCCGTGGGTAGCTGGGTCCTGCTGGCCGTGCTCGCGCTGCTGCTCTGGGTGCCCGCCTCGCGCGCCATCCGCGGTGCGCGCGCCGCCGCCCCTGCCGGTCAGAGCCGCGGCCGCTCGCTGCTGCGCAGCCCGCTGGCCTGGACCGTGACACTGTTCTTCGGCTGCCAGGCGTTCCTGGCCTACATCGTGATGGGCTGGCTGCCCGAGGTCTTCATCGACAGCGGCGTCAGCAAGAGCGACGCCGGCCTGCTGCTGGGACTGGTGTCGGTGCTCGCCGTGCCGATCAGCCTGATCATCCCGCCGCTGGCCGCTCGTCAGAAAAGCCAGAGCGGATGGATCGTCGGACTGGGGGTGCTCGGCTTCATCGGCATGGTCGGCCTGCTCGTCGATCCGGCCTTCTCGCCGCTGCTGTGGAGCGTTCTGGTCGGCATCGGGATGAGCGTGTTCTCGTTGGGGCTCACCGTGATTGCGCTGCGCGCCCGCAATGCCGAGGACACCGCCCGGCTGTCCGGGATGGTGCAGGGCCTGGGCTATCTGATCGCCTCGACGGGGCCCTTCCTGTTCGGTCTGCTGCACGAGATGACCGCCGGATGGACGGTGCCGTGGATCATGGTGCTGGTGGTCTATTCGGTGCAGATGGTCGCCGGAGCGCTGGCCGGGCGTAACCGCTACGTCTGACGCGGCTGGCGACGGGTTCGGGTGGTCGTGTAGCCTGGCCGACGTGAACATCGGTGTATGCGTCGGCTATTGGCGCTTTATCAAGGCTCCGGGCGGAGCCGATAAAGCGCAGCGTTAAGCACGCATCCACCCGGAGCCCAGGCAGTGACCAACAGGTTGCTGCCTTTCGTCATTCAAGGGCGCCGGATGTTCTGCAGGTGCCCACCACCAGGAAGGCACCCCAACAATGACTTTCGCGCAGATCGTCACGCCGCCCGCCACATCGGACCGGCGGATCCGAAGTTTCAGCGCGATACCCAGCCCGCACGATGTGCTCACCGAGTTCCCGCTGGGCGCCCGGCGGGCCGAGAAAGTGGCCCGCGACCGCGACGAGATCGCCGCGATCCTCGCCGGCCATGACGACCGCCTTCTGGTCGTGGTGGGCCCGTGCTCGGTACACGATCCGGCAGCGGCGCTCGAGTACGCGAGCCGACTGGTCAAGGTGGCCGATGAACTCAGTGACCGGCTCAAGATCGTCATGCGCGTCTACTTCGAGAAGCCGCGTACGACAGTCGGCTGGAAGGGCCTGATCAACGATCCCGACATGGACGGCACTTTCGACGTGGCCCGCGGCCTGCGGGTGGCTCGCAAGCTGCTGCTCGACGTCATCGACATCGGGCTGCCTGTCGGATGCGAATTCCTCGAACCCACCAGCCCGCAGTACATCGCCGATGCGGTGGCCTGGGGTGCGATCGGCGCCCGCACCACCGAATCCCAGGTGCACCGCCAGCTGGCGTCCGGGCTTTCGATGCCGGTCGGGTTCAAGAACGGCACCGACGGCAACATCCAGGTCGCCGTCGAGGGCGTGAAAGCCGCTGCGGCCGAGCACGTCTTCTTCGGGATGGACGACATGGGGCGCGGTGCGGTGGTGAGCACCGAAGGCAACGAGGACTGCCACGTGATTTTGCGCGGCGGCACCGACGGACCGAACTACGGCGCCGACTCTGTGACCGCCGCGGCGGCCAAGCTCACCGCCGCAGGGCTGCCTGGCCGCATCGTGATCGATTGCAGCCACGCCAATTCCGGCAAGGATCATGTGCGGCAGGCCGTCGTCGCCGGCGAGGTGGCGCAACTGGTTCGCGACGGTCTCCCGATCAGCGGTGTGATGCTGGAGAGCTTCCTGGTCGCCGGCGCCCAAGCGCCCGAGGCCCGTCCGTTGACCTACGGGCAATCCGTCACCGACAAGTGCATGGATTGGGACACAACCGATTCGGTGTTGCGGGAGCTGGCTGGTTAGCTTTGGGCCCGCCCGCCGGTGTCACCCCGAGTGGTGTCCCAGCCGACGGGCATCATGGGAACCGTTGGGCTGCCGAGGTTTTCATCGGATAGAGTGGCCAACCCGGTCGGTGCAACGGGCGTCGACTTGGCGATCGTGCCGGCGAAACCCATGGGCGCGGCTCCGGTGTCGGATGCCGTCGTCGCATTCGTCTCCGACGGTGGCGGCGTGGTGCTGTCCATGGTCATGAACTCGTGGCGGTAGCCGCGGTCCTGGGCTCCTGCGTTGCGTCGCTTGCGATCCCGGTGGCGCGCGCGGTTGGCCGCAGCCACACCGGCCGACGCGGCGGCGGAATTGCTCATGGGCGCGGAGGTCCCGGTGACCGCGCTGTGCCGCATGGACGGTCCGAAGCGCCATCCCGGACCGTCGCCCCGAACGGCGTACCCGGCGGCTTCGGTGCCGGCCGGGATAGGGGCCGGCGCCGTCGGCGACGCCGGTGCGCTGCCCGCCGGGGCGGTATTGGAGGGCGGGACGGTCCCCGCAGCCGTCGACGACGGTGCCGTGAGCGCAACGGCGTTCGGTCGGTCGGCCGGTTGTGCGCCGGCGACCGCGGCGGGTTCCTCGGCGGGCATCTCGTAGGTCTGCACGAGGCCGGCGAGGCCGAGCGCGACCGGGACCGCCACCGAGGCCGCCGAGCCCATGATCGCGGCGTAGAGCGGCGTGCCCATCAGGGCGAACGTGGCTGCGTAGGCGAACACGTAGAGCAGCGGCATCCAGGTGGTGATGGCGGTCGACGGACTCGTCGCGAAGTCCACGATGATCTGGTAGATCGTGCCCACCGGATCGGTGACCAACTGCTTGAGCGCCCGGTACATGCTCAGGAAGTGCTCGGAGCCCGACAACCACTCTTCGACGGGGTCGTCGAACTGCAGCGCGGTCGCTGAGGCGCGGGCGACCGCGGGAGCCAGCAACAGCGGCGCCTCGGTGGTCGACGGTGCCGCCGTGACGGCCGCTTCCGCGCCGGCCTGATACGCCGTCATCGCCGTGGCCGCCTGGATCCACATCCGGAGATAATCGGCCTCGTTGAGGGCGATGGGAATGGTGTTGACGCCGAAGAAGTTCGTCGCCACCAGCGCGCCGTGCTTCGCGTGGTTGGCGGCCAGCTCGGCCATGGTCGGAATGGCCGCCAGCGCTGCGCTGTACGACGCAGCGGCGGTTTCGACCTGGATGGCCACCGCCGCGCTGTTCGCGCTCGTCTGGCTCAGCCAGGCCACATAGGACGCGTGTGCAGCGGCGTACTGATCGGCGCTCGGGCCCTGCCACGCCCCGGCTTGCACGGTGCCCAGCATGGTCGTGAGTTCTGCTGCGGCCGAGGCGTACTCGGTACTCAAGGAGTTCCACGCGGCGGCGGCTGCCAGTAGTGGTCCGGCCCCGGGGCCGTTGCTGATCAGCGTCGAATGTACTTCGGGTGGCAAAGCCATCCATACCGGGGCGGTCATGATCTCCTCTGGAAAGTTTGTTTAGCCAAAGCTAATTCGAGGAATTTACGGGTGCGCTGGGTTGGCGATGGATCGGTTGGAGCGCTTAGCGGTAGTCGGCCAGGTTGGCGGTGAGCTCGTCGAAAACCGCCTGATTCAGTGCGAAAGCCACCTTGACCTCGTCGACCACGCGGTCGATGGCATCGGCGTCGAGGCCGAGTCCGTCAAGGCGGGAGCGGTAGGCATCCTTGTACGGCTTGGCGCGCATCGAGAACTCATAGAACGCCAGGCCGGCGCCCGCCAGGTGGAAGCTGCGCTCGAGTATCCGGCCGATCGCTCGGCCGCCCGAGAGGTCGCCGAGATAGCGGGTGTAGTGATGAGCCACCACCGCGCCGCCCCAATTCGCGTCGGCGAGCCGGGCGCAGTAGTCGCGCGTGGCGGGGGAGTCGACCTGCCGCGGACCACCTGGCGCCCAGTGCTCCAGATCGGCATCGATGGCCGCCAGTCGTTCCAGTGCGGGGTCGTACACCGCGGCGACCAGTGGATCGTTGCGGTGGGCCCGCACAACGGATTCCAGGGTGCCGTACACCGTGCGCAACCGCAGCAGGTAGGCGACGTATCCCTGAGCGTTGACCCGGCCGCCCAGCAGCTCTGCCATGAATGACGAGTGCTCTGCGGCAGCGTGTTCGGCCCGCGAGCCGTCACGCATGGCGACCGACAGCGAACGGTCGATCTCGGATGCGACGGTGGTGCTCGGCGGCATACTGCGCTCCATGGTTTTGGCGACAGGTTGTCAACATGATGTCGACAATGTGTCAGAAAACTAGCATCGCACGCGTGCGGGCGGGGGTCTACGTCGGCGCGCCCACCGCACGCAGGATGAAGCGCTCGATCGCGTCCGTCGGCAGATGCCGCGGCGCCAGACACGCGTGGATCAGCGAGATGGTCGCGGACTCGTCATCGACCGCGAACCGGCCCGCGGCCACCCCGTCGGCCAAGATTCCGCGGAGCACATCTTCGACCGCCACCACGTGGTCCCGGATGGCCAGCATCGTGTCGGCCGACAGGGCGCCGTACAGCTGGGGTCCGAACCCCATGTGGAATTGCTGACCGGCGTCGAGTTGGTGCCGGATGAACACCGCCAGCCGGTCGGCCGGATCGTCGACGTCGGCCAGCGCGGCGTGCAACCCGTCGAGGTAGCGGTTCGTCTCGTGGGACGCGAACGCGACGACCACCGCCTCCTTGTCCGCGAAGTGATGGTAGATGGCGGTGCGCCCGATACCGGCTGCAGCGGCAAGCTTCGCCATGGTGATGGCGTCAAAACTGTGGTCGGCCATCAACGTGGCAAAGGCCTCAAAGACGCGCTGTTGGACCAGCTCGCGGTGCTCCTCTACGGAAGCGGCGGTGATCCTCGGCACACATGTGACTCTAACGTTCCACTGATCGGTGACACGTGAGCGGCGGGAGCCTTCTCTCCGGTGATCCGGAGTAGTTGCGAACCCGTTGGGCAGCAGGAGGATTCGATGGTGCCCGGAGACGACGAAGGCCCGGCGAATGCCGGGCCTCATCTGTACCAATTGTGGTGCGCGATACTGGGATTGAACCAGTGACCTCTTCCGTGTCAGGGAAGCGCTCTCCCGCTGAGCTAATCGCGCGGGTTGAAACTCTTGGAGGTGGAGACGGGAATCGAACCCGCGTGCACGGCTTTGCAGGCCGTTGCCTCACCACTCGGCCACTCCACCGCTAGGGTTGATGCCACTGCACCTTCGAGCGGATGACGGGATTCGAACCCGCGACCCTCACCTTGGCAAGGTGATGCGCTACCAACTGCGCTACATCCGCGCGCCACGGGCGAGATCGTCGCCCGTCGCGATGCAGAACATTAGTGCACGGAGGCGCGCAGACACAAATCCCCATTACGGGAGGGGAAAGCGCGCCCAAAATCAGTGTTTCAGAACGGGTCGCCGGCCTCCGGTGAAAACCGAAAATCCGTGGGCCGTCACGGTGTCCTGTCGGAAGGCGACGAGTCGGTGCGCTTCCGACGTGGGTTCCGAGTGGGTTCGGGCTGGCGCCGGGGCTGCGATCGGAGCTGTTGCACGACGGACTGGAGTGGTGTGAGTTCACTCACGTGGCGGTCTGGAGCGGCGGCCGGTGATGAATGGGATCCATCGGCCACATGGATGTCTGGCCAACGGTTGACCGGGCCCGCTGAGGTGGCGATTCTGGTTACGCCGGGAAGCCGTGCTAATGTTCCACGTCGTTCCCCGGTCTCGTAGCTCAGTGGGAGAGCGTCCGCCTCACACGCGGAAGGTCGCTGGTTCGAACCCAGCCGGGACCACCACAAATAGCCTGTTCAAAGGCGGTTGTTAGTGCTGCTGCAGATGTTCGACTGACTGCCGGATGACCCAGAGTGACCCGTTCAACTTTTTATTCTCAAACGCAGGTGACCCGCACCCGGGTCACTTGGCCGGCCGCGCTGTTGAGCCAGCAGTGATCACATCGAGCTTCGCCGCGGCGTCTGCTAGAGCGCTGTTGGTGGAGTGTGTGTAGACGCTCAACGTGAAACGAGCATCGGTGTGACCGAGCCACGCGGCGATGACGGTTTCCGGCACTCCGTTCAAATGCATGAGTGTGGCGCACGAGTGCCGTGCATCATGCAGGCGGACGTGTGGGAGACCGGCGTCTTTCAGTGCGTCGGCCCACGCATGCGTCACCGTATCCGGGTGCGGCGGCTTACCGAACTCGTCGACGACCACCAGACCGGTGTCGGCCCACTTTTCCCCCAGGAAAAGCTTCAACTCCGACTGGCGTTTGCGCTCGCGGCGCAACGCAACGGTGAGGTCGGATGTGAGTGGAAGCTCACGGATGCTGCTTGTGGTCTTTGGCGCCCCGGTCTCGCTGCCGCCGGGGATCGCGAGGCGCGCAGCGGAGATCGCGAGGGTCTTCGCGGTCAAGTCGACGTCATCCCATCGCAGCGCGAGGATCTCGCCCCGGCGCATTCCGTTCAGAGCGAGTCGCCACGCGATGTCCAGGGTTTGCCCGGCGGTTGATTTCAGCAGTGTCGCGATCTGTTCTGCGTCGAGTGTATTCAGTTTCGCTCGCTCCGACGGCAAAGGTTTCACGAGCGCGGCGACATTTCTGGCAACGGCACCTTGATCGACGAGATCGGCAAACACACTCCGCGTGTGAGCGAGCATCGGATTGATTGACGCAGGGGACCAGGCTGCCCGGGTCTTCTTTCCCTTCAGCTTTTCTGGCGCATTCCACGTGCCCATCGCGGATTTGCCGTCACGAAGAGCCTGCACCACCTGTTCGATGTCGTCTTTCGTGATCGACTGCACTCGACGGTCCCCCAAGTGGTCAACGATCGGGCGCAGTGCTGTGACATAGGCGCTCATCGTCTTTGGGCGGATGCGCTGACCCTGCAACCAGCTCTCCACTGCCTGTTGAACGGTGAGTTCGGCCGGCGCGACATGCGTGCCGTGGGCCACCTCCGAGATCAGAGTCGAGCGCCACTTCACGGCTTCTTCAACTGCTTTGAAGCGCTTCTTGTGCTGGAACCGTGTGCCGTCCGGCCGGCTGGCGTGGACGCGCACCTCGTAGCGTTTTCCCGCCGACGTCTCAACGACCTTTACCCACTCGGGTCTCCTTGCCATGTGCGCGAGCATGGCACGTGTCACCGCTCGATACGCAGTGGACGTGACAAGACACGGCGAAGCTCGGCGTGTCGGATCGGCTCACTGGAACCACTCACGTATACGCACCATGCTGTAGTGCATGACCAACCCCGACGAGCTGGCCGCCGCGATTGCCACGCTGCTGGCCGCCGCGCAACCCGCCCAGCCCGCGGCGGCACAGCCCACGCTGCTCACTGTGGCCGAGACTGCAGAGAAGTTGCGCTGCGGTCAGACTCTGATCTATGCGATGTTGAAGGACGGTCGGCTTGCATCGGTCAAGGTCGGACGGCGGCGACTGGTGAAAGCGGCAGACGTGGATCGCTTTATTGCCAAGGGCGGCGTCGCTGCGTGATCGGGCTTGCGGGCCCCGCTGTCCGCGCATTCAGTCCCCAGGCGACGGAAGTCTCATTTTCACAGCGCCGATGTGCGGATTCGGCAAAATGACTGGACTGCACCCTGTCGATCGAGGCAAGTGACAGCACAGTGACAACGGTCAGCAGCAAGAACGGTGACATCACGAGGTCGGTACTGTTTCCGGTGTGGAGAGTTTCGACGCGGTGGTTGGCCCGCGAGTGTGCGGCGTTCGCGATGAACTGGGACTGAGCCAGGACCGGGTGGCTCGCGCGGTAATCCCCGGGCCGAGTTGGACTGGCACACAAACCGAGTCGGTCAGCTTGAAGACTCGCGTATATGGATAGCGCGTTAACGCAGCGGAGTTCGCGGCTTACGCGCATGGTCGTGGACGAATCACGCACGGTGCTGCGAAACGGAGGGAGCAGATGATCGCAGACGGTCCGCAGAACTCCAGCGTGAAATCCTCCGCGCATTTGCGGACAATGCGGGAAGTTGCCGGGCTGTCGATGCGGGCCGCCGCGGATCTTTGTGGAGTAAGTCTGCGAACATGGCAGTATTGGGAATCGCCGGGGTCTGACCAGTCCATCAAGGACGACGTATACGAGCTTCTCGACGGGCTGCTTCGGCGGAAATCTCAGATGGTGCAGCAGTTCCTCGACGCTGTCGCTGATCTCGACGCCCGGCATTCGGCCGATGAGATCCCGCCGGTGTCGATCGTTCGATACCGGTCGCAAACTGAGCTGGAAGAGGTCTATCCCGACTTCCCCGGCGGAATCGGTCTACATAACGCGGTTGTATCTTCTGTGCTTGATGCGCTCGGTGAACGCCTTGTTGTCCAGTGGGCTCAGGAAGTTTCGTAGATCGGCGGCCCCGCCTGCGATCAGAACGCCAGGCGTCTGGGTGAACGCCGAAGTGTTGTTCCGTGGTTGACCCGGTCGGCGTCACTCCGTGGCGCACCTCGACAGTGTCCATCAAGTCTTCACCTGTTCGGCTACCTTGGCGAGGATCGACAAATATAACCGTCCCCGTTCCACCTGCGGTTTTGAAACTCTCCTGCTCACGAAACTGCAGCAGGTACACGGACGATCGGCTGCGCGGATTCGGAAGCAGCGATCGTATCGATGATCGCCTTGCCGACAAGGCTCGGAACCTGTTGAGGCAGCATGTGTCCGGCCCACGGGACGTGTAGATGCACAGCACCCGGAATGGCGGCGGCCATTTCCTCCGCATGTGCCGTAGGGGTAAGAACGTCCAGTCCTCCGGACAGCACTGTGGTGTGAGCGCGAATGCCTGTCAGTGCGGTGTGAACATCGAAGTCGCGCAGACTGGGCAGGAAGCCGACAGCAGTACGTAGCGATGTGTTGGCCAGCGCGCTGGAGACCACCGAGCTCAGCCCCCGCTGATTGATCCCACCGTGGGTGCTGAGCTGGTCGAGGACCAGTCGAAGTGGAGTCGTAACGGCGGTGGCGGCGCGGGGCGGGATGTGGCTGGCAATCTCGACGAGCCCGTCGAGGACCGGAAGGTTCAGTAGCTGGCCGACTCCGTGTCGTGCAATCCGACCGGATGCAGTAGCGCACAACACCAGTCCGCGCACTTCGGCGGTGCACCTGTGGGAGATGCGTGACAGGTAGGTCAATGCGACCATCGCCCCGAGCGAATGGCCAATCAGGGTGACTGGTCCAACAGGGGCGATAGCGGTGAGGAGGTCGTCGAGGTCGTCGGCGAGCTGGTCGACGTTATAGGTATGGATGGGGGTAGGGGACGACTCTCCGTGACCACGATGGTCATATCCGATGGCGCGTGCTCGGCCGTCGAAGCGCTTTGTCACCTCATGGATCTGAGCGTCCCACGCGGTGCGGTCCAGGCACAGTCCGTGTAGGAACACCGCGGTGCTGTGGGCGTCGGGCCTGCCCCACTGGGACACTGCTAGTGATGTTCCGTCACGGGTGAGGATGCGTTGCTGGCGGGGCTTCAGTCCATGTGCGACGGGCATGGCGGTATTACCTCGTCTTCCCGTGGCCGGCTGTGCTGGTGCTCAACATCAGCGTCTGTGCGGGGAGGCGGCCCGCTACCGTGCGCAGGTAGGTGTCGATATCGTCGGCAGGTATCGGGTCAGGCCACACCAGCACGGTCAGTGATCCGTCGGTAAAGATGACCTCGGTCTTGTGCCAGAACGTGTTCGGGGCGTCGCCTGGCTGCATTCCGGGTGGCCCGCCAGTGGCGTAGGTAAGAGGGCGGATCCCGTCGGTGCCGGCGCTCATGTGCCTACGCCTCGGGGGAGGCGAGGTCGCCGATCCCGTACTGGACGGCGAAGGCTCGGATGAAATCAAGGGATCGGCGACAGTCGCTGACGGTGCGGTGCATGGAGGGGGCGACCGCGTTGGTGAGTGCGGCGTGCCTGTCCGGGTCTATGAACCGCGCCAGTTCGAGTAGGGCTGAGGCGTCGATCGTGCGGTGGTTGAACCGGGAGAACAACTTCGGCATATGCCGTTCCAGGAACGGACCGTCCAACGAACGGATGGAGCTGCCGACCATCGGAACCGGTTGAGTGATCTGGTGTTCGTCAAGGAACTTGCGGATTTCTCGGGCCCCGTTCCGTCGGCTGGGCGACACGACTCGGTTGGAGTTGGACAGGTCCGTGGGGGCGAGGAATCCGCAAGGGTTCAGGAGGTCAGCGATCAATCCGTTGTCCAGGTGCATGGCTTGCGCCATGGTGAGCTCCGCATCGTCGCGACAGGCAGTGGCGGAACCTGCTGCGGCGCCTGTAGTCACGATGAAGCTGTTCCAGCGCTGTTGAATGCGAGACGCCCAGGCCGTGGTGGAGTCGGTCACTAGGAGCACGCTGCGGTGGTCGACTTCACGCAGTGTGTTGTCGATGATGACAACACCGACCTCGAGGATGAGGTCATGTCTCGGGTCGAGTCCGGTGGTTTCGATATCGATGACGGCGAGGTTGCCGGTTCCGGCGTCGGACACGGTGTCTCCTCGTCAGATCTGCGCCGGCGCGTGTGCGAGTGCGTCTCGCAGTGCAAGCACCGCCGCCTCTGCGTCCGCCCAGCGGCGACCTGCGACGGCGCGATAGAACATCGCGGCGTCGGCGTCGGTTTCAGCGTCGGCGACCTGCAGCAGCAACTTGGCGGCCTTGCGGGGAACGCGGCGCAACTTTGGTGCGTGGTTGCGCGCGTCGGCGAGGAGGAAGAGCGACTTTTCCAGGTCCTGCAGCGGATTTCCCTTGTCGCCTCGGCGCCATACGTACTTCACGGCGTTTCCCGGGTCGAAGCTGAGTTGGCGGGTGACCTCGATGCATTCGATACCGCTTGGATGGTTGGTGTAGTGCGACGGATGATTCACCGGGTCATGGCTGGTGGCGAGGTCGACTGCGGTCATCTCAATCCTCCTGTATCTCTAAAATAGAGATTAACACGAGTTGCGGTCCGTCGACCAGTTAGCAGGGGGAGGGAGGGCAGTGGGTTGGGGCTCACGGCCACGGGTGCCCGGCCGCCGATCTCGCCGCGTACCTCTGAGTGCTCTGCTGCGATCGTGCTCGGCACAGCACAAGACCCTGGGCCGGCGCGTGGTGATGCTGGGGTGTTTCCTTGGCGCCGAAACGCTTAATCCACCGCGCTGTTGAATATGTGGGCCCGGTGAGGCCCCGGCCCCTGAAAAACGACGATGCCCCACAGACCGTCACGGTTCCATGGGGCATCGTCGGAGCCGGCATTTAGTCCGACAGCTCCTCGCCCTCGAAGTCACGGTTACCAGGAAGGTGCTCCGAGCATGCGTTCAAATCGTCGGGCTCATCCCTGGCCCCGCTGGCAAGGTAATGGTCAAGCGCTCGGACATGCGCCGGTCAGGATTTCTTGACCCGCAGCGTTCCCAGGCCTTTGCCCGTGAGCACCTTCGGGCTGGCGAAGCCGGTCTCCACCAATTCGGAAGCGGCGTTGTTGAACTCGACTGCGGCCTCGTTGACGATGTCGGCCAACTTGGCGATGTCGGCGTCGACCTCAGCCTGAAGTTCGGCCACGCGCGCCCGACCGGCCTCACGTCCGGCCTCGAGATCGGCGGTGGACTGGTCGTAGAAGCTGCGCAACTCGCGCAAGGTACGCAGACCCTCGGCCAGTCGTGCAGCGTCGGCGGCGTCCTGGTCGGTGCCGACGTAGGTCTCGTTGATGGTGTCAGTCACGGGAAACTCCTTCTATGGTCTCGGGTTCAATGCGGTGGTGTGCGTGGATCAGTTAGTCGGCGGGGAGTCGGCTCATCACCTCCGCCGCCAGCCACACGAATGGCAGCCGGGTGTCCTCGTCAAGCAGGTCCAGGCTCATCGGACCCCCCTCGCTGATGTGTTCATCCCACGGGATGGTGACGACTGGGAGTTGGTAGGAGGCGTGGATCCGGTCCCGCTCGGCTGCCACGTCGATGTGGCCCTTGCCCGGTCGCGTCTGAGTGAACACGACCACCGCGTCTCTGAGCAGCTCCACGTACCGCCCACCGAACCGCTTCAATGTTTCGATCAGAACGTGCAACTCGTCGATCGAGTCGGCGGCAGTGGATGCTGCCAGCACCAGTTGGTCGGTCTGGGCCAGGCCCTGGTGATACACCTGCGAGTCGATATTGAGGCCGAAATCGAGAATCGACAGGTCGAACCACTTGGACAGTTCGCCCAGCGCCCGCTCCAGTTTCTCCGCGGTCAGGAACCCCGCACCGTCGGCCGTGCTGGCACCGAGCACCCGTAGCCCGGACTTGTCGGTGAGCAGATAGCTGCTCACATCAGAAGCGCGGTTCAGGTCTTGGTCCGAAGCCAGAGACATCACCGAGGCGGGGGTCTGGTCGCTGACCTTGCGCACACGGTCTGTGAGATTTCCCAGCGGGTCAATCGACAACGCAGCTACTTTCATCCCGCGGTGGGCCGAGGAGATGGTGGCCCCCATGTTCAGAGCTATCGCGGTCTTACCCGCCGAGCCTTTCCCCGAGACGACACCGACCCGCTTCGGTGCTCGCAGCGTGCGCCGGATCTGAGCGATCCGCTGGTCGTACGCGATCTCATCGGCCCCCTTGGACAGGTGCAGCCAGAAAATCTTGTTCGCCTTCGCGCGCCAGCCGCGTTGAGCGCCTTCGGTGCGACCCTCGATGATGCGCTCGGCGCGACCGGTGTCGGCAGTGGCCACCGGTCGGCCAAGGTCCGCCGGGGCGACGGGCCGACCGAAGTCGGCAGGAACCGCGGGCCGCCCGATCACAGTGACATCGTCGTACTGGCCGGCGGGTGCCCACTGCGCCGCAGTGGCGGTCCGTCCGCCCATCCCCAGAGGAGGCGGTACCGGCGCGCCGTTGGGGATGGGGTCGGTGAAAGCCGGCGGGGGAGCCGGGGCTGGACGGTCGATGAAGTCGTTGGCCGCGGGCGCGTTGCGGTACTTGTCCCGCATGCGCCGAACGTTGGGCTGCTCGGGTGGGACAGTCATGGTCGTTTCTCCTTGGCGGTTCGATTCCTGGTGGGGCACATGGTTGCAGCGGCGACCAAGTCCACGCCGCACGCGGCGCGGGTGATCACGTCGGATCCCCGAAACCGTCACCGCTGATGCGCACGACACGTTCGTCGGGGTCAGAACTGAGCCGGATTCCGATACGCGTATCGGTCGGGTCGATCGTGAAGACTGCGCGTTTCCCGTTGGCGGCCAGGACTGCTCCTATCAGCTCCCGTTCGACCTGCAGTGCATCGGCTGCAACGAAGTCAGGGAGGGGTGCGCAGAACGATCCCGGGTGTCGGATGCTTCCCGAACCGCTGCCTGACTTCGTTGCAGACGGCGCGGGTGCGGGGTTCGTGACAGGTTCTTCGCGCTGTCTCCACCGACGCAGCCATCCTCTGTTCCACTGCTGCTGCGCATTGACCGCAACAGAGGAGGCGCCGGATTCCTTGGCTGTGTCCGACAGTTCGGCGGACACAGTTGGAACCAGCGCGGGGCCCTGCGACACATCGGGAACCCCCAGCGCCGGTGCTGGTACCGGTTCGCGGTCGGAGCGGAACGGGCGCAGCCACGACTTGGCCCGGCGCACTACCGGGCGCCCGCGCGCGACGACCAAGGTCGCCCCTGCGGCACGGGCGGCGATGTCGAGTGCGGGGTCGGCGTAGACGTTTCCGGCCACGGGGACCGGTTCCGGTGCCGGTAGCGGGTCTCGTGCGTGCCGCGCCGGGTCGGTCAGCATCGACGCCGGTGACATGAACGGGGCAGCCTCGATCGCCGGTACAGAACCCGGCGCCGACAGCGGCGGGGGAACTAGACCCGACGCGGCCGGAAGCGCGGCCCGGCCCGCCAGGTCACCGTCGTCATCAGGGGAAGAGGCTGGAGCCAACACCGCGGGGCTGACGTAGTGGCCGAACACGTCGGCATCCGAATCCAAGTGACCGTTGACTCGCCGTTGCTCCTGGCCTTTGGGATCGGGGCCGGAGTGTGTGTTGTTGCCGAACACCGTTATGGGAGGCACAGGGCTGGCAGAGGCCGCGGCAAGCGATGCCGCTGGCTCGATAAGTTGTTCGACGGCGGCAGCATCCTCTGCGCTGATTGTGCTTTCCACGGTGGCGCCTTTCGATCCGCGCGTTGCCTTTTCAGCGGCGGCACTTCCCTGCACAGTGTCGGCGGGGTTGGCGGCCAGCTTCTTTTTCTGCTCGTCGTCATGAGCGTTGCGGTGCTTCTTCCACTCGTCCGAGCCGAACTTGAGCTTTCCGGGGATAGTGCTGAACTTCGCGGCCGGTGAAATTCCGAACATCTGCTGAAAAGTGATGTCCGCGTTGGCGTGCAGCAACCGCACCAGGACACCGGTGTTGGCGGTGACGCGGATGATGACCCACGACGAGACCATGAATCCGATGCCGAGCGACACCATCAGCCCGTAAACCTGAACCTCCGGATTGTCGGTGAGGCCCAGAATCTGGGTAGCGAGACCTGAGACTGTCGCAGGCAGCGCGACAGCCACCATCGACGTGATCACTGCCATGATGAGATGGCTCGCGGCGTGGGCGAAGGCCTTGGACAAAGTGTCGAATCCGCGACGCTTGTGGACACTGCCCGCAGCTGCCCACCCCGCGCCCACGAAGCAGGCCACCGACACTGTCAGGTGCACGACGAACTTCCAGCTCGCTACCACGGCGAACACGAACATCGGCAGCGCCGGCAGCACCAGCATGACGATCGCGGTGATGACGGTGTCAGGTCCGGCCGCGTTCTGGCCTTCGACGAAGCAGCCGGTGTTCACAGACAATCCCTGCCCGGAGGCCATCGCCTCCGACCACAGCTTCTTGCACGAGTCGGTGAATTCGTGGCCGTAGTTCAGTGCGATCGCCGGGGTGCGAATCGACTGGTCGACCAGCGCGTGGCCGGTCGAGAGCGTTGTGTCGTTGGCGCTTCGGGTGACCGCCGAAGCCAGTCCGGTCGAGAAACCGTTGGCTGTTTCGAAGACTTTTGCGATGATCGCGAACGGGTTGTTGGTGAGAACAATCACGGCGATCACCATGGCCAGTGCGGCGCCGATCCGGTTATAGACCTCGGTGGTGAACATGCTTCCGGCGGTGGAGGCTAGCCGTGACCGAAACACCGAGAACGTCACCAGAGCCAGACCTGCGCAGGCGATCGCCCACGGCGGAAAGAATGCGAACAGCGGTGCGCAGAACCGCTGATACGCCTCCGAGAGCGGGGTCATCCAATTCGCCGACGACAGCACCAGACCGAGCAGAGCGTTGGCCGGCACCACCAGGAACTTGTACAGCTCGAAGACGACGCTGGTGATCATCCCAAAGATCCACGAATCCTGGTGCAGGTATTGGCTTCCCAGGAAGTGCAGGCGATACCGCGCGGCGCCGGCACCGGCGGAGTCGGTGGCGGTGAACAGATCCAGGAACGAGGCCATGGCTACGCAACTCCTCGCGGCGTACGCGGCTCTGCGTCGAGATCGGTCTCACGGATCATCTTCGAACTGCGGGTGTCGGCGAAACGGGCTAGCGACGCCGACAGGATCGGCAGGAACTGCACTCGCACGATGTTGCTGTTGCCGTCGTTCCACCAGCCTTCGCCCTCGCGGCCGGCGCGAGTCCGGGTGTTGTCGTCGGGATCTGGCGGTGAGGTCTGAGTGACCATCATGTTGATCAGCGAATCCAGTATCGGCATGTCCATGTGCTTGAGAGCGGCCCGCGCGTTGCCAGCCACCTTCTGCCCGAGGGCTGCCTTCTTCTCGATCATCGCGTAGTTGTGATCGAAATCCTCGCCATGCTGGGATCCGAACACTCCAAAATTTGCGTCTTTTCGCGCGGTGCGGTCGGGCGAACGGACAAGTAGTTCGACAACGTCCTCGTTGCCTTTGAGGAAGCTGATCTCGTCCCCGAAAAACACACACGTTCCACGGATCTGAGCGAACCGGTGAGCCGTCATCCGTGCGATAGACCCATACACCGAAGCTGCCCACTTGTTCAGATCGGTGGCGTTGTCCGGGTTCTCGCCGCGGTAGACCGGAAGCTCATGGGTGCGAAACACAGTCGAATACGGAGTAGACCCGGACTCCATGCGTGCAGCCAAATCAGCCAGGTTGTCGAAGGGTGGCAGGCCCATGTCCCCGTGTCCGCGCTCCGGCGGGTCGATGAAAGCCCGCGTGTATGGGAGCGCGGCCCAGTGCTCGAAATTCAGCGACAGGGCCCGGGCTTCGGCGTCGCCGGTGGTCTTGAGGAACCCCATCAGCTTGCGGGTGCTGTTGATGCCCCGTGGATTGCGGAACAAAGGGTTGAGGACCTTGGCGAAGTACGCCCCCTCAGGCGACTTTGTCTCAAATCCGAACAGCGGCAGGTAGTGCGCCATCATCGCGGTCTCCGCCAATGGGGATGGAAGGCACTTGAGGAAATCCATCGACACCGGCCCGCCGGGTGAGTCTCCCGTGGCTGCATTGACCACCTGGGTTCGTGCGATCTGGCGGGCGAACACCGCCCACTCTCCGTGCTTGGAGTGATCTACCACGGTGGAGTACCGATTGAGCAGCGTGACGAACAGCAGGATGAGCTTCATCAGGTTCGACTTGCCGCGACCTTGTGCTCCGGTCAACGCGATTGACCCGTTGCCGCGTTCGGTCGCACCGAGGATGTCGAGCAGGATGATCTGCCCGTTGGCGTTCTCCTTGTTGATGGCGATGGGGATGCCGACGGCATCTCCGGCGAAGCTGCGCCGGATCGGCATTGCCCCAGAGAACAAGCGAGCGGTAGTGGTCTGCAGCAGATCATTGCCCAGACGAGTACGCCGCGACCCTGGCATCATCATCGTCCACAGTTCCTTCTGACCACCAACCGGCAGGAGCGGAGTGAAACCGTTGGATCGGAACCGCTGCTGCAACGCTGCGACCCGGCCGGTGAGCTCGTCGAGGTCGCTAGATCCGAAGGCGAAGATCGCGGCGACCTGCATCCCTCGCGGCCCCGACTCGGCGCGGATCGCGTCGTGGAACCGGCGCAGTTCGGCTCGGCGCTTGTCGTAGTCGTATGCCTCGAATTCATCGGCGGAATTGGCTTCGCCTTCAGACACCAGGTCGCGTTCGGTATCGGACACGCTCTTGGTGTCGACCAGATCTTGCGAGAAGCGAAGACGCAGAGCGAAGTCGGCATCACCGCCGATCGCCTGGTCTACCAGGTAGGTGAAGCTCGACACCTGGTCAGTGAATCGGGCAGGGTAGCGGGCGATCCCGAACAGTGACTGATACGACGTCACGCCGTCGGGGAGTTCGGCGATGCGGGCTTTGCCCGGGTGCGATATCGCCATCACCGTTCCGGCTGACAGTGTGCGGAAGCGCTTGAACAGCGAGGTCTTTCGGTCGATCTTGGAGAGTTTCTTGGTGTAGTCGCGGCCGGCGTCGAGATCGCGCAGGAACGTTGAGTACAGCGCCGTGGCTTCAGCAGCTTCATCGAACACGACCTCCGGGTAGGCCCGCTCGGTCGGTGTCACCGCACCGCTGCGGGGCGGCGGAAGAATCGGAACAGTCAAACCACGCGTGGTGGCCCGCTCGAAGTACCAGTCGACGAGTTCGGGGACAGTGCGTACCGGCCGGAACTCTGGTGGAATCGCTGCGAAGCACCGTTTCTCGAAATCGCCGAGGTCGGCCCAGTCCAGGCCTTCGTGAGGGTCCGTCTCGACCAGCGTCGAGACCATGCGCTCAGAAATCGTGCGACGTGATGGCTGGCTGATCGAGAGCCAGTACACGCGATCGAACTCTACGAACTCGCCGCTGACCATCCGCTGGTAGAACTCGTTGATCAGATGCTCGAGGTGACGGTAGCGGTCTGGTTCCCAGTCCGGGATACCTCCGGTAATTCGTCGATGCGTCGAGAGCGGATCGACGCGCACCCGCGAACCTGCCAACAGGATGTCGTCGGTGGGGATCTCCGACAGCGCAGTGAGCAGAAGTTCGTGGGAGTCTTGCGCGGCCGCCGCAGTCTCTGGTCGATAGCTATTGACGTTGAGTCCGGTGAGTAGGTAGTTGCACCACACGCTGCCGTCTTCGGAGAAGACCAGATTTTTGCGGCGTTTGCTGAGCGGCGGGATGTGGTTGCCCATTGTGCGTGTCCTTCCGGGCCGGCTCAGATGCCGGGGAGGTCGAAGTTGGCGCTGTGCCGGTGGCTGAGTCCACGTCGCAGCAGGGAGAGTGCGGTCAATTCGGAGAGCACTCCGGTGTTGTCGATGCGGGTCAAGATCGCGACGTAGACACTGACTGCGACGAACCCGGCGGCGAAGACGGCCGCGGCGATCAACGGGTTGGCAACCATGACGACGATGAGCGCGCAGGCCATCAACAGAAGGATGGCGATGACCGCGAATGGGCCCATGCGCACCCCGCCGATTTTGGCCACCATGCGCACGCCTTTGACATCGTTGAAGATCCTGAAGGGACGCATCAGGCATGGCCTCCGCGTACAGGAACCTCCGGACCGCCTACGCTGATGGCGCTAAAGAAGACTGCCCAGAGATGCTAAGCGAAATTGCCCAGTTGGCTTGAGTGGCTAAGGTTAGCAGGTTCGTCGTTGCAGGGGAACGATTGTGCCGTCGCCGGGGGTGCTGGGGCGGGCAGCTTCTGGAGTGGTCAGCAAAGCGACGATGGTGATGGGTTCGCCGCAATGCGGGCAGGAACGGGTGGCGGCCGGCTGTGGGGCGGGTGGCCGGGCCTCGGTGACGGTGGCGGCGGTGTCGCTGTGTTTGCGTTGCTCCCAGGCGTGTTTGCGGCAGCGGTCTGAGCAGTAGATCTTGGTCGGTGTGGTGGCGGTGAATTCGGTCCAGCAGGCTTGGCAGGAACGGGTCTCAGCTGACATGGGCGGCGACCGCCTTACGCATCGTTTCGGCGGTGGCTTGGTGGTTGCGCAGCCGGTAGCTGGGTCCGTCGATACCGACCACGGTGGCGCGGTGCAGTAGCCTGTCCAACATGGCGGCTGCGACGGTGGCGTCTCCGAAAGCGGTTGCCCAGTCAGCGATCCCAACATTGGTTGTCAGAATCGTACTCGACTTCAGATACCGTTGGTTGATCACCTGGAACAACGCGGATGCCCCATCGCCGGGCAGCGGAAGGTAGCCAAGTTCGTCAATCACCAACAGTTTCGGTCCGGCGAAGAACCGCATGCAGGTGTGCCAGCGGCCTTCCAGGGCGGCTTTGTGGCAGCGGGCCGCCAGGTCGGCGGCGGTGGTGAAATACACCCGGTGGCCGGCCTCGACCGCGCCGCGGGCCAACGCGACGGCCAGCATGGTCTTGCCGACCCGGGTGGGCCGACGAACAGCACGTTGGCCGCGTCGTCGAGGAAGCGCAGACTGGCCAGGTCGTTGATCAGTTTGGCGTCGACCCCGGGCTGGGCGGCGAAATCGAAATCGGCCATGGTCCAGGGTTCGGGCAGACAGGCGAACCGCAACCGTGAGGTCAGCCGGCGGGCTTCGGTGGCGTTGACCTCGATCTCCAACAGCCGCTCCAAAGCGGCGGTCAGGGACAGGTTTTCGGCGCGGGCGGCATCGAGGATGCGGGGTAGCGCTTCGGCTGCGTCGCCGAGTTTCAGATAGGACAGATGTGCCCGGAGTTGTTGGTATCGGCGGGCTTCGCTCATCTGTGGGACGGTTTTGCTCAAGGGGGTTACTCCTGGTTCTGTTCGGTTGGATGGTGTTGGGGAACAACGGATAGCCGTGCTGCGGTCGCCGCATAGACGGCCAGATCGATCACTACCTTCTGGGCGGGATCGTTCGCCGGGGCACCACGCAGCCGCGCGGCCTCGGCAACGGCGGCCACCGAGGGCGGTCGCCGGGTCTTATGAGTGCAAGGCCTGGCCGTCGAGAACCCCGATAGCACTGCCTGTTCGAGCGCGACGACGTGACCGGCATCGCGCACCACCGCGCCGCTGCCGTCGACCGCGCGGCGGTGCGCGGCAACAACGGCTCCCGATGCCGTGGTCAATTGCACGGTGTCAGAGCCCAGGCGGTGGGTGACGGTCACCGTGGCCCCGGCCAGCCCGGCGGCACCGAGTACTGATTGCCCCGCCAGGACACCAACGCTTGTGGAGTGACGATGCGGTGTTCGGTCAACTCGGCCGGATACGAACCCGTCGGCAGTGACCGTAGTGGTTCGGCATCGGCCAGGGCGCCGACGGTGGTGGCCTGCCCGTCGCGGCGCCGGCGGCGCCCGTCGAGCTTCACGCACAGCCGGTCCAGCGACGCCTGGGCTTGCTCGATCGTGGTGTCGTCGGTGACGGTGCGCCACCAGCGTTGGGCGGCAGCGTGATTGGACTTCTCCACCACACCCTTGCGGTTGCCCCGTCGTGGCGGGCACACATCGACGGCGACAGCGTAGTGTTTGGCCACCCGGCGAACGCCGCGGTGATCCGGCCCGATTCGGGATGACATACCGTGGCCATCCGGTCGAACCGCCACCGCTGGGTGACCCCACCCAACCGGATGCTGACCGCCTCGATCGCTTCCACGACGTGCGCGAAGTCCTCGGCCGGGCCAGCGCCCCGCGCCAGCGGCTCGAATGGGCCAACGCCCCGACCAGCAGGTGGGCATGCCGGTCAGCCGCCCACGATGCTGGTGGATCGGGCAGCTCGACCCAGTCCCACTGAGTCTCGACCCCGGGCGGATGATCGATGACCGCGACGTC
This sequence comes from Mycobacterium dioxanotrophicus, assembly GCF_002157835.1. Lineage (NCBI taxonomy): Bacteria > Bacillati > Actinomycetota > Actinomycetes > Mycobacteriales > Mycobacteriaceae > Mycobacterium > Mycobacterium dioxanotrophicus. The sequence goes on along the minus strand of NZ_CP020809.1, from coordinate 4,335,855 downwards.
GCGGCCCTTGACCGACTGACACGGCTCGCAATGCGGTCGCAGCCCCAGGTTTCGGATTGCCAGGGTCAGCGACGGATACGAGCCGGTAAAACCTAGCTCGACGAGTTCGTCGAACAGGGTTGAGGCCCACAGGTGCGGATCGTCAGCCAGGCGGATCCGGCAGTACTCGACGAACGGATCGATCACCAGCGGTTCAGAGCGTTGGCGTTGCCCGGGTACTCGTTCCCCAGCCAGATAGGCCCGAACGGTTCGGCGATTGATCCCGAGATGGCGAGCGATCGCCGATATCGACCAACCCTGCTCCCGAAGCGCATGCGCTTCCACATCACCCTCCAGCGACAGCAAACGACGGCCCTCCCATTCATCAGCGGAAACACAACTCCGCTGACGATGAGCAGAACCCCGACAAGCAGTCCGACGACACGCCGAACCACCGCTGCCAACTGGGCACTTTCAATTAGCGAGACTGAGCACTTTCACTTAGCGCCATCAACGCCACCCCGTGTGCCGGCGAGGCCGCGGCAACCGGTGCGCGTCACCGGAAGTTGTCCAGCAGTCCGGTGCCGTAGTTGGCAAGCCACATGATGCCGCCCAGGATCATCTCGACGAGTAGCACGCCGAAGACAACGGTGCGCAGTTCCATGTGTGCAGCGGCGCCTTTCTTCGCCATCCACACGTTGAAGGCCTGCCAACCGCCGACGAGAACCGCGAGCACCATGAGTGCGGCCAGGCCGAAGTTCACGAGGGTGGTGAGGATGCCGTCGCTGGTGGGGTCGACCAGATCGGCCCTGTAGATGACGCTCTGCGCGGCGGTGAAGATCATGAGTGCCCTTTCCCCGAATAGTCAGGTGCCGTGTGTTCGGGGACAGGCTGATACGCAACAGTTGTCAACAACGACCGCGGCGCGGGTTGCACGGGGCGGCAGGGCGCCAGCACATATACACACCCATGTGCGCGTATGTGTGTGGAAGACGATTGCGGCACCGAGCTACAACCTGCGATACGGGAGTCACTACGACATCCGACACAGGCCCGCATACAGGCACCGATATACCCGATACCACAGACGGCAATACAGCACGCAATACGTGCAGGTCGCCAACTCGTGGCGCACGCCGTGTCGTGCTACGAACAGAGCTACGGTGCGCGCATGAACCACGCAGATACAGGCGTCACTGTGCACGCTTTCATTCGGCCTGGTACCCCGGCATCGGCCGGGCCAGCCGTGGTGACTCAAGTCGTCGACCTCTACGAGTTCGGGGTGATCGGCCCGGGCTCGACAGTCTGGTGCAACCTCGATGTGCCCAACGCGCTGTGGGTGTTGTCAGAGGTCTCGACGTTCCTGCGAATCGTCGACGTGCCTACGGCGGGCTGGGTGCGGTTGACACATGACTCAGCGGTGTGGGGCCGGGTGGCTATCGACACCACGCGGGCTCCAAGTCACGGCTTCTCGACCTCGGACATGCCGATGTCGGTGCAGCCGCACGACACCGTGACTGTGGCTTTCCGCAACACCGACAGTGCGCGGATGCGTGCGCAGTTCGGCGGCGCACATCACGCCATGCACGACTTCGAAATCAGCCGGGGGATGATGCGTGCGATCGATTTGAAGGCAGGCGGACACCAGACCAAAGCAGCCCCGAATGCGCCCAGCCAGTTCTCGTCCAACCACGCCGGCGTGCGCGGCCTGGACCTCATGGCCGCGACCACCGGACCACACATGCACCGGGTGATTCGGGAGAACCTTGACACCTTCACCACCGTCATCGACGTCGCCGAGTTCGGCAGGATCAAAGCAGCCCAACAGCGCATCTCACAGATTGCTGAGGTGATTACCGATCCGATCGTGCAGCGCATCGCCGCGCTCAAAGACGTTGGACCGTTTACCGCCGACAACGATGACGATGGTGCCGGGGCCATGTCCGGGCTGGACGGCGATGCCGGCCCCGCGGCAATGGCCGGTTGACACCACTGGTGCTGGATTAGCCTGCGGAGGCAGCGGCTCCAGGAACCCGCTCGGGGCGGCGGATATGCGCAATGTCACCATGTGCCTCCGCGGCGGTCATCCTGCCCCAGACCATGTCCATGAGGCATTCACCGCGCATGGCCACGGTGACCCGGCCGTACTCCGGAGTGCCCGTGATGCTCAGGGTGCCGCCCTTCGTCGACGCGAAGAGTGCCATGGCATCTCGGATCAGCGCGTTGAAGCCGTGGTTCGTCCACTGCGAGATGGTGACCGGCTCCATCGACCCGGTCGCGACGGTTTTCACGTACACGACGTCTTCTTCGCGCTGAGCCATGGGACACCTCCTCTCGGACAAAAGTTCGATACAGCAACTATAGCTATGTTTGCCGCACTGCCGTCAACACTCAACTTGTCACGTCCTCCGTTGCTTGGTCGAAAAACTATTGTGGGGTGATCGCTCCCCACCCGACCGGGGCATCGATTCCGTCTACCAGCCACACGTTGTTCGTGCCCAGGGACACCCGTAGCGCCAGGTCCATGATCGACCACGTCTTGATCGAAGCCGCGGCCTTTACCCGCACCAGGACTTTGAGGGTGTCTCCCGGCTTGGCGGTGGACACCGGAACCGAATCTGAGGCCGCCCAGCTTGATTCGATAGTGGCCGTCGAATAGGGGCTGTCGGTGATCGCCGATCCCGAGAACTTAGACGAGACGAACTGCCCGAGCGACGTGGCGTTGCCGGTGGAGGTCAGGTACGCGGTCACGAACCGGCCCAACGATTCCGACAGTGAGCTTTTCGTATCAACCGGCACCGTGTACTTGCTCGCCACTTTGAACGGAGTGGTGTCGACGTTGACGATGGACGGCCACATCAACAGCTGGTAGTCGGTGTCGTGTTCGATGACTGTCACCGCGTAGCGGTTGATCTGGGCTGCGCCGACTCCGGGAGCCACAAACGTCACCGCGAACGTCGCCTGCCACAGCACCGCGTCGGAGCCTTGCCAGCGGATGATGTCGGACGGGTCGATAGAGCGCACTTCGAACGGCACCTCCGACAATTCGATCGACGGCGATGCCAATGACCGCGACAGCAGCGCCTTTTTCGCCGACTCGGAACCGCCCATCCACAGCAGGAGAGCGTTGCGCGCGTAGTTCTGCACCCGGGTGACGTCGGTGATCGCCGAGTAGGTGTTCACCGGCTTGGGCAGACGCGCCAAGATCACCGCTGTCAGTACCACCATCACCAGCACGAGGCACAACGCCAGCGGGCCGCTGATCATCGAGAACACCATGGCACGTTCCCGCGCCCTGGGCTTCCACTGTGACAGGTCTTTGAGCTTGCGCACATTCGACAGCAATCGGGCCATCCCGCTGAGTCCTTTCCAATTCGCAGGTCGCGCCGCGCGAGGCTCGCGACCTGGTAGCGGCCGTACGGTAGCTGCGCGCTACGGCCCTGGGACGCCTCCGGCGCGGACAGAGAGAGGACCACTTCTGTTGAACGCCACCGTTGATGCGCTCCTGAACGCGTATTCGCGCCCAGCCCCCGAGGCCACGCGGGTTGCTGCTGCGATTTCGCGGGCCATGGTGACCGAAGACGGCACCGAGATTGCGTCTGACGCCGTGTTGTCGGCGCGAGTCCGTGCTGCCGTCGAGACCGCCAACCACGAGATCGCCGCGGAGAAGATGCCGCGGACATCTACATCGCCTGAGCACCGTGCGACAGAGTTCGGTGACCCCGTCGGGGAGTTCACGGTTGATGACGCCGATCCGGCACCAGTACCGACGCTGCGGTCTGATCGTCGGTACCTGCTTACCGACGATCCCGCCGGCGCAATCACGGAGTCACCAGCCCCCGAGGCGCCACCATGGCGGACCGAACCGCCGCTCGACGGCGTAGAGCTGCGCACCGTCGCACCCTCAACTGAGGCTGAGACCGCAAGCCCACAGCGCCTTTCGGCGGTCGATGGCACCGCACACCTGGACGACGACGGCGACGAACGGTACTCAGATAGCGCTGATCATCGCGAGTACCGAGAACATGTGGACGAGACTGACGCTGCTGAAAACCACACCGAACCCGATGACTTGGCCTACACCGGATCGGAAACCGACGACTACACGGATGAACAAGGTAACGAGGTGCGCGGTGGCGCGGACACCGCCACTGATCCAGAACCTGTCGACGGCAATGAGCCCGATCCGATGCTGTCGCTATCGCCTCCAGTCCTACTGCCGCCCTCACCTACCGATGCATTCGCCGGCACCCCGTCGCCGTGGGACGACCAAGCCGAAATCGCGCCCCCCGCATCCGGCGATGACGACGAGCAGGACCCAGAGGATCAGGGCGCGGTGTTCAATCGCGACGTCGACGATCCCGCTCCCTCCTGGGACGCCACCGAACCACCCGACGACATGAACGAGCCGACCCGCGATCCGGAAACCCCCCTCAAAGAACGGATCAGCCAACAGCTGCAACGCGTCCGAGAGGGGAGCTGGCGCAAGCAGCTACTGCTCGGCGCCGGTGTCACCGTGGCAGTACTCGTGCTCGTCACCGTGTTTGTGGCGTCGATCGCCGGCAACCGCGGCGAGCCACCGCAGCCGGCGGGCCAAGTCGATGCACCACCGCTGCAGTCAGAGAATCCTGAACCTGAACCCGTGGACGAGGTTCTGGTCCCCGCCAAAGTCTCAGCGAGCTGCGGCAACGACAGCGACGCGGTCGCGCCGTTCGCTGCGGACAAGACCCGCGCTTGGGTGTGCCTGCGGATAGACGGACTCGACCTCAACGTCCTCAACATCACCTTTAACACGGAGGTGGTGATCACCTCGATCTGCCTCGTGCCGGGGTGGGACTACGTGGCACCCGACGGTCGTGACGAATGGGCCCGCCACCGACTGGTCACCGCGGTCACGTGGCGAATGGGCGGGCAAGCGTTCCCCCAAGAGATCAACCCCACCCGGCCCGGGGTCTGTAAGCAGTTTCCGACGGACCCTCCGATCAGCACGCGGGAGATGTCGATGACGATCACCGCCAGCACGCGGCCGCCGCTGGGCAAGGATCAGGTGAGCTCCGGAATTGGTGGTGCCGACAATCCGGACAGCGTTGAGAACATCGACAAAACCTCCGCAGTCGGATCTATCGTCATCAACGGCCACAAGCGGAATGCGGGTAGCTGATGGCCGCCAACACCGAGTCTCTGTACCGCTGTTTCCAGCAATCAAACGCCTACGCGCGTGTCGCCACTGAACTGGCCCGGGAACAGGGAGGGTCTACTGACGGTGTGGCTTTCACCGCGGCCGCCGCGCTAGCACGATGGTGGTGGTTGCACGACCGAAGCGCACCCTCCCGCGTCCTCGACAACATCGCCGACGCAGACCCGGCGGTGCATGCTGCACGGTCCCGGTTGTCGGGCTCCCGGCAAGAGGAGCTGGCTCGGTGGGTTTCGCTGGCGTGGCCCAGCATCTGTGTGAGGGCCCAGACTCTGCTTGCCGCTGAAGCGATCTGGTTACTCAGCACCGGCGGCGCGAAGGCCGATCGGTGAACCTCCTGTGGAGGCTGGCCACCCCCAGACAGTGGCGCCGCCGATCCTTGGTCCTGCTGCTGGTGTGGATTGCGGTGGCGTTCGCCCACCACGAGGGCGTGCTCGCCGACGCCGGGGGGCTCCGTCTCCCACGTGAGGTCACGACACCTTCAGCCAGCCTTCGGTAGGTCGCGCCCTGCGGTTCGATCCGCACCGGGACCGGCCACCATAGCCGTCGAAGGATTCGCTCGATTCTTCGATTCTCGTTAATGCTGACGACGCGACTTTCGGAAAGGACTCACAGTGATCGACCCCGATGCCATGAAGTACCTGAATCAGGCCATCGGCTCACTCCGGAACTCCAATCACGCGGCAGCGGACCGGGATCTGGACTATGCATGCGAGGCATTTCCCGACCATTGCGATCTTCACCGGGCTTTGGCGTACTCCCACGTGACCAACCGGGGCGGGTACTTGACGAGCTCCGACATCACCGCGATCCGAAACACCCTGAACACCTACGACGAGATGATGTCGGTCATCGACAAGTCGAGTCAGGAGGAATGGTTCGGTGCCGATTGGGTCCTGCCCACCGTCGCACTCATCTTGCCCGCGGTCACTCGGGGCCAGTACCGCGCTGCATACTCCGCTCTACTTGTGGAGCAGGGGCGCTACGACGAGGCTCGGGCCGAGTTGGATGCTGCTGCCCGCGAACGTGTCGTGATGGTCGAGAAAAACGCGGTCACCACGGCCAAGGAGATCGCCGCCGTCGAGTGCCTGCTGTACTTCCACACTTCCCGCTGGGAGGACCTGCTCAATGTGGCGGGGACTCTGGTGGCGAAGGACACCTCGCCGCTGGAGCAGGCACTGGAGGCTTACGGCACAGCCATGTCCGGAACGGCATTGGCCCATCTCGGTTCTCACGAGGCAGGGCAGAACAAGCTCCGATACGCGGTGTCGAAGAACTTCCGCGATGTGTCGGCGTGGGCCTCGTTGCAGCTGGGGTTGTCCTGCCGTACCGCCGGGCAGGAAGACGCCGCACAGAAGGCATTCGGCGACGGCATGCAGTTCAACACACTGCCTGAACTCACCAATGCGATACGCAACAAGAACCAGCGGATGCGAATCTCGGCTGCGGATGTGATCGCTGCGCGCACCAGCTACTGGGAAGTGGATTCCGAGCCGGACATGGACGACTTCCAGCGCACCTCCTCTGCAGAGGAACGGCGTGAGATTCTCGACGCGGCACTGGCCGAGTTGAACGCGATCGACGGTATGGACGAGATCAAAGAGCAGATGCTCACCTTGTCCCACGAGATCGCTTTCGAGAACGAGCAGCGTCGGCGGGGGATGCCGGTGAAGGCCAAGACGCGTCACATCATCTTCAAAGGACCGCCTGGTACAGGTAAGACAACGATCGCCAACCTCATTTCGCGACTGTTCTACGGGCTCGGGGTGATTCGCAACAACACCCTGGTGTCAGCCAACCGGGCGACCCTGGTCGCTGAGTTCGAAGGGCAGTCGGGACCGAAGACGATCGCCAAGCTCAATGAGGCCCTCGGCGGTTGCATCTTCATCGATGAGGCGTACGAGCTTGTGCAGGACCGCCCCGGCCACAAGGACTCGTTCGGTTCGGAATCACTGACAGCCCTGCTGGAGTACATGGACAACCACCGCGATGACATTCTGGTAATCATCGCGGGTTATCCGGCGCCGATCGAGCGGTTCCTCGGCGAAAACCCCGGCCTGAAGTCACGTTTCGCCTACTCGATGATGTTCAACACCTACAGCCCCGACGAGATGTGGCGCATCCTGACCGGAATGGCCGCTAAGGAAGGTCGCGCTGTCGACCCGGCTGTGGAGGGCCGGTTCAAACAGATCATCGAGATCATGTGGGACACCGATGCAAAGGGCGACAGGGTTCTCGACGTCGCCGGTAACGGGCGCTTCGCCCGCAACGTGTTTGAGCAGGCGCAGGGACTGTCTTCGCGCCGGCTGATGAGCGGCGGCGTCGATCTGACGTCACTCACCAACGAACAATTCATGCAGCTGTCCTCCGAAGATGTGCTTGGCGCATCGGCCAACATTCTCAAGGGGTTTGGCATCATCAACGTGGCCTAACTGTGCTGTCTCGTGAGATCGGTTACGCAGGAAGGTCGTCGAACGACAGCTGCTGTATGTGCCGATGCCAGCGCGGAAGGATCTGTGTTCCCTGAATGGAAGGTAGACGAGATGAGCACTGTAGATTCAATTGATCCCGAGGGTGCAGCGCAAATCCTGGCTCTCTTTATTGAAGATGGGGAGCCTCCTGATTATCAGCGGCAGGATTTCGAGTTCGCCGCATCTGCCGTCGGGAACAAGGTGACGCTACGAATCAGTGAGCTTAATGCGGTTGCGACGTCGATGCTCGACCCAACAAAGATCCGCAAGACGCACGTGTTCGAACTGGCGGTGACCTACACGGGCTCGGTGGATGATGATGCCGGGATCACTCGACACGAATGATGGTGGGTTGCGTCAACCGTCAACGGCGAACCGCCGCAACCATCGATCCGTTTCACGATTGAGACATCACACCTAGAAGGCACACGAGACATCTCTCCGCGTCAGACAGACACAGAACGCTGTTGCAGATACTTTCTGATGCCGGCGGCGTCGAGAATCCCACCGAACCGGTCGATGCCGACCCGCGCCACGAGCCGCTGCTGGGCGTAGACATGCACCATCGCGGTGTCCTCTTCGCATCGGAAGCGCAGCCCGATCCCGGCGACCGTTACGCGGTACTCGCGGCCGGGTCGGATCTGCCTGATGTCACCCGACATCAGTCCGGGCTTCGCCTCGCACGCAAGAGGATCAGGCACAGACACCGTCCCCGATCGCGCGCATCGCCCGTGCCGTGACGCACCGCACTGGGCCGGGAACGTCCGGCGGCCCGTGCTGAACCCATCGCGATGTTCCCGTCTCGAGCAGCCACTGATCGTCGCGAACCGCGAGATTGTCTGCCAGCACAGCGTATTCCTCGGCCACGCGCCGATGCTGTGCGCTGTAGCGGATCTCGTAGGCCAGAACTCGGCGGTCCGGGTAGAGCTCAAGGATGCGCGGATCCTCGTCGTAGGTGAGCAGCCACCGAGCTCGGCAACCGGTGAGCGCACCAGCAAGCCGCTCGTGGTCGTCGATGGACATTCCGCTCGAATACAGTCCGTTGCCGGCAACCAGGTACGGCGGGTCGACGAACAGCACGAGTTCATCTTCGATCCCGACGGTTCCGTTCAGTTCGGCGATCCACACGATCCCGTCGCCTTCGCGGACCCGTATCCGGCTACCCAGCCGGCCGATTCGGGCGATGCGGTCTGACAGCCCCTCAGGGTTCCACCGCGAACGCAGGTGCCAGCGGCCGGTCTGGCTCTTCCCGCCGATCGGACCGACACGAGCATTGACCATCCCGGACCGGGAGCACCGGTTGATGACCAACGCGGCGAACGCGAGGTCGAGGTCGTTGATGTCGTCGCCGGACTCTCGGGCAGCGACCAGCTCGCGAGCCGCATGCCACGTGCCCATGTCGGGCTGGCTGGCACGTACCACCGCGGCCAACTCGGCGCTGTTGCCGGTGACAGTCCGCCACAGTGCTGCCAGCGCAGGGTTCCTCTCGGTCAGCCAGAACTCGTCGACGACACCATGATCGAGCAGGTGTAGTCCTGCGCCCGCACCTCCGGCGAATGGCTCGGCCCACACTTCGACGTCCAGGAGGCCGAACTGCGACTGGAAGATCTCGGCGAGGGCGTAGGCCATGCGGGCTTTCCCTCCGGGGTAACGCAGTGGGCTCAGCCACCGGTCAGACTGTGGCGGCATTGGAGATGTCCTTCAGCGGCCGTGGATTACGCGGCATCCGCGCGACTGACTGGCGTGGGGCGAAGGCCTGACCAGTGGCCGTCGCCCGACACGACGACGGGCGCCTGCAGGTCACGATGTTGCGGACGGTCAGCATTCGTACCGCTTTCGTCCACTGAGACCGGGGTGTCATGAGCCAGCCACATGATCGGTGACTGCGCTCGTCAACAAATCGACACACCTGACGAAGGCCGACTACGTCAGCTGCCGCCACTGTGGCTCACCCAGATAAGCGACGAAGAACAGTACGTTCGGATCGTCGGCGTTCGCCTCGGAGGCGAAGCGTTCAGCCACTTCAAGGGCGGGAGTGGGGCTACCCACTGGGCAAACCTCTCCATGCTGATCGCGGTAGGCGGCGGTATACATCTTCATGATTCTCCGATCCGATAATGGCGCCGATTACGTCAGGCGGCGGCATAGGGCTCGTACATGTGCCCGTGCTTCTGGATGCACAACCCGCAAATCGGCACAGGGTCAGCACCGCCACCAATTGACCGGTAATTGCCTACGAGAGTGAACTCATCACACCAGGCGCAAACTTCCATGACCTCAAACAGGTCGAACTCCATCGACGTACCTTTCGCTGATAAGTGCGCCGATTATGTCGGGTACGTGTCCACCACGACGACCGTCGTGCGGGCATAGTCCAACGCCAGACGAACGCCCTCGGCCTTTGCCTCAAGCCGCCACTGGTTGTCATAGTCGCTCTTGCGCTTGGCATCTTCGGCCATGTCCAGCAGGGTCGCGTTTGCCTTCTCAAGGCGTTCGATCAATTCGTCCATGTCGGTCTCCTCACCAATAAGTGCGTCGATCATGTCGGCTAGTCGATGTGGTGTAGTGACGACGCGGGCAGCCCCCACTCGCCGCCCAGATGGTCGCGCACCCAGATCAGGCTTTGACCTCCAACGCTCACGATATGGCCGTAACCAGGCCAGTCCGGGTCGCCGTACCTGTGCATCTGCGCGAGCACGTCGGGTTCGGCACCCACGCGGTCACCTACCTTGAAGGTGCTCAACAACGCTCTCTTCTCACCGAAGATTTCGCCATCTGTCAGGCCGAGCGGCGTGCATTGGTGACCTGAAGCGTCTTCTGCTCGGTCATCGTCGAACTCTGTTAGTAGCAGCAGACTTTCGGCGTGTCTTCGGCAGAGCAGGGATCTGGTTATTGTCGATCCTGCCTGTGGTGAGCATCGCTGCGCCGACCTCGGCGGTGCTCGCGTCTGCGGCGTCGGCAGCGAAACTCTCCCAGGCGGCGGCCATTGCACCGTCCACATCGTCACTTGGGCGCACCCGGCTCGGGATGATCGTGCCGTCGGCCACCGCAGCGGTGACTTCCGCCAGCAGCGCGAACACCTCGGCGATTTCCTCAGCCCGTAGCTCGTCGTCGGGGTCCTCCTCCAGCTCGGGGTGCAGGATCCCGCGGCCGGTGCACGCTGCGATCACTGCTTCGGAAATTTCCTCGGCGGTCTCGGTTTCCAGCGTTGCGGCGATCTCGTCGAAGAAACCGTCTGGGATCTTGGGCCCCCGTGGCGCTGTGTGCACCGGGAATGTAGGTCCGGTCATCGTCTATCTCTCCTTGGTGGAAGTCCACCCGTGCGCCGGTGGGGAGGGCGGCGTATGAGTGGGGCCGACGTTATTGCCGAATCAGCCGCGCTCGAAGTCGAACGGCACGACACGCCGGGGGCGTGAGGTGGCAGCCCTCGGTGAGCTTGAGGGTGTGTCGCGAGCTCACGGCGTTGACCGTGACAGCTGTGCGGCGAGTTGGTCGTCCACGGCGCGCACCTCCACGGTCCCGTCGGCTGTGACTTCGGCGGAGATCACCCGGAATGTGGTTTTCGTGTCGATGATGTCGGCGTTGGTGACCGGCATCGCGTCGCCGGTGAGGTAGCGCACTCGGACGCGGCCTGCGCCACCTCGTACGTTGCCGTCCCTGCGGGTCAGCGTGTATCCCTTTGTGGTGAACGCGCCGCCGGTGGGGAACACTTCTGCGATGAACTCCGCTTCACGGCCTCGATAGACTGAGGGAACCACCTGCGTGGAGGTCAGTACACGCGGCTGATGGTCACGTCCAGCCACAGCGCGGTGCACTTCGAAGGCGCTGGCCAGCTTCGCCTCGGCGAGTAGAGCCTGCGCGCCGGCCAGTTCGGGGTTGCGGCCGTGGCGTGCGATCTGATTGGCGGCGGCCACCATTGCCACGCCGTCAGCGCGGACATCTGCGTGTTCGGGGCACAGTGCCTTGCTTGGGGGAGCCGTGTGTACCGGTGTGACGGCGTCCCAGTCAACTACCAGCTTCTCGCGAGCTCCCGGATAGTCCGCGTCCAGCGTGTTCGAGCGGTGGCGGATCTGGAACCCGGCGCGTGCGGCGGCATCGCGGTTGTCTTTGGAAACGCTTCCCGCGTATCGCTTGAGCGTGGCCTGGGCGGCTCGGTCGGTCAGCAGCTCTGGCGGAACTTTCGTCTGCAGGAACTCTTTTCGCGCGGCTCGGGCGAAACGCAGGTGCCTGGAAAGGTCGAAGCCCTCTATCCGGGTGGTCTGCGCTTCGGTGTCTACGCCGTGACGCGAACTGTGTGGACGAGAAGCCAACGCGGCTGCCGTGTGGGCTCGGGCCTTGCCAGCGAGCAGTTGCGCGCTGCCCGAAGCGTCGGCGGTGTAGCCCATGGGGGTGTCACCGTAGAAGGTCCGTTCCAGGATGCGACGGCGCGCGGCCAAACGCATCGATTGTGCCCGTGGGCTTTTGCCGACCAACATCGACTGGACTGCCGTGTTGAGCCCTGAAGCGTTGGCTCCGGCCGGAACTCGGGTGAAGTGCTCGAAATCCACATCGGGAATCCGTGCCAGCACGTCTGCAACGCGAGCGTCCGGCTCAACAGGCAGCCGCACACCGTCGACGAGCACTGCAGTCCCTCCACCGGCTCCCGCTACCAATGTGGCGCCGGACGCCATCTGGATCCCGGCTGTGGAATCGATGTGATGGCGGCGTGCGCCGTCGATCAGGTCGGCCACCGTCAGAGGACGGTCCTGCTCGTCGTTCAGCCGCTTCACCAGATCGCTGGCGGGGCGTGGGGAGGCGGCGACCTGCGCCTGCTCTGTCACGTCCTCGAACAACTTGTCGCTCATGCGCTGCGACACCGTGGTCAGCGCCCCGATCTCATCGAGTGTGTGCCGCGCATAGAACTTCTGCGTGCGCTCCGGCAGCTGGTCGAACGTGGTGCCCGGCGCTGGAGCAGCCATCGCCCCACTGGCGATCGCGTCGATACGTGTCTCGATGCGCTCCAATTCGGCGGCGGCGTCGAGCGGATCAACGATGGCGCCGTCGGCGACCAGGTCGCGCTCACATAGCGCTGAGGCCAACTGAATCTTGGTGACCACCATCGGATCGCTCTTGCCGCCGTTGATCTTGGACGAGGCCTCGTTGGAGTTCTCGCGAACTTCACTGAACACGTCGTTGTGCATGCCCGGAACACGCCGCAGCGCCCCCGACTGGGACCGCAACAGTTCCGAAGAGATTCCCGGCGAAACGGCTTCGAGGCTGACCAAAAGGTTGCTCAGTGATGAGGGTGCCAGAGATGCCACTGCCGCTGCGCTGGCGTTGCTCATCTGGCTGCGAACGTTGTGGGTCACAGTGCGCACCGTGACCCGGTTCTCCTGGCGCCGAGCCGAGGCATCGGCACGCTTGGCGTCGGTCATGACGCAGCGGCGGCACTGACGAGCTGATCCTGCGAATTCGCTGAGGGAAACGCACATGTCTGGGTTCTGGCCTTCCGATGCGACAGCCGTGTCATGTCCTTTCGATGCATTTTGGCATGCCTGTCGTAAATGCCGGGCAAACTACGCGGCAAATCACTGAACTCGATCCGTCAGGCAGAGGCCTGAAGGCGTTCGTCGAGCAGATTGAGCGCACGCAGCATTGCGGCCTGATCTTCGGATAAACGCCCGTCGCGGTGCCGCCGTCGCTGGGAGACCACCCAGCTGTAGAACCGGTGCCCGGTGTCGATCGGCCGGCCACCCAGTTCAACGGACAATGCGACGGCACGGGCGTCGAAATCCGCCTCGCGCGCTGTCCATCGCCATCCGGGAATGGCGGCCAGGGCGTCGGCGCGGGCTGCGCTCAAATCGCCGCGGCGGTGGTTGTCGCGCTGGTCGCAGACCCAGGCGGCGAGGGCGCATTCGAGCGCGTCTGCAGCTCCCGTTCGCGGGTAGTGACGGTGTGCGCTCACGAAGTCACGCAGCGCTTCAAGCTGCTGGGGCCAGGAGATCGGGGACCGAGGGCCGGCCAACGACTGTGCCCAGCCCGGCAAGGTGTCCAACAACTGGGCCCGGCGCGCGGATAGTCGGCCTGAACGCAACTCGAAACGTTGCGTGGCAAGCCACCCGGCCAACGCTTCATCATCCCCACGTGCAGGGATGTGCCCGAACGTGTCGACGAAGTCGCGCACTCGGGCGAATGCGGATTCCCAGCGGCGCTCCCCGGGGGTCCACGCGAACCCTGGGAGCCGACTCAGGAGTTCAGCGCGTCCGGCCGGCAGGCACCCTGCCATCGCCCGTCGCCGCTGACGGCTCAGCCACGCGGTGCGTGGGCCGCCGCTAAGATCGTCTCCGGCCTCGCCGCGGGCGGCGACCTCCAGGTAACGCGACACCCAGATGTCGCGACGCAGGGACGTGATCCCGGCGGGCAACGCATCCAGTGCGAGCTGCTGACGCTCCGACAGCTTGCCTGCCGCTCGACGGCACCACGACCACACCAGCCATGCAAAATCCCCGGAAACAGGGTCGGGGGGTGTCGCGGAAGCGGCTACTGACGCGCAGCGCACCAACCACGCGGTTTCGGTGTCAGTGGGCGTGCCTCGGCGGGCGGTGGTGTTCAAAGCCGTTGGGTCCTCTCGAGCTTGTCCATGCAGAGCCGCACGACCGTAACCACCCGGAGGACGGGGGAGCGAGGGTAGCGCGGTGCTGCACAAGCACCCGTCAGGCCAGCGCCGGCACCGCATTCAACAGCAGTGCTTCATCGTCGGCCCACGCGACCAGATCGTCACCGGCACGCTGCAGCTGCGGGTTGCTGGCCGAGCGGGCCGCTGCCTCATGGACATGTCGGACCCAAGTTGCGGTGTCCATCAACCGCTTTCCCAGCCTCAGATCAACGGAGTAGATACGGCAACTGGGAACTGCGGCGTCTTTGGGCACCGCTGCCACCTTCGCGATCACCTGCGATACCGGGGGCATCGGTTCCCATCCGCTGCCATTCCACGTCAACATCAGCGACGCGGTCGCATATTGGGCGAGCTGCACCGCGATCGCCAACCAGGACAGGTCGATGGAGCTCGACGTCTTGAGGTCGCCAATCATGAGAGTGCCTTCAGCGTCAATGACCAGGAAGTCGAACGTCCCGACCATCCCGGTGGCGGGGATGAACACAGTGCGTTCGACCATGGAGGCGACGAAATTCAGGTTATGGCGGCGCATCGCCGCGAACAGCACCACAAGGTAGGGACGGATCATCGAGGGAACCTCGTCGAGCGTCAAGACGCCCTCCAGTACGGCTTGCAGATAGCCGTGCACCATCGTGCCGAACTCGCTGCCGTCATGGGCACCGGAGCGGCGGGCCGCCTGCCACGCCACTGAACTCAGCGCACGCTTGGACGACCAGTCCAGTTCAGAGATGTGCTCGGCGCCGTCAAGGGCGAGTCCGTCGAGCAGTTCTGGGTTGCGAGCCAGCCCCAGCACCGTCGACCGCAGCTGCCAGTCGGTCAAGTTGCCTGTGTCGTCGAGGACCTTGGCGTGGCTGGTGGCGCGGGTCAGGGTGTCGGTCTGGCGGATCCCGTCCAGGCCAGGGACCACGTAGCTCTTCTTGTCGCGGGTGTAGGCCGGCTGCCACTTGCCGGGAACCTCAGGAGGAGCGGGAATGGCGTCGGTGGGCGGTGCGTAGGGAGTCCGGGACGGCGCCACCGGGTCGTCGCACAGGGCCAAAACCTGCGACGGGGCTGGCGTGACGCTGCCAATGGGCGGCGCCGCGGATGGCCCCGCCAAGGTGCCGTTGCTGATCACTGACGTAGTCGTCGAGCCGACCGGGGCGACGCTGCCGATGGCCGGGGCAGCGGACAGGGGCGTCGCAGTGATCGAGGGGGCAGCCGGGGCGACGCTGTAGATGGCCGGTGCGGGCGCCAGTGCTGTGCTCATGCGGGGCACGTTAACTTGCGTGGGCGAAAAGACGAATTGCCGCATGACGGCACGCCGATGCCGATAATGCGCAGCAGTAGGAGGTGTCGGTGCATCGCAAAAATGAGTGGCATGTGGCGGCGCAGGTTACGCGGCGTGCACGGCGACGCGCTCCGGACTGGTGGGGGCAGGGAGCTTCGCAATAACCTTTCGGCGTGTGACTGTGCTGCTCAGTGGAAGGCCTTTGCAGCCGAGCCATGCGGCACCCAAGGCGGCGGCGAACGCGGCGTCTGCGCGGTCCTCGATGTTCTTGTCTCGGGTGGCGTCCGGCCAAGCCACCGCATAGGCGGCGACCACCTGGCTCTTGCTCGCGTTGCCTTTTCCGGTGGCGAACTGTTTGATCTGCTGCGGAGTCACTTCCATCACCGGCACCCCCGCTGTGCACAGGCCCTCGATCACGGCCCACCACAGGAATCCGCGACGTGTGAGTGAGCTGTCCTTCTCGCGGACCGAGAACTGCAGACCCTCCACCACTGCCAGTGCCGGGTTGCAGGCACGCACCTGGTTGACAATCCCGTCGACGAGGATCCGGTGTCGAGAGACGTGGGCGTCGACGGTGCTGGTGGCCGGCGGCACTGAGCGATGCACCGCGGTGGTGAGCGCCGCTGTCGCCAGGTCGATCGCTCCGATGCCGGTTCCGGTCAAGGACAGGTCCAGACCGATGGCACAGGCTCTGCCGGCGGAGTCGGGGGTCGTGGCCATGGCTCCCACGGTCGCATCGCCTGGCGGCAGGGACGGCCCGCGGCGCGGTTCTCGCTGTCGTCTCACAGCGCCGCATGCATCTGTTCGAACAGGTTTTTGATAGTCCGGTTTCGTGTCGTGTGTGTTCCTGTTTTCGGCCGAATTCGTCGGATGTAAATTGTCCCGGCTGCGCTGAACCTCCCCGTACTTCCAGGTAAATTACCCGTTTGACCTGCGGTAACTGTCACCGATCCGGTTATTTCACTGCTCAGCCGGGCAAACACGCAACTGTCGTGGGAATGGGGGGTGCCTCCGACAGCGGATATTCTCTGTTTCAGAGAGAATGCAGGTAAAGATATATATCTAGAACAACTAACTAATGAGCTTCCACCTATAGACCCTGTTTCCTCCTGTCACGCCGAGCTGTCCGAGGCACCCCCCACTGCCACGACAGCTACGCATCGCTGCAGGTGAACCGAAAAGTCACCGATTTACTGACAGTTACCGCAGGTCAAACGGGTAATTTACCGCGAAACTCGGGGAGGTCTAGCGAGCGGCGAACCGCAGCGAAGATGACATCGAGCAGACGTTTCGGAAGGGGCGGGTGTACAGGTGCGGACCCGAGAGCTTTTCCGGCGACCTGTCACACCGCCAATGCACGATGTCGGCGTGGGGTTTCTGTGCGTCTGGATCGTGGTTTCGAGGCTGCTTGCCCGGGCACCGCATGGTTGAGTGGCTGACCTCGCGCCCCGCTGTGTGCTCGCTCCAGTGTTCGGTCAGCATCGACGGATCCAGCCGCCGAAGCATGACCAAGGAGACAGCCCTGTGACCAACTCCTCCGCCGGGACTGCTATCGAGATGGCAGCTGCGCACCCGCGGATCAGTCCTATCGGGTCGCCGCAGCGTCACTACCGGTTGGACCCGCCGCTGAAGAGGTCTGGACGTCGCAACGTCGATGTGGCGATCATCCGCGGGTTCAGCACCTTCTATGTGTTCGCCGCGAATGGCTCTGGCGATGTCGCTGATTGGACCGCGCTGGCGGTGCTGCGTGAGCCCGAGGTTGTTGACTACGAATCAGCGCTCGCTGCGGTCGGATACCGCCTCGGCGACCGCAAGGGTGATCCCACCCCCGCGGGCAGTTGCGGCTAAAGGCTCGGCATGCCGTACGTCCCGCAGGCCTCGGCGAAGTTTGCGGGGCGGTGTTCCCCGGGATCGAGTGCGCATCGAGCCATTTATCTGAGCATATGTTTGTGTTTCAATGCATATACTACTGTTGGTTTCGCGACTACCTGGAGAGGCGCCGGGAATGCAACACCACACGACTCGGGTCAGGCGATGTGTGACTCGAGTCGTCAGTTTCCACAGGCCTTTCCAGCGCAAGTCGGTTGAAGTCGCCCCGCTGTCCGACCCTGAGCAGGAGCTGCGCTATGACCCACCCCGCCCACTCTGGAACTGCGTACGAAGTACTTGCGCACCGGCGTGTCAGCCCGATCGGGTCACCGCAGCGGCACTTCTCTGTGACGCCTGCGATCGTTGCTGTTGATGGTCGCTCCCAACGCAATATCGCCCTCATCCCGGATGCGGAGACCTTCTATGCGTTTGTCTCCAGTGCCCGTGGGGTGATCACTGACTGGACCAACCTGCTCGGCGGGGAGGCCGGACCTGTCGGAAGTGTCGAGGATGCTCTATCCCGTCTCGGCTACCTTCTCGTCATCGCCTCGCGGCGTGACTCTGTCGCTTGACTCGCCGCCGCGGCATTCCCGGCGTTGATGGCGCTAAGTGAAAGTGCTCAGTCTCGCTAATTGAAAGTGCCCAGTTGGCAGCGGTGGTTCGGCGTGTCGTCGGACTGCTTGTCGGGGTTCTGCTCATCGTCAGCGGAGTTGTGTTTCCGCTGATGAATGGGAGGGCCGTCGTTTGCTGTCGCTGGAGGGTGATGTGGAAGCGCATGCGCTTCGGGAGCAGGGTTGGTCGATATCGGCGATCGCTCGCCATCTCGGGATCAATCGCCGAACCGTTCGGGCCTATCTGGCTGGGGAACGAGTACCCGGGCAACGCCAACGCTCTGAACCGCTGGTGATCGATCCGTTCGTCGAGTACTGCCGGATCCGCCTGGCTGACGATCCGCACCTGTGGGCCTCAACCCTGTTCGACGAACTCGTCGAGCTAGGTTTTACCGGCTCGTATCCGTCGCTGACCCTGGCAATCCGAAACCTGGGCTGCGACCGCATTGCGAGCCGTGTCAGTCGGTCAAGGGCCGCGACGTCGCGGTCATCGATCATCCGCCCGGGGTCGAGACTCAGTGGGACTGGGTCGAGCTGCCCGATCCACCAGCATCGTGGGCGGCTGACCGGCATGCCCACCTGCTGGTCGGGGCGTTGGCCCATTCGAGCCGCTGGCGCGGGCGCTGGCCCGGCCGAGGACTTCGCGCACGTCGTGGAAGCGATCGAGGCGGTCAGCATCCGGTTGGGTGGGGTCACCCAGCGGTGGCGGTTCGACCGGATGGCCACGGTATGTCATCCCGAATCGGGCCGGATCACCGCGGCGTTCGCCGGGGTGGCCAAACACTACGCTGTCGCCGTCGATGTGTGCCCGCCACGACGGGGCAACCGCAAGGGTGTGGTGGAGAAGTCCAATCACGCTGCCGCCCAACGCTGGTGGCGCACCGTCACCGACGACACCACGATCGAGCAAGCCCAGGCGTCGCTGGACCGGCTGTGCGTGAAGCTCGACGGGCGCCGCCGGCGCCGCGACGGGCAGGCCACCACCGTCGGCGCCCTGGCCGATGCCGAACCACTACGGTCACTGCCGACGGGTTCGTATCCGGCCGAGTTGACCGAACACCGCATCGTCACTCCACAAGCGTTGGTGTCCTGGCGGGCAATCAGTACTCGGTGCCGCCGGGCTGGCCGGGCCACGGTGACCGTCACCCACCGCCTGGGCTCTGACACCGTGCAATTGACCACGGCATCGGGAGCCGTTGTTGCCGCGCACCGCCGCGCGGTCGACGGCAGCGGCGCGGTGGTGCGCGATGCCGGTCACGTCGTCGCGCTCGAACAGGCAGTGCTATCGGGTTCTCGACGGCCAGGCCTTGCACTCATAAGACCCGGCGACCGCCCTCGGTGGCCGCCGTTGCCGAGGCCGCGCGGCTGCGTGGTGCCCCGGCGAACGATCCCGCCAGAAGGTAGTGATCGATCTGGCCGTCT
This sequence comes from Mycobacterium dioxanotrophicus, assembly GCF_002157835.1. Lineage (NCBI taxonomy): Bacteria > Bacillati > Actinomycetota > Actinomycetes > Mycobacteriales > Mycobacteriaceae > Mycobacterium > Mycobacterium dioxanotrophicus. The sequence continues at coordinate 4,316,387 of NZ_CP020809.1, read as the reverse complement.
ATGCGGCGACCGCAGCACGGCTATCCGTTGTTCCCAACACCATCCAACCGAACAGAACCAGGAGTAACCCCTTGAGCAAAACCGTCCCACAGATGAGCGAAGCCCGCCGATACCAACAACTCCGGGCACATCTGTCCTATCTGAAACTCGGCGACGCAGCCGAAGCGCTACCCCGCATCCTCGATGCCGCCCGCGCCGAAAACCTGTCCCTGACCGCCGCTTTGGAGCGGCTGTTGGAGATCGAGGTCAACGCCACCGAAGCCCGCCGGCTGACCTCACGGTTGCGGTTCGCCTGTCTGCCCGAACCCTGGACCATGGCCGATTTCGATTTCGCCGCCCAGCCCGGGTCGACGCCAAACTGATCAACGACCTGGCCAGTCTGCGCTTCCTCGACGACGCGGCCAACGTGCTGTTCGTCGGCCCACCCGGGGTCGGCAAGACCATGCTGGCCGTCGCGTTGGCCCGCGGCGCGGTCGAGGCCGGCCACCGGGTGTATTTCACCACCGCCGCCGACCTGGCGGCCCGCTGCCACAAAGCCGCCCTGGAAGGCCGCTGGCACACCTGCATGCGGTTCTTCGCCGGACCGAAACTGTTGGTGATTGACGAACTTGGCTACCTTCCGCTGCCCGGCGATGGGGCATCCGCGTTGTTCCAGGTGATCAACCAACGGTATCTGAAGTCGAGTACGATTCTGACAACCAATGTTGGGATCGCTGACTGGGCAACCGCTTTCGGAGACGCCACCGTCGCAGCCGCCATGTTGGACAGGCTACTGCACCGCGCCACCGTGGTCGGTATCGACGGACCCAGCTACCGGCTGCGCAACCACCAAGCCACCGCCGAAACGATGCGTAAGGCGGTCGCCGCCCATGTCAGCTGAGACCCGTTCCTGCCAAGCCTGCTGGACCGAATTCACCGCCACCACACCGACCAAGATCTACTGCTCAGACCGCTGCCGCAAACACGCCTGGGAGCAACGCAAACACAGCGACACCGCCGCCACCGTCACCGAGGCCCGGCCACCCGCCCCACAGCCGGCCGCCACCCGTTCCTGCCCGCATTGCGGCGAACCCATCACCATCGTCGCTTTGCTGACCACTCCAGAAGCTGCCCGCCCCAGCACCCCCGGCGACGGCACAATCGTTCCCCTGCAACGACGAACCTGCTAACCTTAGCCACTCAAGCCAACTGGGCAATTTCGCTTAGCATCTCTGGGCAGTCTTCTTTAGCGCCATCAGCGTCGGTGAAGCCGCGCCGTGCGCCACTCCGTGCCGACCGGTCTACAACGATCGCGGGCGCCGTGGTCGAGCCGAGCGCAAGGAGTGGCTGTGAGTCATTACGTCTTTAAAGGGGCCATCTTCACCCCCGGCCCGCTGGTCGAGGAGTTGATCCGAATTGGCGAGGCTTCACCTGCGGCGCGAGGCATGGACATCGAGGAGGTGCTCGTTCAGATCGCCGGAGCGAATGGGATCGACCGCGCGACCGTCAGCTCTGACGAATTCCCCCAGGCCGTCTGACATGGCCAGGCTGATCATCTACGTCCCGGCCTCCGGGGCCTCGGAGTACCTGGCGGAAGTCCAGACACAGATCCGCGACGGGTCCACCAGCGGTTATGTCAACGACGACATCCATTGGGGCGTCGAGTACGACCTCGACGAGCTCGGAAGCGGTCTTCAATGAGGGAGTGGGATTTACCGCGCCAGGCCGCTGAGCTGGCTGAAGCAAAAGCTGCACACGACAAACCGGAGAATCGCGTCATCCGCGAGGGCCGGGCAATCTGCAAGCGGTGCGGCCTCGGCTGGGAGTGCATGGTGCACGGCTGCTGAGATCCTTTCCGGCGGGGGCGCGCCAGGTGGTTTCCTCGCGCTCACAGTGAGGGCTGGTCAGCACATAGTCCGGTGTTTGGTCGATTTCGCCATGTCAGTTGATCCCCGCGGTTTCCGTGGCCGGCCACCTCCGGTACCGTGTCCGGGCCGGTTGATGAACCAGTCGCTGACTGCATCGGCGTCGAAGAGTGGACTATTGCCGATTCGTGCGGCGGGTGCCGGAAAGTCGTGCGGGCGTGATGATCCGGTTCGGCGGCGCTGAGCGGCTTGGCCGTTGTACGTCCGCACGGTGGCGGCGCCAAGTCGGTACGTCTCTGCGATATCAGCGATCGAGAGAAGTGTCGGCTTGGGAGGCTTCGTCATGGCCGCAGCCTCCTCGGTTCGGGCGCACAGGCGAAAACATAACTATATGGCCTATAACCATGTTTTGCGCGCGGAAAGGATGAGCGGCCATGTCAATCGTGACCTGCACGGTGTGAATCTGCAGATTTACACGGCGGGCTAAGGGTTATGGAAGATCAGTCCTCTGCCTCGGCGTGTTCTGTGAGACGGCCTCGCCTCACGTTGCGTGACTCCGTCCACCGCTGCGTGTACCGCTGACGCAGCGTTTCGCCAACGTCGGTCACATCGCCGGCAAGCCACTGCGCGTAGCGGCTTGAGGGGTCGTTGGGCGCGAGCTCGCCGGATATGGCAAGGAGCGTCTCGTAGAGGGGACGCACACCCGGGTGCAGTGCGTTGCTCGGTAGACAGTTGTCCTCGACGAGTCGGATCACATATGGCCAACTCAGTGCTACGAGCGCGGCGCCGATCTGGTCGACCGCCGAATCGTCGTGCGCCGCATCGCTGCCGCGTTTGCGTGCCCGGCCGGCGCTGCGTTTGCGCGTGAAGCCGTCGAGCGCCGCGATGGCGCGTTCCACTGCCGCAACATCAACGGGCACTGGCCGGCGGTCGTAGTTGGGCGGCCGGAAAAGAAAATCACTGCCGATCTCGGGTCCAGGGGGAGTGAATTCGGGGTCGGCCACGATCTGATCCATCGTCCCCGGCGGCCACCCGACCCCTGCCTCCAGCCGACCCAGTACGCGGGACGAAAAGTTCGTTCTGCGCCCTGCTTCCAGATCGGACAACACCCGAATCGAGACTCCGCACTGTTCGGCGAAAGCCTCCATGCGGGGGTATCCGCTGTCGATGCGCGCCTGCCGTAGCGCAGCTCCCAAGCGGTGCCATCCACTGTCGTCGTTGCTCACCACGGTCCTCTCCAGTTGGTTCCGTGCGGCCTGAGTATGCACCATTGCCAGGCATCAGCGATGTCTGAGGTGCTGGATCCTTCCTTTCGCTAAGTAGTTCTGTGGTGGTTTGCCAGCAGGTGTGAGATCTGAAAAGATTGCCCGCGCTCCGGATATGGAGGCAAGGGCCACGTGTGGATCGTCGACACGCGTTAAATCGTGGCATATCGCGCGGATCCGCACCGGAAATGAGGGAAACTAGTTGTGAAGTGCGGCTATGGGCCGCTCCTGCGCGCGCAGCTGTAAACAGCTCGGGAGTCGTCTCAGCTAACGGCACGCTTTTCTCGCGATGTTTGCTAATGAACATCGCTGCGTGCGTCGGAGGACCCGAAGTTGCACAGGCATTCAGCTGCGCGTTCACGGCATATGCTGCGTGTTTCTCTTCTGCGGGACGTGCAGATGCAGGCTCAAGTGCCGCTGCTGTTCGCAGGCGTGACTGCATGCCAGATTCCGGATGTGCTGGATAAGCAGCTACTCCCGAGGTCTTATGTGCCGGTTGGACGGACCGTGAACCTGCGCGCAAGCAGCAGGACGAAAGGACAGCTGAGCCTATTCGTGGTCGGCGTCTTCAGGGTCACCGCACAGGCCCCGTCCGATTCGGTGTGAACGGCGGGCATCGTCGAGCTCGGCATCGCTGGATGCTGCAACAGCACTGCGCCACTCGTCACTGTCGGTCATGGCGCACATCATGTTTCGCGACATTGAAGGCTGACGAGTGCGGCGCGGTCGGACGACAGCGGATCTGCCGAAGCATCCGTGGCCCTTCTGCAAGTCGCGCCGCAGCCAAGGGGCGACGTCGGACCCAGGTAACCATTGCGCGCATGACACAGCCCGTATCCGTGCTTGCCGACACCACGTTCGTCGCAGTCAACGTGCACGCCGGCGACTCCGCTTTCCAATGCAAACTGCACGCTCACACGACGGTAACGGCGCTGCTTCCCCAACTGCGCGAACAATTCGCCGGAAGCGTTCACTCCGAAGGGACGGTGCACGCCTATCTGACCGCTGAACGCGTGGAGTGGGCGCTGGAGGCCGGGCCGATGCGCAAACGGCTGGACCCCGAGATCACCCTGGCCGAAGCCCAGATAGCCCCGGGGGCCGACCTCTACCTGACTCACCGCACCCGCACCGAGAGCTATCCGGTCCTGCGTGACGACGTCGCCGAGGGCGCCGCGGAGGTATCTCGGCGGCTTTTCGCCGTTCTTGACGGCCGCGACACGCGGCGGTTGGCCGCCGCAGCACTGCCGCCGGCAGTCGCAGCTGTCGGAGCAATCGGCATAGCCGACGTTCTGTCCGGTAATGCCGCCGCGCGGTGGCCGGTGGTGGGTGTTCTAGCCGCGCTGGCCGTAATGTGCGCCACCATCGCCGGGGTTCTGTCTCGGGCCCGCGACGAGTTCGACGATGTCAGTGCCTCGCTATGCGTTTGTGCCTACCTGGCCACGGCGGGGGCCGCGCTGGCGGGGGTGCCACGGAGCCTCGGGATCTGGCACTTGGCCACTGTCGGCGCAGCTGTGGCGACCATGGTCGTGGCGTTGTGGTCGGTGACGGCGAACAAACCTGCCGGACTGCACGTAGGTGCGGCCGCGGTGTCGGCATGCGCGGTGCTCGTCGGTGCGCTGCACATCATTTTGCCGGTGTCATCACAAGCGGCGGCCGCGCAGATGGTGTTCCTGTCACTGGTCGTCATCGTGTGTGCTGTGCAGTTCTCCCGCGGAGTGGGACGGGTGCTGGTGAACTACATCCCGACCACCGGCGAGCCGGTCATACGGCGGTCCGAGCAAACCGTCGCCGCAGTGTCACGAAGGTCGACGTCCGGGGTCGCCATCGAAGCGATGCTCAACCAAGAGGCTCGCGTCATTACCACGCTCAAGGCCCTGATCGGCATGGTCGCAGGGGCAGGAATGGCACTGGTCGCCGCGGCCGCGGCCGGCGGCTACTTCACCTCCAACTACGAGTGGCACATGTTCGCGCTGGTCGGTTCTGCGTCAGTTGCAACGGTCGCGATCGGACGCGGTCTCGTCATTCGTGCTGCTGCCGTGCCGCTGATGGTGGCCGGTCCTTTGGCCGCCACCGCCTATTTGGCCGGTCGGGCGGTGTCACCGCATCAGGCGGACCCAGTCGTGCTGATCGCCGGAGCAGCTCCGCTGATGCTGTTCGTGCTGCTCTCTACGCTGTGGGCGATCCGGGCCCAGTCCATGCATTCACCGCTGGATAAGCGCCGTCTGGAAAGGGTCGCGGTGTTGGCCGTCGTGGCGGTCTTTCCGCTGCTGGTTCTCATCATGGACGGCTGGTCGAAGGTCCGAAACCGCTGAGCACCGCCACCTCCACCCATTGCCGAGAAAGGTTCGTCGTGCCCCGTCTCCGCATTCTGACAGCGCTACAGCGCAGCGGTGCCATCCTCGCCGCTGTTCTGCTGGCCGCAGTGCTATCGCCTGCGCCGCAGGCCTCGGCCTACAGCCCGTACGTGTTCGACCCAGCGGTAGATATCGCCCCGCCTGACGCCCCACCAGGACCTGACCCTCGGTTCCCGATGAAGCAGCAATACGAGTGCGCTACCTCCGGGCAACTGGCGGGATCTCAATTCGACTCGGTGCCGATCGACACCGTTTGGGGCGTTCGGGATCTGCACGGCTTGTCCACCGGGAAAGGTCAGACAGTCGCTGTCGTCGATTCCGGGGTGAATCGAAACGATCGGCTGCCGCGTCTGCTCGGTGGCGGTGACTACATCATGGGCACTGACGGGCTGCTTGACTGCGACCATCACGGCACCCTGGTCGCCGGGATCATCGCGGCACAGCCGAAGCCCGGCGACGGCTTCGTTGGAATTGCCCCCGATGCCGCGATCATTTCGATCCGCCAGACATCAGACCGCTACAGCATCGACACCACCAAACAACCGGGCAATGCCCGCGACGCACAGGCCGCGTCCAACCTCACCACGATGGCCCGCGCGATTGTGCGTGCGGCGTCGTTGAACGCCACGGTCATCAACATTTCGGCCACAGCATGTGTGCCTGTATCGGCGCCCGTGGATTTGAAAGAGTTGGCTGGCGCTCTCTATTTCGCAGCGGTGGTGAAGAACGTGGTGGTGGTGACCGCGGCCGGAAACCTCGGCAACGACTGCGCTCCGAACCCAGGCCCCGACCCTGCTACCCCGTCCGACGAACGCGGCTGGGGCTCGGTGAGCGCTTTGTCGCTGCCGTCGCTGTTCGACCAGTTCGTGCTCAGCGTCGGCGGCACATCGTTATTCGGCGACCCGTACGTCAAGTCGATGCCGGGACCGTGGGTGGGTGTGGCCGCCCCGGCGATCAACGTCGTCAGCCTCGACCCGGCCAAGATCACCGGTGAGCTGATCAACGCGCAGACAACCAAAGCCGGCGACGAGCCGATCGCCGGAACCAGTTTCGCTTCTGCAAACGTTGCTGGCCTGGCAGCCCTGATCCGGCAGCGCTGGCCGAACCTGAGTGCCCACCAAGTGATCGAGAGGATCAAGCGCACCGCCCACAGTCCATCGAGCGCGTTGTCCTCACTGGTCGGCGCCGGGGTCGTGGACCCCAAAGCCGCGCTGACCGCCCCAATCGACGACTCGATCCCGATGCTGCCCGACGGTGTTCCCGCGGTTGCAGCGGTTCCTGGGGCTCCGCCACCCCCACCGGACACTCTTGGCCGCACGGTCGCCCTGATCACGTTGGCCGTGCTCGGGTCCGCGGTATTTATCGCCATGGTGGTGACCCTGGCCCGAGGAGGGCGCGGACGCAAGGAACGACAGCCATGACCACTCAGCGGTGGTTTCCGGTTTCCGGTGTCGGTTGCCGCGCAGTCAAATTCGAGGAGGACAACTGATGGCCCGCCGTGCGCGCACAACGACCGGGGACAACGACGCCACTGAATCGGCTCCGCCGCGGCTCGCGGTTCCGGACCGCAAACTGGTGTCGCTGACCCCCAGCACCGGCCTGGCCGCCTCGGCGCTGGCCACCACTGCCGCACTGGGATTGTCCCCGTACGGGCCGGCGGCCGCAGCTGGTTCGGCCGCCGCGATCGCGGCTGTCTTCGGAGCGCGGGCGGGGGGACGCACACTGGGACAGTGGGTGGCGTTGCGTCGCGGTAGCCGTGACCTTCCGGAGCAGGCGGCAGCGTTCTCACGCGAAGGAATAGGCGTGATCTTCGACGGGCACACCGTCTCGGCACTGGTGCAGATCACGCCGAGGCCGTGGCAGCTGACCAGTATCACTGCAACGGGCTCTTGCCAGTCGCCGGTGATCTCAGCAGATGTCCTGCGCCGTCAATTGCGCCAGTACGACATCGGAGTCAATCGCTTGACCGCCATCTGCGCCGGGTACAAATTCGCCGCCCGCGACGTCGCCGCCAGCGTCCTAGACACCCTCATCGGACCAGTGTCGGTCCCCCTCGGTGGGATGACGGTGATTGAGGTGTCGCTGCGCCTGGAAGCCGACATGCTCGGTCCTGCTTATCGTCGCGCACAGCGTGATTCACTCCCGCACGGCCTGTGCCAGGCACTGACGATCGCGGCGACCCGGGTCTGCCACGCACTGGCCGAGCAAGGTTTCGGTGGCCGAATCATGGATGTGAACTCGATCAGAGCATTCCAGTCCGATGTCCTCGCACAGGTGGGCCGTCCGCTGGCCAGCCCCGGGTGGAGAAGCTGCGGCCCCCGTTCCGGTGTGCACACCCGCACCTACGTTCCAGCGCGCGGGCACTGGAACGCCGAGTCGGCCGGCGGCTGGCACCACCTGCAGTCCCACCGGCAATACACCACGCTGACACTGACACCGCAGGGCGATAATCAGGCGCTGGCCCAGCCTCTGATCACGTACCTGGTGCGCGGTGAGGACGGCCTGGCCAAAGCCTCCGGATACGGCCTGCGCGCCGCTGTCGGACAGCAGGCCGCAGGCCTGGCTCAGGCGTTGCCGGTGACCCGGCAGCTTCCGATGCGGTCTCCGGGTGCCCTCATCGACGACGATCATCACCTCGGATTCGGTATCCCGGCCGGGGGAGCAGGTGTGTTCGTGGGTACGCGCGAGGACAAGACGCGCGTCTTCGTGGCAGTTTCTCCGACCGCCGAGCCGTTGTGGCTGTCGGGTCCGGTCCTGTTCGCGATGCAGATGGTGGCGCGGCTGTCGACGCAGGACCAGATCATCGCAGTGATGATCGACGATCCGCGCTGGCACCGGTTAGTTGCGCACCGCGACAGCCCGACACTGACTGTGGGGTCACTGGATTCGGCCCCCGCCGACGTTGTGGTGTGCACGCCCGCATGGTGGGAGCGCCACCGCGAGCGGTGCGCCGGCAAGGCAGTTCTGCTGGTCACCGAGGACGTCCCCGGACGGGGGGCCTCCAACAGTCTGACCGTAACGACCACGGCCAGCGGACATTCGGAGATCGCGGTAGCAGTAGACGAGCAGACCACGACCGTGCGCTGGGAACTGACACCGATGGAGCGCCGGACGCTGCTCGGGGACGTCGATACCGAGGGATCTGCTGCACCACGCGAAGGGTCGGATCTGCGCCTTCCACAGGTCGTGGATCTGCCGACGGCCACCGCGGCGATCCGCCCCAAGCGTCGACCGGCTGCCGCTGTGCCGGCGGTCGAGACCGTGAGACAGGCCGCGGTTCCAGCGACCCCGGCTGCAGTTCCGGTGACGCGACCGGACCCTCCTGTCTCCAATCGGCGCGCGACTCCAACGACGCTGTCGGTACGGGACGTGACAGAGCTGCCTCCGGTGGTGTCCGCGCCACCTGCTGCAGCCCGGTCGCCTCGACGTACCGCGGCTCCGACGCCGACGAGAGCGCCTGCGCCGCGAGTCGACACCGCCCCGGTCGCGGCTTCGCCCCCGCTGACCCCGCCGCCGGCGGCGGTGCGAACAGACACGCCCGCCCAGGACACCCCGACCCCGCCCCGTCGTCGCGACCGCACTCCGCTGCGGCCCGCCCCGGCGGGGTCACCTCCGCTGGCACCGGTAGATCCGCCCCGGATCCGGTCCCGGGACCGCCAGCCGAGCCCGCCACCTTCGCCAGCTCTTCCGCAGAAACCGCCGGCGCGCCGGGGAAAGCACCGTCACGGATCGGATGAGGAGGGCAAGCCGTGACCAGCGATAGCGGCGATCTGTTAGGTGCGTCCCAGCCGTGAAGTCCGGTGAAAGTCGCGACACCAGCGGGTTCGCTCGAGCCTCCTACCATTCCCAGGCGTTGTGCCTGTCCGCACTGGGAATTGCTGGGCTGCTGGCTCCGATCGCCGTATGGGGCTATCCCTCGCCGGTACGCACCGCTGTGGGGTGGGGCGGCGCAGCAGTCGGAGCGTGGATTCTGGCCGCGGCGCGCCGCCAGTGGCGGATGCAGGACGGTGGCTACCGCCGTGAGGTGCCGTTGGGCGTTAGCGAGGCCGCACACGTCTCAGGCAGCGCAGTTCCAGAGCTCCCGCCGACCCTGTATGAGCACGGGAAGTTGCACCCTGAGGTGCGCCGCATCCTTGATATCGCCGCCTCCCAGTTCCGCGACAGGCTGGTGCTCGACCCGGCCCAAGTCGAATTCGAAGAAGACGGCAGGGGTGGAAGGAAGCTTGTTCTGTGGGGATTCCATTGTGTGGATTCAGGTTTCCTCACTACCGCTGGCATCCAGGACAGGTTGCAGTCGACGTTTCGCAAAGGACTCGGCGGGGTTTGGGCGTTCGAGTGGGATGAGACTGGTGACCGCTTTCTGGCGAGTCGCAAGTCGCGGATCGAGAGGCTGGTGTTTCCCCCGGACTGGCCTGTCGTTACCGACGCCGCTGCGGCCAAGCGGCTCTACATCGGCTGGGAGTTCAAAGTCGGCAAGTCAGCTCGGGGTGTGGAAGGTGTGTGCCCCCAGAAAATGCCACACCTCATGTGCATCGGTGAGTCGGGCTCTGGAAAGTCGGTGAGTGTGCGCAGCCTGCTTGAGCAGTTCCGCGCCGCTGGATGGCAGTTGATTCTCGCCGATGGCAAAGGGCCGGACTACGCCGGATACTTCGCTCCGCACCCAGAGGACAACAATCTTCCCGTTCCGGGCACAGTCGCCGTCGGGATCGGTGCCTCCCCGCGCGGCATGAGCTATGTCGGCGCGATCGTTCTGGCATATCTGATTCTGCAGGAGCGGCAGAACGGTTCCATGGAAGCCAAGATCACTGATCCGGAAGGGTGGAACAACTTTGCGCCGGTGCTGCTGGTGATGGACGAGATCAAAGGCATGCGCGAGAAGTGGAAGAGCGCCTTGCCGGGCAAGGACTTCGAGGCCATCGAATCGATGGTGACCGAGATTCTCTCCCTGGGCCGCGAACTGCGGGTGCACGTCCTGCTGGTATCCCAAGACGCCCGTGCGGTGTCGATCCCGAACACCTGGAAGTCGAACGTACCCATGAGTATCTGCTTGGGCCGGCCCAAAGAACTGACGCTGAAGTATGGGTTCCCCGAGTCGGTGCAGCCCAAGGTTCGATTGATCACTGACGCGATGGACCCGAAGATTAAGGGCCGCTGCGTGATTGCCTCCGTCGACGAGAAGACCGGCGCTTCCGACGCCACCGAGTATCAAGGTTACCTCGGATATTCCCCAGGCGAGTCGTGGGATAACGCGAACCTGCCGCCACAGGTCAAAGATCATTGGCCGTCGTTCAAACAGAATGTGTCGGACAAGGTTCCGCGGATGTACACGCGCCAGTGGTTCAAGATCGAGGAGAAATCCGAGGCGCAGATCACCTCCGAGGAGAAGAGCGGCGATCGCGGCTACATCGACTTCGAGATGTTCACCGTCGAAGAACTCAAGAAGATGCACCGCGTGGCCTTGGACAAACGAGGATCTGACGGCCGCATCATCCCTGATCCCGCCGTGACCAAATTTGACCCGGCCAGCCCGCACTACGTGTGTAGACCACCGCGCGATGACGCGAACCGAGTAGTAGCCGAGCTTTGAGAGGGAAGTGCTTTGCGGCTGCGTCCGAGCAATGCTGGAGCACGGCGTTTGTCCCAGCCGTGAAGCACTGGCCGGCGCTGACCTTCCACTCGTTTCGACCGGCGACCTCCGTCATTATTTCGTGTCTGCCGCAGGGCATCTCAGATCCTCGCTGCATCGCTGCAGCCTGCGCCGCGCACAGTCCGAATCGCGTCTGCTTACGCCGCGCTGTCACGTCCTCCCGACCGCGAGCCGGACAGCTCCCGGTCGACAGCTTCCTGCAATTCGTCGCGTGTGTAGGGTCCATCGCCGATGTGAACCACGACGCGGTAGCCGCAAGCGGCATAGGAACGTGCTGGTTCATGGTCATCGACATAGTCGTAGGGCTGCCCGTCTGCGCCATACACAGTGGCAACTGGGTAGTCCGGATGAATGTCGTTGGGATATCTCTTCATTAGATCTCACGCCTCTGTGCCGTCACTTCGGATGTCCACGTCCGGGGCCGCCCTGAACGTGTTCGCAGCCTGGCACCGCTGAGGCAGCGTTCGTGTACGTGGCGCGGCCGCCGTGACCGAGGAAGTTAGATTTGCTGCGGTTGGGTGGGACTGGCGCCTTCAACTGGACTTCACGACGACCCTTGTCACGTCCTCCCAAGACTGCCGTCCCCCACGTGCTTCGTGATCCGATAGGCAGAACCCTGCGGCTGCAAAACCTCACCGCGCCGCGCACATGCGATGCCGCCGCCCGGCGAGATGCTGCCGGACATGAGCGATTTTCCGACTAACCCGAATTTTTCGCGGAATGTTGCCTTTGGCGGTGTGTAGATAAGCGAAAGTGCCTGTCCTGCAAGGGATAATTGGACTTCTCTACGGTTCAAAGATCCTGACGGGAAGGCACTTCGCAGGTGAAGAATATCGCGGCCGCATCGCGGGTGAAAGTGTCGGCCGACGGCCATGGCGTCGTGTCGCATGCCGGGATGGGCCTGCTACGTGAACTGGCCGATCGGACCGGGTTATCGGCGCAGGTCACGGCTGCTTTGGCCGACACCTACCGCGGGCCGTGGGTGTATGCGCCCGGAGACGTGTTCGCTGATCTGGCGGCTGCGGTTGCTGACGGGGCGGACTGCATCGACGGGGTCGGCCAGCTCTGCGGCGACCGTGAGCACGCCTTCGGTGCGAAAGCCTCGACGACCACGATGTGGCGGCTGGTCGATGAGCGCATCGACGCCGCACACCTACCCGCGGTGCGGGCGGCCCGAGCGGGCGCGCGGGCGGCGGCCTGGGCCGCCGGTGCCGCCCCCGCTCCGGGTGACTGGCTGCACATCGACATCGACGCCACCCTGGTGATCGATCACTCCGACAACAAAGGCGGTGCGACGCCGACCTGGAAGAAGTCGTTCGGGCACCATCCGCTGCTGGCATTTCTGGACCGCCCCGAGATCGCCGGCGGGGAAGCCCTGGCCGGGCTGCTACGCACCGGCAACGCCGGCTCCAACACCGCCAGCGACCACGTCATCGTGCTGGCCCAAGCGCTGGCAGCGCTGCCCGCGGCCTGGCGACCCGACCCCAGGGCTGGCGATCATCCCGACAAGCCCAAGGTGCTGGTGCGCTGCGACACCGCCGGAGCCACCCACACCTTCGCCGACGCCTGCCGGGCCGCCGGGGTGGGGTTCTCCTTCGGTTACCCCGTCGACTGGCGCGTCCAAGACGCGGTGGACACCCTCAACCTCGCCGAGGGCTGGTACCCGGCGATCGGCACCGCCGGCGGTCTCCGCGACGGCGCCTGGATCGCCGAAGCCACCACCCTGGTCAACCTGTCGTCGTGGCCACCGGGCACGCGGCTGATCCTGCGCAAAGAAAGGCCGCATCCGGGCGCCCAGCTGCGATTCACCGACGCCGACGGGATGCGGATCACAGCGTTCATCACCGACACACCACCCGGCGTCGTGTCAGGACAGGTCGCCGGCCTGGAACTGCGCCACCGTCAGCACGCCCGCGTCGAAGACCGCATCCGCGAACTCAAAGCCACCGGCCTGCGCAACCTGCCCTGCCACTCATTTTGGGCCAACGCCGCATGGCTGGAAATCGCCCTCACCGCCGCCGACCTGGTCACCTGGTGCCGACTCATCGGATTCCGCACCCACCCGGGCCTGGCCCGCACCGAGATCGCCACCTTCCGCTACCGGGTCCTCCACGTCGCCGCCCGCATCACCCGCAGCGCCCGCCAAACATGCCTACGTCTCGACGCCACCTGGCGATGGGCCGCCCAGATCGCGACCGCCTGGCAGCACATCCGCACCGCCTTCGACTGATCCACAGCTCATCTGATCCAACTGACGAAAGGCCCACTGGCCCTGGGAAAGCCCGCCCAGCCCGGCGATAAGGGACCACCCCGCCACGCCCCGTGACCGCAGAAGCCACCTCACGGCCCATCTTGCCCCAACGCTCCACCGCAATCACCTTGGACGAAAAATCGAGGCTAACTCTTTGGCCGGATCCTGTGGCGACTGTGGACGGCCATTCGAGCTCGACTCGCGTGGAATGAGCTTCCACATCAACGAAGACGGCAGCTGCGATTTCGGGTCAGACCGCGACCACGTCGCCTACGGCTGATTACCCGCGCCCTGGACGAGAAACAGCGACGGCGAAGGGCAACCTGTGCGCCGCCCCTTCGCAGCGCCGCGACTTGCGGACTTAGCGCGATTCGGCACCACACTGACAGGGAAAGGACGACCGATGAGCAAGTTTGCGTGCCCCCGAGACGAAGTGCTCTACCAGCTCACCCTTGACGGAACGGGGGAGTCGTTCGGTGACGTGACTACTTGGGGGCTGCACTACACCGGGTTAGGCGAGCTGACCCGTCAGGAGCTGAACAGCCAGCACAGCGACCTGCTGGCCGAGGCTGGGGCGTCCGTCTCGGACTTCCCGGAGAACAACTACTGGGTGGTGGCCGAGGACGGTCAAGGGTTCATCACCACCTACGCCTACTCGGACGAGGCCCAGTACCGATCCGCACTGGTTGACGCCGAGAGTCGCTGGTCCACATTCGATAACGGAGCCGCCTGAACCCGGCGCCCCACGCCGACTCGCGGCGTGCCGCCACATCTCATTCTTCAGTTCAGCTGCGCGGCTGGTGTGCTGCCGGCGACCGTTACGAGAGGACCCGCACATAGCATGACCCGTGAACAGGTCTGTGACCGCATCGCCAACCTGCATTTGGATGACCTGGATCTGGTGATTACCCGTGACAGTGACGGATTCGCGGTCGCGGAGAGCCGCGGCTGCAGGTCGTACGTCTCCGACATCGGATCGTCCTACGAGGTGCCCGACACCGCAGACGAGCACGGCCAGCACGCGTTCACCGCCGGCCCATGGACCGCCTACCAGTACCACAGCTCGTACACGGCACCCAACCGCGGCAACTATGCGCGTGAGATCGAAGACCTGGTCAACGGCGATGCGTCAAAAGTGGTCGTCGGTGTCACCGCGGTCTTCGAGGACGAGTCCGACCCCGGCACGTGGGTGTTCGGCATCCGGACAGTGGAGTAAGACATGCACCCGATATCCGCAGGTGAACGGGTCGAATTCAGGCTCTGGCCGAACGACCAGCCCTACACAGGAACCGTGGTCGAGGTTCGAGAGGCGGTTCCGCAAGCCGATCCCCGAATCCGGCGCGTAGACAACGAGGCACATGCCCTTGTCGATGTTGACACCGGAGGACAGGCGGCCGTCGCGCTGTCTGAACTGCGAAAGATAGAGGGCTGATCTATGGCCGGATTCGATGCCTGGATCGACACGTTCGTCGAGGAGAAGGGGGTCGATCTCGAGCACCGCTTCGACGTGGACGGACCGCAGTGGGGTTGGAACTCGATCCCGCTCTCCGTGGTAATCGACACGGCGAAGAACACCAGTCCCGCCGAGCAGGAGCAGATCAAGAAGCAGCTGGTCGAGATCGACTTCAAGAACGGCGACGCGATGCACTTCTTTGAGTTCCTCGCGCAACAACTGGCCCGCTGATGGCCGGCCAGTTTCCGCGTGGTGGCACCTGACCGCACTGTGCACTGCAGCCTCTGCGGAGCCGATCGGCGTGTCCTGCATCTGAGGCTGTGCTTTTGAGATCCCGTGAAACGGTTGACCAATGGATGTCCCTGAGACCATCACCATCTACACCGACGGCGCCTGTCATGGGAATCCGGGGCCGGGCGGTTGGGGTGTAGTGCTGCGTTTCGGTGAACACGAGAAGCACCTCTACGGCGGAGAGAAGGCGACCACCAACAACCGCATGGAGTTGTTGGCCGCGATCGTGGCGCTTGAATCGATCACCGCGGCGCGTCCCATTCAGCTGTGGACCGACAGCCAATACGTGCGCCAGGGCATCACAAGCTGGATCTCCGGCTGGAAACGCAAGGGGTGGAAGACATCTACAGGCCAGCCGGTGAAGAACGCAGATCTCTGGCGGCGCCTGGATACCGTCGCCGCGCAGCACACGGTGGACTGGCGTTGGGTGAAAGGCCACGCAGGGCACGAAGGCAATGAGCTCGCCGACCAGCTCGCCACACGCGGCGCGAAGGAGTTCGGTGGCTCGACAAGGGCCGCGGGAATACCGAACCAGGGGAGCGGACGGCAACGACATCGGAGGTGGCCACGATGACGGCGCACACGCGGGGCGCCGGAGGTGGCCCGATGGGCCAATCAGAGTGCCGGTTTGCCCGCAAGCGCCGGTATTCGACCCGAGACCTGGCCGTGATGGGCGCTGACGAGGTCAAGGCCGCGGTCGAGTCCAGCGGTCGTCGATTCGACTCGCTGCACCCGTACCGGTGCCCTGACGGTCCGCACTGGCATCTGTCTCACTATGAGCAAGCCTTGGGAATGTGTCCCGTCTGCGAGGAGTGGCATCCTGCCTGGTGCGGGTCTCAGCCAGACAAGCGGTGGATCATCTCCGGGCACGTGGTTGACGAACAGCCGTGCCCCGGTGAGGGACAGCTGACGGCGGCGGTGTCCCGATGAGTATCTACGTCGACATCGCCGTGAACAGTGAACTGATCGCCGGTGTGGCCATCACCCGCACGACCAGCGGTGGTGAGCAGCCCGACTCGACCAACACCTACCGGTGGACGTATGCCCGCAACGGCGACACGGCCGTCGGATTCGTCGAACACCGGTACGGGAACGGCGCTATCGCACTGGCGCACAAGGTTCTCGGTGAGATCACCGAACGCCGCCGGATCGCCCAGGAGACCAACCGATGAGCGTGTGCGACGCCTGCGACGGTCAGGACCACGGGGAGTTCGAGCCACTGAAGTTCAGCGGACTGTACCGCGAGTGGCTGTGCGGGATATGCCGATCGGTCCTGCTCGACCAGCCGATGGACTCGGCTGGTGATCCCCCAACACGGCTCATGACAACACCCGCGGCCGCCGAAAGACGGACGCTGACGGTCGCTGACCAGAACCCAGCGCGCACCGACGACAACGGGACCACCTGGTATCGGCCATCATTCGAGGGCCAGGCGCCACCGAAGATGTGGGGTTGGACTTCCGACCCCGCCCACGCACACCCGGACTACGCCGCGGCTGCGACCACGTGTGTGCTGCCCGCCGATGTCACGGCTGAAGATCGTGCTGCGGTCTTGGAGTTCGCCAACCATTTAGCAAGGGAGTCACGGAACCGTGGCATGGCTCAGCATCCGCTGCCGAACCCGTCTGAGGTGTCGGAATCCGAGTCCGGCAACGGATGTGACCACGCACCTGACGAGGGCTGTTACCGGTGCTGCAGTGACTGCAACTACGACACCCACACGTGCCGGGGCTGTGGAGAGCCGTACAAGCACGGGCACGATCCCCGCTGCAAGGACTGCGAACCCAGCTCTGCAGATCCAGTAACGAAAGGCACGAACTGATGCGCGAATACCGCACCAATCAAGAACAGGGGGACACTGTGGTGCTCCAAGCAGTAGATGCCGCTGGCTACCTGTACCCGGTCGACGTCGAGCCGGCGCAGCAACAGCGCGGACGCCCGCGGCGCTCAACCCCCGCCAAGATGACGCACACGGGCCCGCACTTCGCACCTGCCCGCCTCCGGTCCCTGACGTCCCTGACCGGGTCACCTCTGCGTCCGCGCCCCGAGTTGGCGGAAGTGGGACCCGTGCCGGCCAGCCTAAACAGTGAAGTCTCACGAAAGGGAGGCAATGACAACCATGTTGAAACACCGAAATGTCGATGAAACTGTCGACGACGGCGACGAACTGCTCAACGCTTTCGGCGATCGGTTGATTCTGGGCGGGGCGTGGACGTGGGCTGATGGTGGCCAGTCACCTACCCGCAGGTGCACGAAGGCATGACGCAGAGTTCATCTGCCTGAAAGGGGCACCATGATTCTCGGATTCACCGGGACCCGCCGCGATCCCACAGCCGATCAGAAGCGTTTTATCCGACGCAACCTGTTCAACGCCACCGAACTGCATCACGGCTGTTGTGAGGGCAGCGACTACGCCTCTCATCTGTGCGCGGTAGACCTCGATATACCGACAATCTGGCTGCATCCACCGACCGATGAGAAACTGATGGTGCCGCTGTCCAAGCTGCTCACACGGGGTGGGATTCACGCGCTCAGCGCCAAGCCGTACCACGCCCGGAACCGCGACATTGTGGACGCTTGCGAGTTGTTGATCGCAACGCCAGACGGCCCGCGCCGTCCGAACAGCGGAACTTGGTACACCGTTGACTATGCCAGGGCCAACAAAGTCACTGTCGTCGTCTGTCTGCCAGGCGGCATCATCGACAACGACTACTCGACCTGACGTAGGGCAGCTCAGCTGACCCGCATGCACCGTCGCGGCCATGCCTGGTGACGCGCCGCGCACCGGGTGATCCGAACCGAACCCATAGCGTCAGCTCTCCACTATAGAGAGAACACCATGGCCACAGTGCAATTGTCACGTCCCCGAATAACTCTGGTGACGCACCAAACCTGGCGCGCCGAAGACTTGGCGCCGTGGGCCGATGTGCACCTGGACTTTGGGCTGGACACCGCCGCCGGCGCTGATGCTGAGGCGATGCTGTGGTGTCCGGGCGGATGGGCTGCGGCCGCAACGGTACGGCACCGCCACCTGCAGCTGTCCTCGGCCGGGCCCCGCTGGCTGGACTACCTGCCGATCGAACTGACCGGACGCGAGATCGTGACCTCGGAATCTGGTGCGTTACGGCAGACACCGCCTGTCATTCATGGCGGGACAATATTCGCCAAGCTCCCTGAAACCAAGCATGATTCGTTTCCGGCGCAGCTGCGTTCACTCGATGAACTTCTCACAGATCTGAGCCGGCTACCGGACCGTGAGCCAGTGCAACTGCAGACTCCGGTGCATTTCGACTCCGAGGTCCGTTGCTGGGTGCGTGACGGCCGGGTCGTCGCACGAGCCAGCTACTTTCCGGACCGGGCACGGGAGGACTGGCTGGATCTCGATGATCCGGTGCGGGCAACGGCGGCAGTCCTTTGGCTGGAAGAGGCACTGGTGACGTGTCATGTACCCGTTCCGCCGGGCGTGGTGATCGACGTCGGCTGGTGCTCGGATCCCTGGTTCGGAGAGCCCGGCTGGCGAATCGTGGAAGCCAACGCCGCGTGGTCGGCTGACTGGTACGGCGCATTGGAGCTGTCCTCGGTAGTCGAGACCGTCGTCGCGAGCCAAGTCGGCGTGTCGGATCAGTGGCGTTGGTATCCCAGCCCATTGCTGCTGCACTTGTCGTCGGGACTTGCGCAGCGATGACTGCTTCGGCGCTGCATGGGGCTACGGAGTGGCCGACCAACGGATAGAGGCGCTGCAGCGCGCAGGCTATCAGTAAAGCTAAGGAGTGAGCATGGCCAAGATAATCATCACCTACGAGTATGAACCCAACCTCGACCACTACCCAACTGGCACGGAAACAGCTGCTGAGGCTATGCGATTCGACGTTGACCAGGTGCTGAACGGAAACACCTACTGGGGCGAATTGCTCGACGGCGACGGCAAGATTACCGCATCGGTGGTCGATTAGCCGCCACAGGGAATTGTTTTGCGGCGCAAGGACTCAGCGCCGAATCATCGCAATGGAGAAACCGATGGACGACTGGCCCGCGATGACGGAGAACGTGTGGAATGAACTCCGCTTCCAGGGAATGTGCAAAACGTGCGCCAAGCAGGTGCGCACGGTGCATGTGTGCGTATGGATCCCATGCCCGACCGGCGGATGGTGGTCACATCAGGAACACCCCGACGACAACCATGGCGCCGAAATTGGTTGGCAGCCTGAGCAAGACATGAATAGGCAGGGACACGTCTTCACTGTCGGCGAGCACCCGCCGGGAGGAACCGCGGTGTCGACTCGCGCCGGAGCCGGAACGGCTGTCTCAAGGGTGTGAGTATGCGACTAGGCCCCGCTGGGGAATCAGAGAGCCACCAAATGACAAAGGGAGCAGCAATGTCCCATACCGAACAGGTCAAACCGCTCGACCTGCGTGAAAGCGACCTTATTGACCTCGTCCCACTCTTGAACGGTCCGTCATCGCACCCGTGGACGTGGCAGCCGTTCGGTGCTGACGACAGGGACCGGGCAGAAGCGATCGAATCGGCCCGAGACATCGCGCAATACGAGTTGGCGGTCGTGGAATCGGTGGAGCACGTCGATGGAGACAAGGTGGTCGTCTACAACGATCAGATCAATGTCACCGTAGCCGCAGACCACCTGATCACCCGGACGGTGGGCTGACCTGTGGCGAGCACCGACATCGTCGGCTACACGTTCCAGGCCGAGAATCTGTGTCCATCTTGCATGCGCGGCAAAGTGATCACCTGGGGCAGGTTCGATCCGGAGTCCACGGCGTCCACTGAGTCGCTGCTTGCCGACCTTGCCAAGGTTGTCGGCGTCGACCACATGAACGAACGCACCTATGACAGCGGTGATTTCCCCAAGGTGGTGTTCGACAGCCAGGTCGAGGATTCCGAAGACCGATGCGACGGGTGCCATGAGCCCCTCATCGGATAGCTCGTCGAATCCGATCACCGATCCCGCCAGGGGAGTGGGCCTATGGCGATGGAGAGAATCGTTTCGTCGCGAGCTGGAGGACTGAACGCATGAGCCCCGATCCCAGCGGCACTGACCGACACAGTTCCGGTGACGTAGCTGCTCACAGCTCCCACCGAGGACGGCACCGCGCGCCTGATCCCCTCGTCCGCCCGGAGATCAAGATCGGATCGATGGATGCTCCCACCGATCCGATCCAAATTGGACCGCAGCAATGAGCACCGCGACCGAGCACGCGAAAGTTGCCCAGGACACCGCTCCGTACGAGTCGAAGCGGATCGCCAACGCGATTATCGACCGCTTTCAGATCCCCGCCGAGCACGCGCTGCGTGCGGCGTCGATGCTGGCCATCGACGATCGGCAGTGGGCATTCAAGATCAGCCAGGGCTACTGGATAGACCCCGTCCTTCAAGCAATCGAGGCGACACAATATGAGTAACCTTCACGTCGGCGGTCAGGTCCGCATCCATGTCCGCGGCGTCGATCTTCCCGCCGAGATCATCGCGCTGTCACGGTCACGGGCGACGGTCGAATACATCGACGCCCACGGTGAGAAGCGCGCGACCAAGGTACCCATCAACGCCCTTACCCCGGCGGGCGTGGGATGACCGACGCGGTCATCGTCGACGTCGACGGGACTCTGTGTGACGTGTCGAGTGTGCGGCACTTCGTTGCGGCGCGGCCCAAGGATTTCGACGCATTCCACTGCGCCGCCGAAACGTGCCCGCCGCATACGCATGTGCTCGACGAAGTTCGTGAACACCACCATGCCGGACACCGCATCGTCGTAGTCACCGCCCGCATGTACCGGTGGGAGCAATCCACCCGCACGTGGCTCGACCGGCACATGCCGGTGCCTTACGTGGGACCGTTCATGCGCGGCGACAACGACTTCCGCGCTGACGTGGAGGTCAAGCGCGACATCCATCGAATACTCACGCGCGATCACGGTTTCCGCATCGTTCACAGCATCGATGACAACCCGGAGATCGTTGCGCTCTGGACGGAACTCGGCATACCCACCACGGTCGTTCCTGGTTGGACGCAGTGATGCGCCGGTGTTTGTGCGGTCGACGAAGCGCCGGGTCGAGCAGCGAACACCGATGCGTGGATGTCCTCGGCGGCTACTGTCAGACCGTCATTGGCCGACACGTCGTCCAGCTGTAGGGCGCCATCTGCGCAGATACAGCGGACCCTGTAGACGATCCAGAATCCCTTCTCCGCTTGATCGCGCAGCTCGACCAAATCGCCAACGGAGAAGCTGCGGTCGCGAAAATCGTTCGGCTTCCACGATGTCATCGGTTCCCCCTACTTGGACTGTTCCCATTCACCCCGGTACACGACACAGACGTCGGACCTCATCGCGCGAGGCCCCCAGCCCGTGTTTTTACGAGCCTCGTTCTCGTCCTTCTTCACAGTGAGGACGGTTGTGGAGAAGGGGCGACCATCGGTGTCGAGTTCGTCGCAACTTACCTGCCAGCGATGCCATACAGCGGCCACAAGCGAGACCCTTCATTTTGACCGCTGATTCGGGAGTCGTTTGATCACGAATTTCGGAGTCGCTGAGGAGGGTCGGTGAGTCGGATTGATCACGAATTTGGGAGTCGCGTTGATTGACCGTTGGCCTGGTGTCCGGGCGGCTAGGCACAGGCACAGGCACAGGCACAGTCGGCCCGGCCGCCGCTTGGCACTAGTAACTTCCCAGGGAAGAAATCCTGGGGTAATTGTCAGCGGGCGTTACGGCGAAGACCTCCGAAGTGATTTGGTGCGTTCCTCAGGTCGCACTTCACTCGGAGGTCTTCGTTATGTCACCACGCCACGCTGCCCGTAACGTCCGTGGTCAGAACTGCTAGCCGATCCAGGGCAGATGCGGAGGACCGCCCCCAGGCCCGCCTTGATAGTTGGGGTAGTTGGGTGGCGCTGGCGGCGGCACATGGATTTGCGCGTGTCCCGGTGAGGTGCATTCGTGAACGCCGGGAGCGGGCTGCGAGCATTGCTGTGGCTCCGCCGCAGCGGAAGGAGCCTCAATCGCTGTCGCGGCACCGAGCGCCGCGACACTAATCGCCAACAGGTAGCGGAGTTTGATAGTCATCGAAGTTAGCCTCTCGTTTTCCCCTCACGTCTACCGTTGCACCGCCATCGGGGCGGGGCGAGGGCCAAAAGTCCCTAATAATCGCGGAAATATCACTAGTATCGTACGTACTACATACGTTCGGTAGGCGTAGCGATCGAACAGCAGCAGCGCCCAAACCGCGGGCGGAGGATCGAGCGGCACGAGTCCGGCAGCAGACGGAGCCTGGTGAGGCGTGTCGGTTCCGGTCGAATCTTGAGCAGGCTGCCCCCGGAAATGGCTTGTTAATTTTCGGACCGGAGCCGTGCCCGGCGATCAGTGGTCATCGTAGGGCTGGGTTCTGTCGCACCTCATTGGTTCAATGGCCTTGTCCTGCGCACGACCGTTTCCCACTTCAGCTACTGATGTCGGCATGTCTGCAGTGCACAGTCCAGCGGAATGCAGCAGGGTTCAAGGCCGATGCCACAACCCCATTGGTTCACGAGCGGAACGAGGTCTCGACGGCCGAGGTGCTGAGACGTTCGCGGTTCGCGACCGGTCAGCTGAGGTGTGTGATGAGGTCGCGGCAGGCCTGTTCACAGCGTCGACATTCGTCGGCGCAGGTTTTGCAGTGTTGGTGGTGCGAAGCGTGGCGTTCGCATTCATCGGCGCAGACTCGGCATGCGGTTGCGCATACTGCGAGTAGGGGTTTGGCGAATTCGGGGTCGAATGCGGTTTGTCTGGCGTTGATGTGTGCGGTAGCTGTACAGATGTCGGCACAATTGAGGTTGGAGGTGATGCAGGCGGCGAGTGTGTCGACAGTTGGCTCACTAAGGCATGCATCGGCGCACTGAGTGCAAGTTTGTGCGCAGTCCAGGCAGGCGTCGAGGCATTGGGCCAGGATCGTCCGGAGTTCTTCAGCGATCTTGCGGGGATGGGTTTCGAGGATGGTGGCCGAGGTGGTCATGGGTGACCTTCTTTCCTACTAGGGGATTCCGTAGTTCCGATGGCCTACCCCGAGGGCGGCGCCGACAAACACACTTCCGTAGTCGAATGAACAGCTTGTGGCCTACCGCGTTGCCCACAACAGGAACGTGCTCTTTCGCTTCTGACGTGCTCCAGGCAGGCGGCTGACTACACAGTGCCGCCCATTTGCTTTCGTGCACATCACAACGTCGTCGGCCGTCGCCTGGTTCGGGTGGTGTGGCAAGGCAATGTTGCGTCCCTGGATACTGCGGGCCCGATACTTCGGCCGCTTTTCGCTACCCTGGGCCGGCGTGTGGCTGAGCGGGCACGTCCCCGCCCTGGTTAGATCTGCCAGTCTTGTGCGCCATCGGGTTGGTTGTAGATGCCAACAGAGTTCTTGACGACGACGGGGTCGCCACTACCGAAGTTGCCGAAGAACCATTGTGCATTGGCGGGGCTGAGATTGAGGCAGCCATGGCTGACATTGCGTTTGCCTTGGTCGGCTACCGACCAGGGTGCGCTGTGCACGAAGATTCCGCTGTTGTCGATGCGGACGGCGTTTTGGACCTTGAGTCTGTAGCCTTCGGCCGATCTCACCGGGACCCCGTACGTGGAGGAGTCCATGATGATGTCAGCGAATTTTTCCAGCACGTAGTAGGTACCGTTCGGTGTCTCATAACCCGGTTTCCCCAGTGACACAGGGAATGTTTTTTCCAGTTTGCCGTTGCGGACCACTTGCATTTGGTGAGTCTTGTCATCGATCGTGGCGACTAGTGCGTCGCCGACCCGGAAGCTGGACATGGTGCCGGCCGCATCGATGTTGACAACGGTGCCCGCTGGCCAAAAATCGATTGGCCGCCAACGGAGTTGGGTGTCGCTCATCCAATAGAACTTGCCCGGCACGGGCGGGTTGGACGAGATGCGAATCGCGTCCTGTGCCATCTGCCGGTCAGCGATAGGGCGTTGAAAGTTGATGTAGATCGGCTTGGCGACCCCAACGGTCGAGCCATTGACAGGATTGAACGATGGGGGGAGGAATGGCGGCTGCCCCGTGAACGGAAGCGGGTTTTGTCCGATGGGAGTATCGGAGTTCAACGGTTGTGTGAACGGCGCTGGCAGTTCGGGTGGCTGCGGCGCCACCGGGTTCGGGATCGGCGCCGGTTGGACGGGCACCGGAGGAGGCGCACCCTCTGGATCGGCTATCGCTGCCGGCCCGCTCAGCAGCGATGTCGAGAGCCACAAGGCTGCCAAGATAGGGGCGGCCCAGCGACGTGTGCTCTGGTGGTACATGGTTGCCTCCTCAGCGCAGGTGTGAGACGAGCGGCCGGGCCAACGGAATCTGCGACACGTGCTCCACATACTACTATTTACGTACGGATACCGTATGTAGGGTGAGTTGCGGTGACGTGGCCTGGCTGAGCCAGTTTCACGCTGCATGTCACAGTGAAGTTCGCCGTAGTTTGGACGAACCGTGCGGTGGACATGCTGCGGGAACAACGCCGTGGCCACGTTGTGGTGTACGAGACTGTTACATACGTACCGATTACGTGTACATGCGGGCATCATCGCAATGCTGCCTACGGAGTTTCGAGGTCGTGCTTGGCCGTGGCCACGGTAGTGGGTTCTTTACGGACTCTTTATCGAAAACCGAACTGCTCGCAAGATTCGGCGCCCATCCTGGGGAAGATCAAGACAGCGGCGGCCAAGCAGCGCAACGCCGCGGTGTGAGACATCGCACCGTTGAGGTCCACGTGACGACGAAAGGACACGAAGTGCAGGCAGGGCGGACGGCGGCCACCGTGGCTGACGGTGTGATGGCCTCGCTCCCTGTCCCGCCCAACTGCGACCGACCAGCATGGCGAGATCGCCACCATGCAGGAGCTTCTCACGCCGCGGTCGGTGTGCGAGGGCCGCTCAGATCCGTCGATCATCGCACCTGTCGGTGCGCCGCCGTGACTCGGTCAGCACACACGACGAGGATTCGTGTACCCGTCCCACACTGTTCATCGAAGGACAATATCGAGTTCCGTAATTGAATTCTTAGGTGCATCACCGGCGGCGGCGAAGAGAACCGACCCCCGATGGACGTGTGACGTGACGTTTCATCGAATTAAGGTCGCCTTCGCCGCTGCTTTTGGGGCGTGCGCATTGTTGATGATGAGGACAGGTTGAGATGAATATGACGCCACAACAAGATTGTATGATTTGTCGCCAGCAGGGACTATATGCGAACCGTATGAATGTCGTGACAGCACCACTTGGATTTCGGACCATATGTCTATGACAACCGTGTCAACAGCACATGAGCAATTCGGCGGCGCCGTCGTTGACGCGCCAATCACAGGCAGCGGCCACGATGCACAGTCGATTAAGATTTTGCTGGTTGATGATGAGCCGGCGTTGACAAATCTGGTGAAGATGGTCCTGCACTACGAAGGCTGGCAGGTCGGTGTTGCCCACACGGGTCGCGAAGCGGTGCAGAAGTTCATCGAGATGCGCCCCGATGCCCTCGTCCTCGACATCCAGCTTCCCGATGCGGACGGGTTGGAGGTCCTCAGGCAGGTACGCAATGGTGATCAATACACACCGACCCTGTTGCTGACGGCCCGCGATGCGGTGATCGACCGCGTCACCGGTCTGACGGCCGGTGCCGACGATTACATGTCCAAGCCGTTCAGTCTCGAGGAGCTCGTCGCCAGGCTGCGCGGTTTGCTGCGCCGATCGAGTGTGCTGTCTGCACCCGACAACGAGGTGCTCAGCGTGGGCGGCCTTGTTCTGTACGGGGCGTCGCGTGAGGTGACCCGCGATGACGACCCGATCAGCCTGACCGGTACCGAGTTCGAGTTGTTGCGGTACCTGATGCGCAATCCGCGGCGGATTCTGAGCCGCGCTGAGATTCTCGATCGGGTCTGGAACTATCGCTTTGCGGGGCGGACCAGCATAGTCGACCTCTACATCTCGTATCTGCGCAAGAAAGTCGACGCCGGGCGAGCTCCGATGATTCACACGGCCCGCGGTGTCGGATATATGCTGCGGCCGGCCGATGGCACATAGCCGCGTGCCGTGGTGGCCGCCGCGGTCGCTGCTCAGCCGACTGGCGGTGGGCGTCTGCGCGGTCGTCACGGTGGTGTTGCTGGCTGTCGGGACGGTATCGATTCTGACGTTGCGCAGTTACGTGACCAACGTCAGTGACGCGCAGGTGGGGCGGGCTTTGACCGCATTCGAGTACGCGCTGCAGGACCATGCCGACGGCCCACTGCTGGCAGAAGAACTTACTCACTTCACCGGCCAGGGCGTCGACAACGTCATCGCGGTGTTGCATGGCAACGAGATGGTCGAATCAGCTGTGTTTTACGAACGCGATTCGCGACCGGCGCCGGCGGACGTGGTGAGTGTGATCGAGAATCACGTCTGGCGCAACGGGCCGGCATTCACCATCGATTTGGGCAGTTTGGGGCCCTACCGCGTGCGCAGCCGAACGATCGAGGGCGGCGAGCGGCTGGTTTCGGCTGTGTCGTTGGCTCCTGCCTACCGTGCTCTCAGAGAGAAAACACTCTGGACTCTAACTCTGATCGTGACAGCACTTGCGGCGACGTCGATGGGCACCGTCGCCGTGGTGCGGTCGTCGCTGAGGCCGCTGCGGCGAGTCGCCGCCACCGCCGCCCAGGTCGCCAACCTGCCTTTGACTGACGACGACCACCGGATCACGATGCGTGTCCGCGCCACCGACACCGATCCCACCACAGAGGTGGGTATCGTCGGCGACACCCTGAATCGCTTGCTGGATAACGTTGACAGTGCTCTGGCCGCACGCGCGGAGTCCGATCGGCGCACGCGACGCTTCCTCAGCGATGCCAGCCATGAGCTGCGCACCCCGCTGACCGCGATCCAGGGCTATGCGGAATTGACCAGGCAAGATAGTACGGAGCTGCCAGCAGTCACCGAATACGCGTTGGCCCGCATCGAAGCCGAATCGCACCGCATGACGCGACTGGTCAACGACCTATTGCTCATCTCGCGACTCGACGAGGGACAAGACCTCGACTATGGCGAGCTGAATCTGTCCGACCTACTCGTCGACGCGGTGAACGACGCCGCTGTTGTGGGCACCGAGCACACGTGGCAGACCTGCCTACCCGACACAGCGGTGCATGTTCACGGGGACCCCGCCCGCCTGCATCAACTCATCAGCAATCTGCTTACCAACGCCCGGGTACACACCCCACCCGGGACCACCGTCGTGACCACCCTCGCTGTGCCGGGCACCGATGCGGGCTGGGTCGAGCTGACCGTTGCCAACGACGGCCCCGGCATCGACCCACAATTGCTGCCCACCCTGTTCGACCGGTTTGTCAAAGCACAGAATTCACGCGACCCGGGATCAGGTACCGGTCTGGGATTGGCAATCGTGGCCTCGATCGCCGAAGCGCACCACGGCACCGTGCAGGTCGAATCCACACCGGGCAGGACAGCATTTATCGTCCGCCTGCCGTTGACGGGTTAGCGCTTACTTCAGGTGGCTGCGAACCACGCCAAATGTGAACTATCACGGTGCCAGCTGAAAACATCCTGGACGTTCGATATGCGTATTTGTTTGGGTTCGATATGAGTTCCGAATAGCGCCCCTTTTCGCATTTACGCTGAGCGATAGACAAATCTTCTTTGAAAGGAAGGGCCAATGTCTTTCACATTCCGCTCACCATTAGCAGCCCTGGCGATCGCGATAGCCGCGAGCGCGGCACCGATCGCGTTTGCGAGCTCCGCAGCGGCCGCGCCAACGGGATCCACTGATGCCCAGTCAACAATCGGGATGCTGCAGGCCCAGGGATTCCACGTTCTGGTCAGCAGAGTCGGCGACGGGCCACTCAATACGTGCACCGTCAACGCGGTGCGACCCGGTCGTAAAGCCTCACAGAATCTGCCGATCCGGGCCGGAGTACGTACGCAGCCTATCGCGGCACCGACGGTGTACGTCGACCTGATGTGCAAACGCTGAGAGATCACGTAATGCGTTGTCGCTGCCATGTTTCCGGGCGCGCGCCCCGTCGCCGAAGCGCCTTCCAGTTCTGCTAACCGAGCCGACTGCGCCGTCGTGGAGGCGATCCGATTCCAATACCGGCCCGTGGGCGGTACGACTTGAGAAAGACACTCGATGAACCACGTTCTGAGCCCCGCACCGATCAGCCATGCTGGACGTCCCAGGCTGCTTCGTCGCTGCGATCGCCCTGCAGCAATGGTGGGCGACACACCGGTGCTACGGGTA
Organism: Mycobacterium dioxanotrophicus; assembly: GCF_002157835.1. NCBI lineage: Bacteria > Bacillati > Actinomycetota > Actinomycetes > Mycobacteriales > Mycobacteriaceae > Mycobacterium > Mycobacterium dioxanotrophicus. The sequence continues at coordinate 4,288,024 of NZ_CP020809.1, read as the reverse complement.
CCAGCGCGATTGACTCACGGCAGTCGCGGATACTGGGCCAAGCTCGAAGGGTTCAACCCGGGCGGCATGAAAGACCGCCCTGCCATGCACATGGTCGAATGCGCCCGGGCCCGGGGCGACTTGAGGCCGGGAGGGCGGATCGTTGAATCAACCAGCGGCACATTAGGTTTGGGGCTTGCGCTGGCGGGCATGGTGTACGGCCATCCCGTGACGTTGGTGACTGATCCCGGGATGGAGCCGATTGTGCAGCGGATGCTGTCGGCGTATGGAGCCACCGTCGATCGTGTCACGCAGCCCGATCCCCATGGTGGCTGGCAACAGGCCCGCAAGCAGCGTGCCGCGCAGCTTCTGGGTGCCGAACCTGGCGGTTGGTATCCCGACCAGTACAACAATCCCGATAACGTTGATGGGTATCGGAGCCTGGCGATGGAACTGCACGCGGAGCTCGGCCCTATTGATGTTCTGGTGTGCTCAGTGGGCACCGGGGGTCATTCTGCCGGGGTGGCCCGCATCCTGAGGCAGTTCAACCCCGACCTGCGGTTGATCGGCGTGGACAGCATCGGATCCACCATCTTCGGTCAACCGGCGACCACCCGGTTGATGCGCGGGCTTGGATCAAGCATTTATCCTCGCAATATCGCGTATGAGGCGTTCAACGAAGTGCATTGGGTTGCCCCGGCCGAGGCGGTGTGGTCCTGCCGCCACCTGGCCGCCCGCCACTTCCTCACCGGCGGGTGGAGCGTCGGGGCGGTCGCCTTGGTCGCCGACTGGGTTGCCCGCACAAGCGATCAGGACGCCACTATTGCCGCAGTCTTTCCCGACGGACCACAACGTTACTTCGATACCGTTTACAACGACGCCTACTGCCTTCAGCACGAACTGCTCATCGACCAACCGGCGGGGCAACCCGCCGTGATCGGCCACCCGAGCGAACAGGTGGTGACGGCGTGGACTCGGTGCAACACGGTGCCCCAGCCGGCACCCGCAAGGCACTGACACTTCGTGGCCGCCGGAGGCCGCTCATCAGTTCGGTGTGGCCGTTGTCGGCAACTCGACGGTGAAAGTGGTTTGTTTTGGCGAACTTGAGCTTTCAGCACGGATGCTGCCACCGTGGGCCTCGACGATCGCCTTGGCGATAGACAGACCAAGCCCCGAGCCCCCGTGCTCGCGGGTGCGTGCCGGATCAGCGCGGTAGAGGCGGTCGAAGATGTGGGGGAGGTGCTCGGGGGTAATGCCGTGACCGGTGTCGCTGACTCGCACCACGATGCATCCGGCCTGGTATTCGGCGCTGACGGTGACCAGGCCATGCGCGGGGGTGTGGCGTAGCGCGTTGTCGAGCAGGTTGGTGAGCACTTGGGCCAGTCGTTGCCCGTCACCGTGCAGCGGTGGTAACGACGGGGGAAGTGCTGTGTGTAGCTGCACCTTTTTGGCGTCGTATCGGTCGCTGACCGCTGTGGCGATGGTGAGAATGACCTCGGAGATGTCCACGTCGGCCATGGACATCGATGCGGCGCCTTCTTCTGCCTGAGCGAGTGCGGCGACGTCTTCGGAGAACCGGACGAGTCGTCGGGTTTGGTCTCGCAACATCGCGGTGGTGTCGGGGGTCAACGATCGCACCCCGTCTTCGACTGCCTCGATGTAGGCGTCCAGGACAGCTATCGGGGTGCGGATTTCGTGGGCAAGGTCACTGAACAGTTGGCGCCGGTTGACATCGACGGCCTGCAATTGTGTGGCCATGTGGTTGAAAGCGTGTGCCAATGAATGGAAGTCGGCGCCCAGACCCGGTGGTGGCACCCGGACGCCGTAATCGCCGTCTGCGACGGCGGTGGCGGCAGCGGCGACATCAGCTACCGAGCGTTGCAGCCGCCGGCTGACATACCAGGTCACCAGAATCGCTGTCACGGCCGAAACAACCACTGCACCGCCGACCGACAGCATGGTCGCGTACTGGTAGGCCTGCTCGGCGTGCAATTGTTCGGGTGAGCGCGGCGGGATGCCGGCACGGTGCAGGTGTTCACGGAACAACGGCGGCCCCACCACAGCAGCGACCAGCCAGGTGGTGATGGCCCCGGCCAGAAGCACTGCCGATTGCGCGATCAGCAACCGCATCCCAATCCCGGGGACCAGTCGCGGCCGCGGTGTCATTGTCCGTTACCAATGCGGTAGCCCACCCCTCGAACGGTAACGACGTATCGCCGCGCGCCGGGGTCTTCGCCGAGCTTGCGCCGCACATGCCCGATGTGCACGTCGACGAGGTGATCATTGCCTATCCACGGACCGTCGTGCACTAATTCCAGCAGCTGGCGCCGGCTCAGTACTAGTCCTGGACGGGCGGCCAGCGTCGCCAGGATGTCGAATTCCATCCGTGTCAGCGCGATCGGCTGCCCGGCCAGCGATACCTGGCGAGCGGCCACGTCGATGCGCAACGCCCCGATCTGCAGGGGTGCTGGCCGTGCCGAGGCGCCGACGGGCGCCGGGTCGGCAGCAATGCGGGGACGCCGCAACATCGCCCGGATGCGGGCAACCAATTCGCGAGGACTGAACGGTTTCGTGACGTAGTCGTCGGCGCCCACGGTGAGCCCGAGAATGGTGTCGATTTCGGTGTCGCGGGCGGTCAGGATGACCACGTAGGCGTCAGAGAAGGTGCGAATCTGGCGGCACACTTCCAATCCGTCCATCCCAGGTAACCCCAGATCGAGGATCACCACGTCGGGATCGACAGTGCGAGCCAATTCGAGCCCGTCTGGCCCGGTATGGGCGATGTGGGCGCTGAACTGCTCGCGAACGAGGTAGCTGGCCACCACATCGGCCAGCGCGGTCTCGTCATCGACGACCAGTGCCCGGTACTGCGAGCCCTCTGCCGCTGCCCGCGGTGCATCAGTCATGTGTCAATGGTGCGGCTGTATCGCGCGCCGCAAACGATCGGCGAGTTTCTTCAACGAATCTTCACACGACCCTTACCGATTCAATGATGTGCGGCGGTCAGGGTGGAACAGGTAAGGAGGCCGATATGTCTGTGGGATCAACGCTCGGCGGGTTCGTCGACGCCGACTGGGATGGCTGGCTGCTGCTGACCGCTGCGCTGGTGGTGTGCTGGGTCGTCGCGATCGCGACAGCGGCATCGTTGTTCAGTCCCCGCCGCCGCGGTGGACATGAAGTTCGGTCGACACCGGTGATCGCGGCAATGTTGACACCCGGTCCCCGCGTGCGGGCCGGCGTCGACCGCGTATCGGCAACTAGTGATCACACGACGCAGGAGAACCCCAGCAATGATTGATACCGGCAGGGCACCGCAGTTCAGCCGCCGCGGGTTCCTTGCGGCTTCAGTCGCGTTGGGTGCTACCGCGATAACGGGGTGTCAGCGCAACACTGGTACGGCACCTCCGGCCTCCACGTCCTCCTCGTCGGGCGCGATTGCCGCCGCCGAAGCACGCCGCCCCCACAGCGGGCGCACCGTGTCGACCACCTTGACCGCTCAGCGCGGCCCCGTCGATCTTGGAGGCCGCACAGTAGACACGTTGTCCTACAACGGTTCTGTACCCGGGCCACTGGTGCGGGCGTCAGTCGGCGATGAGTTGGCGGTGACGGTGCGCAATCATCTGGATCACTCCACCTCGGTGCACTGGCATGGGGTTGCGTTGCGCAACGACATGGATGGCGCTTCGCCGGCCACACCCGACATCGATGCCGGCGGTGAGTTCACGTACCGATTCTCGGTGCCGCACCCTGGAACCTATTGGGCCCATCCGCACACCGGGCTGGACGCCGACACCGGCCTGTATTTTCCGGTGATCGTCGATGACCCCAACGACCCTGGCCGCTACGACGCCGAGTGGGTGGTGATGCTCGATGACTGGACTGACGGGGTAGGCCCGACCCCGACCCAGATCTATGACGGATTGCGCGGCGGCAGCGGCCACAACGGCATGCCGGGGATGGGAGGTATGAGCGGTGGCGGTATGGGCAACAGTGCGTTGCTCGGCGGGGACGCCGGCGACGTAAGCTACCCATACTATGCGATCAACGGGCGTATCCCTCAGGCGCCCACGACGTTTCGCGCCAAGCCTGGTGACCGGGTGCGGATTCGGATCATCAACGCCGGGTCTGATACCGCCTTTCGAGTGGCGCTTGCAGGACACCGGCTGACCATCACCCATACCGATGGATTCCCGGTAACGCCCATCGACGCTGACGCCGTGTTGCTCGGCATGGGGGAACGCTACGACATGGTAGTCACCGCCGGAGACGGAGTGTTTCCACTGGTGGCAGCGGCCGAGGGCAAGAACGCTACCGCGCGCGCATTGCTGGTCACCGGGACAGGGGTGACCCCGGCTGCCGAGTACACCCCCGGCGAGCTGCAGGGCCGCGTCGCGACAGTCAGCGACTTGGCCGCCACAGGGGAGGCGGTGTTGCCGCCATCGCCCGACGAGGTGAACCTGTCGGCAGATCTGGGTGGGTCGATGATGCGCTACGACTGGACGATCAATGGATTGCCGTTCGCAAAGACCCGCCCGCTGCAGGTCCGAGAGGGCCAACATGTGTCGTTGACGTTCAACAACGCCACGATGATGTGGCACCCGATGCACTTGCACGGACACACCTTCGAAGTGGTCGGCGCCGATGGCCGCCCAGGCGCGCGCAAAGACACCGCCATCGTGTTGCCGATGCAAAAGCTACAGGTGCGGTTCGTCGCCGACAATCCCGGTGTGTGGATGATGCACTGTCACAACACCTATCACCAAGAGGCCGGCATGATGACCAGTGTGGATTACCAGGCCTAGCCCACGGGAAAAGCAGCCGGCCGGCGGCGTGTCCTGCGAGGTCCCTCAGGCCGGTCAAACACGGGTGTCGCATCAGGCCTGTATGGGGCCGGCCGTGGAGGGCATTGGGGTCGCCATGATGTGGTGCTGCCCCGAACGACTGCTGGTCGCGCGCAAGGGCCCACATCCGCCTAATGACTTGGGCGCCAGCACCATAAGCCGATTCGCACCGTGAGCCGAGTAGCGACGATCGCATCGTCTACTATGTAGCTTAGTAGATGATGTGACAGGTGTAGTTCGAATGGTGGGGCGTGCGCGGCGCTCCGCGACGGGAGGCCGGTGTGACCGTGGATCGCCGAATCGGCGTGCGGGTGTTGGCCGCGGTGCTGGTGCTCACCGGAACGTTCGGGGCGGTTGTCGCCGTGGGAATCTCGCACTGTTGGGGGTGTGACCGCGCGGGCAGCAGCGACCAGCAGAGCGCCGTTGCGCCGCAGCCAATCGCCGATCTGGTGATTTCCCCGGGACCGGCGGCCACCGATGTGGACCCACTGGGCCCGGTAACTGTGTCGGCGAGCTTTGCTTCGGTGTCGGAGGTGACGATGACCAACGAAGAGGGCATCCGCATCGCCGGCGTCACCACACCCGACGGTGCGGTGTGGAAGCCCGCCGTGCCGCTGGGCTATGGACGCACCTACACCATCACCGCGACCGCCACCGCCCCCGACGGGGCCCGGCTGCAACGTGTTTCTACGTTCTCGACCCTGGTTCCGGGCAATCAGACCCGGGTCCGGCTGACCACGACATCGGGTGCTGACGTGCGTGACGGCGCGACCTACGGCATCGGCACCGTCGTGGTGGCGCGCTTCGATGAACCGATCGTCGACAAGGCCGCCGCCGAGCGGCGCCTGGTGGTGTCGACTGCACCGGCGGTGATCGGGTCCTGGTACTGGCTGGACGATCAGACTGCGCATTGGCGCCCGGCACAGTACTTCGCCCCGGAAACGGCGGTGACGGTGCAGGCCAACATCTACGGAGCGGCGTTGGGGGGCGGCCTGTATGGGCAAGAGGATGTGCATGTGGGCTTTGTCATCGGCGACGCACACGTCGCCATCGCCGACGACGCCACCAAACAGGTCAGCGTGTTCAACAACGGCCAACTGGTCCGCACCATGCCGACCTCGATGGGCATGGGCGGCACCGAGAGGGTCAACGGACAAACCATCTCATTTTGGACCCAGCGCGGCATCTACACGGTGATGGACAAGGCCAATCCCGTGGTGATGGACTCCTCGACCTATGGCCTGCCGATCAATTCCCGGCTGGGGTACCGCGAAACGATCTCGTGGGCCACCCGTATAAGCACCGACGGGATCTATCTGCATCAGCTGGAGAGCACCGTCTGGGCTCAGGGCAACACCAATGTGTCGCACGGCTGCCTGAACCTCAACCCCGACAACGCCCGCTGGTTCTACGACTTTTCCCAGCCCGGCGATGTCGTCGAGGTTCGCAACACCGGCGGCGAGCCCCTGCAGGTCTGGCAGAACGGCGACTGGAGTGTGCCCTGGGAGCAGTGGGTGAAAGGCAGTGCTTTGCGTTGACCGTGGTCTGACAGCGGTGGGTGGCCAGCGACGTGTGTAATTACGGCCACGGGGTACTGGCCGGCTCGGATGGGGAGGCCACTGCCGACAGCACGCTCCAGCTTCCCCAGCCTGCAGCACTCTCCGTACTAGTCCAGGCGCCGGGGAGCGCACTGGCGATGTCGGTGGCGGGGACGTATAACGGTCCGTCTTGGCCGAGCAGGTTGATCCAGACGATGTGTCCGCGGCCTTTGAGAACGCGGACGAGCTCGTGGGCGCAGCAGAACGTATCGACGAGTACAGCGGCGTCGAAGACCTGATCGCAAAACGGCAATCGAGAGGCATCACAGCAGATGCGAAAGCTGTCGCACCCGGGTGCTTGGGTGAGCAGTGCGATGGAAAGGTCGACACAGAAGACCTCGTCGAAGTGGTCGGTCAGCAGCGGGGTGATCTGCCCGGTTCCGGATCCGACTTCAAGGCAGCGTCCGCCGACGGGTATCTGGCCCCGACGGAGGGCGTCGCGCACCGCGTCGAATCGGTTCGTGCTGTGTTGGGTGTTCCATGTGGCGGCCATACCGTCGAACATGCTGGCGGTAGCTCGCGCGATGTCGGTAGTCCAGACGCCATCGACGGCGATTGCGCGGGCGAATGCCTGGAGCTCGGGAACATCGTCTAGGACAGGTTTGTCGGGCTGAGCAGGGATAATCTGGGGAACGGTGATGACGGTCATCGACGTGTCCTGTCTTCAGGTCGCTACCACCACATTAGGCAGACCGGTATTATAGATGACCATGTCGCTCACGGTCGCAAACGCATCAACCTTCGCCGTGTGACCCGTCGAGTACACCCCGGTATCTACAGATGAGGTGCCTAGCCTTCGATGTGGCGACCGCGTGCGATGGCTATCCTCGGTCGTGGTGGTCGTGATGTGGGCCATGGTTGGCCATTAGCGGGTTCGACCCGCGAGCCCGCTAATGGCCTCGATCGAAACCCCTCGATACCTACCGTGGCAGGTACCGAGGGAGCCGGTGCCAGGGCCGGGGTTAGAGCTTCTTCGAGCGCAACCGTAGGGCGTTGCCAATGACGCTGACCGACGACAGGGCCATCGCGGCGGCTGCGATGATCGGCGACAGCAGTATCCCGAACACCGGGTAGAGGACTCCGGCAGCGAGCGGGATGCCGGCGGCGTTGTACACGAAAGCGAAGACCAGGTTCTGCCGGATGTTGCTCATCGTCGCTGCGGATAGTCGCCGCGCCCGGACGATCCCCGTCAGATCCCCGCGCAGGAGCGTGACCCCGGCGCTTTCGATGGCCACGTCCGTGCCCGATCCCATCGCGATGCCCACGTCGGCGGCCGCGAGTGCAGGGGCGTCGTTGACGCCGTCGCCGGCCATAGCCACGATCTTGCCCTGGTCCCGGAGTCGCTGCACGACTGCGCTCTTGTGATCAGGCAGAACCTCGGCCTCCACCTCGCTGATGCCGAGCCGGCGGCCGACCGCCTCAGCGGTGGTGCGGTTGTCGCCGGTGAGCATCACGACGTCGATGCCATCGTCGCGCAGCGCGGTCAAGGCCTCGGGGGTGGTGTCCTTGACTGGGTCGGCGATCGCGAGGACACCGGCGGCGCGGCCACCGACGCCGACGAAGATCGCAGTGGCGCCGTCGTGGCGGAGGTCGTCGGCCTGGCGGGCGAACGCGGAGATGTCGATTCCCTCGTCAGCGAGGAACGTGGCATTGCCCAGGGCGACCCGGCGTCCCTCGACGGTGCCGACCACGCCGCGTCCGACGGGGGAATCGAAGTCGGTGACGGCTGGGGTGGTGAGGCCGGCGCGTTCGGCCGCTTCGACAATCGCGAGCGCTAACGGGTGTTCGGAGGCACGTTCGACGCCGGCGGCCAGGCGCAGTACGTCGTTGGCGTCGATGCCGTTGTCGGGCACGATGGCGGTGACCGATGGGCGTCCTTCGGTCAGCGTGCCGGTCTTGTCGACGACGAGGGTGTCGACTTTCTCCAAGCGCTCGAGGGCCTCGGCGTTCTTGATGAGCACACCGAGTTCGGCGCCGCGACCGACGCCGACCATGATCGACATCGGGGTGGCCAGGCCAAGGGCGCAGGGGCAGGCGATGATCAACACCGACACAGCGACGACCAGTGCGTATGCCAGCGAGGGGGAGGGCCCGACGAGTGCCCACACCACAAACGCGACGACGGCGATCGCGATGACCGCGGGCACAAACTTTCGGGCGACCTTGTCGGCGAGCCGTTGAATGGGTGCGCGGGATCGCTGGGCTTGCGCCACCATCGCAACGATGCGGGCGAGCATGGTGTCGCGGCCGACCTTTTCGGCGCGGATCACCAATGCGCCGGTGCGGTTGAGGGTGCCGCCGATCACGGTGTCTCCGGAAGTCTTGGTGACGGGCATCGATTCGCCGGTGACCATAGACTCGTCGAGCGAGGATCGCCCGTCCTGCACGGCGCCGTCGACCGGAACCTTCTCGCCGGGCCGAACCCGCATCAGATCGCCGATCTGCACGGCGTCGAGCGCTACTTCTTCCTCGGTGCCATCGGCGTTGATACGGCGCCCGGTCTTCGGGGCCAGATCAAGCAGTGCCTTGATCGCGCCGGAGGTCTGCTCCCGTGCCCGCAGTTCCAGGACCTGCCCGAGCAGCACCAGCACGGTGATTACGGCAGCGGCCTCGAAGTACACGGCGACGGTGCCGTCCATGCCGCGAAAGGCGTCCGGGAAAACACCGGGCACGAGGGTGGCGACGACGCTGTAGAGCCAGGCCACCCCGGTGCCCATCGCGATCAGGGTGAACATGTTGAGGTTGCGTGTGCGCACCGACTGCGCGCCGCGAACGAAGAACGGCCATCCAGCCCACAGCACCACCGGGGTCGCCAGTACGAACTGGATCCACGTCGAGACCGTCGCGGGGACGAAGTGGTGTAGTGAGGGGAACAGGTGCCCGCCCATTTCAAGGGCGAACACCGGGGCGGTAAGAACGAGACCGATCCAGAAGCGGCGGGTCATGTCGGAGAGTTCGGGGCTCGGGCCGGTGTCGGCGGTGACCACGGCGGGTTCGAGAGCCATCCCACAGATCGGGCAGGACCCGGGTTCGGGCCGGCGAATCTCGGGGTGCATTGGGCAGGTGTATTCGACGCTCTCGCCGAGAGATGCGACCGGCGCAGCGGCCGGGGCCTGTGCGGCGTCGAGGAACTCGCCCGGGTCCGCTGCGAACCTGGACTGACAGTGCGCCGAGCAGAAGTGGAATGTCCGACTGTCGTATTCGATGCGGTACTCGCTCGTGTGAGGATCCACCGTCATCCCGCATACGGGATCGTGCACGAGATCGGGGGCAGGCACCGATCCGTGGTCATGGTGGCGATGCTCGGTCATGATCGGCCTTTCGTGTACTCGATTGCCGCGACGTATACCCGCGAGGCGGGCGGCACTGCGACTCAGTGTATACCCCCAAGGGGTATGCGGGGCAGTGTATCGACAGCCCAGTTCGGTCCGTTTCCCTTCCGGCATGCGCGGCAGCGATCCGCATCGCTTCCTCGAGATTCTGGCGGCTTGGTGGACCTGCCCGCCGGGCCGGGGAGCCGCTGGGGTGTGGGTCAGTATTCGATCAGTCGAGTTACGTAGGGCATCATCCCGCTGGTGCGCACAGGTGCGATGCGTACTTGTGAGCCGGTGAACGGAGCCTCAAGCATTTGGCCCTCGCCCAGATACATCGCCTCGTGCTGGCTGGCGTCGGGTCCATAGAAGATCAGGTCACCGCGACGCATTTGCGCCGACGGAATTTTGCGCCCGGCGTTGTATTGGGATCCCGAATAGTGGTCGAGTTTTATCCCGACACCGGCGAACGCGTACAGATACAGCCCCGAGCAGTCGAAACCGACAGTGCCTGCGCCTGAATCGATTCCGCGTGAGGCTCCGTTGGCATTGCCGCCTCCCCACGAGTAGGGCACACCCAACTGCGACATCGCCCGACGGATCACATATTCGGATGCCTGTCGGCCGTACACGCGGGGGATTCGGCCATTGGTGAATCCCGGGTCGGCAGGCGCGGCCGCTTGAGGCAAAATTCCCAGGCCGGTCAAAAACTTGCGTCCCATATCGGCGGTCAGCTGCGCCGAGGTCGCTGAAATCTGAAGCACTGCATTGATGATGGCGACTGGATCACCGGTCACGTTCGCGCTGGGCACCATCGGCAAGGTGGTGTCCCACTGGCTGGTGCCGGCGCGGTCGGTCGGTTGGCGGTCCCAATCGCCGGCGCCATCCGGCTGCCGTGGTGCGGGACTCAGGCGTGCCCGCGCGGCATCGCGGACCGCCACCAGGCGATCGACTTCTGCCTGCTGGGAACCGAATTGGCGTTGCGCTTCGGTCAAGGTGGCAACTGCGGCGTGCTGACGCTGCCCGGCGACGGTGAGGGCTTGCTCGGCGCGCTGTTCGGCCGCCCGTGCCGTAGATTCTTGGTTTGCCTTTTCGATGCGGACGTGTTGCAGTTGTGTCAGCGCGCTGCGATATCCGCGGGTCAGCAATTGGTCGGCGCTGGCGGCGATGACCTCATCTGGGTTTGACGCCAGCACCAGCGTCTTCGGGGGCCCGTTGACATAAGTGGCAGCAGCGAACTGGTCGAATCGCTGTTGTGCGGTGTCGATGGCGGTACTGGCCTCGGTGAGCTGCTGGCGGCTGGTATCGGCGTCGCGCCGCGCGGCAGTGGCGGCGACGCGGGCTTGGGAGACCTCCAGCAGGGCCTTGTTCACACCCTCCTGCTGGCCCTGGATCTGTGCACCGACCTCAGCCAGTCGTTGGTTGGCTCCAGCCAGTTCGACGACCGCTGGCACCGGGGAGTTGTCGGCATGAGCCTGGCCATTGTGAGATGCGTGTACCTGCGGGTTGCTCAGCATTGCCGAGGCGGCCGCGACCATGAAGATGAGGCAACTGCTGGCAATGCGACGGACAGGCCTCATCGAAGGTCTCCCTCAGCGGGGTGCGGGTGCACCGTCGGCAGCTCGTACGTGCTGGATAACACCTCGTTCGCATGTGCCATAAGGAGACCTCCAGTACGTAGTTGCACCGTATATCACATCCGTCACACAGGGAACATCTGCCACAGTCTCGGTGCGGTAACGGCACGTTGCGCACAGCGACGAGGCGGTACGTGCTCGGCGAGGCCCTGTCGCCAGATGAGACCCTGTCCTAGCGACCGATTCGACTTCGCACCCGTGTGCCTTTATCTACTATCTAGGTCAGTACTATCTGTGGAAGATGATCGCGGGCGCGTGCGGCGGAGGTGGTGGCGTGGTGGGGCAGCCAAAGGTGTGGCGGCAGTGCGCCGTCGCCGTGGCAGTCGTCGCGGGTGTGGGTCTGGCCGTGGGCGTTCCCAGCGCGCTGATCGCCAATCCATGGTTTGTGCGCATGACGCCGGTGCCCTGGTGGAGTTACACGGTGTGGGTACTGACGGCCGTGATGAGCGCCGGGCTGGCAGTGACGTTCGTGGGTGACTCCTCTGGTGGGTCGCCGGCACCGGGAGGCTCCGGGATCCTTGCCAATTTGGGGTCGGCGCTGGCCGTCGGGTGTCCGGTATGCAACAAACTGGTGGTGGCTGCCCTAGGCGTCAGCGGCGCGCTCAACGTGTGGGCTCCGGTACAACCCATTCTCGCCGCAGCGTCATTGTCGCTGCTGGGATGGGCTCTGTGGCGGCGGATTTCAGCCCGCCGTAGCTGCCCGGTCGGCACCGCCACTGCGTTGACCGCGGCAGTCCCGGTGATCGATTCGGTGAAGGAGTTTGAGCGCTGATCGGCGCCGCCCGGCCAGTCACGGCCCTCGCGCTGGGCCTACTCGGCGTCGCCGGTGTTCTGGTGGCCGCATACACCGAGCCGGTTGGCGTGCCGCTGTCACGGCCACCGACCCCCCATCACTTTGTCGACACTGCCGAGGACCCGGCTGTGGTCGAGGGCGGCGCCGCCGCCTGTCCGGCCCCTGCCCCTGCCCGTGACGCGGTGGCGGTGCCGTCACTGGCTGATGCGAGGGCGCGCTGCCTGGGTTCTGCACGCAGCGCCAATGTCGGTCTCGCGATCGCGGGTAAGCCCACACTGTTGAATCTGTGGGCGTCGTGGTGTGCGCCGTGCCGGCAGGAGATGCCCATTCTGGATGCTTACGCGGGCAGCCCTGGCGCGGTCCGTGTGGTGGGTGTGAATGTGCGCGACCGGTCCTCATCGGCAGCCGCGCTCGTTCGCGACTTGCAGATCACGTACCCGTCCTTTACCGACGCTGACAACGTCGCCGCGGCGTTGGCAGCGCCGCCGCTGCTTCCCCTGAGCTACCTGGTGAAGACCGATGGTTCGGTGCGCCGCTTGCAAGATGTGTTGGTGTTCAGTGATGTCGAGCAGGTCGCCCGTTCGGTCGCCACGGCGATGAGTTCGTGATGTGCGTTCCCGACAGGCATGGGCCAGTGTTGTGCCGATCGTTGCTGAACTCGCTGTCGTCCGGTGCTCGTGCTGAGCGGTTTTCGGTGCGTGTGCGACTGGTAGGCGTAGCGGGAAGCAGGCGGGGGAACCGGCCGCGGCGGGGGTGGCGATGACTGCGGTGGTGTGGTGGGCACTGCTCGGTGTAGCAGCGGGCTATTTGGTCCCAGTGGCGCTGCGTGCACTGTTGCGCCGCGGTGTTGGCGCAGCGGTGTTGCTGTGCGCATGGGGCGCGATGGTGAGTCTGATTGTCACGGCTCTGGCGCTACCGGTCCTCGCTGAACTCTTGCGCCGCTGCTGGCTGAGCGCAGGTCCGGTCGACTCCAGCCGGGTTGACACTGCAGCAGCTGCTGTCAGCGCGGTCATAGTCGTTGTCGCCGCGGTCCGCGGCGGCTGGCGTTTCGGCCATCTCAGCCGGATGCGGCACCGCCTGCACGGCAAGCATTTTGAGATGAACTGGCTGCTCACCGGTCAACGGCCCCGTCCCGGGACGGTGGTGTGGTTGCCCGCCACCGAGCCCCTGGCCTACAGCCTGGCCGGCCAACCACCGCTGGTTGTGGCGACCACGGGGCTATACCGGGTCTTCGATGACGCTACGGTCAGCGCCGTGCTGGCCCACGAGCATGCCCATACAGCGCGCCGGCATCATCTCTTCGTGTCCCTCGCCGATACGGTCGCCTCAGGGCTGGGATGGTTGCCGGTAATGCGTCAATCCCCGTCGTTGGTGCGCACACTGGTCGAATTGGATGCTGACGCCCACGCCGCGCGCGCCCACGGCCATCACCGCCTGCTGCAGGCCCTACGGACCATGCAACACACACCGGCGCCGCCAGCGGCCCTGGGCATCGCCGGTGAGTGCACCCAACTGCGGATGGCCCGTCTTTCCGCGCAGAGCTGCGGCGGGGCCGGCCGACTGGGCGGTGCCGCCGCACGGTTGGGCGCCGGCCTTGTCCTCGGGGTGCCGGCGTTGTTGAGTTTGTCGGCCGTGATCGCTGTCGTCTCCTGCACTGCGGCCTAACACAACGTCGCCCCCAGCCTCGATGGACAACGACGACCACCGCGAGTACTACGTACGCACCCATGTCGTCGTCGTTGGCCGGCCGCATACACCGCGATCCGCCCAGCATCGACCCAAGTCCGGGAACCTATGGGCGACGCTCGAAAATCTTGGCTCCTGAAGTTCGGTGCGCGGAATTGAGATCGCGGTCGGATTCCCGATGGCAGCCTTACTGATTGTGCTCGGCCTGTTGCGGATTGGGCTGCAACCGCATCCACGCGAGGATTCCTACGGTCGCTGCGACGCACGTCGTTGTGTGATTGCCGACGCGCCGGGTCGACGCAGCACAGGTGCAGCGAGGTAGGCTCACAACAACAATCGTGGAGGGTGATAGTGCGCGTACGGGGATTCGGTGAACTCGAAGCCGACATCATGGATCGCATTTGGAATCGTGATCCCGAGCCGGTCACGGTACGCGACATTTTCGACGAACTCGCCGATGAGCGGCGGATCGCCTACACCACCGTGATGTCGACGATGGACAACTTGCATACCAAGGGTTGGCTGGAGCGCGACCGTGACGGCCGGGCATACCGCTACTGGGCGACGTTGAACCGCGAGCAACACTCGGCTCAATTGATGCGTGAGGCCCTCGACGGCGGTGGGCAGTCAGACCTCGTACTCAGCTACTTCATCGAGCAGATCGATCCGCAGGACTCCGATCGGTTGCGCGCCGCACTGCGCACGCTGGCCCGGCGGTCGAACAGGGCGAAGAAGCGGTGAGCGTCGCCGCCTGCCTGCTGATTTTCAGCATGGTGATGGTGGCGTTGGGGCCAAAGGCGCTAGGCTTCCTCACCCGCGGCGGTTCGGCGCCCAGGTTCGGCATCGTGGCGTGGCTGACCGCGATCGGCAGCGTGTTGGCCACCGGGGTCGCCATTCCCGCTCTGGTGGCCCTGGACGTGCTATCCCACGGCCGCCAGCACAGTTCGCTGCTGAGTTCGTGTATGCAGTTGTTGTGCGATCTGGCAGCTGGACGGGCTGGCGGCGCAGCACAATTGGGGCTACTGATGGCGGCGCTAGGCCTGATCGTCGCGGTGATGAGCCTGGGGGTGAAATTGCTGCATACCGTTCGCCGATTGCGTGCCCATGCCGACACTCATGCCCAGGCAGCGCGCCTGGTGGGACGGCGAACCGATCAACCTCATGTGTATATCGTTGATGCCGAGCAGCGCACCGCCTATTGCGTGGCCGGCAACCCGCCGGCGATCGTTGTTACCAGCAGCGCGGTCGCCGCTCTCGATCCTCGGGAATTAGCGGCCGTACTGGCTCACGAACGGGCGCACCTCGACGGGCACCACGCCACGATAGTGACCGTGCTGCGCGGTTTGGCGATGGTGTTCCCCCGGGTGACATTGATGACCCGAGCAGCCGCCGATGTCACGCGGTTGCTGGAAATGTGTGCCGACGACGCCGCCGCCCGTCGCTACGGCCAGCGCACGCTGCTCGCGGGGCTGCTGGCCCTTGCCGGTGCCGCACCGGCTGAGGCTCTCGGCGCCGCCGATGTCGCGTTGCTGAGCCGCGCCGAACGTTTGGCACTTCCGGCCGCCTCAGGTAGACGCTTGGGCGCACGCGTCGGCCTCGCCGGCGCCACCACCCTCATCGCATTGGTCCCGATGGGCACCTTCGTCCTCGGTGCGTCGGGGCTGCTCTGTAGTTGAGTGGTTCAATTCGACCCGCTCGACCGCCCGACGTCGCGTTAACTCGAGAGCCCGATCCCTGCGTTGGCAGGCAGTCCGCTCCGCTTTGAGAGGGCTGCCGACAGGCATGGCAGGCGGACAGGCACTTCACTACTGCCTTTGTACATACTATGTTGGACAGTAGATAGTGGCGTTGTGCCGTTCGAAAGGAGCGCTGCCGCAGATGAGCCCCGTGCGTCGAATTCGCAAGAGCCGCCAGTCGATATACACCTCCACTTACCGGCGCCAACGCAGATACCGTGCCGCAGGCTGGGTCCTTGTTGGCATCGGCGCCGTGATGGCGATCGTGCACGTCGTTACCCATCTAGGTCGGCTGCACATCGTCGGTTACCAGGACCTTCTGTTGGGCTACCCGATGGCCGCAGTGCTGACAATTGTCGGTTTCGTCATCGTCGGGTCAGTCTCTGGCGCCCACCGCTGACCACGGCGCGATGAGGCACGGTGTAGTCGAGGAAGATGCGTGAGGGTCGGCTGAAGTTATCGCCACGAATGTCCCATTACTGAGCACTGAGCTACGTAGTAGGGCAGTATTAGGAGGTGCCTGATTCCTCCACCGCCACTGCATGGTTCGGTGTACTTGTCGTAGAGAGTGGCACGGGCTGGGCTGATTTGGTCACCGACAGCATTCGACGCGAGGGGATTCTAGTGTCGATCGCCGGTGGTGGTGCCAGTGCCCTCCTGGCGATTGTCGCGAAGGCCCGGCCCGACATGATCATTCTTGAGGCGGGCGATTGCCTCGACGAGACGATGGCGACCTGTCGAACCCTTCGGTCTGTCTCCGAGGCCCACATCGCCGTTTTGACCGCCAACTGCGATCGGGCAACCCGGCTCGCGGGGCTCAAAGCCGGTGCGGATGAGGTGTTCGCCGAGCCGTTGCGAACGGGGGAGATCGCTTGTCGCGTAAGGACAATTCTGAACCATCGGCGACCATCCGCTTCCGGTACCGGGCCGTGTCCTGATCCAGGAACTGGACGCCAGTTCGGCTCGCTGACCATCGATGTCCACCGCCGCCTGGTGTTCGTGTCCGGTGAGCAGGTTCATTTGACGCGTGTGCAGTTCGACATCCTTGTCGCTTTGTCGCATCGGCCCGACGGGATCACGACCCGTCAAGAACTGCTGAATGCGGTGTGGGGTCCGGAATGGCGAGGCAATCCGGGTGTGATCGACGTGCACATCGGTCATCTGCGGCGCCGGCTCGGCGATGATCCGGCGGATCCTCGGCTGGTGGTGAATGTGCGCGGTGTGGGGTATCGGCTGCCGGGCAGTCGCTAGGAGTGACTGCCGGATGGAGCCGCAGGGCTTGCCTTATCGGCTGTGCTGGGCGGCGAGTCCTGTGGTGCGCGCCGCGGTTTGCCGCACCTCCTGTGCGCAACCGGGGGATGTGCTGTGAATGACGGGTCGACACTGACAGGTTCGCAACCTACGGTCTCGCTCAGTACATAAGCGGGACGAGTCACACTCCGGGTGGCGGATCGAGAGGGATGCAATGCAGCTGCGTCGAAACGGATTGTGGTGGCAACTCAGCGTCCTGACGCTGATTCTGGTGGTGATTGGCGCCGCGATGCTGTTCATCGAGCGCCGCCACCCGGGCGTCTCGGCAGATGAGGTGGATTGTGCCACACACAAATGCGTTGCGCTGACCTTCGATGACGGCCCCTCGCCGTTCACCGATCGACTCTTGAGAGTTCTTGCCGCCAAGGGCGCCAAGGCCACGTTCTTTCTGATCGGCAACAAAGTCGCCGCCGATCCCGCGGCTGCGCGACGCATCGCCGATGCCGGCATGGAGATTGGCAGCCACACCTGGGAGCACCCCAACATGTCGACCGTCCCGCCGACAGAGATCCCCGGCCAGCTCCGAAAAGCCACCGAGGCCATCACTGCGGCAACCGGTCACGCACCCTCGCTCTACCGGCCGGCTGGAGGGTTGTCCAGCCCCGAGGTGAGGGCTGAAGCGGGAAGGCAAGGGCTAGCCGAAATACTCTGGGATGTCATTCCTTTTGATTGGATCAATGATGCCGATCTCGCAGCGACCACCTACATGCTCAAGACACAGATCCGTCCCGGTTCCGTAGTGCTGCTGCATGACACGTATTCCAGCACCGTCGATCTGGTGTATCGATTCCTCCCCGTCCTGATCGCCAACGACTATCACATGGTGACCGTCAGCCATCTGCTGGGCAGCAGGCCCGCGGGCAGCAGTTACGGCGGGCGTGAGAACGGCCCACCGGCCGACGCCATCCACGACATCCCCGCCAACCAGACACCGACACTGCCACCTACCCCTTCACCCAAGCCAGCGCCCAACCTGCCCATCACCGACATCCCTAATCAGAACCCGGGCGGCCCACCAGCATGAACGTCGCCTGCGAAAGTCACCCGCAGGCACGAGCAGTCGCACTGCGGTGCGCCCGAGGATCAGACTGGCGTGCTGCCCGGAACCCGTTGGCGCTGCGTGCGGTTGCGCGATTCTGGGCAAGTTCACATGTTCTGCCTCGAAAAGGGGCGGTCCACCGCGATGACCAGGTATCCGGCGTGTTCCTTCGTGGTGTCGCAAACGCGTAACGTCCTTGCATCGACTGGATCATCTACGTAGTGAGGCAGTACTAGCTGTTACTGTGGTTAACACTGTGTGGCACAAAACCGTTCCTGGGACGGCGTGGTTGCGGTCGGCGACCACGCTCGGCGTCGTTGCCCTACTGATGATCGTCAGTGCGGGACTGACCGGAGCCGTGTCCAGCGGCGCGACGGAGCGCCATGCGCCTCATGTGCTTGCCGCGGCGACCGGGGCAGCCGCAGTCGTCAGCCTGGATCATCCCCATATTCAACGATACGACTCGGTGGCGGCCCCGGATACCTTTGCCGCGGCGGTGCTGCCTCGAGCCGCGACGGTTCTGGCGCTCGTCGCCGTCGCAGCCGGGTTAGCCGCCCTGTGGCTGTGCGAGACGCATGCGCCGGCAGCTACGCAACGGGGACCTCCGCTGCACATCGAAGCCAATCGTCTCTCGGGCCGGCGGATGCTGGTCCGCTTCTGTATCGATCGGCGCTGAGCGGGCGCACCGCCGCCGGCGCCGCGCGGCCTAATGGCCCGCGTCGGTGCCATCCCACCCGCTTGTCGACCCCTTCGCCGTGCGCTGCGTGCGGCTACCACCACAGGAGCTGTGTGTCCATGAACGAAGTTCTCTCTGTTTCTGCTGCCACAGATCTGGCAGCAAGCCCCCATCGGCCGGCCGGCAATCAACGAGTCGCAACGATGGTGGGCAACACCCCGGTGCTACGGATATCCGAGCCGTTCACCGCCGATGCACGGGGATTCTGGGCCAAGCTGGAAGGCTTCAACCCCGGCGGCATGAAAGACCGGCCCGCCATGCACATGCTTGAGCAGGGCCGCGCGCGAGGTGACCTCCGGCCAGGTGCCAGGATCATTGAATCCACCAGCGGCACATTAGGTTTAGGTCTTGCCCTGGCTGGAACGGTATATGGCCATCCGGTTACCTTGGTCGCCGACCCGGGCATGGAGCCGATCATCCACCGCATGCTCGCCGCGTATGGCGCCGATGTCGACGTGGTGGCCGAGCCTCACCCCCAGGGCGGCTGGCAGCAGGCCCGCCGTGACCGGGTGGCCGAGTTGCTGGCCACCCATCGGCATTCTTGGTACCCCGACCAGTACAACAATCCTGACAACGTCGCCGCCTACCGTGGACTGGCGCTGGAATTGCGTGCACAACTCGGCGATATCGATGTGCTGGTCTGCTCGGTAGGCACGGGGGGACACTCGGCCGGGGTGGCGCGGGTATTGCGGGAATTCAATCCTGATCTACGGTTGGTGGGTGTGGACACCATCGGTTCGACCATTTTTGGTCAGCCATCAACCACCCGGTTGATGCGAGGACTCGGATCGAGCATCTACCCACGGAACGTCGACTACGGGGCGTTCGACGAAGTCCACTGGGTGGCCCCCGATGAAGCGGTGTGGGCCTGCCGCACCCTGGCCGCCACGCATTACGCCAGCGGTGGCTGGAGTGTTGGGGCGGTAGCGCTCGTCGCCGGTTGGGTGGCGGCTGCTGAGCCGATCGATACCACGGTGGCCGCAGTATTCCCCGATGGCCCGCAACGGTATTTCGACACCGTCTACAACGACGACTACTGCCGTAGCCATGGACTGTTACGGACCCAGCCGCCGGCCGAGCCCGAATTTGTGGCCGATCCCGACAAGCTTGTCATCACTCGGTGGACACGCACCCGCCACATCGTCGATCCGGTCGAGGGCCGGCGCTGATGGGCGTATTCCGTCAGTTCACGACCTTCGGGTGGCCCAGCAGGATGCTGATGATCAACCAGTTCGGCATCAATCTGGGCTTCTACATGCTCATGCCCTACCTGGCCGGCTACCTCGCCGGTCCACTCGGGCTGGCAGCGTGGGTCATCGGCTTGGTCCTTGGAGTACGGAACTTCTCCCAGCAGGGAATGTTCATCGTGGGCGGCACCCTGGCCGACCGATTCGGCTATAAACCCCTCATCGTCGCCGGGTGTCTGTTGCGCACCGTGGGCTTCGCATTGCTGGTTTACGCCCACACCCTGCCGCTGCTCGTGATCGCCTCGGCAGCAACAGGTTTCGCTGGCGCATTGTTCAATCCCGCAGTCCGGGCCTACTTGGCAGCCGATTCGGAGTCCCGAAGATTGGAAGCGTTCGCCCTGTTCAACGTTTTCTATCAGGCCGGCATCCTGGCGGGTCCGCTGGCGGGACTTGCATTGATGGCACTGGACTTCCGCACGACGGCCACAGCGGCGGCGGCCGTGTTCGCCGTGCTGACGATCGCCCAGCTGTTCATGCTGCCCCAACACGCTTCGGGTCGCGCGGCATCGACAGCGAAAACAGCCGTCATTGACGACTGGCGCGCCGTCGTGTCGAATCGGTCGTTCGTTTGTTTTGCTGCGGCGATGATCGGCTCGTACGTGTTGAATTTCCAGGTCTATCTGGCCTTGCCATTGCACGCAGCCGCCATTGCTCCCCAGCGCTCTTCGTCGGTGGTGGCCGCGGTATTTGTCGTGTCGGCAGTCGTGGCGGTGGGCGGACAGCTGCGCCTAACCCGCTGGTTTGCCCAACGGTGGGGAAACGGGCGCGCGCTGGTGATCGGAATGACGATCTTGGCAGCGGCATTTGTGCCGTTGGTCGCCGTCCCCAACGCCGGCCGATTCGGCACGACTGGCGCGATCGTCGCCCTACTATGTTCCGCAGCGCTATTGGCGGTCGGTTCTGCGGCGGTGTTCCCGTTCGAGATGGATACCGTCGTCTCCTTGGCCGGCGGCCGCCTGGTAGCCACCCACTACGGGTTCTACAACACGATTGTCGGTGTGGGCATCCTCGTGGGCAATCTGGCGACGGGTTCGCTGCTGCAGGCGGCGCGCGGCGCTGGCGCCGATGAACTTCTGTGGGGTGGGCTGGTAGTGGTGGGTCTGATCGCCGCCTTGGCGATCTACCTGCTCGACCGCCGCGGACACCTCAGCGTCGCGCAGCAACCCATGGAGGCAGCCCAGCGCTGAGTCAGCTGCGCCGATTTGAACGCGACCATCCGGGTGCAGGCTGGGGGCACTCGGATGTGACGATCGAGCCCGCAGCAACACAGGGTTCTCGCCTTCATCCACGCGTCTGGCCGACCCATCCGGTCGGATGAACTCTGCTCGCCTGCTCGCAGGAGGAACGTCCAACCACGGTCGGGCCACGTCCCACCGGTCCGTGCCCAGCATCCAAATGCATTGGTATATACGTACTTTAGCGTGACAAAATCGTTGCAGCGTGTTGCTGGGGCATCACGCAGGTAGCTGTACCGTCTCGCTATCTGCCCAGTAACTACGTACTGGGCGTGATAGCGGTCCTCGGTGCGTGAAGGGAGTTCATTCATGAAGAAAGTTGTGGTGGCCGCGATTGGCGGTCCGTGTACCGTCCTGCTGCTGGCCGGCCCTGCGCACCTGGCTACAGCCGCACCTGCGGGCCTAGGAACGGTGCAAGACACCGTGTCGACATTGCAGTCGCACGGATATAAGGTGATCATGAATAAAACTGGCGCAGGCCCGTTGGAGCGCTGCACAGTCGCGGCAGTCCGACCCGGTCGAGATATCACCGAGCTGCGTAAGAATTCCCGGGAACGCACCGTTGAACGGGTTGTCTACAAGACGGTGTATCTCGACGTGTCGTGCTAGCGGCGTTCTCGGGTTCTGTCGTCGACTTCGCTTGAACGGCTACGGGCAGCACTGACTTTGGTGATCTTGGGTGCGGACGCGGGATCGAGCGCCCACGGCGCACCATAGGACGCACTGCGCGATCGTTCGGACGAGGGGATGTCCGACCGCCCGTCGCAGGCGTGAAGGTGGCGTCTGTGGCCGTGTAGTCATCGACGAGTCCTTTCGGGTGGATATTGTCACCGTAACGCGGTATTGACTGGCTTGGGTAGCGGTGCGCGTCGGAATTCGTGCTGAAGCGAAGGGTTGTGCCCCAAGGATTCTGCGAGCGATACCTCGGCGGCGGTGCCGGTAGACGATTTGACGATTGCGAGGTCAAGATCGCCTTGGACTGCCATAATCGCAATCGTGCGAAAGTGCTTGGCGATGGGCGCCGTCGGCATCGCTGTCAGCGCAGTACTCGTTACGCTGGCGGGGTGTCAGTCGACCGCCATGCCTATCTCTGCGGTGTCGGCGCCGGCGGGGACTTCGACCGAGGTGTACCGCTGGCGTTCGGTCGGGCCGCGGGAGTTCGCGGAGATCATCACTGAGCCGGGTCGCGTGACCATGAACGTCCATATCCCCTACGAAGGGGACATTGCCGGCACCGATCTGTCGATGCCGTTCGATCAGATCCAAGCGCGATCCGATGCGTTGCCGCAGGAACGCGCCACCCCTGTTGCCGTGTACTGCCGTTCGGGCAGGATGAGTCAGGTCGCAGCGATCACTTTGACCGCCATGGGGTATCGAGACATCGTCGAGTTGGCTGGTGGCACTGTGGCCTGGGAGGGCAGCGGCCGTACGCTTGTCTGGCGTTAGGCGCTGCCGGGTCCGCTGGCGAAGTTGCGGCCTTGACGCACCGATCCCGCTATTCAGGGTGGCGCGGCCAGAGGCACGCAGGATAATCGGCTAGCAGCACCCGCACGAGGAGCTTGTTGAGGTCGACGGTTCTGGCGAAGATTCTGTACGAACCGCCCCGTAGCCGGCCTCCTTGACTGCGGCGACGATTGCCTCTTCGGGGACAGGCGCCGCGCTGGTGACCACCAACCGGCCAGTGGCGGCACTGACCTCGATCTGTGTGACACCGTCGACGCCGGTGACCTCCTCGCGAACCGACTGCTCGCAGTGGCCGCAGGTCATACCCGATACGTGATACTCGGTAACTGTCATCAGAACACTCCTTCCATACCCTGGTGGGGTATCAACGGTTGACTATATACCTCCGTGGCGTCTACTGCCAGAGGGTCAAACCTCACCGGGACGATCGCGAATTCCACTCAGAGCGTGGAGTTTTCCGGCGCGGTGGCACGGCGGTCCGGAGACCACCGTGCCGAGTGGACGTGCCGATTGCTACGACATAAGTCCGTAGCTAGGCTGTTGTCAGAGTTCTGACCAGCGAAAGGCATGCACTCGTGCGAAATCTTCCAAAACTCGCCGCCATGGCCGCGATACTCCTGCTCACCGCCCTCGGGGCGCTGGGTACCCCTCGCGCAGCGGCGGCATCCGATCTCTGCCCGCACCGGTTCGGTGCCGCGCAACGGCTGACTGACGCCAATGGCGCTGTCGTGGCCGGGTGGTCGGTGTCGGGGCTGCGCAGTAGCACCGACTACATACCGGGTTACGCGGCGGGCGGGCGGTTGTGGGAGGCCGACGCCACCGTGGAGGCCCTGACTGGCACGGTGACGCCTGTCATCCCCAATCTGTATGCGGTGTCGCCCACTGGTGAGCGCTATCAAGTTCTCTGGCAGATTGCCAGCCCAGACGGCTTGGCGCCCAACACTCTTGAGCAAGGCCAACGATCGGCCGGGAAGCTGTACTTTGATGTGACCGGCGCCGATCCCATGGGCGTCATCTACACCGCCGCCGGTTCCGCACCAGCACTGATGTGGTGCTGTAACGGCGAGATGAAGATGTCCATGCCGATGTCGGGCGGGATGGCCATGCCGATGGCCGGTGGACCCTGTTGCGACGGACCCCAGCCGTGCCCGTGCTGTGCAGGGATGTGCCCGTGACGGGTCGTTCTCTGGGGTTGAGATGGACGACCCTGTCGACCACGCCGCGAGCGGTGTTAGATCGGCATGACTGTCGTCGAGACGAACTGATCGCGCAGCCAACCGACAAATTCGGCCCACTGCCCGGTCACCAGAGCGACACCCACCGCTATGAGTGCGACACCGCCGGCGATTTGAATGGACCGTGAATGCCGCCGGGTCCATCCCAGCCAGCGATTGACTGACCCCACACCGAGCGCAATCCCCACGAACGGCACACCCAGCCCCAAGCAGTAGGCCACGATCATCAGCACGCCACGCACCGCACTGACGCCTTGTGTGCTGGCGGCCACCGAGAGGATTCCGGCCAGGGTGGGACCCAGGCAGGGTGTCCACCCCAGCCCGAACGTTGCGCCCAGTAGGGGAGCGCCGCCCAGGCCGCCGACCAGTGGTGGATGAAATCGCAGATCCCGTTGCAGCGCCGGCACCAATCCGATGAAGGCCAATCCCATCACGATGGTCACCACGCCGCCAACCCGTTCCAACAGTTCGCGATTGAGGGCCAGCGTGCCGATCACGCCAAAGACCGAAGCGGTTGCGGCGACGAACACCGCGGTGAAACCGGCAACAAACAGGACTGCGGCGCCGGTCACCCGCCAGGCGTCACGTGACCAGGCCTGTTGGTCGCCGCGCCCGGGGACACCTACCGTGCCCGCGAGGTAGGACAGGTATCCAGGGATCAGTGGCACACAGCATGGCGAGGCGAAGGATACGAAACCGGCGAGGGCCGATGCAGCCAATCCCAGAATCAGTGGCCCGGTCGCCGCCGCATCGGCGAAGGCGTTGCCGATACCCTGAGGGTGGGTAGTCACGATTCGCGTGCCACTCGCTGCACAATGGGGCGTAGGTCCTCGGCCAGCAGTGCGCGTAGAAAAATCGCCGCAACACGGTGGTGGCGGTCGAGTACCAGGGTTGTCGGGACGACGCTGGTCGGATATCCCCTGCCCAATGCGATGAGGCTGCGCATCGGCGGGTCGAAGATGGAGGGATACCGAACATTGCGGTCGGTAACGAAATCGGTCGCAGCACTGCGGTTATCGCGCACATCGATACCGAGGAACGCCACCCCCAGGGATTCGGTTTCATCGAAGACTTTCTCCAGCTGCGGCGTTTCGGTTCGGCAGGGGCCGCACCACGAGCCCCAGACGTTGATCACGACGGCCTTGTCTGGGAAGTCTGAAAGGTGGATCGGCTGGCCAGTGCGTAGGCTGGGTCCGTTGAGGTCGCCGATTGCGCTACGGGAATCAGCAGGGTCGTAGAACAGGTCGGTTTTGCCGCCGGGCGACACAAATTCGAAACTGCCGCCTTGCGCTACGGCATCGCGGCCGGTGCTGCAGCCAGCAGTGACGAGCGCGCCGAGCAGCGCGATACCGAACACGCGTCCCGCGCAGGTATATGGCATCAGTCCTCCGACACTGAATCACCCAAGAGCTGTAATACGTCCTAGGTACGTAGATAGTATGTTATCGACTCTGCGGCAGGGTCCGATGCCGTAGGCATCGACAGCACTTCGGCTGCTCCACCAGGGGAATGAGGTTAGCTACGTGGTTATGCAGTACGCAGATATCACGTTTTTGAACTGCGCAAACGCTGCGCACACCGTAGGCTTGCCGCCAGGCTGCCGGGAGATGAAGTGAGAATACGCGGATTTGGAGAACTCGAAGCGGTGATCATGGACCGCGTGTGGTCCCGTCGATCTCAGACGCCGGTGACGGTCCGCGACATCTGCGAGGAACTGTGCGCCGAGCGTCAGATCGCCTACACCACAGTGATGTCGACAATGGACAATCTGCACACCAAAGGGTGGTTGGCGCGGATCCGAGATGGCAAAGCCTACCGGTACTGGCCTACCCTGACCCGTGAGCAGCACAGTGCCCGGCTGATGTGTGAGGCGCTCGACGGCGGGGGACAAGCAGAAGTTGTGCTCGGCTACTTCCTCGAACAGATCGGTCCGGACAGGTCGGCACGGCTGCGCACGGTATTGAGCCGACGTGGACGGTCGAAACAGTCAAAAGGTCCGCGGGCCAGCGACGATACGGCGGGCGCCGAGTCTCTGGGATAGGCAACATTACGCCGGCCGACTCGATGGCGGGTCGCAGCGCGCACGACTTTCGCCGTGTATTCGTGGGGTGTTAGGCCGGTTGGTCTGTCGGTAATTTCAGGCGCTTGAGCATCAGTGCGTTCACCGCCACGATCAGGCTCGAACCTGACATCGATAGCGCGGCGACCTCCGGACGCAGCACCAATCCGAATAGCGGTTGAAAAACCCCTGCAGCGATCGGCAGCGCGATCACGTTGTAACCCACGGCCCACCCGAGGTTCTGACGCATCTTCCGTAGAGTGGCTCGCCCGATGCGCAGGGCGATGGGCACATCGAGTGGATCTGACCGCATCAACACCACGTCAGCGGTTTCGATGGCGACGTCGGTGCCAGCGCCGATTGCGATTCCCAAATCGGCCTGTGCGAGGGCCGGCGCATCATTGACACCGTCGCCAACCATCGCGACCTTGGTGTTGGAACGCTGCACTGCGGAAATCTCTGCGGCCTTGTCACGTGGCAGCACGTCGGCGATGACGCTGTCGATGGCCAGCTGGCTGGCGATGCGTTTCGCGGTGGCTTCATTGTCACCGCTCAACATCACCACATCCACTCCAAGCTCATGCAAAGCTGACACCGCCGCCGCTGAGGTTTCCCGGGCGGCATCGGCCAATGCGATCACGCCCACGCCCCGACCATCCACCGCGACAAGTACGGCGGTGCGCCCGCCTTCAGCCAGCTCATCACGCTTGGCCATGAGGGCCCCGAAGTCAATCTTCTCCTCCACCATCAATTTTCGGTTTCCCACGGCCACGCTGCGACCCTCCACGACGGCGGTCACCAGAGTTAGCAGTTCAGTTTCGGCGATCCCGTCAACCACGACATCGGTCACTGCTGGCCGCCCCTTGGTCAACGTACCGGTTTTGTCCATCACCACCGTCTGGATGCGGGCCGCGGTCTCCAGCGCCGTGGCGTTTTTGAACAGCACACCACGTTTGGCGCCCAAGCCGGTCCCCACCATGATGGCCGTTGGTGTCGCCAGCCCGAGCGCATCTGGGCAGGTGATCACGACGACGGTGATCGCAAACAACAATGCGGTCTGGACACCTGCGCCCACCAGCCACCAAACGAGGAAAGTCGCCACGCCGCCGATGAGAGCGACCAGGACCAGCCAGAAGGCCGCGCGGTCGGCCAACCGCTGACCGGGGGCCTTGGAATTCTGTGCTTCCTGGACCATCTGCACGATCTGGGCGAGCACAGTGTCAGACCCCACCTTGGTGGCACGCACATACAACGTGCCAGTGGTGTTGATCGAGGCTCCGATCACCGCCGAACCCGGGTTTTTGGTGACGGGCAGGCTCTCGCCGGTCACCATGGACTCATCCACCTCGGAGTGCCCGTCGGTTACCTCGCCGTCGACCGGAATCTTTGAGCCAGGGCGGATCAACAACAGGTCTCCGACTACAAGATCGGCAGTCGGCACTTCTACCGGCGTGCCGTCCCGCACGATTACCGCTGTCGGCGGTGCAAGCTCGAGCAGCGTGCGGATGGCATCGTTGGCGCCGCCTCGCGCACGCATCTCAAACCAATGCCCCAGCAGCACGAATGTCGTGAGTACCGAAGCCGCTTCGTAGAAGACCTCGCCACCACCGGTCAGAGTCACGCCGACGCTGTAGAGCCAACCGGCGCCGACGGCGACGGCGACCAGCACCATCATGTCTAGTGTGTGAGCGCGCAGCGCACGCCAAGCTCCATCGAAAAAGATCCACGCGCTGTAGAAGACCACGGGAATACTCAACAGCAACGTGAAGACGTCATCGCGCATCCCGAACGGCGCCGAGAGAGTGAAGCCAAACATGTTGCGCCCCATCGGTGACCACAACATGATCGGGATCGACAGCGTCAACGCGACGATGAATCGGTTCCGCATATCGCGGACCATCTGGTCCATCGACATACCGACGTGACCGCCGTGCCCCATCATTTCTTGTGGCGATACCGCGCCGTGGACATCATGTTGTCCGGGCTCCGCCATCGGATCACACACATGGTTCGGCACCGATTGGCCCGCGCAGTGAAGTTCACATTCGCGCACCCACCCCGATAGTGCGTCTACCGACGTATGCGCAGGGTCGTAGGTCACCGTCGCGGTTTGGTTCGCCGCGTTCGCCGCGACCGACACCACACCGGGGCGTCGCCGCAAAGCCGACTCGACAACTCCACCAGAGGTAGCCCAGTGCAACCCACCCACATGCAGCACCACGGTGCTCTCAGCCATGGTTCCAGGATCGCCGCGCGTCGTAAGACTCAGCTAGCCCTCCGATAAAGATTGCGTCAAGAAGGAACAACGGCACCTGCTATCACTGTCGGCTAGTGCGGATGGTCGAACAGCACCAGGGTGTCGGCCAAAGCACCGTCGACGAAATACGCGCGGCACGTAAACGGGTCATGCATCAGGGTGCCGACCTCGGTTTGTGCATCGACCATGCCAGAGACATTCCATACCGTAATCCGCGCATGATCGACACCTTTAAGGGAATCGTTGCCAATGAGTGAAAACAGGTCTCGGCTGTCGGGATCCAACTCGCTGGCCGTCGCCTTGACCTCGGAAAGGTTGGCAGTCGACGGTGAGGCCAACTGGGCGCGCACATCAGTTTCGCACCGCTGTTGTGCCATACGTTCGTTCGAGTTTGCCGCGCCGAAACCCTGTGTCTTCACTGCGATTACTACGATCACCGCCAAGAACGCTACTGCTGTAGAGGCGATGAGCCATAAGGGCACACTGCGCTTCGATGGCCCAGGTTGACTATGCATCTCCCGAACCTTCCCCGGTCACGGCCCAAACGACGACCCGCTGACATGACCCCTTGTGCGCGCAGCTCATCCGCCGACCATTGATCAGACGCGGCCCTGACAACGGTTTCACCCAACCTCATTCATCTACTGGCCGCGATAGTAGTTGGACTGTCGAGGCGGCGCAGATGCGGCGGCAGGTCCGCCGACCAGGAAGTTAACGGCAATGGCAACACCTGCATTCGCTAGCTCTCGATCACCCGTGTCACATAGGGAGTCATCCCGGCGGTACGTACAGGTGAGATCTTGACCGGCACACCCGTCTGCTGCGCTTCCAACATCTGCCCGCCCCCCAGATAGAGGGCCTCGTGCTGTCCGCCACCGGGACCCCAGAACAGCAGGTCTCCCCGTTTGGCTTGAGAGGGCGGGATGTGACGGCCTGCGGTGTACTGGTCTCCGGAGTATCGCGGCAGCAGAACACCCACTCCGGCGAATGCGTAACGTGTCAACCCCGAACAGTCGAAACCGACGGTGTTCGCGCCCGAATCGATACCGCGACTCGGACCGGTAAGGCTTCCACCACCCCAGGAATAGGGGACTCCGATTTGGGAGCCTGCCCGCCGAATCACATACTCGATCGCCTGCGCTCCATAGACGCGGTTCCCCTTCAGGGGGGCGGGACTGGTGGGACCAGAGAAACCCAGGCTGGCCATGAATGAACGCCCGAGATCCATCGTTGTCTGCGCAGCGATAGCGCTGGCCTGCAGCGAAGCATTGGCAACCGCCAGCGGATCGCCTGGCGCTCCGGCGCTGATCAGCTTGGGTAACGTCGGATCCCATTCACCTTTATCGGCAGTCGCGACCGCCGGACTAATCATGCCGAGCAGCGCAACTAAGACGACCGCGAACCAGGTGCGTGCCATGCCCATCACCACCCGTCAGAAGCTCGTGCCAGCCACCGTCTACGACTTTGCGGCAGGGCCGACCAATTACGTAGTCGCACCGTACTAACGGTTAGCGTAAATCACTCCTGCCACAAATGTAACGCCAAGCTCAAATTTCACTTTGGCAATGTTTGGCTCAGCGGCGGCTACAGGCGTGTGGTTGATACCGCTTCACACGCGGATTCCTTGACTCTCCGAAGCTCATCAGTGCAAGCGGTTGACGAGTAACTGACGAAGATCCGCCGCTGCAATCCCGCCAAAGTCCTCACCCCTCACGAGCGTGTCACCGACCACCACGGATGGCATGCGGGTGCGCGACGGTTCCACGTATGACATCGGCACGGTAATCGTGGCGCGCTTCGACGAGCAGATTGGCGACCGCCGAACGTCGGCACCAGGTCACCACCTCCGGCCGGCGCACGGCGCGTGGCATTGGATCGACGATCAAATCGCTCACCGGTCGGCCCCGGCGGTACTCCCGTGCGGGCACGGTACGGACTGCGGAGGGCCATGTTTACGGCGCACTGCTCGGCGCTGGCCCTACGGTGAACACCGGTTTACCGCGCTGCACGCCGTGTAGGCCGCCTTGGGCATCAGCCCGCGGGTTCGTTCCCGGCACACATCCGCTCCGGGTCAGCGCTATATGCATCTTCGTGACCATTGAGCATGATACCCCTGGGGGGTACACTACTCAGAAGTGGCCCCGCAGAGGAGACGCGATGAAACTCAACTCAATTGAACGTGCCGCCATGAACAACCCTATCCGGGCCGCCCATCAACATCATCGCGAAGCCGCCTGGTTTCGGCGCCTGGCCGGGGGCGGATTGGCTGGCAAGCACGTCCTCGAGGTGGGGTGCGGACGGGGCGTCGGAGCCGAAGTAATCCTCGACCGTTTGGGCGCTGCCCAGGTGAGTGCCTTCGACCTGGACGAGACAATGGTCGAGCTGGCGCGCAGACGCCTGCACGGTCGCCCCGTGTCGCTGTCAGTGGGCGATGCATGCGATATCGCCCAACCGGCGCAGAGCATGGACGCCGTGGTGGACTTTGGGATCATCCACCACGTCCCCGATTGGCCCCAGGCAATCGCCGAGATGGCCCGCGTAATGCGGCCCGGAGGTCTGCTGTTGTTCGAAGAGGTGCCACGCCACGTCCTGGACACGTGGGCTTTTCGCACCTTGACGGTGCATCCGCGCGAAAACCGGTTCGAGGCAGACGAATTCGCCGCCGAGTTGAGTCGCCACGGACTCCACGGGTCCGGCCAGCTCGAAAGCCACATCGGCGGGATGGTGTTCATTGGAGCTGCGCGGAAAAGTTAGCGCTCATGTCAGCGCGCTACCGCGCAGCCACTCCTCCAAGGGCACACTCAAGTCGCCGTTCTGCCACAAGCTGCAGTGGCTCACCGCCCCGGCGGAAAACTGACCCTCGTCGACCACATCCGTTATCCGTAGGTCTACTTGGGGTGTACTCGACTGTCGCCGACGTTGGCTATCGGTGCGGCGCCTATCGTGAGGGGCAGTCTTATCTGTAGGGCTGTACTCGATGATTTTCGGGTGCACCGGGATGAGGGTTGGTTCCGCATCGTTGGATGTCTCAGTTCTTGGTGGAACAGGAGCGGCGGGTCGGACGTCTAACTGGGTGTGGATGCTGAGGAACGCCAAGTCCTTGCGGATGAGGGTTTAGATCCGGATGACCCGCGAGTGGTGACGGCGATCGATTTGGTTCGGTGGGAGTTGTCTCTGCTTAGCGACGTTGTCTGTAGCGGTGTCATCGACGAACACCGAAACGGGTCAAGCCGATGGCGTTTCCGATGAGTGGCGGATGGGCGTGTGCTGGTTGACGCGACGACTCAGGAGCCCATCATTCCGCGGCCGCCCATCATGGGGCTCATCATGGCAGGCATGCCGTCGGTGACGAAGCCGGTGACTTCGTGTGCGTGGGCGCGGATGGCGTTGGTGAGGTTGGGATCGTTGGCGGTCTCGGTGGCGATAACACCGTTGGGGGTCAGCATGATTCGCCGCTGGTAGTCGGGTGCGCGACGGAACAGGGTGGGCAGGCTTTGACTCATGCAGCTCACTTCGGCGCCCTGGTCGAGGTGGTCATACATCGAGGACACGTGGGCGTGTAGTTGGGCGACGAGGTCGTCGGCGTCGGATTCGGTGGTGGTGCGGACCCCTCCGGGGATGTTCTCCACGGTGCGCCTTAGTTCGCTGTGGCGGGCGAACATGGTCATGTAGCGGTCCATGTCGGTGCCCGACACGCCGCCCATCATGCCGGGACCGTTGGCGTTCCCGGTGGGCATGCGAATGCTGGTGGTGCGCAACAGGTATCCCAGTGCGGCGATAGCCCCGGCCCCGCCGAGGAGGGCAAGTGCGGTGCGTCTGGTGAGTTCGGTCATGTGTGGCTTCTTTCGTGATGGTGTCCTGCTCGGACCGCTGTTGGCCGCCGGGCAGGTCAGGTGGTGGCGGTTTTGTGAGCGGCGACGCGTTCGACGAGGCCGAGTGTGAACCGCTCACGATGATCGATGGCGAGGTCGGTCGCGGCCCGCAGGTGCTCTAGGGGGCGGCGTAGGAAGTGTTCGCCGCCAAGGGGAACGGTGAACAATTCCAAGAACCGCTGCACGGCTCGGACTGGGGCGGTGCTGCTGCGGATGTGGTCGACGAGGATGAGTTTTCCGCCGGGGCGCAGGACTCGGGTCATTTCGGTGAGGGCTTGGCTGTGGTCGGGGATGGCACAGAGCCCGAAGGTGCAGACCACGCTGTCGAAGCTGGCGTCATCGAACGGCAGGTGGTGGGCGTCGGCTTGTTGCAGGGTGGCCGGGTGGCCGAGATCGGCGGCACGTTGACGAGCCAGGTCGAGCATCTGCTGGCTCCAATCGATCCCGGTCAGCGTGACGTCCTTGGGGTAGAAGGCAAGGTTGAGTCCGGTGCCGATCGCGACCTCCAAGACGTCGCCGCTAGCTTGGCTGCAGACCCACTGGCGAGAATCGCCGAACAGGTGACGATCGAAGAACCCGATCTCACGGTCATAGGTGGCCGATTTCTTGTCCCAGTACCGGTTCCAACGGGCGGTGCGATCATCGGTGGCCATGGTTCACCTCGCGTCGGCCGTCAGACGGTCAGGGTGCGTCCGATGTGGGGAACAAACCGGCCGACAGCCCCACAGTAGTCCCGGTAGACCTGCCCGTGGATGGTGTTGAGATAGGGCTCTTCGACGACGCGGACCTGCAGCTCGATCGTCACCCACAGGACGGCGAACGCGGCCAGGGCGAGCGGGTTGGGGGTCATCACGGTTATGCCGGCGGCGAAGATCAGCATGGCGGTGAAGATGGGATTGCGGACCAGCCCGAACACGCCACTGCGCACCAATGTGGTTGTTTCACTGGGATCCACCCCAATACGCCAGGACTCGCCCATGTCGCGTTGGGCGTAGAGCGTGGCCGCGATCCCGGCGACGGCCAGCACCGTTCCGCTCGCCTGAATCCACGGCGCCTGCAGCAGCGCAATCGGGGTGAGGATGTCGAGCAGTTGCAGCAGCGGCGCGGCCGCCCCGGCGAGGATGGCGGCGATGAATCCAGCGCCGGCCAACCATTGCAGCGACCCGGGCCGGCCGTGGATGCCGCGGAATCCGGTGGAGCCGGTGTGGCGGTACTGGGTCCAGCTGCGCCAGCCGAATCCCAACACAGCGAAAATCAGATACAGACCGAGTGCGGTGGCGGGCATCAGACGGTTCCTCCTGGCTTAATGGGATGTCGGGCGGGTGGCCGCGGCAGGCAAGCGGCTAGTTGGCGGCGAGCGCTTCGTCGAACGCTGTGGTCAGGTCTTGGTAGCTGTGTGGCTGGATGCGGGTGTCGTTGAGGAAAAACGTCGGGGTTCCCTTCACCCCCAAGGCCCGGCCGTCGGCGATGTCGAGCCGGATGCGTTCCAGCGTCGCGGGATCGGCGTAGGCGGCGTCGAAGACGGCCATGTCCAGGCCGAGTTCTGTTGCGAATCCGCGGAATACGTCATCTGCCGGGGTTTGCTTTTCACCCCACTGGGCCTGGGTGTCATACATCTTGCGATACATCGCCTCCAGGTGGCCCTGTTGGGCGGCGGCTTCCACCGCCCGGGCGGCCCGCTCGGCGTTGACGTGGGCTTGCAGCGGGAAGTAGCGGATCACGAAGTTCACCCGGTCCCCGTATTGGGCCCGCGCTTTTTCGATCTCTGGGTAGACCGCGCGGCAGCCCTCGCATTCGAAGTCGAGAAACTCCACGAACGTCACTGTGCTGTCGGGCACTGCGTTGAGGCGGTGACTGTTCTCCCGCACCAACTGCCCAGCCTGGACATTCTCGGGCTGCGCTGGGGTGGTCGAGGCGCGGTCGCGCACCGACAGGTAGGTCAGCGCACCGATCGCCATGGCGGCGATGACGAACGCGGTGAGCACCATGCGGCTGGTGCGCGCCATTGAGATACCTCTTTCGCGGGATCGGCGGCGATGTCGCCTGGCATCGGTGACTGTCGATGTTGTCCTTGTTGACCGATCAATGGAGTTGAACGCTATCATCGTCGTGTGGCGATGAAAAGTGGTTCGGTCGATCCCGTGGTGTGCGGGAATGTGGATGCCGCGACGGCGCTGTTTCACAGCCTTTCGGACGGCACCCGGTTGGCGATTCTGCGCCGCCTGGCTGGTGGCGAGGCCCGGGTGGTGGACCTGACCAGGGAGTTGGGGTTGGCGCAGTCAACGGTCTCGGCGCATCTGGCCTGCCTGCGTGACTGCGGGCTGGTGGATTTCCGGCCGCAGGGCCGGGCCTCGATCTATCGGCTGGCCCGCCCCGAGCTGCTGGACATGTTCCGGGCCGCCGAAGCGGTGTTGGAGGCCACCGGCAACGCGGTCGCGTTGTGCCCCAACTACGGCCACCCGGCCGAGCGAAAGGTTGCGCGATGAGTGAGGCGTGCGGCTGCGGCAGCGACGAGCCCGTCGCGGACGACCACGAACCCGAACGGCTCTGGGAGATCACCGAACTGCGCGCCGCCGCGGTGGCCGGAGTGGTGCTGGCGGCCGGCTACGTGATCGGCTGGACCGGCGGCCCCCATGCGGTCGAGATCGGCCTGTATGCACTGGCGTTGGTGATCGGCGCCTACACGTTCGTGCCCTCGACCCTGCGCCGGCTGGCCCAGGGGAAGATCGGGGTCGGCACGCTGATGACGATCGCAGCGGTCGGCGCGGTGATCCTCGGCGAAGTCGGCGAGGCCGCCATGCTGGCGTTCCTGTTCTCCATCAGCGAAGGCCTTGAAGAATACTCCTTGGCCCGCACCCGCCGCAGCCTGCGCGCCCTGTTGTCGCTGGTGCCCGACGAGGCCACCGTCCTGCGCGCCGGCACCGAAACCCCCATCCCGTCAAGCCAATTGCGGGTCGGTGACCGGATGCTCGTCAAGCCCGGCGAACGCGTCGCCACCGACGGCACCATCACCTCAGGGCGCACCGCGCTGGATGTCTCGGCGATCACCGGCGAATCCGTGCCGGTCGAGGCCGGGCCCGGTGATGAGGTGTTCGCCGGGTCGATCAACGGCACCGGAGTCCTCGAAGTCGAGGTCACCAGCAGCGCCGCCGACAACTCGCTGGCCCGCATCGTGGCCATCGTGGAGGCCGAGCAGTCCCGCAAAGGCGAAGCCCAGCGCCTGGCCGACCGCATCGCCAAACCCCTGGTCCCGGCGATCATGATCGCCGCCGTCCTCATCGCCGCCATCGGTTCCGTCCTTGGGGATCCGCTGGTGTGGATCGAGCGGGCCCTCGTTGTGTTGGTGGCCGCCTCCCCGTGCGCGCTGGCGATCTCGGTGCCGGTCACCGTCGTCGCCGCGATCGGAGCGGCCTCCAAGCTCGGCGTCCTCGTCAAAGGCGGGGCGGCACTGGAAGCCCTCGGCGCGGTCCGCACCATCGCCCTGGACAAAACCGGCACCCTGACCGCCAACCGGCCCACCGTCATCGACGTCGCCACCACCAACGGCGCCACCCGCGAGCAGGTCTTGGAGGCGGCGGCAGCGTTGGAGGCCCGCAGCGAACACCCCCTGGCCGCCGCCATTCTCGCTGCCACCGAGGACGCGGTCCAGCCCGCCCAGGAGGTGCAAGCCGTCCCCGGCGCGGGCCTGACCGGGCATCGGGACGGCCGGAGGTTGCGGCTCGGGCGGCCCGGCTGGCTCGCTCCCGGCCCGCTGGCCGAACAGGTCACGGCCATGCAAGCCGCCGGGGCGACCGCGGTGCTGGTCGAAGACAACAACCAACTGATCGGCGCAGTGGCGGTGCGTGACGAACTGCGCCCCGAAGCCCGCGCCGTCGTGGCGCAGCTGCGCCGCGGCGGCTATCAGGTAGCCATGCTGACCGGCGACAACTACGCGACCGCCCATGCCCTGGCCCGGCAGGTGGGGATCGATACGGTGCATGCTGATCTGCGGCCCGAAGACAAAGCCGCGCTGATCGGTCAACTGCGCCAACACTGCTCGACGGCCATGGTCGGTGACGGGGTCAACGACGCCCCCGCCCTGGCCACCGCCGACCTCGGCATTGCGATGGGGGCGATGGGCACCGACGTGGCCATCGAAACCGCCGACGTCGCCCTGATGGGTGAAGACCTGCGCCACCTCACCCACGCACTGGCGCACGCGCGGCGCGCCCGGCGCATCATGCTGCAAAACGTCGGCCTGTCCTTGGGTTTGATCACGGTACTCATCCCGCTCGCCCTCACCGGGGTGATGGGGCTGGCCGCGGTCGTCGCCGTGCACGAACTCGCCGAAATCATCGTCATCGCCAACGGTGTGCGCGCCGGACGCACCACACCCCTCGGGGGCGCCACTATTGAAGCCGGAACCGACTTGCACCGGCTGGCCCAGACCGGCCACCAGAAAACCACGACAGCCAGCTGAACTCGGGTTGCAACAGCATCACGTTGAACCGTGTCAACTCGCGTGAGCCGAGCAACGGGGAGGACACCCGCATCGATCAGGTCGACCGCGTCGCACTCCGAAGCGCCGCCAGCACGCGATTCCTGGTCGGAAGGTCCAATCGGCACGCATCAGCTGCCAACTCAGTGCCCGGCCTCATGACATCCACACCATCAACGAGCACCGACGGCGATGGATATGCACCGACCCTTTCCACCACCACATCGTCAGCGATACCAACCTCAAACAGACACTCGGCGAGCAAGCGCCGAGCCTCCGCCGCATTCGGACACCCCGGGCTGGTGAGAAGCTCCACACGCATACATCTAGCTTCGCTCAGAGCGCGTGT
Organism: Mycobacterium dioxanotrophicus; assembly: GCF_002157835.1. Classification (NCBI taxonomy): domain Bacteria; kingdom Bacillati; phylum Actinomycetota; class Actinomycetes; order Mycobacteriales; family Mycobacteriaceae; genus Mycobacterium; species Mycobacterium dioxanotrophicus. Next base: position 4,251,162 of record NZ_CP020809.1, on the reverse strand, counting down.
TATCTGGGCGGTTGGATCGCGATGACGGGCCGGTGGGCGTTGCGATCGGCGTGGAGAGGTGGGCGACCAACGCCTGGACGCGCGTCGTGATGTCGTCGCGGATGATTCGCATGCGTTCGATGCCATCGATGCCGCGCAGTGAGGGTTCGTCGGTGTCCCATCGCGCGACATTGGTGCCGGGGCGGTTGCCGAGTTCGGCTTGGGTGCCGACGATGACGACCAGGTCCGCATCGTCGAGCATCTGGTCGGTGAGTTGAACCGGTCGATGGTCGCTGATGTCGACGCCGACTTCGGCCAGAGCTTGTGCGGAAAGATCGTTGACGGCGGTCTTGGCGTGGGTGCCGGCCGAGGTGACATGGATGGTGGGTCCGGCGATGTGGTGCATGAGTCCTGCTGCCATCACCGATTTTCCGGCATTGCTGACGCAGACGAACAGGACGGTTGGGGGTGTGGCGGTCACCGGGTGTTTCCCTTCGTGGTGGGCGGTCAGATGATGTGTGGGCTGCGCCGCTCCATCAGGATGACGTCACGCCAGTGGCCGTGGAGTCGGCCGTGGCGCTCACGCACCCCGACGACGCGGAATCCGGCCCGGTGGTGCAGGGCGAGCGTGGCGGTGTTCTCGGGAAACACCTGGCTTTGCAGGGTCCAGATTCCGGCGTTCTCGCTGGAGGTGATCACAGACGTCAGCAGCAGCGTCCCGATACCTTGGCCGCGAGCGTGCTCGGCGACATACACACTGAGCTCGATCACCCCGGCGTGCACGCACCGTGAGGAGACGGGCGCAGCGGCAACCCATCCCATCACCTGCCCGTCGGGGCCGGTGGTGACGAAGCGGTGATCCGGGAGGTGCTCGGCGTCGAAGGTGGCCCAGTCCGGGGCGTTGAGGTCGAAGGTGGCGTTTGCGGTGTTGATCCCGGCTTGGTAGATCGCCAGGACGGCATCGGCATGGTCGGCGGTCATCGGGACTATCCGATGTTGACTGCCGGTCATCCCGATGAGCCCGTGCGCGTTGCGATGGTCAACGAGTCACGGCGACGTTGAGGTCAGCCAGCAACCGGCGGACGCGTTCTTCGATGTCGTCGCGGATGGGCCGCACGGCGTCGAGGCCTTGGCCGGCCGGGTCGGGCAGTTCCCAGTTCTCGTAGCGCTTGCCGGGGAAGATCGGGCAGGCGTCCCCGCAGCCCATGGTGATGACCACGTCGGCGGCAGCCACGATTTCGTCGGTCCAGGGTTTCGGGTATTCACCGGTGATATCGATACCGACCTCGGCCATGGCAGCGATTGCGGCCGGGTTGATCTCGTTGCCGGGCTCGGATCCGCCCGACCAGGCCACGGCGCGGTCGCCGGCCATATGAGTGAAGTATCCCAGCGCCATCTGGGAGCGGCCGGCGTTGTGGGTGCACAGGAACAGCACGGTGGGTTTGCCGTCGCTGATCTTGCCTTCCACCCGGGCAAGGGCGTGCAGGCGTTGGCGGGCGAACCGTTCGGCCAGCAGCGGCAAAAAGTTGGGAATGGTGGCACGCCCGGCGAATTGGTCATACGACGAGCAGAGGAACCGTTCGATAGTTTCAGTGCCGAAGCTATCGGCGAACTCTGTCTCCAGCCGGGTGGCAGCCGTTTTCAGGGCGAGCTGTTGGTCGATCGACAGGTCATCGCGCAGCTGGTGGGTGACGGGGCTGTCGGTCATGGCGTGGGTTCCGTTCTCGTCGTCGAGCCGTCAGTGGGCAGGTGTTGGGAGGTGTGGTGATGAAACCGTTTACGCAGCGCCAGCGAGACATAGACCAGGGCCACCAGCACCGGGACTTCGATCAGCGGGCCCACGACCCCGGCCAGGGCTTGTCCCGAGGTGGCGCCGTAGGTGGCGATCGCGACGGCGATGGCCAGTTCGAAGTTGTTGCCCGCGGCGGTGAACGCCAGGGTGGTGGTGCGCTCGTAGCCCAGATCGAGCATGCTGCCGAGCAGGTAGCCCCCGCCCCACATGATCGCGAAATACGCCAGTAGCGGCAGGGCGATGCGGGCCACGTCCCAGGGCTGGTGAGTGATCTGATCGCCTTGCAGGGCAAACAGAATCACGATGGTGAACAGTAACCCGTAGAGCGCCCACGGCCCGATCGTCGGCAGGAACTTCGACTCATACCAGTCGCGGCCTTTGGTTTTTTCTCCGATCCGGCGGGAGAGGTAGCCGGCCAGCAGCGGGATGCCGAGGAAGATGAGCACCGATTTGGCGATCTGCCACGGTGAGGTGTCGATGGTGGTTTGTTGCAGGCCGAGCCAGCCGGGCAGCACCGACAGGTAGAACCAGCCCAACACCGCGAACATGACCACTTGGAAGATCGAATTCAAGGCCACGAGAACGGCGGCGGCTTCACGGTCCCCGCAGGCCAGGTCGTTCCAGATGATGACCATGGCAATACATCTGGCGAGGCCGACGATGATCAGGCCGGTGCGATATTCGGGCAGATCGGGCAGCAGCAACCAGGCCAGCGCGAACATCAACGCCGGGCCGAGCACCCAGTTCAACACCAGCGAGGACAGCAGCAGTTTGCGGTCACCGGTGACGGTGTCGAGGCGGTCGTAGCGGACCTTGGCCAGGACCGGGTACATCATGATCAACAAACCGAGGGCGATGGGCAGTGAAATTCCGTCGATCTGAACCTTTTCCAGTGCGGTGTTCAATCCGGGGATCCACCGGCCCAGCAGCAGCCCGGCAACCATGGCCGCGCCGATCCACAGCGGCAGGAACCGGTCGAGGGTGGACAGCTTGCCCACGACCGGCGGCGCAGTGGTGGTGTCGGTCATGCCGGCACCCCAGCCACTGCATCTACCGAGGTCGCTCCGAGGAGCACGGCCAGGCTGGCCAGCGCTTCGGGCACCACCGCGTAATACACCCACGAGGCCCGGCGCTGCGAGGTGAGCAGGCCGGCGTCGCGCAGCACCTTGAGGTGATGGCTCACGGTGGGTTGGGAGACCTCCACGCCGACCGAGATGTCGCAGACGCAGGCTTCGCCGCCGGCGTGGCTGGCGATCGCCGAAAACAGTTGCAGCCGCACTGGATCAGCCAGGGCTTTGAGTTTGACTGCCATATCGGCGGCCTCGGCCGCCGAGAGAGGTTCACCCAGGAGTGCCCCGGGTGGGCAGCACGCGTCATCGACTGGACCTGATGATTTCGACATACATCAATATTGATACTTATCGAACCAGCCGTCAAGCCGGGCGACCGATAATCAAGGGCCCACCATCGCGGGGATGGTGGGCCCTTCGTGCCGGGTATCGGCGTTAGCAGCAGGACGAGGTCTTCGCCGCCTGGGGCTGCGCTTCGGCGGCGGCAGTACCGCCGCAGCAGACCCCACCCTCGGCGGCCTCACCGTCGGCGAGGAGCTGCGGGCTGGTGCCGAACGTGTCGGAATCGGCCAGCACGGTGTAGACCTCCCACTTCTCCCCGGCCGGGCCAGTGACCCACACCTTGTCCTGGGTGGCAAAACAACACGTGGTGCCGATCTCCTCGTCGGTGAACAGCCCTTCGCTGGTCAGCCGGGCGATCTCGGCGTGCACCTTGTCACTGGATTCGACCTCGACGCCGAGGTGGTTGATGGTGCCGCCCTTGCCGGGATTTTCCAGCAGTACCAGCTTCAGCGGTGGCTCGGTGACCGCGAAGTTGGCGTAACCGGGCTTGACCTTGGCCGGGGAAACGCCAAAGAGTTTGGTGTAGAACGTGACTGCCTCGTCGAGATCATTGACGTTGAGCGCTAACTGAACACGGGACATGATGAACCTCCCACTAGGGCTGAGACATATATCGAACTGACGCGTCAGGGCTCAGCATGCCACCTTTTCGATATATGTCAAGAAATTGTGGCAGGATGGGGGCATGCCCAAAGCGTTGCCCGTGATCGACATGTCCGCTCCGGTGTGCTGCGCCCCGGTTGCCGCCGGGCCGCTCAGTGACGCCGACGCCCTGCAGGTGGCGATGCGGCTGAAGGCTTTGGCTGATCCGGTGCGGGTCAAGATCATGTCGCTGCTGTTCAGTTCGCGCCCCGGGGAGGAGACCAGCGGGGATCTGGCGGCGGTGCTCGACTTGGCCGAATCCACGGTCAGTCATCACCTGGGCCAGCTGCGCAAAGCCGGGTTGGTGATCTCCGACCGGCGCGGCATGAACGTGTTCCACCGGGTGAAACCCGAAGCCCTGCAAGCATTGTGCGTGGTGCTCGACCCGAACTGCTGCACCTAGCCTTAGACAGCAGATCGTCGGCACGGCCGATGTTCCGCGACCGGGAGGTGGTCGCACTGTCGCGGTGGCGTGGTGGCGGTCATCCACCGGTCGTTATGACTTGCGGGCCAGTTCTCCGTGCAGGGTGGAGATGATGTGGTCGCGTTCGTGCAGCGGAGCATTCAGTTCGGTGATCTGGGCTTCTCGTGCCTTCATCCGGGTCCGTAGTGCGGCGATGATGCTGCTCTCGGAGTCGGTAGCTGGTGGTGGCGGGGGTTCGGGGGCAGCGGCCAGCGGCTGCAGGGTGCGGATCCGTTTGCGCAGTTCGGTGCGGCGGTGAATGACGCGGCGGGACACTCCGGCGTGGCGGGCCAGGCTGCTGACAGTGATATCGAGGCCCCGCTTGCGCATTGTCTTCAGCGCCTGCCCGATACGGGTGTCGTCGTCGCTGCGTTTGCGGGCACTGGCTTGCAGCGCCAGCAGCGACGCGGTGGTCACGGTCATGCGGCCCTGTGGGGATGCGCTTTGCGCAGTGCTGAATCGTGAGCACCGCGGGTGGCCACTGGTTTGCAGTGGAATCCGATTGGCGGTTCCGGCCCGGGCGATCGCCTCATTATGGGTGGCCTGATCTGCAGTAAGACGGTCCAGTATTGCTTGCAGGGAATGCAATTCGCGCAGCCGCTCTGCGACCCACACGTTCTCATCGGTGAGGTCGCGTCCGGTCCGCTCGCGATACTGCCGCCGGCGTAGGTCGATCAATGTCATGGTCTTGGCCTGCTGGTACGGATCGTCGCGCTGGTCCTGAGACTCTCCAGCCTCGCCTGAATCATCGTCCCTGACAACCAGCGGCTGCACTGCCGAACCGCACCCAACAGTCGAGCCCGCAGGAGACGACTCAATAGGGTCTTTCGGCCCTACCCACCGGCGCCGACGGCGCGCATGGTCACAACAGCGCCACCAACTTCGCGGTGCCGCTCGATGGGAAGGACGATCATCATGATGTGGTACGGCGGGGGCTGGGGTGGTTGGATCATGATGACGGTATTGATGTTGCTGTTTTGGGGAGGGCTGCTCACCGCGATCGTCTTGGCAGCCCGCTCCTTTGGCACCGATAGCCGATCCCGCAGCGGCCCAACGGTATCGCCGCGGGCCGATGAGCTGTTGAGCGAACGGTTCGCCCGCGGCGAGATCGACGAAGAGGAGTTCCGTCGGCGAATGGCACTGCTGCGCGAACACCGCTAAGCGCCATGACCAACCCGCTGCGGCAGTGCACCGATCGACGGTTAGGCCTGACGGCCCGGCTGCCGTAGGTTCAGACTGAGGCCTATGCCGCTCCGACAGGGCGTTTCGAATCGCGCTGACCGGACACACGATGACGGTCACCCACACCGACGGCTTCCCGGTCACCCCCCACCCAGGTGGACGCCGTGCTGATCGGCATGGGTTTCTCCTATGTCAAGCCGCTGCCGGTTGGCATGGCTGTTGTCGGGTTTGGTGGTCGGTGTGGAGGTGGCCGAAGACCACCCGGGCGAGGCGGCGTTTGAGGCAGCGCAGCGCTTCGGTGGTGGAATCGCCGGCGGCCAGCCGCTTTCGGTAGTAGGCCTGGCCGAGGCCGTCCAGACGGATCTGGGTGATTGCGATGCGGTGTAGGGCGGCGTTGAGTTGACGGTTGCCTGAGCGGGTCATCCGGACCCGGCCGGCAGTGTTGCCTGACCAGACCGGGATCGGTGCCACGCCGCTGTGGCGGGCGAAGGCTGCTTCGCTTTTGAATCTGGTGACGCCGGCTGTTTCGCCGATGATCTTGGCTGCGGTCAGCTCTCCACAGCCCGGCATCGCCAGCAGCACCGGGGCAACATCGCGCACGCGTTCAGTGATGCGCTTGGCCAAGACGTTGATCTGCTCGGTGAGTCGGGTGATGTCGGACAGCTCGTCGCGGGCCAGCTCGGCGACGAGGCCGTCCAGGGTGCCTAGCCAATCGCTGAGAAGCTTGCGGTGTTTGGCACGATCCAACGACGCCGGTTTCGGAGCCCGATCGGGATCCAATTCATGAACCCGCCACAGCAACCGATTGATAGTCGCCGTCCGTTGCGCCACAAGGTCTTCGCGTCGGTCTACCAACAATTTCAACTCGCGCGAGATTTCGTCGTGAGAGGCCACTGGCAAGTCCGGTTCACGCAAGTAAGCTCGTGCAACTGCCAGCGCGTCGATCGGATCAGACTTGCCGCGCGTACGCGCTGACGCCCGGGCATGGGCCATCATTTTCGGCGGTACCCGCACCACCTTTTGATCGGCCGTCAACAAATCGCGTTCCAACCGCGCCGACAAGTGTCGGCAATCCTCGATCGCCCACACCAACTCCGTACCGAACTGGTTCCGGGCCCACTGCACCGCCTGACGATGCCCCTGCGTCGTGGCCTTGACGACTTTCTCGCCGAGTCTGCGTCCGACCGCGTCAACGGCGACGAAGGTATGCGTGCGCTTGTGCACATCGGCTCCAACAACAACCATGGTGGTTGCCTCCATTCACTGTGAGGTGACGGTTGGGCCGGTCGGCGGACACATCTCAGTGGGGGCGACGCCACGCTCCTATCAAGTCACGCCGGCCGGTCCTTCACACCTGATGCCGACAAAACCCATGGATGCCAACCCAAAGGCGGCAGCGACGCTACGAGCCAGACACCAGGTGATCAGGATCCAACCACCGCAACAAGCGGCAACCTCACCCTGACACTGAGAGAACGCTACGACGTTCTGCTCACCACCGCCGACGGAATCTTCGCACTCGTCGCACTCGCCGAAGGGAAAACGCGCTGGCCCGAGCACTGTTATCCACTGGTGCCGGCTCCGCACCCGGTCCCGGCTTCCAACCGCCCGAGCTGACCAAACGGGTCGCCACCGCCGACATTTTCACCGCCACACCGCCCGTCGATCTGGGGGCGCAGTCCGGCCGGCCCGCTTGGCACTGGCAATCTCAAGGGGAGAAACCGTGGGGTAGTTCCAGCTCAAAGTCACCCGATCACTTAGGTCGCGAACGGCGTCGCCCCCAGCCTCGATTCGGCAGGAGGCGACTCAGTCAAGCGTGGTTAGGCGCTGGTAGCTATCGGGACTGCCTGAAGCTGCGCCAGGTGCTGACTAGCATGCTTCTCGACAAACAGCGGGATGAAATCCCGGATCGGACGATTTTCGAATCGGGAAAGAGCCGCGCCGACTGCGGCTGTCGTCGGTTCCTGAAAAGTAGACCGCTGAGGTTCCCGGAAAGTTGACCCACCCGGTGGTCTCTTGGAGGGATGATCGCGGTGGAAGACTGGGCAGAGATTCGGCGGTTGCATCGGGCTGAGGGGGTGCCGATCCGGGAGGTCGCCCGTCGGTTGGGTATCTCGCGGAACACGGTTCGCGCGGCCCTGGCCTCGGAACGGCCGCCACAGTACGAACGCAAACCTCGCGGCTCGGTAGCCGACGCGTATGAACCGCAGATCCGGGTGTTGCTGGCCGAGTGGCCGAAGATGCCGGCCCCGGTGATCGCCGCACTCAACGAGCAGCTTGGCGAGATGACCCCGAAGCTGATCCTGGCCGAACGCCAAGCCGAGGCCCGGCACGCTGCAGGGGCACCAGTGATGCGCGAGGTCGCCGCCGAGCTGCGCCGCGACGTCGACCACGCCCAGTTCCTCATCGCACAGCTACGCCGACGTTTCCCCGACCTGAACTCCGACCACACGGTCCTGGCCGCCAGCGCCCGACCAGATGCTGCCGCCATGGCCATCCGACACCGCCAGTGCTGACACCGCCGGTCATGAGCACACCCGACGGACAAGCAACGACGGACGCCGCATCGCTGACCTCTGAGCTACAGCAACGGTTCCTGATCGCCCTCAACGATGCGATCACCCGAGGTCGTTCCCCAGGTCATGACATCGGCCTGGGACTCCAGACCCTCGCCGAAATGACACTGGTCGCCCAAAGCCATCCTGACGCCACCGCAGAACACCTCGCCGAGGCCTACGACACCTTCAACAGCGAACACCGCTAGCTCGCCTGCCGTCGAGTGCCGACCATCAGGCGCGAGCATCGTCGCCCGGGTTGGGGTGGTGTTTGGATCGAGTCTGGGCCAGACGGAACGAATCGGTTCCAGTTTCGATGATGTTTCCGCCGAAGGTAAGTCGGTCCACGATGGCCGCGCATAGCCGTGGGTCGGTGAACGTCTTGGTCCAGCCGGAGAAACTCTCGTTGGACGCGATCGCGACGGAGGCTTTTTCCTCACGTTCGGTGAGGACCTGGAACAGCAGTTCAGCGCCGCGCCGGTCGAGCTCCATGTAGCCCAGCTCATCGATGCAGAGCAGATCGACGCGGCCGTAGCGGGCGATGGTTTTCGACAGTTGTTTGTCGTCGGCGGCTTCGACGAGTTCGTTGACCAGTTTGGTCGCCAGGGTGTATTTGACTCGGTAGCCGGCCATCGCGGCTTCGGTGCCCAACGCGATCAGCAGGTGGCTTTTGCCAGTCCCGGAGTCACCGATCAGACACAGCGGCAAGCCCTTTTTGACCCATTCGCATTTGGCGAGGGTGTGCACCGCGGCGGCATCCACGTTCGGGTTGGCGTCGAAGTCCCAGGCCCGCAGCGACTTGTCGCGGGGAAAGCCGGCGGCTTTGATCCGCCGTGTAGCACGGCGCCGCGCGCGATCGTCGCATTCGGCCATCAACAGCTCAGCCAGAAATCCACGGTAGGACATCTGCTCGGCGGCGGCCTCGTCGGCCAGCTCGGCGAAGCTGGCACGAATCGTCGGCAAGCGCAGCATCCGGCAGGCCTGCTCCACAGCAGCGTCAGCAGCTTGCTCGGTCAACCCGCGCCGGTGCGGCAAACTGGTGCTCACAGAAGTCGTGCTCATGAGGTGGCGGTGTCCTTCCTAGGATTGCGCAGCAGAGCGTCGTAAACCGCCACCGAGGGCAGCGGCCGAGAATCAATAGGCAGTGCGGCCAGCCGTCGTGCGGTCAGCGACGCCACCGCCTCGGCCTCGTCTGCGGCTTCATGGCGTTCGCCATAGTGTTCAGAAGTGTTATCCTCAGCTGCCTTTCGCGCCTCTAAGATCACGGAATCGGCAGTCAGCGCCCCTGCCGCCAGAGCGCGGGCCAACCCGATGACCACCAGTTCGTGCGGCAGATGCCGGTGCGCCAGCAAGACGCCGATCAGTTCGCGGGTGCCGGTAGCGTCGCCGTGAGTCTTGCGGGCCGCTGCCCACCAGGCGTCGTGCACCGGGGTGAACCGCCCCGCCGCGCGGGCCTGCTCCAACGCCGTCGAACCCGGCAAAGCACCGGGCTTGCGCAGCAGAATCTCCAGGTAGTGATCCAGCTCCAGCCGGGTTTCGGCTTTGCCCGGCAAGCGTTCATGCGTGGCGACCAGCTGGCGGTCGCAGTACACCTCCAGATGCGAAGCATGCAACTGCACCCTCACCTGGCGGCCGGCTAACTGTCGTGACCTGACACGTTGTTGTCAGGCGGCGAGCCGGCTGATGGGTGGTTGTCCGCCGAGTGCGGAGTGGCCTCGTTGAGTGTTGTAGCGGTGCAGGAATCGGTCAAGACCTCGTGTGCGCAAGCTGTTTGAGGTCCAAGGGCGGGCGTAGGCCCACTCGGTGAGCAAGGTTCGGTTGAAGCGTTCTGCTTTGCCGTTGGTCCAGGGCCGGCCGGGTTTGATGAATCGGCGTTTGAGCTGCCACGCTGAGCAGACCCAACCCCAGTTGGTGCCGCGCCGGTAGACCAACGCGTTGTCGGTGAGCAGCCGTCGCACGCGCACGCCGTGAGTGGCGAACCAGGCCAACGCTCGGTGCAGGAATTCCGCGCAGGTCATATCTTTCTCGTCGGGTAGCACTTCGCTGTAGGCCAGGCGGGTGCGGTCATCGATAGCGGTGTGGACGTAGTCGTAGCCAATGTTGATCTTCTTGTGCCGGTGGGCCACCGATACCGCGGCGTCGCGGCCGTGCAGGCGCCACCCGCCTCCCTTGGGGATACGGCCGAGCTTTTTGACGTCGACATGGACCAGTGAGCCCGGGGTGCGGTGTTCGTAGCGATTGGGGCTGCGCCGCGAGCAGCGCACGGACTCGCCGGTGATCGGATCGATGGCAGACAGGTGCGGCACCTGGTGGCGGGCCAGGATCCGTCCGACCGTGGACGGATTCAAGCCGAGTTCACCAGCCAGGACGACAGCGCCGCGCTTGAGGCGGCGTCGGGCGTTGAGCACTTTCTGCTCGACCCGATGGCTGGTGCGCCGGGGCATTCGGACCGGGCGCGAGGATCGGTCGGCCAACGCTGCGTCGCCGCCCTCGGCATACCGGCGCAGCCACTTGTAGACCGTCGCTCTCGAAATGCCCAGTTGTTCAGCGACATGCGCCGGCGGCCAACCGGCTGCAACACGCTCAACGATCAGGCGACGAGCGAACACGTTGGTACGAGCGTTAGCGTGAGACACGAGGACCTCCTACGGGTGAATGCCAGACACATCCACTCCGTCAGGAGGTCCTCCCAGTTTCAAGCAGGCACGCCGTCAACAACCTCACAGGTCACGACAGCTAACCGCACCGGCACCGAATACCGATTGGTGCGCACCGTGATCTGTTCTCTGAACCGAACAGTTGTTTGAATACTGTTCTATGCTTGTCGGAAGCGTGGGATGCCGAGGCCGGTGGCAGCGATGTCAGTGGTTGTCCTGCAGCGTCTTTCGATCTGGGCGAGTTTGTCCTCAGCGCCGGCGAGGCTGACCTGGAGTCCCTCGACCTCGCCCAGCCAGCCTTCGCGTTCGGCTTCGGCGATGCGGGCCGCGAGGTTGTCCCGGATCTCCTGGAGCCGCGGTCGTTGCTGTGGGTCCGGCCATAGGAGTGCGCATCTCACGCAAGCGTGCTCGTGGATACAGGGTGTGCCGAAAGCGCGTCCGCAGGTGCCAACGGAGACCTTGCGGCGCTCGAAGTGGCCAAGGAACTGCTGCCATTCCTCGTCGGTGGGCTGGCGGTATTCCTCGGTCGGCCGGAGCTTGCGTCGGCGGGCGATGAAGGCGAGGTGGGCGGTGATCGCCTCGTCAGGGTAGACGGCCTTGTAACCCATGGTGACGCCGATGTCGCGGTGTCCGGCGATGACTTGAGCGATATGCGGCGGGAGACCGTTGAGCACGGCGTCGGTGATGAACATGCGACGGAAGTCGTGTGCGGTGAAGTGCAGCGGCTCGCCAGCAGGGTCGGTCAGCCCGGTGTGGGCCAGCGCTTCGTCAAGCAGCTGAGCTACGAAACTGCCTCCGAGCGAGCGATTTTCAGCTCTGCTCCGCCGTTGGAACAGCAGCGGAGACGGCGGCAACCACACCAATTCGTGGCTGTCGCGGGCGCGGACGAGCGGGACCGTTCCGTCGGCGCCCCGGATGCGGCAGATGACCGCGCTGAGCACATCGGCAAGTTCCGGGCTGACCACGAGCAGGCGTTCGGTGTCTGTCTTTGACGGGGCGACCTGCAGCAGCGGCACCAGCTCGTTGGTGTTCGGCAGCCGATACTGGATCAGGCTGTGATGGCTCAGTTCAAGCAGTTCCTCCACCCGGACCCCGGTATGACGAAGCAGCTCGATTACTGACCACGCCCAAAAGGCGTGCTCCTCGTCACGATTGAGCAGCCATGGCCTGCCAGTTTCTGGATGGCGCACCCAAACGTTGTCCGCCGCCGCACTCGGGCGCTCGATCCTGGTAAGGATCTTTCCGACGGCGGTGAACTGCTTCCCTGGCCGGATCTGTTGCCCGGCGTCCAGAAACTGCCGTGACTCGCGCCTCCACCGGTCGACCGCTTCGACCAGGACAGGCAGCACCGGCAGCCGCTCGCGGGTGCGGCTGTCCATGCGCGCTTTACGACGCCGAACGAACTTCTTCCGGACGAGATCTTCCTGGCTGATCGGGCACGGCGCCACCCACACACCCCACCGGACCGGGTCTTCAAGTCCCCATTCAGCCAGGTCCAGGTAGAACGCCCGCACGGTGGCCAGCGTGTCGAGGTAGCCGAGCCGTTCGGACTCCACCTCGACACGTTCGCCGTCGCGGATCACGGTGGTGGTCTTGGTGCGCAGGCGCCGCTTCCACGCGCCGGCGACCTCACGCGGCAACCGCAGCGAATCGATGTCGGGGTGATATTGCTCGAGGTCTGACCAGAAACACCGAACCAGGTGATACGCCAGGCCGACCAACGTGTTGTAGTCGACTGCCGGTTGCCGATCGGCTAGATAGGCGACGAGCAGGTCACGGATCGGTCGGCACGCGATCGGATAACGGTCGACGAGCTGGGCGACTGAACGCTGCCCGAGGCTACGGATCTCCTGCAACGACGGCGTATCGGCGCCGAACACGCCTGCCTCACGCAGCATTCGAAAAGTCGCCGACGCCGAATCCGTACGGCCCCGCACCACGTATTCGACGGATCTCCAGCACATCACCAACGGTGATGTCTGCCAGCGTGCCGCCCTTGGCAGCGACGATCACCGCGCAGCGAAACAGGATGTCGCCCAACGCGTCCGATCTGATCGCCGGATCCTGCTCGCACAATCGCCGCAGCCGGTCGAATCCCGCGCCGTCGCGGCCGTAGACCATATTGCGAACCAGCTTGCGCTTCTTCCCGCCGGTCAACAGCCACTCCAGGGACGGTCGCAGCACGTCTGCGCCGACCACCACCAGCAGCGAGCTGGTCATCAACTCCAACCGGTTCTCGGAGTACTTCCCCTGGCGACGAAGCCACTGCTCGGGATGCTGCGCCCATTCCGAGCCTTGGGCGTCGGCGCCGCTGGCCATCCACCGCAGCTGCCAGGTTTCACCGGGTTGGTCGGCGAGCCAGTCCAGCAGCATTGGCACGCCCCAACGGCGGGCGTTCCGCACCCGCTGCGTGGACAACTCAGCCGTCGCGGCGGCGATAACCCCATCCGCCTCGACACGATCGCCGCAGGTGGCCGCCCAGCGCGTCTGCACCGCACGGGCCGGATAACGGGTTCGCCAATCAGGATGCGTGAGAGCGGGCTCAAGCGGCTCGGCATCGACACGGTTGGCAGTCCTTGACGCCAGAATGGTCTCGGCGATGGTCATGAGCGCCGACTCCGAGCGAACAGCACATCCAGCGTCTCGGGTCGATAGCCCGCCGCCGGCGGCGGGCCCTGCTCGGCGGCCTTGCGGGTCTGTTCGGCGTGGTGGGCGAGCACGCGTTCGATCACATCCTCCTTGCGCGGGGTCAGATAGATCTGCGTGGTGGTCAGCTGCGCATGCCCGAGCACGAACTGCACGTCGGTGAGCGGCATCGCCGGATCCTGGGCCATCCGGTAGGCCGCCGTATGCCGCAGCGCATGCAGCGTCGCGCTGGCGCCGGCGTCGGCGCTCACCCGCTCGAACATGCGGTGCGCTGCGTGATAGGTCAACGGCCGAAACGGCTTGCGCCGCGTCCACCACAACGGTCTGGTTCGTCCGCGCGGGATTTGACCCTCCATCTCCACCTGATACAACCGCAGCCACACGAACGCGTCCGACGACGCCGGCAGCTCCTGCATCTCACGAGAACCCTTGCGCACCACCGTGATCAACTGCCGCCCAGGATCGACACCGCCCTGCGTCACGGTCAGCAGCTCCGAGGCCCGCGCCCCGGTGGAGACGTAAAACGCCACCATCGCCCGGTCTCGGTTCGAGAGCAGCCGCGCGAAGATCTGGTTGAACTCCGCATCCGGGATATTGCGCGGGATCCGTCTGATCGCCCGAGGCCGATACAAGCCTGCTCGCTCGTTGCGATACGGCTCCATCGGGTTGTGATGCGCGTGCGCCCGGCCACCGCGCCGCGACCGGTCCAGCGGAAACGGATTCACCATCGGCCCGGTACCGACGTCGCGGTGGAAATCATAGAAACAGCGCAGAACCGTTTCGCTGTGCACCCGCACCGACACCGAATAGGGCACCGCCCGACCAGAACCTTTCGCGCGGTTCGTGATCGCAAGCCATCGGCAGAAATCGCGAGCCTCCAAACGCGTCGCACCGTCCCACGCCACCTCGACCGCCCACAGAAACCGGAACCAGCGCAGCAGGTCCATCCCGTACGAGCGGACCGTGGCCTCGCTACGCCCAGCCGCGAGCAGATCGCTGAAGTACGCAGCGACCGCCCCGACCGGCCGGCCCTGTGGGTCGAGCAACCGATACGGATCCCACTTCGATCCCGTCGCCGACAGCGACCCCACCGCCGGCACCTCCAACACCGACAGATCGCGCACGTTCTCGAAGTCGTCGAACATGGCACCGACGGTAGGACCGCTGTCTGTCGATCACGGCGCTGACATGCCGGAACGTCGGAATTAGTTCAGTCAATAGGTGACTGTGCCGATCCACGCGCAAGTTGAACCAGAGCCCGGTTTCGAACGCAGCCTCCGGCAGCGGCACCAACAGCGGCGCCTCGATAGCGAACAGCTCACCGACGGTGCGGACCCGCGAACCGATACGCCGATCGAGGTCATCGGCGTCCCATTTGTCGATCATGGCATTGAGTTCGGCGATCGATTCGATCTGAGGGACCGGCACGAAGTGGTTGCGCCGAAACCAACCGATCTGGCCTTCCACCCCACCCTTCTCATGAGCCCCCTGGATGCCAGGTTGGCAATAGAAAGCCTGTACCGAGTAGTGCGACCGAAACGCCACCCAGCGATCGTTTTCCACCCGATGCCGCGACAAACCCAGCACCGCTGAGACTGCTGATTTGAGGTTGTCGTAACGGATCCGGCCAAACGGAACCCCGCCGAGAACCTCGAAGGCGTGCACGTGGCCCTCCAAGAACGCTTCCTGCCCGGCCGATAGGAACACCCGATGCACCGCGCGGCCGGAGAACGACAAACGCAACGAGAACAACGTGCACGTCACCGGCTGACCACGCAGCTCGATCACCACGTCCCCGAAGTCGACCTCGGCTTCCTCGCCGGGCCGATGCGACTGCGGCACGAACACCTCGACAGCGGCACGACCAGACTCGGCCAAGATCTCCCCGCGACGCACCGACACATACGCCCGCACCCGCGAATACGACACCTCGGCCTGATGCTCCTCGCGCAGGCGATCGAAAACCCGCTTGGCGGTATGGCGTTGTTTGCGCGGCGCCGTCAGATCAGTACGCAGCCAACCGTCAATGACCTCGCGGTAATCATCGATCTTGCTGCCCCGATTCGGATAACGCCTTCGTTCCGAAGGCCACGCCGACCCCAACGCCTTCTGCACCGTCGTCCAGGACACCCGGTACTCACGCTGAATCGCCCGCGCCGACTTCCCAGCGTGAGCATCCCGGCGGATCGCCGCGTACAGCTCCACCTTCGACCCCGAAGGCCGCACCTCCATAGCCCATCAGAGACAGGTGCACGGCGGGTGACTCCCGAATTCACAGTCACCGACTTTGACACGACAACACCGACTCCGAAATTCGTGATCAAACGACTCCCGAATCAGCGGTCAAAATCAGACCCTTACGCTCGGCGTGCCAGAGCGCCAAGATCGGCCATCTTGAGTGCGCTGAACACAGTGGCGGGGTTGTACCCGAACGAAACTGGACCGTCCTTGGGCCGGGTGAACGTCGCTTCCAGCAGGCCATCGTTCGTGGCCACGGCGAACACTTCCACCCATCTGTCAGTGGTCTCGAGGAGTGCGTGTGCCTGCGTCGGGTCCAGCACCGAGGTGCCCACCGCGGCGTTGCGGTAGCCGGTGGTCTGGTCGGGCGCGGTGCGGCAGGTGTCCAGGTAGCGGCGATAGGAAGCCAGCGCGTAGCTGGAGGCGTTGATGCCGTTATAGCCGGCACCGGAGACCGTGCCGGCCCACCCTTCGGTTCCCTCTGAGTTGCTGGGTCGCAGATCAGCGACGAACACTGGGCTGGTCGCCGCTGCGCGGCGATCGAGATCGGTTTCAGCGGGGATCCCGTCGACAGAGCAGGACGCTAGGCCAGGCAGTACGCCGCTGGTGCGGTCATGACCCAGTACCGGTTGCCAGCCGGCGGCCGGCAGAGGGAGGTCTGCGACCGAGATGACTGAAAACGGTTCCTGTGCGGCGATGACCCCGCCCGAGACCGGGGAATCAGAGTCGGCCGGGTCAGCCTGAGCCGCTGACGCGGTGAACACCGCGGCGGCGCCAACGAGGGCGGCAGCGCTGGCGAAAGTGCGGGTGAGCTTCATGAGCGGTGACGGTAGGTGTTGCCCGGAGAAGGGGGAGGCAGCGGCGCGCCCCGCTGGAGCGGGTTGTGGTGCGCTGGCATGCCTCTGCGTTTACCGGGGCAGACCGGTCTGGTCGATCACCAGCGCCAGCGAGCCCCCTTGTGGCGGATCGGCGTAACGGCGGGCGAGGTAGGCATGCAGGTCGCGGTACTGGTACTCGACGGCCGGCGGCTGCTCGCGCACCCACTCGATCGAACCCTCGTCGTGCTCGCCAACTCGCATGTAGGTCATAAGGTTGCCGGGGTTGCAGTCGGAGGCGGAGTCGAGGAAAACCGCCACGGGCTCCCCGCCGCTGAGCACGTATGCCACTCGGTAATTGGTCATGGTGGCCATGCTGGTGTGGTCATGGCGCTTGGGCCCGCTGCGGCGCGTCAGGGCAACTCGATGCAGCGATGGGTTAACGGTCACCCGCGACGAAGATGCAGGGACGGGATACCCGTCGGTGTCCGTCAGGAGCGTTGCCGCGCTCAGTCGAACGCCTTCCAATGGTGGCCGACGTAGCCGATGACAGCGTCCATATCGGCAACAGATTCTGGAGTGGGCATCGCCGTCTTCACGGCGCCTGCTGCGCAGTGCAAGTCTCGGTGCGAGACGTACTGTCCGCGCACGTAGTCGATGAAGGCGCCGCGCGTCTCTGGACGGTCCTGATACTGCGCGCACAGGGCGCGGAATTCGTCGTGAGTGATCATCGCCGTGGGCCTTTCCCGTTGGGGTGCAACGGGAAATATGCTGCGTTCTAGCGACGCTACTGACTGTCTGCGGCGCGGTCGGGATACACCGGAACCCTGGATCGCCGCCCGTAGCGCAACCCGGATCACCCTTGGTAGTTCCGCCTGTAGCGCCGTCCGTAGTGCCGGGCGTGCACCGTGCGCGGCGGCGGGTCTGATTGGCTCCGTGCAAGTCGTGGCGGCGGGCCGGTCTGGCACCTGGACCTGGACACCCACACAGGAGAAATGCTGCGTGCCGCTGCAACTCCCGAGCAGAGTGTGTTCAACGTGGCTGGCCCGCACGGGTTTCGACTATGCAGCGGCGGCCAGTGCGAACAACTCCATCTGATTCGGATCGTTCGCAGTCAACAGTGTCACGTCCTCGATGTAGTCCGAACCCTCGGTCAGCAGCTCGGCTGCGTCCGCCAGTTCCACGAGCTGCCACTGCCGCTCGATGCGCTCAGCGAAGCTGCCGGTGGGAAGATCACGTGCGGCGCGGGCACGATCGATGATCGCGTCGGCCACTGCCTGCATACGGAGATCGTGGTGTTGGTGCAGCATTTTCACGTGGGTCACCATCGCCTCGACCACGTTCGACTCCGGCAGATAGACCCCTCCGGAGGAATAGGTAGCGACACCGTCGTACAGGTCGAACGGGTCGTCGCCAATCAGATGCCGGGGACGCAACAGTCCGTCGAGAATGACCTGGTGCCGGATCGGACCGCTCGACGGGAAGACTTTCCACGCCGCGTCGGTGTCTTCTTCCCAGCGTCGCGCCGCGGTTTCGACGGCCTCGGAGACTTTCAATGCCCTGCGGTGCGACGCGCGGGTCGCGAACGCTGCAACATCAGAGCTGGAGAACACAGTCTCGATGTCGGTAGCCACAGCCTCGCGGGCTTTCCGTTCGTCGCCGTCGGCCCGCGTCAGATAGGCCTTCCAGTTCACCTCGCCGATCGCCTCAGCCGGGGTGTCGCACCGTCCGATGTGCACGCCATGAGCCAGGACCGCGTCGGAGTGGGTGGCGAAGAATCGGATATCGACGTCGTTCCCGGACAGTCGCGTGTACGCGGCGGCTATGTGGGTGGCGGTCGCGGGGTCGATGTTCTCCTCAAAGCCGTCGGCGGTGTGGAAACTGATCTGTGGAGCAGTTTGTCGCCCCGTGCTTTTCTTCCGGGTGGGCGCGGTATTTGACACTGTCTCGGCGGTGGTGATCGAGTTCTGCTCGGCGGCAAGCCATTCCGACCATTGTTGGCTGTCACCGGCGTCGGCGCGGTCTTGCCGTGTCTCGGCGACGAACAGGTCGGCGATCTCTTGACGTCGCCTCGCCCGGTCAGCCTCGATAGTACCGAGTTCGGAGACGGTCAGGGGAGCGTTGCCGACGCCGAGACCGTCACTGGCGGTGTGCTCGTGCACCTTGGCGTAGCTGGTCCGCAGATCGTCCAGCTCGCGAGGAGGTGCGATCACGCCGACAAACAGCGGGTGCAGCGGTTCGTACCCTCGGGAGTGCTCGTAGTTCAGGATGGCGGCCCGCTGAAGGGTGTGTTCGGAAGGAACGTGACCGGCGTCGGCTGCTTTGGCGCCGGCCAGTCCGCGCAGTGTTCCGGAGATGTCGTGGGTGACGTGCGTCGACGGGGACACTGAGGATACCGTGGCGGGATCCAGCCCCAGATCGGTGGCGATCGGTGCCAGCGCGGAGGCGGGTGCGGCAGCGATGACCGAGAGCACACCAGGACCTGCGAACTGCGCTGCTGCGGAAGCCAAGTCGGCACGGTAAGTCTTCATCGCGGCCCGACGTTCTCGGTCCCGTTGTGGATTGTGGGGGCAGCGGCGCTTGGCGGTGCGGCACATTGGCGGCGTCTCCTTATCTGGTGCGGGCGACGGTCCCCGCTCCGGTCAGGAACGTAGCGCGCAGCGCCGACAAGAGCAGGCCGCGCCACAGCTCTCGCACCCGCCACGTGAAACGCCGAGAAGTGCCGCACCGTAGACGGATTCACCGCCCGGACTGATGTTGGCAGCCGGGACACAACAGCATCTTTCCTGGTGTGGCTCAGTTCTCTTCGATCCGACAGGTGATCGCGTATTCGTCGAAGTCGGTCCAGTCGCTGCAGGTCTGCACAGCGACACGCACCGTCTCCTGGTCAGGGATCGAGGTATGGGCGACCAGGGCATGGACGAGGTGATCACGGGCGCCGTCGAGTGTGTCGCTGGTTCCGGCGATGAATGCTCCGCGGTCGGGGTGCTCGTGTGTTGGGTACAGAGACAGGCTCCAGGTGTACGCCACGGTGTTTGGACTCCTCTTTCCGATCCGCGATCTGTCTCAGTCCTGCATAAGTCTCGGGGCCTTGCCGCTCGCCTGAGCCGTCCAGCTGCTAAACGCCGTGAAGATGGCGGCGTTGAGAACGTCTTGGAGAACTTCAAGGTCGACATGCAGCATCGGGTCACTGATCCCGATGTAGGTGATGCATCCGCCGTGCACGGCGACCGCGACGTGCGGATCGTCGGGGTCATCGACCCCGATCCCTACCGCCTCGACGCTGGGGAACGTCGCCTGAGTCCATGCCTCATCCGCATGCACCGCTGAGTCGATGGCTTGCTGCAGCTTCGGGGATAGCGCGGTCATCGCGGTGCCGGTGCTGCGGGCAGCGTCGAGGACGTGGTGGGCTCGCTTAAAGGACCCTGCGTCGAGGTCGCTTCGGCATCGGCTCCACCGGAGACTCCGCTGCCGTTGGAACCCGGGTAGGGGGCCAGCGGCGCGGTGTAGGTGGGTATTTCGGCGTCCGTCCGCGCGGGGGCCGCCGGTGTCGCGCTGGACGTGGCCGCTGCGGGGACAGGGGCGCAGGTGTAGGGGTCGAAGCGGCTGGTGGACGCACCGGAGGGTCCTGCCTCCCCGTCGGCTGACACGGTGGCCGTGCTCGGCGCGACTTGGCCCTCGGAAAGCTGCGGCTCCGCGGCGGTATCGGTCACTGCGATGTTCGGTGGCCCGCCGGCCACCGGGGCGCATTGGCCGGGAGCGACGGTAGCGGTGACGGTAACGGTCGCGGGGGTCACGCGCACGTCAGTGGTCTCGGATTCGGGAAGTTCGCTGCCGGGGTCGGCGACAGCCACGGTGACCGCCGCTGACAGGGCGATGGATACAGCGGCGGGGATCAGAAGGGCGGTCTTGAGCCTCATGGCGCGCAACGTTAGGCACGCGCCACTGCCTTCCACGAGCGCGGCGCGTCGTTACGGTGGCGCAGGTGAACACCCCCTCGATGCTGGCACGCACCGCGGTTTACGCGTTGCTGGGCCAACTGCTGGTGATCGTGGTGGTGGCAGCGGCGGTACCGGGTGGTTCGTCGTGGCTGGTGCTGTCCGGATTTGCCACCGCCTACTATGACCGAAATCTGTTCGCAGTGCGCATCGCGGCGCTGCCGTGGACCGATCCGGCTGTGTACGTGTCGATCCAGACCACGGTGCAGATGTCGATGGTCGCACTGGTGATCGCGGGGGCCTCGACGTTGGTGCGTACCAACCCGTGGCAGCACGGGGTGCTCCCGGATTCCAGCGCGCCGCGCCGCGACAAACCCAGCCCCGCGGACACCCACGCAGCTGGACCTGCACCCGCCCCCGGACTTCCTCCCGCCGCTGGGCCCGGGGCAGGCCTGTCGGGAAGTGGCGCATCATGATCACCGCCCCTGCGTTGCGCGCGTTGGCGCGACGGGCACTGGACACCCGACAACCCCTCAGCGCGTTGCGTGACGCCTGTTTGCGATACCGACGGCTGGCGATGCTGGCCGTCGGGCTGGCAACGGTTGTGGGTGCGGTGATGGGTGGGCTGGTGTTGGTGGCTGCTGTGTCCTCTCCAGCTGCCGCTCCGGTTGCGATTTCAGGGGTAGTGCTCACGAAGACGGCCGATCTGTTCGAGCCGGGCGGAAGCGACAAGCTCTCGGGGGCGGAGCTGGCCGAATCCGGTGCCGATTCGAAGATCAAGTGCCTTCCGATCCCACCGATGCGGGTGGATACGCAGGACGTGACAACGCCACCGGACCCGGTCGAGGGTGAGATGTCTCAGACACCCGAGGCGGGCCCGGTGCTGGCGCCGCTTCCGATCGCGGAGGATGGCTCACTGGAGCGCGCTGACGCCCAGACGCTCATCGACCCCGTTCCTCCCGGCACCAGCACGTTGGTCGCCCACGTTTGGTTCCTGTATCGGCTAGCTGGCCTGGGGGACTGGGACACGTTCGTGGCCGCCTACCATGCCGCGGATTTGCATGAGGACGACGAATCAGCTGATGCCCCACTGCAGCAGGTGCAGGCGCTCAACACCGCTGGTGTAGACCTAAGCCGGTACCGGCTTACCGCGGCCTCATTGAGCGCAGCGGGGCAATACACGGGCCGGCTGAACGATCCATACCCGGAATACCGGGAACTGGTGGCGATCGAGCTCGCAGCTACCTGCCTTGGTGACGAGGATGTCGCAGCGTCCCAGATGACGATGCCGCCGCCATCGACTGCCACACCACCGCCGGCTCCCGTTGCGGCCGCACAGATCCCGGAACCCCACGAGTGACGATCGCAGATGAACGTGTTAAGGAGTGGCGTGGCATGTCGGATGCTCACCGTTATTGTTACCGGACGGCCCGCGGGGTTTCCGTCGGAGCCACTCGAACGACATGGAAATTGGGGTCTACTTCCTGAATTTCGCCCACAACCTTCCAGTTCTCCGGAAGCTGGGCGAATGCCCCCGCTACGTCGGCGACGTCATGCGCGATGAGGTCGCGTCGGAAGTTGATACTCAGTCCGCCTCGAGCGTGGTGCTCGCCGACGGTCAGGGTCGGCTGGTGGTACGTCGCAAACTCGGCCCACCAAGTGGAACCGCATTCTCCGTTTCCATGATGTGCTCAGTCTCCTTGCCGGCTCTGCTATTTCGTACCTTCACCGGACGTCGTTGATGGCATCGAGGAGCTGGTCCACGATCAGGCCACTCCCCGCCGCGAACCGGCGCCCATCGCCGGCCAGCGCCACGCCGTGATCGAGCAGGTCTCCGCGCGTGAGAACGATACGGCCGCTGGCGCCGCCGAGGAACGTCGACGATGACGTAGCGGTCAACCGATTGTCTCCGTCAACCACCAACAGGTCATGGCGCGGATCCATGATCGCCAACGCGTGCACTCGCGTGAGCGGAGGTTGCTTCAAGGGAATCTCCTTGTCTCGCGTACCTTCTGTGGACACTTATCCGCGCAGTCCGTTCGTTCGGTTTGACTTGCGTACATCCGAGGTCACCACCCATAGCTGGCACGCCAACAAAGCCCCCGTAACGCCGAGCCAGGCACCGTGGAGACCTTGACCACCGATGCCAAACACGATATTGATCGCACCGATGCACATCGTCAGAACTCCAACGATGACCCCGCCGCGGAGGCTGAGCGCACGGCCGGACAGGCCCGCTTGCAAGTTCAGTGCACCCACCAGTATCAGCGCTATTCCTAGGGCGATCGTCATTTCGCCAATCATCAAGCCTTCCTCTCTTTCCGGTTATTCGAGTGTCCGTGGGCTCTGACAGCGGATACCTTTGCCGATACGATTCGCCGGTCTATCGTTCGGCCAGTTTCCGCTGCGCTGCGTTGTCGACTTGAGTCTTCAACTTGCGTTCTGGTGAGCGCCGGGCGGCGACGATCAGCGCTGCAAGCATCAGCGAGCTTGCGAATGCTGCGATGTAGACGCCGACCGGCGGCGGCGGACTCGATGGAGCCGCCAGGTGGGCACCGATCAGCACGCTGGAGCCAGCGAAGGTGAGAGCGACCGACAGAAACACGAGAGTGGCCCAAATGTTCTTCGACACTTCAATTTCTCCTTGTTGTTGGTGTTCGTACTCGTTCGGCTGCGTGCAGGACCCGCGTGAATCCATTCATTCATCCTCCATGCGTCAGGCAGTCGTGCAGACTTCCCCTGGACACCTGCTCAGGCAGCGGCACGCTGGGAATGGGAGGCCGTATCGCCGAGAACCTGAACCTCGTAGCGGAAAACGTCCCCGTCAGCGTCTGTAGCGTTCACAGAAACCAACAGGTACGCGGCTTCGGTGGCACTGCGTTCATCCGCAGCGATGATGGTTGCGACGATATCCGTCGACACCCACCACAGCGGCTGTTCGCCGTGATGTCGGTAGATCGCGGCCCGTGTGCCGGCAAGGCCCGCGTCTTCGATGACAGCGTCCAGCCCGTGAATTGGTCCAGTGCACAGGCGCACACCATAGGTGGAAGCGCGGCGGGCCGCCTCTGCGTCCTTGGCGCCGATGAACCGGTGCAATGTCACGCGGCGCTCGAAGCGGTCAACGGATCCTGAAGTGTTCACCCGTTCATCGTATCTCTATTTTAGAGAAATTCGTCTATCCGATCGAGGAGATCGGCGGGGCCGGACGAAGCGGGGTTACCGTGTTGTCCCCCGGCTCGGTGCGCAACGTGAGCACATACGTTCTACCGTCGTCGGTCGGAGCCATCTGACCGGCCGACACCATTGACCGAACCGCCTCGCCTACAAAGTCCGGATTGCCCAGCGGGGTGTGCTCCATTTCAGCGGCAAGTGCATCGATCGTCAGTGGAATGCGCTGCCGGGTCAACGCGAATGCAGCATTCATCACCGCAGCGTTGGCTTCAGCGCCACGGGTCCGCGACTCGGTCTCGTAGGCCGCATCAGCGTGTCGACGCATGATCCCTTGTTCCTTGCCTCTCTTGCGGGCCTGCTCGTCGCGCACCGCATCTGCCACGGCGACAAGCTCTTTGATGACTCTCCTGCGCACCTCCATGACCGCCTCGGCGGCGTACCAGTGCACATCCTGCGGCTGGGCTAATCCGTCCAGCACCGCCAACACCACACAGACCTTGAGCTGCTGTAGCAGTGCGTGCCGGTCAGCGATCGCGCTGGCACGGTCCGCTACAGCCTCAGCGGCGACATAACCTCCCGAGGGACTCATCGGGTTGGCAGTAGCGCTGCGCCACAGTTCATCGTCCATGAACTCTTTGGCCGCCGGGGGCGGCTTCACCCATACCGGGGGGCGAGGACCGCCGGTCTGCGGAAGCATTGACGGCGCACCGCCGTACCAGTAGACCGGGGCGATCTGCAGCCTCTCGGGGTAGTACCCGCCACGCATCGGCATCCGTTGAGCGCCCAGCCACAAAAAGCGTTGCGGGGTGCCGCGATCGGATTCACTGAACAGAGGTGAGACCGCTTCGGGCTGGGCGCCCAGGCGGATCCCGAATCGGTAGGTGTGCGCGGTAACCATCGAGTGGCGTTCCCGGTCGGAGGTGATGTTTCCGACATCCCCACCCATCCACATCTGGCGGTAGAGGCCGGTGGCCTTGGTGCCCTGGCGCCCCATCTCAGCAACGAACACGTCGATCTCGTCAGAAGACAGCAGCACTGAGTCGCAGGCGCGCTCCTCGCCGACGCTGCCGATATGCGGAGCTTCTCCGTCTGCCGATCGGTCCTCGGCTGCCTCCACCGATTCGCCGCCGGCGCGGGGGAACAGCTTCAAGATCCCTTCACCGGTGCCGACCGGGACCATCATCACCCCTGGGACCAGCGTGTCGGAGGCTGTCAGCGTCACCGACTTGCCCGAGGCAGGGGGGCCGACCAGCACGCTGTAAAGGTTGATCGAGGTCCCCGCTCCAGTGGGTCCGGTCTCGGCGGGGATCGACCCGTCGGCGGGGATCAACCGCACAGTCGGCGGGACATTGGCCGCCACTCGCGGCAGCAGCGCGCCCAGCATTCCCCACCGGCCAACCCCGCGTGCATCGGCAGCCGCGGCGACCTGAGATAACCCTGGGGTCGCGGTGAAGATCCACTCGTGCTCAATTGTCTCGTGCGTTTTGCGGTTGGCGATTGGGGGGAGCATCTCGGCCCACTGTGTGCGGGTGCTGTGCACCGCTGGAACGTGCTCGGGCGTGCGGGGGAACGGGTACTCGTAGATCTCATCGTCGCCAGGTATCGGCATGTCGGCGACGTCGCTGATTTCCGGAAAGCGCCGCACCTTACGCGGTTTCGGCTGTGGCACAGAGGCAGGCATCGGGGGAGGTGCCGGCCGGGGGCTTAGCGCTGTAGCGCCATCGGTCAGCGAGGGGGCCGTCTCGGCGTGGACAGCCGCCTCCGGCGGCCGAGTCACTTCGATCACCGGTGGAGTGGGCGCGCCGCCGGCGATCGGTGACGAGGTATACATCTCGTCACTGTTCTCGCGCACGACGCCGTCACGTGCCAGCGCTTCGCGCAGGCCCTCGGCGGCTTGCCGGAGCAGCTTGGCGCGGGTATGCGCACCGCTACGTTCCGCGTCGGCAGCCTGTTGTTCGTAGTGTTCGGGGAGTACTGGCGCCAGCGACTCGGAACTGCCTCCGATCGAGATCCCGTGCGCGCGGCCGGCTTCGACGACACTGCACCCGCGCAGCTTGGCCGCAAGCTCCAGCCGCGAGACGTGGTCGCCGGGCAAGCCGAGCTGGGCGATCATCGTTGCGCTCCACACGTGTGCGCCGTTGCCGACTTCGCAGCGGTCGTGCAGCGTCATGGATTTCTCGTTGTCAGACCCTGCCCAGTGCGCGATGTCGCACCCGCAGCCGTCGACCTGCCCGACCAGGGTGATGCGGTGATCCCCGGCGATCCAGGTCTCCCAGGAGACCGCGTCGACAGCATCAGTGAGCTCGATCGAACGGGCATCGGCAGTTACACGGTCATAAACGGTCTGCGGCCGCGGCGCCAGGCATCCGTGCAGCGGTTCCAGTCCTGCCGGAACGGGCACGCTGCGATCGAACAGCCACGCAGGAGCCACATCGAGATTCAACGCAGGGTCGGCGCCATAGGCGCTGTGGTCCAGCGGGCCGCCTTGTGCGGCGGCGTAGGAGTATTGCGGAGCCTCGGCAAGCTTCGATCCGGGTGCGACGGCATAGCGGGTTCCGGCCAGCACATCGATCAGGCCACCGCCAGGCAGCGAAATCCCCATGGCGTCGGCAGGCAGGGTCGCGGCGTCCATGCCGTCGGGGACGCGCAGCCAGGTGTGCGACCCGCCCCACTTCTTGTTGTGGGGTTGATTCATCTGCGCTTTTGCCGGAATGACGGTGACACGTAGCCCCGCATTTTGCACGGCAATCGTGGCGTGGGTGTTCTCGGCGTCCAAGCAGATCATCCGGCTCAGCGACAGGTTCACACCGACGTTTCCGCCGCGGTGCATGTGCTCTGCGATCTGGTCCACGGTGTAGGCGGGCGCGAACGGCCAACCTGTCTGTGTCGGTCTCTTTAGCTGTGCCTTCAGTGGCATCAGATGCGCACCGAGTGACACCATCCTGGTCAACGTCACAGTGTCGACCTGTGGGGTGCTGGTGTCTGGGCTCATCGCGCAAACTCTCCTGGCCGGTGGTTTTGACAGCGCCTCGGGCAAGGGTGGGAGATGCCTGAAACGCGCCTGCGACGCTACGTTGAAAGGGAGGAAATGCCGGTCTCGAACGCAGAAACCGGAAACGGCGTGTCGTCTATGCCGATTGCGTTTCCTTGCAATAATTCGAACACGTGTTCCGGAACGGCTGGAAGCGTGAGGCAGTGACAGAGAGGCGGTGCACCGGGGCCGTGGCGACAATCACCACCATCGAAACCGCAGATTCCTCTGCGTCGCCCGAGCGTAACGCGGAGGTGGACAACGAAATCGCCGCGAAGCTGGTCCGCGTCGCTGTTCAGCACGGATGGGTGTGCACCAGCGCACGGCCCGGTACTTCACCGCTCGCCGCATTCGTGAAGGCGTCAGCATGGGTATCGGGATACACGTGTCTGGTGGGCGCATCCATGCCAGCCGGGCAATCACGGTCGATCGATCCGCCGGGGTCGATGACGTTCGCGGCTGGTTGGTTGAACCGTCAGGGGAGCTCGGATGATCCTGCCTCCAGAGATCTGCGCACACGAGATTGATGTCCGGGAGGGTCGGCCTGTTGACCTCACGAAATTGACACACCACGGAGAGCTCCGGTTCCGCTGGTCGCTGCACGTGAACGAGCAGGACGCGGCGGCGTGTGTGCATGTGTGGTCCCCGTCTCTATGGCAGTGGAGCGAGGTGTGGTCGCTGAACAACACTCAGCCGATCCTGGCCGCCGCTGACCCCATGTTCAGTGCCGCCGACAAAGCTGCGGACTGGGGCCTGCTTTTCGCGGAGTTGGCGAAGTATGCAACGGAGCTCTTCGAAGGCGGCTGATCGATTCCCGCACCTGTATATCTCTAAAATGGAGAGTATTATGTCGGCATGGGCTCCCAACAGATCATCGGCGAGGTCACGGCAATTCCCGCGACGACGCGGCAAGAGATCGCAGCCTGCCGGGCGCTTGGGCTCGGCTACTGGTCGCAGGCGCCGCACCCCGGATGCGTCTGGGCGATTGACGATGAGCGCGTCGCACATCTGGTACGAGTTATCGCCTCCCGCAATGCGGTACAGGCAAAGTGCGGGCGGATCGACGCGCCCCTGAGGCCGCGCCTCTGCACGCACACAAACGCGCGAATCACTTTCGGTGCGGCGCTGGCGCCCGACCCGCCGACGCTATTCGACGACACCGGTCTCCTAAGCGCCTGACACTGATGATGGCACATCAAAACGAAGAGGAAGACGCAGCGCCTTGAACGACACTCGTCACGAGAATCGGCACGGACCATCAGACCTCGCACGCCTGACCTCGATCCTTGATCAAGTCGCCGCCTCCGGCACGAACCTGGCCCCCACGAACAGAAGCGCCCGCCGCGCTGCTGCACGGACGGCGCTGAGTCAGGCCCGCGCCGAAGAAAAGAGCAGCAGCACACCCGCGAAACGAGGCAAACTGATGGCGAATGCCTACTGGAACAAAGATTCTGGAGCTGTGTGGGTCGACTCAGGTGCAGGAGAATCCGCAGTGGAGGTGACCAGCGAAGCCACCAGCGCCCTGGCCGCCTACGACGCGCTTGCCCTAGCCGGTTTCGTTCGCCACGGGAACTGGGAGATCGTCCCCGGTGCGTCGCGGCACCGTGTCGCCGCCGTCACCCGGTCCGACTGACAAGGCACGACAACAGCTTCCGGCTCAGTAGCCCTGGTATCCACCCGTACCGACCCCCTGACGCGACATGAACGCGCCGAGACCCGAACCGTCAGCCCCGACCTTGTAAGTGTCCATGACGTAGTTGATCGAAGCGCTCGCTGAGGCGACCGGATCGTAGATCGAGTTCGACGTACCTGCCATGTGGTAGGCCGCGAATGTGGACGGAATGCACTGCCATTGACCGCGGCTGCTGTTGGACGGTAACCCATCCTCCATGATCATTCCGGTCGCGTTGGAATCCCATCCATTGCCGGCGTTCGGATTTCCGCCGGACTCGCCTTGGGACATGTGCTGATACAGGGCCTGCCACTGCTCACGCAGTGCAGGGTCATCAGGGATCCCGTTGATGGTCAGCGCCTGATTGATCACGGACGCTGTTTCCTGGGCCGTTAGCGGTCCGCCGGGGTACTTCGCCAGCGACACTTGCGATACGTCAAGGGGATCGGGGTTTTGTGGCGAGGTCGCCGAAGAGCCTGCGAACGGATCGTCGCTGTGAGGGAAGATTCCATTGGCGCCATCGGATTCGGCCTGCGCGCGCGACGCTTCGATCAGCGCTGCCAGAATCTGTGGGTCGATACTGGTGACACCGGCTGGCGGGGTTGCGGGCACCGGGGCCGGCATCGGTGCGGGCGAGGGAGCCGTTGGTGCGCTCTGCTGGGGTGCCGATGACGGAACCGTGGGCATCGAGCCAACATTGTTGACGCCCTTGGCGCCCTTGTTGTCGAGATCCTCGACACCCTTGGCGAACTTGTCGGTCTTCTTTGTGCCGTCTTTGACCTTGTCGCGCGCTCGCTCACCGTCTTTGGTGGTGTCGTCGACTGCCGCCGTCAACCCTGGATGCACCCCCGCAGCCCCGGGGGTGCGGTCAGCATTGCCCGGAAGCGTGCTGTCGGCCTTCTGCGCCCCGGAAACAAGCGCCGCTCCGTCACTGCTGATCTCACCGGCCATCAATCGTTCCTTCCGCGTATCCGCACTTACTTGACCGCACCCGGATCCAGCCGCGGCGCCGTTGACGACGGGACGTCGGTTCCGGTGCCGGTGTCGGTGGCCGCGGCGTTGGCCGGCCCACCCTCGCCCTGGCGTGGCACACCGGGAGTCCCGACGGACGGGATGGCCTGCGCCCCGGATTCCGGCGCCCCGGCAGGATCGGCCGGGGCCCCTGCGGGCGCGGCCGGTGATGCTGGCGATCCGTCGGCCGGAACGTGTGGCTCGGGGGTCCCGCCGGGAACGTCGAAGGTCGTCGCGGCGGGAGCCTGACCGGATACCGGTGAGGATGCGGCACCGGCATCCTCGAGATGGAAGTACGCGGCGCGCTCACCCATGTCCTGCGGCAGCGCGCTCGCGTCGACCACCTTGTACTCCGACAGGTCGTAGAACGCGCCGTCACCGAGCAGCATGAACTTCTTGTCACCGGTGTCGAGGATGTCGCCGGGTTTGGCGTCGACCGGTGCGACCTGCTGTCCAAGGTCCTGACCCGGTACCGGAGGCTTGAGTCCGGCCTGGGCAGCGGCATCGGCCAGCGACACCGGATGCGTCGGATCGGCGGCCGCCAGCACCTGCGCCAGCTTGGCGCTCTTGGCGTCGGGGAAGGTGACTTTGCGGTCTTTCACTTGAACCTCTTTGCTCTGCTCGGGTGCGGCCGCCGGCTTGGCGGTCGGTGGAACACCGGTCACCGGCGCGGCGGGGGCAGCCCCCGCGGTGACCGGCGCAGTGCTCGCCGGCTTGGCTGTGTCGGACTTCACCGCGGTCAGCGGCTCGGGCTTGCGGTCCTCGCGCTTCTTGTGGTCCTTGTCGTCATCGAGCAACTTCTTGGGCTCAGAATCCGGTTTCGACGATGCCGGGCTGTTCAACGGGGTGCCGCCACCGCCAGATCCGGTCGACGGCGTGCCCATCGGTGTGCCCATCGAACCGGCGGATGGGGTGTGGCCCAGCTTCGACAACAGATTGCCCAGGTCCGACATATCGTCTTTGCCGGCATCTTTCACCGACGGCCCGGTCGGCGATGCGGGTGCCGGGGCCAGTGGCGAAGGATGCGCGGTGACCGGGGTGGTGGCGGTCTTGTCGTGCGGGCTGGTGGTTGCCGACCGTGCCTCCACCGGTGCCGGGATCGGGCCGTCGAACACGGTCGCCAGCTTGTCGGCGGCGGCCTGCACCTTGGTCAGCTCTGTTTCGAGGGTGTTCTTCAGCGTTGTCGACGGTGATTGATCGGTCAGCGCGCCGTGGTCGGCGAGCTGGTTGCGGGCGTTGCGGTTGGCGGACAGCAGCGCGTCGTAGGCGGATTCGGCTGCCTTGGACCCGGCGCGTAGCTGCGCCATCACCTCGGGCACTTTGTCGGGTAGTTCCGCGATCGCCGAAAAGTGCGGGGCCAGCTTCTGGCGGTACTGCTCGAAGTAGGGCTCCCCGGACTGGGCCATGGTCTGATCCATTTGATGGAACAGGTCCGCGATACCGGTCAGCCACGTTTTCACCGCGGCTTCGACCTGCGGGGTATCCAGGGTCAGTGCCGCCGGCGGGTTCGAGTTCCACACCGAGCCGTTCGGCCCGTCTTCGAAGCCGAAGATGTTGCGCTGCACCGTCGCCAGCGCCGCGTCGACCTCTCGGACCCCTGCGGCCTCACTGGCCGAGGCGGGCAACATGCGTGTGGAAGTGCCGTCGGGTGAGTCCCACATGCCGTAGCCGGCGCCGCCGTTTCCCCACAGATGCCAGTCGGGCCCGAATGCCTCCCACGCCTGGCCTGCGCCCAATCCGATCCATCCGATGGGGCCGGGGATTGCGCCGATTGTATTGAGAAGGGCACCGACAACGTCGCCGTCTTTGAGGTCTTGCGCGGCGAATCCGAGGCCGACGACGGTGCCGATACCGGGCACTGCACGGGCGCCTATCTTCAAGGCACTCTTGGCCATTCCTTTGGCGCCGAGTTTCTCGATCCCCTTGTCGAGAACATCGACACCCCTGCTGTACTGGGCCTTGTAGAGGCCCCCGGCTCCCTGGACCGTTCCGGTCGCGGTGAGCTTGCCGGCGGGCTTGGCGGCGCCGGCCGTTGACGGAGCTGGGGCTGCCGGTTTGGCCGCATTCGTCGGTGACGTGGTGTTGGTAGCAGCGGCAGGAGCATCCGCTGCTGTCGGTGCGGTGCCCGATGCCGATGTAGGGGGAGCGTCAGCGGCAGGCTTGGTCGCGTCACTCGTTGCGGCGTCGTGGGTCGGGTTGGGCACACCCTGCGCCCCGGTGGACTCACTCACGATCGGCTCTCCTCATCTGACTGGATCTGCGGACGGAACGGGGTCACGTCTAGCCGCGGCTGCCGGCGACGAAGGCGGTGACGAAGGCGGCGAAAGGGAATCCCGGCTGGTAGGTGTGGGCGACGGCGTCGTAGACCTCGCCGTCCTGAATCATCAGGCGTCCCTGCGTGGCTCGCGGCATCCGTGACGGTGCTACCTTCTTCGACCGGATCGTGGCGTCCAGCCGAGCCATCGCGGCGTCCAGATGTGCGGCCACCGCTGACTTCTGCGCGGCGGGGGACGGTTCCCGCACACCGGCCAGGCCCAGCAGCACCACCGTCTCGTCGGATGCGGTGGCCAGTGCCGAAGCCAGAGTGTGCATGTACAGCAGAGTCCCTCGGCCCGCGTCCTGGATCGGAATCATGGCGGGCACAGTAGGTTGCATCCGCCAGTTCTCGCGTACACGGCGCGGGTCGCAGCTGCGCTTGTGTCGGCATCTAGGCGTAAGGTGCGACACCGGCGTGTCGTGCCGCGGGCACGACCACAACCTCCACAGCTGCATACCGTGTGCATCATGGATCTGACACAGGCTCCGCTTCGCCGCCGGTCAGCGGTACGCGCCAACGCCCTGCGGTTGACCCGTGCACAGAAAGCGATCGCGGCGGTGATGAACGGCGTGGACCCCGATCCCGACGACGTCGCCTATACCGCCGGGCATCGCATCGACGAGCAGATGCTGCATTTGTCAGCCGCGGCTGCCCTTCGGCAGGTGCTGCTGTCACGTCCCTCCCGGACCCGCAGGGCCGCTGAGTCCGATCAGCAGGTCGTCCTCGATGCCTATTACTTGGCGCTGGCGCTGGCCGATGCCGCGGCGGGCCACCCCGACACACTCAACGCTGCCGTGGCGCGCCCGTGGCGTGAGTGGTTCGCCGCGGCGGCGTTGGTGGCACGGTTGCAGATCCGGTTCCTCGAGCACGCCTGCAGCCAGATCGAGATGACCGCCAAAGACGCCCCCACACCAGCGCCGCTGGCCGGCGTACTCGCCAGCGATCTGCTTTCCAGCACCGGAATGCTCGGTTGCCGTACTGCGCTGCTTCCCGACTACGCCACCCGGGAAGACTCCCGTCGTACGACAGGGATGCGCTGGCTGCGAGCCACCTCGACGATCACCGTCGCCGGACACCCCGCAACCGTTGTGGTCGACGCGGGACCTGATGCGCTGCCCGGCGCATGGACCGCACGAATCGCCGCACCTCTGGTGATCACCGCCAGCGCTGGGGACACCCGCAGCCCGACGCGCTGGCCTCGGGAGGCGGTCACGGACTGCTTGCGGATGTGTTCACCAGGCGTTCGCAGCTGGGTGGCCTCGATGACGCGCCGGCTCAGCGGCGAAGCGGGCGAGGAGCTGGTGCTGCAGCCCGGGGCCGCACCAGGAAAATTCCTTGTCAGCCCAGCGGCGGCAGCGATCGCGGAATTGGTCGGCGGCCAGCGCTCCGAAGAGGTTGCAGCAACCGGTCCGTTCGAAGCACTGGCCGCAGGCGAACTGCCACTGGCCCCGAACACCTCCATACTGCCGGTGGAAGCGCCGCATGGGATGCTCGCCAGGATGCGACACGGTGGTGATCCAGGCGACGAGCTCAGCGCCGACACCCGCCTCGAGGATTACGTCACGCTTCCGATGATGGCGCTAAGTGAAAGTGCTCAGTCTCGCTAATTGAAAGTGCCCAGTTGGCAGCGGTGGTTCGGCGTGTCGTCGGACTGCTTGTCGGGGTTCTGCTCATCGTCAGCGGAGTTGTGTTTCCGCTGATGAATGGGAGGGCCGTCGTTTGCTGTCGCTGGAGGGTGATGTGGAAGCGCATGCGCTTCGGGAGCAGGGTTGGTCGATATCGGCGATCGCTCGCCATCTCGGGATCAATCGCCGAACCGTTCGGGCCTATCTGGCTGGGGAACGAGTACCCGGGCAACGCCAACGCTCTGAACCGCTGGTGATCGATCCGTTCGTCGAGTACTGCCGGATCCGCCTGGCTGACGATCCGCACCTGTGGGCCTCAACCCTGTTCGACGAACTCGTCGAGCTAGGTTTTACCGGCTCGTATCCGTCGCTGACCCTGGCAATCCGAAACCTGGGGCTGCGACCGCATTGCGAGCCGTGTCAGTCGGTCAAG
The DNA here is from genome assembly GCF_002157835.1 of Mycobacterium dioxanotrophicus. Taxonomy (NCBI): domain Bacteria; kingdom Bacillati; phylum Actinomycetota; class Actinomycetes; order Mycobacteriales; family Mycobacteriaceae; genus Mycobacterium; species Mycobacterium dioxanotrophicus. The sequence continues at coordinate 4,217,583 of NZ_CP020809.1, read as the reverse complement.
GGCCGCGACGTCGCGGTCATCGATCATCCGCCGGGGTCGAGACTCAGTGGGACTGGGTCGAGCTGCCCGATCCACCAGCATCGTGGGCGGCTGACCGGCATGCCCACCTGCTGGTCGGGGCGTTGGCCCATTCGAGCCGCTGGCGCGGGGCGCTGGCCCCGGCCGAGGACTTCGCGCACGTCGTGGAAGCGATCGAGGCGGTCAGCATCCGGTTGGGTGGGGTCACCCAGCGGTGGCGGTTCGACCGGATGGCCACGGTATGTCATCCCGAATCGGGCCGGATCACCGCGGCGTTCGCCGGGGTGGCCAAACACTACGCTGTCGCCGTCGATGTGTGCCCGCCACGACGGGGCAACCGCAAGGGTGTGGTGGAGAAGTCCAATCACGCTGCCGCCCAACGCTGGTGGCGCACCGTCACCGACGACACCACGATCGAGCAAGCCCAGGCGTCGCTGGACCGGCTGTGCGTGAAGCTCGACGGGCGCCGCCGGCGCCGCGACGGGCAGGCCACCACCGTCGGCGCCCTGGCCGATGCCGAACCACTACGGTCACTGCCGACGGGTTCGTATCCGGCCGAGTTGACCGAACACCGCATCGTCACTCCACAAGCGTTGGTGTCCTGGCGGGGCAATCAGTACTCGGTGCCGCCGGGGCTGGCCGGGGCCACGGTGACCGTCACCCACCGCCTGGGCTCTGACACCGTGCAATTGACCACGGCATCGGGAGCCGTTGTTGCCGCGCACCGCCGCGCGGTCGACGGCAGCGGCGCGGTGGTGCGCGATGCCGGTCACGTCGTCGCGCTCGAACAGGCAGTGCTATCGGGTTCTCGACGGCCAGGCCTTGCACTCATAAGACCCGGCGACCGCCCTCGGTGGCCGCCGTTGCCGAGGCCGCGCGGCTGCGTGGTGCCCCGGCGAACGATCCCGCCCAGAAGGTAGTGATCGATCTGGCCGTCTATGCGGCGACCGCAGCACGGCTATCCGTTGTTCCCCAACACCATCCAACCGAACAGAACCAGGAGTAACCCCCTTGAGCAAAACCGTCCCACAGATGAGCGAAGCCCGCCGATACCAACAACTCCGGGCACATCTGTCCTATCTGAAACTCGGCGACGCAGCCGAAGCGCTACCCCGCATCCTCGATGCCGCCCGCGCCGAAAACCTGTCCCTGACCGCCGCTTTGGAGCGGCTGTTGGAGATCGAGGTCAACGCCACCGAAGCCCGCCGGCTGACCTCACGGTTGCGGTTCGCCTGTCTGCCCGAACCCTGGACCATGGCCGATTTCGATTTCGCCGCCCAGCCCGGGGTCGACGCCAAACTGATCAACGACCTGGCCAGTCTGCGCTTCCTCGACGACGCGGCCAACGTGCTGTTCGTCGGCCCACCCGGGGTCGGCAAGACCATGCTGGCCGTCGCGTTGGCCCGCGGCGCGGTCGAGGCCGGCCACCGGGTGTATTTCACCACCGCCGCCGACCTGGCGGCCCGCTGCCACAAAGCCGCCCTGGAAGGCCGCTGGCACACCTGCATGCGGTTCTTCGCCGGACCGAAACTGTTGGTGATTGACGAACTTGGCTACCTTCCGCTGCCCGGCGATGGGGCATCCGCGTTGTTCCAGGTGATCAACCAACGGTATCTGAAGTCGAGTACGATTCTGACAACCAATGTTGGGATCGCTGACTGGGCAACCGCTTTCGGAGACGCCACCGTCGCAGCCGCCATGTTGGACAGGCTACTGCACCGCGCCACCGTGGTCGGTATCGACGGACCCAGCTACCGGCTGCGCAACCACCAAGCCACCGCCGAAACGATGCGTAAGGCGGTCGCCGCCCATGTCAGCTGAGACCCGTTCCTGCCAAGCCTGCTGGACCGAATTCACCGCCACCACACCGACCAAGATCTACTGCTCAGACCGCTGCCGCAAACACGCCTGGGAGCAACGCAAACACAGCGACACCGCCGCCACCGTCACCGAGGCCCGGCCACCCGCCCCACAGCCGGCCGCCACCCGTTCCTGCCCGCATTGCGGCGAACCCATCACCATCGTCGCTTTGCTGACCACTCCAGAAGCTGCCCGCCCCAGCACCCCCGGCGACGGCACAATCGTTCCCCTGCAACGACGAACCTGCTAACCTTAGCCACTCAAGCCAACTGGGCAATTTCGCTTAGCATCTCTGGGCAGTCTTCTTTAGCGCCATCACCGAACGTGCACCGTGACGAGATAACGCTGCTCGCTGCTGCAGAGCCTTTCGATTTCGGTACTGAAGTCGAAGTCACCATCAACTTCGCGACCCCTGCATGGCAGGACGTGAGCGCTCTCGCCGCTGAGTTGCGCAGCGCCGGTGGCGCAACATTGACGGCACCGACGCTGGGACGCATCGACCAGGATGTCGTGCCCGGGGAAGGCCACCGGCTTGCCCTGAAGGCACGCGTACGTCGCGGTGTCGCGGTGCGCACCCGCCGCGGCTACGCGGTGATGCTCCCGGCTGGAACCCGGCTAGCGGTGATTGGCTCAGATGTCACCAAGCATCACACCACGCTGTATGCGGTCTGTGACCCTGAGCCAGCGGAGCCGGCGGCACTGGCCGTCCTCGGCGGCGATGCAGTGGGAAACGTGGCTTGAAGTGCCGCTCAAGCGAACTGCTCGCGCTCATTACCCTCGGCGGCCCGGCGTGGGATGTCCCCGCTGCCGGCGTACGACAGAACGACCGAATCGGAGCGGCTGCGGTCACGTGCGCCAGCACCAGCGGCGCCGGCTCCTGGTGCCATCCCCGAACCCGGGGTTCCCACCGGGGCGCTGCCGATCACTTTCTCCTGGGCGACATTTGACACGCCGGACAGCACTGTATTCCGCGCACTGACACTGTCACTGGAGCCAGTAGGCTTGGCCATCAACGGCGATCCCATGCCCCCCATTCCGGGGACTCCGCCGCCCCCGCCGGCACCCATCGAGGCAGAGTTGATCCCGTTACTGCCCAGTGGAAGACCTCCGCCGCCGGCCAACGTCGCAGGCGCGAAGGAACTTCCGGTCGATCCGCCGTTGAGCAGATCACCCATACCGGACAACGACCCGAACATCTGCATCGGTGCCGACAGCAGCTGCTGAAACGACTGCGGCAAGCTGGAGGCCATCTGCATCGGGCTCGACAGCACCGAACCGAACTGTCCCAGCATCGAGGTCATGTCCGAGGAGGTGCCGGCCGTGCTCGCGCCCGTATCGGTAACCGCCGAAGTGGCCTGCGTGGCCGCTTGTGAAGCTCCCTGTCCGGCGCTGCTCACCATATTGGTAGCCCCTTGCACCGCCTGAGCACCGTCGGCGACAGCGGACGCTGCGTTGCTCAGCGGCGGCGGAGGCGGGATCGGCACCGGTAGCGTCGCCGCCGTGATCACCTCGCCGTAAGTGGTTCCAATCATGGTGTTCTGGGCGGTGTATGCGGCGTACTCGCCATTGAGCTCGCCGATCAGCGGTGTGTTCTGCCCGAAGAAGTTGGTCGACTCGGCTGCCAGCTCCCGCACGCGATTGTTGATTGACTGCTCGGACGGGATCATCGATGTCCGCGACATTCCATAACTTTCGGCAACTACAGCATTGATCGCCGCCTGTTTGAACGCGATCGCAGCCATGGAAGCCAGCCAGGTCATGAAGGGTGGCGTTGCTGCTGATTGGATGGCCGAACGCATCCCCGAGATGGACGACAGTGAGGCCATCATTTGTTCGCCAACGATGCCCAGTGTTGCCAAGGTGGTCGACGCCAGACCCATCCACGCGGCCGACGCGGCTGCCCACGTCGCCCCTGTAGAACCGGTTTCGAGCATCCCTGCGCTCAGCTCGGGCGGCAGGGACCAGGGTTGTGCCGTCATTTGCGTCTGCCTCTCATGCAGTCGGGGTGTGCTGGCCAGGGTGCCACCGGGAAACTGTGCCCGACAACGCGGACACGGACCGCTGAGGCTGTCATGTCCCCTCGCTGACAGCGGTTTTCGAAAGACCAGCGGCCGGTGGTCAGGAACCCGGGGCCGGAACTGGTGGGGGCTCCGGCGCGGGCGGCGCCGAAACCGTCAGTGATCCGGAAGCGCCGACCAATTTCGCCGCGGCCGGATCGGAGCCCGCCACTGCCGACACGCGGGCAGGTGCGTCGGCGGGGGCACGCGTCACCGCCGCACTGCGTCCTCTGACAGTCAACGCTGATACCCCCGCCGCGTTGAAGTCGGCGACCAAGTTGCCGATACGCGCCGTCATCGTGTCCGACCCGGCCGCAGGGGTGTTCACCTCCACCTTGTCTGCGCCCAGTGCCGTGATGGCCTCGGACAGTGGGAACGGGATGCGTCCGAGACGGTCACCGACTTCGATCCACCCGGGCTCTGCGGTGGGGACACCGACACTGGACCAAAACGCCGAATCACCTCGCAGCAGCACACGGGTGCCGATCACCAACAGCTCGGCGGTCTGCGTACCTGAGCGCACTTTTCCGTAGGAGACGGCGTGTGAGGGATCGGCGGTTTCTTGAACCTCCAGCCGCGCGGTCGCCGTCGTCACCGTCGAGGCCAGTGTCACCGGCCCCGTCGACAGGGTCTGGCCGGCGTAGCGCAACGCTGCGGCTTCGAGCACCGACGGGGTTCGGGTGGCTGGCACCGGTTCTGGTGGCGGGGTACGCAAAGCCAGCCAGACGGTCAGTGGGACCGCCACCGTTGCCCACACCAGCGCCAGCGTCAACACGACGCGGGTCGCACGGCTGCCCGCACTTGGCCGTGGCAGTTCCCACATCTCACGCACTTCGGCTCCTTCCGCCGGCGACTGCCCCTGCAGCGGCCACCGTGCGAGCACCGTAACCAGGGGCGGCTGTGCACTATGTCCCGCGGCGCGTCCGGAACCGCCTCCGAAAACTAGCGATGCCGCTGGTTCTTGCCGGGGAGGCAATGAAACCAGCGGCATCGAGCCGGCCCGTCTCCGGCGAGGGGGATTTCCGGAGACGGGTCAGATCAAACAGCCATAGCCGCGAGTCCACCGGCGGCGTTGAGTGCCTCGAAAGTGCCGTTGACACTAGCGGTCTCGGCGGCACGCTCACCAAGCTGCTCGATGCCCAACCCGAGCATCGCGATGAAATCGGCGGTCGTCACGGCCTGCTGAGTGACCGCCATTGCCGAGTCGGCGTCGTTTCCGGGCGGGGTGACCGCCGCAGCGGCGGCGGTCGCGGTCCCAGCTGCCGCCGTGAATCCGGTCGTCTCGGTGATCAGTCCGGACACCTGGCCGACAACGTCGGCGAAGCTGCTTACTCCAATGGTCATCGTTTTCTCTCCTCACGTTCGCGATCATCGGCCCTGGACGGGAGCTGGCCGAGTTTGCTCTAGCTGAAATCATTCCACGTCTTCACTCCAGCGACGGTCGATGTGCCGTGTCGCGGGCACTGTCGAAATGTCATGTCCTCCAGTGCGCCTGGCAAATCGGTAGCCCAACTGCGTACCTGGCCGCGTGGCGACGCATGGCGTCACGGGGGTGTTTTGTCGGCCAACCGGGGCTGCTGCAGGGACAACGGACGCACCTCGTGGCTCGAGTAGAAGATCGCGCCCATCACCTTGGACGCGAGTTCGGCGCCACTTCGTTCAGTCACCGTGCCCGACAGCCGCACCAGCGGTATCCCGCCGACAATCAACGGCTCAACCTGCGTCACTGCCCACCTCCGAAAGGCTCAGGGACCCGCAGCGCGCAGCGCAGCGCGTAACGGGCATCGTCGATGTCTCCGGCGGTGCGGTCGGCCAGCGCCGCCGACAGCAGGTAGCGGGCCCACATCCGGGGATACCGGCCCGGCCCCGCACCGCCGGTCCATCGGGCTTGACTGACCAGACGTTCCAGATCCGCCGCTGCCTGCACGGGGCGACCCCACACCGTGGACAGATAGGTCAGGGTGTCGTCGATGTCTTCAGGGTCGATCGCATCGAAACCCCAACGGTCTTTGGAGCCGGCGGCGATGTTCACCGCGTCGATCTCCTGCTCCGAGAGCACCAACACCCCGCTGCGGGCAGCTTCGGGGTCGGTGGCCACCACTGCGTCGAACGGGCCGACGACACCGACCGCCACCGCCTCCAGCAATGGCCGCCACGGCTGGTCACACCCCAGCCACCGGGCGGCGAATCCATCGGAGACCTTGGTAATCAACGGAATCAGGTGTGGTGCGGCCCGCATACCCGGCGCCAGAAATCCGAGACCGTCACCGGTGACGAACACTGCCTCGGAGCTGTTCACCCCCACAGCCACCTGGATGACTCGGCCCTCTCGGCGGTGCGCCCGGTAGATTCCCGCGACGATAGACGCTGCGACCAGGTCCATGTCCGTGGCATGGTCAAGGCCTTTGAGATCCGCTCCGAAATCGAAAAGTTCCCTAGGGGTTTCACGTTCCTTTGGCACATACGCGACGGAATCGGAATCCTTCCCGGGCTTGATCGCGGGACCACTGGTAGGACGTACACCGGCTGCGCCGCCAGTAGCCCCCAGGCCGCCCAGTCCGCCACCCATTGGCCCCATCATCGGACCCATCGCGGGTGCCATCGGCACGCCCGGGGACACCGATGACCCGGGCGCACCTGTGCCCGGACTCAGCGTGTTGGTACCTGCGCCCGCGTCACCCGAGGAGACATGGGTCGTTGGCGTCGACAACGAGCTGTTGCCGCTGACTGCCTCGCCCGAGGACAGAGTCGTGGTTGGTGCTGCCGGTGGCGGTGCCGCAGTGGTTGCCGGTTCCGATGGCGTATCGGCCCGAGTTTCCCCTGCGGGCACCTCGACTGGACTTTCCTCCTCTTTGGGGGAGGTTCCTGTGGGGGTGTAGCGCGCGTTCTCCCCGTCACGTGACCCGCTGAGTGGGCGGCCGAGTGGAGATCCCGCGGTGCTGTTGTTCTCGGAACTTCCGGTCTTGTCTGCGCGCGGTCCCGATAGCGGGTTGCTGCTATCGGCAAGCCCTGAGGCTTTGGTGAGCCGTGACAGTGCGTCGTCGCTGATCGGCACGCCGTTGTTGCCGGGCAGCTTCTTCATCAGATCCTGGATCACCGACTGCCCGGCCTGGACGAGCGGTTGGGCCTGCTGACCCAGGTTAGGCATCCCGGATCCCACCTTCGACACCTGGCCGCCGACGTTCTGCAGCAGCGACGCCAGAGCGCCATCGGGCATTCCGGGCACCATCTGGCCGTTCTCAGGCATCGGAGCCATCGTCGAAGGAATGGTGGGTGTAGCTCCCTTCTGTACGCCGCTGACCAACTCCTCCTGGGTGCTGTTGTGGTTGCCACCGATCTGGTCGGCCTGGTCCTTGGCCGCCTGCAGCAACTCGTTGTATTTCTGCGTGAACTCGGCCTGGTTCTTGGGCGAGTTGGGACCGCCCGACCCGGCGTAGGACGCGATCAACTCCTCCACGGCCGTCTCGAAAGTCGTGGCCACACCGTTGAGTTGGATCTTGGTGTTAAGGATGTCCTGTGCCATCACACTGGCACCGTTACCCATATTCAGCTGCGCCAGTGCCCGGTCAAACGCCGCCCGCTGGTCCTCAGTGAACCCGGAGAGCAGCTGATCAGGAGTGTTACCGGTGGCGTTGGCTTCGATCAGCGCGTACATCACCTCAGCGGTGTTGCCCGTGCCAACCGATGCGGCGGATTGCTCGAACAACTGCAACGCCGAAGCCACCGTCTGCGTCTCCGACGTGGTCGGGAAGTTGGTACCGATGATCTCGGCGGAGTGCGGGGTGGGGACGGGGGGAATGTCAGTGGGGGACACGGAGCGGTTCCGTCCTCTCTGTCAGGCCGCACCGCCGGAGATGGGGTGCGTGTCGTGTTGCCATATTGGGGGCTGGGGTCCACCGGCGGCGGGCCCGGCGCGGCCTACGAGTCGCTGACCACGCGCACGAATTGAGTAGCCCCGCGGCTTGCGGCGTCGCTGAACATGACATTGGTCCCAGACTGTTGGGCTTCGACAACCTGGCCGTCACCGACATAAACCATGACGTGGTGATCTGGGTTGTCATCGAAGGCGAGATCACCGGGACGCGCGTCGGCGGCACTCACGAGCTGCCCAGCCGCATACTGCTCGCCGGACACGCGGGGAATCTCCACTCCGGATGCCTGGTATACGAGGTAACGGGCAAGCGCCGAGCAATCGAACCCGATCTTGTCGTAGTCGCCCGCGGCGTCGGCCGCTCCGCCGTCGCTGATGCCCTGGCTGGGCCCGTCGATGCTACCTCCACCCCATGCGTACGGAATTCCTTCAGCGACAACCTGTTTAGCTAGCTCGATGATCCGCTGCTGGTACTCGGTGGAGCCAGGTGAAGTCGGCCCGCCCGCGCCGACCTTGCCCTTGGCGGTGAGAGAACCCGTGCCCATCGAGCCGTCGCCACCGAGCAATTTGGACAGTGCCTGCGCACCGTTCGGACTGGACAGGGGCGAATTGATCGATCCACCGGGACTGGAAGACGGCACCTGCGGCATCTGCATCCCCGAACCAAGGTTGCCGGCACCGCCGAGCAGCGAACTCGCTCCGGCACCGAACGCGCTGAGCAAGGCAGCGGGGATCGCATTGACACCGTCGCCGCCCTTCTTGTCGATGCTTTTGACGCCCTCGCCAAACTTGCTGGTCTTGTCCGAGCCCTCCTTGACCTTGTCGCGCGCTCGCTCACCGTCTTTGGTGGTGTCGTCGACCGCAGCTGTTAGTCCGGGATGTACGCCGGGGCTGCCGGCGGTACCGCCGGAGCTGGCCGGCAGATCCTGCGCGATCTTGCCGGGCTCGGTGATGACCAGCTCGTTGCTGCTGATTTCCCCTGCCATGTCAGACCGCCCTCGCTGTCTCGGCCGCTGTCGCGTCGGTGCCCGTGATTCCCCGCAGAAGCGCCGCCAGGTCTGAGGTCACCGACCCGATAGAGCCGCCACCGGCGTTTACCAACTCATTTACCTTGGTGATGTCTGTGTGCAGCGATGAGGTGAAAGGCTCAAGTGCCGGGGCGATTTCGTCCGAAGCGCCGGTGCCGGGCTTGGCGGCTGCCTCGGCTGCCTCGGTCACCGCGTCGGAGGCCTTCAGCGCCGAGTCGAGCTGACCGCGCAGCGTTGTGAGCGTGTTCAGGGTCGCCTGGAACTGTTCGGGCGAGCTGATAGTGACTTCGTTTGCCACAGTTTGTCCTTTCAGAGCCGTCTCGAAGTCGTTTCGGGTCTACTTCATCGAGAACGCGGGCGGTATCGACGGATCGGGTGTCAGCGGATTCGGCTTCGGCGTCGTTGCCGGGGCCGGGGCCGAGGAGTCGCCGTAAGGTCCAGCGAAGATCGAGGATCCCGGGGCCGCCGGCACCGTGCCGGGCGGAGATGGAGGTGGTGTCACCGGAAGCAGCGGTGCACTGTTGGGAGTGCCCGTGGCCGGGGAATCAGCGGTACCGGCCTTCGGGGTGGGTTCGGAGCCGCCGGCGCCGGGAACTGCGGCAGCCGCGGTGACATCGATGTTGTGCGTCGTCTTGGCCCAAGTCTGCAGCCCGGTCACATCCGAACGCACCGAAGATTCCTTGGATTTCGCTCGTGTCTTTAGGTTGGCCATTGTGTCGTTGAACGCGGAGGCCAACGGCACCAAGGGGGCTGACGTACCGGGAACCGCGCCCGCAGCCGGGCTGCTGCTGCTGCTTTTCGACGCCACGGTTGTCGCGGCCGTCTCGGTTTCGGTTGCCACACTGGCCAACGCTTTTGCGACGGTGTCGAGTTTCTGCCACGCATCGCCGAACTTGTCGCCGATAGCGACATTGTCCGCGCCATCCTCGCTCATCCCTGTCCTCCTCAGTCCCCGGTGCCCAGTCAGGCCTTGCGGACGTCGTCAGCGGCCTTCAGGTCGATGCCGACCATGGCGTAGCCCTTCGCCTTGGCGGTGTCGGCGCAGTTCTCGGCGCTGTCGCAGGTGGCGGTGATCGCGTCCTTCAACGCGGCCGCCCACGCCTTCAGCGAAGCGACCACGGGTGTGTAGACGGGGGAGACCGCACCATCGGCGGTGAACGTCTTGGCATCAGATTCCGCCGCTGCCCCAACGGCGTCGAACGTCTTGACGAACCCGCGCAGCTCAGCTGCGATCCGCTTGATCTCCGCTATGTCCCGATCCAATGCAGCCTTGTCGACTGCGATCGAGCCTTCATTGCCGCCCATTGCGCGCCGCCTCTCGTTCGATGCCGTCGCGGATACCATCAGTGTGTCGTAGCAAACGACATGGCACCTCAATCGGCATCCGCAGTGTAAGGCGATCGGGAACCGAAGGATCGCCGCGGCGCGGACTGGCCCCACCAGGCGACAGCCTCAGGAACGGGCTACGGAGGCCCGCGCCGCTGGTGACGGGGTGCGGCTCGGCCGCCTACCGTACATTCCACGAGACCCGATGGACCAGGAGGACTCCCTTGGACACCCCGTGCACCGTCCCGGTTCTGTTACCAGTTCACCGCGACCGAGCCTGGCGCGCCCGCTGCGGCGGCACATGGTCCTGGGACGAAAGCCGCGCCATGTGGCTCGACGAGTCGAAAGGCGAGGCCGACCGGGACGGATGGCGAGGCCAGAAGTCCATGGAGAGCTTCAGTCGCCTCGTCGGCCCGTTCACCGAAGTCGACTGAGCCAGAGAAGATCCCACCAGGTAGTGCATGGTGCAGAACCGAATCACCGGCGAGAAGGTGGAATTCGAAACCGACGACGCGGACGATGCGATCGGAGCCCGCATCGCCGACACTCACACGAGCTACGCCGCCGACCGGATCGAGCACGACGCCGTCAGCGTCGAACCGGCCAGGTGATTAGGCCGCGGGTGTGGGCTCCACACGCGTCACGTCTGCCGGGAATGCATGCGCGCGATCTCGGCCTCCAACTCACCGCGCTGGATCGCGGCGCTGATGCGGGCCTTCTCCGCATTGTCGGGCTCGTCTCCGTCTGCGATCATGCGGATCGTGGTGCCCGCCAGCGTCTCCCACCGGCCGCCGAACAAGTGATGCTGTACGCCGTGGGTCTCATCGTGTAGGCGGTCGGCGGCCTCATGGGCATCAGTGCCGCGGAACTCCAAGCGGGTGACAGTGGACATGCGGCCGTCGCCGGGCTGCACCGGGCGTAGTTCGAGCGTGAGGCCTTCTGCGGATGTGACGGTCGTGTACGCACCGCTCTCGTCGGAGCCAAGCTCAGGTTCGACGCCGAACATGGCGGCGTACCCGGCGGAGACGTGCGCGATGATCGATGCCGGGGTGTACATCGTCAGCCTGGTGAGCTGCATGACCTGAATTGTGCCTGCAGCGTGGGGGCGCGTCGAGCCCTTTTCACTTCCGCATCGGCCAGATGAACGCAGCTTCCAGGTGTTACGCCACGTTTCCTGGATCCAGCGGGTCCTTTTTCGCTATCGTTCCGCCACGGACCGACTCGGCGATGGTTTGTTCACCCCAAACTTCCGCGACGTCAGGGCCGACCTGCCGAACCCGAACCGGGTCAGCCTGTTTCGTGCTGCCGCCGCCCTGCGGCACACCGCCTATACCAGGCGCGATCGGTATCCCACCGGGGCCGTGAGGCGCGGCGGCAGTGGGGGTTCCCAACTTGCCCGTCGCATTGGTGGCGTCGCTGGCACTGAGACGCGTCTGCGCCGTCGCGCCTTCGGGCCGGCCAGTCACGTTCGTTTCGGTCTTCATCCCCTGTACCGAGTTCCCGGTGGGGCCACCGGACACTTCGGCCGGCCCGGCTGCGTGCCCGCTAGCCGGTGACGGTACCGAAACCCGAGACGGCGGAGTTGGCGTGGTCGCCAGGGCAGCCAGACCTGGAGGTGTTCCGAATGCGTTGTCGAGGTCAGAGTTTGTGATTGCATCGGATTTGTCGTTCTTCCCCGGCTGGGTGGACGACACCGGCTGTGCAGTCGCTACGGGCTGTTGACCGGTCCCGGCAGGCTGTTGCTGCTGTCCCGCGGCAGGCTGCTGGCGCAATGCGTTAAGAACCGCGACCGGGTCCACGCCACCGGAACTCGACGACCGAGTGTCGGGCGATGTGCCGCTGCCGGGCGCAGCGGCACCAGCCGCTTTGGCTGAACTCGGGGCCGCGTTGCCGGGGGAACCCGCGGGGGAGCCGGCGGGGCGGGATGAAGTGGTGCCCGGATTATCGGGGGTGTTGCTGAAGTTGCCTTCCCCGGACATGCGCTTGTCGTGGCCTGCCCCACCGACCGCGGCCACCCCACCGTTGAGCTGCTCTGTTGCTTCGGCGACGGCGGCATCGAGTGTTTCGTCGGCAGTCTTGCGGGCGGCCTTCGCGTCGTCGTAATCCCGTTGCGCCGCAATGAAATCGCTCGTTGCGTTCGACACGGCGGTGCGGGCTTTGGTGATACGTTCCGAGTCTTCGGAGCTCTGAGCGTTCTGAAGCTCAGTCTCGGCGTCAGCCATCGCTGTGCGCTTCGAATCAAGCTGCGCACGCAGCCAAGTGAGCCACGTCTTGTCGTAGTGGCCGGTTTCGACGCCGTCACGCCATGCCTTGGCGGCAGCCTCCATCGCCGCGGCCGCCTTGGCCATGACACCGAGGACGTCACCGAGACGTTGCACCTCAGCTTGGGAACTGCGCAACCCGTCAAGTTTCGCGGTCGGGGTTGTGCCGGAAACCTCGGCTGACATGGCCGCGATGCCAGTGTTCAACTGCGTCGCTGTGTCGTGGTAGCCCGCCGATAGGTCACCGAAGGTTTTGCTCAAGCCAAGATCGGCGAACGAGAGATCAGGATCTTCGGGTTCCATAACGAGAGTGTGAGCTGGTCAAGGGATGTGGGACGAGCGCGGCGCGGGCTGAAGGTCGAGGCGGCAGACATCAGTTCTAGCTAGTATCAGTTCTGAGTGATATTCTGGTCCTGTGCCGACGCGACGGTGGGAGGTGGACACGACACTGATCCACGACTGGATCATCGGCTTGGACGAAGCCACGCAGGACAGCGTCCTGTCGGCGTTGGAGTACTTGGCCAACAACGGCCCCACCGCGGGTCGACCGTTCGTGGACCGCATCCACCACTCGCGGCACCAGAACATGAAAGAGTTGCGCCCGCGCAGCCCCGGCGGAAGCCGGCAGTTGCGCATCCTGTTCGCGTTCGACCTGCAATCGCACGCGATCACACTGATCGCCGGTGACAAGACCGGCGACTGGAACAAGTGGTACCGGGACAACGTTCCGGCGGCGGACGATCTATTCGACCGGCACCTGGAACGGACTACCGAGAAGAAGAAACAGAAGAAGCAGCGGAAGGGGAAGAGACGATGAGCACACTCGACGAACTACTGTCCGGTCTGCCCGTGGAGCGTCGCGAACGCATCGCCCGCGGCGCCGCCGAGATGGAGCGCGAGGCAGCCGAGTACCGCCTCCGCCAGCTTCGTGAGGACGCCGGCTACACGCAGAAGGCCCTCGCCGTGCTCATCGGCGTCGGCCAGAACAGGGTCTCCCAGATGGAGCACGGGCAGATCGCCGCCGCGCAGGTGTCGACCTTGCGCAAGTACGTCGAGGCTACCGGCGGTGAGTTGGAGCTGGTGGTCAAGCGCCCCGACGGGACCCGCATCCCGCTGGCGATCTGATCGCTTGCCTCGCTCGGGGTTTCAGCTGTGGCCCCGAGGCGACCGGCGGCTGTAACCGTGTGTCAGCCGGTGACGATTTCGACACCGAGGCGGTCGAGCGCCGGTGCGAGGTATGTGGCTTCACCAAGTCCGGTCAGGCCGTCTTCGCCTTTGAGGATCCCGATCAGCACAGCCCGATTGTCGGTGCCGACGAGGAAGACCGGGGCACCGCTGTCTCCTTCGATGCCGACGAACTCGTACTTGATCGTGTCCCGGTCGGGCCGAATCAGCGGTCTACACACGACCCCGCTGCGCGCACCGTCGACACATACCGGGGTGCCGGCCGGCAACTTCCGCACCTCGTCCACAGGCATCACGCGCGCGACGGGGAACTTGCCCGCGATCTTGGTCGCGTCTGGTGTGGGTGCGAGGACGGTCTCCAGCAGTGCTGAATCCTGATCCGCGTCATTATCGAGCTTTCCGGCGAGCGTTCCCACGACTTTCGGGCCTTCGCCGTTGGGCCCGGACCAAATGCTGACCACCGCCCCAGGGTGTTCGTCGCAGTGGCCAGCGGTCACGAAAACGTAATCGCCGTCGGCGATCCGTCGGGCCAGTGGTCCGAGAGTGCACTTGTTTGGTGAGGTGCCGATCTGACCTTGTCCGATGTTGATACCTGGGTAAGGCTGCGCACCATATTGGATGCCGGCCGCATCTGCTTGGGGGACAGCGGTTCCGCCCACGTCAATCCACTGCTGTGCGAGTGCCGCCGGATCCTTCGCAGTCTCCGCTGTGGGAACCGCTTGTGAAACAGGTGCAGGAGCGCTCTCGGCGGCATCGCTGGACGAGCATGCCGACACCGCTGCGCCGGCCGTAACCACCACAGCCGCCAACAGTGCCGTGCGCCTGTTCATCGCTCAATTGTCGCACCTGTGTGCTATTGGCCTGCGCACGCGTTGTCACGTCCTTTTGAGAATCCGGCTAATGGGCGCCTGACAGACAGAGGACGTGACAGCCAACGTGAGCATGTTCGGCGCCTGCCGCGTTAGATTTGCTCGCAGCAGGCAACACTTGCACATCCGAACGGATACGACGAAAGGAGCGGACCATGAAACAGCACGACCCCAGCGGTGCACTCTTCACGAGCGTTGGTCTGCTCGCGGTGGCCTTCTACTTTTCCGAAGGTGGCCCCGCCTGGCTCGCGTTTGGGGGAGCGGCCGCAATCGTCGTCGGTCTCCGAAAGATCTGGTCGGAGGTACAGCACGAAGAGCGTGAAGGCGTGGCGCCAGCGTCGCTGGTGGCCAAGCGGGTCCGGTTCGCCGGGACAGATTTCATGATCCTCGACGACAGCTCCCCATCGCTGGTCAGCGCTCGCAAGGGCGGGCGGGCGACGGTGACCGCCAGCTCCAGCGGCAAGATCGGAACCCTGTTCGTAGGCTTCGATGTCGACGGCAATCTGGTCGAGGCGGCCACCGAAGCCACACCATGGGACTCAGCGCAGCTACTCGTGAGCTGACCTGATCCGGGCGCCGGCGGGCCACACCACCGGACGGGGTGGTTTCACCACCCTCCGGGCCGGCGCGATTACTGATCCATCCACCATCCAGGATGCGTAGACCGGGCTCTGGGCCGCCACTGCGTCAAGGTTGCGCCAGTGCTCGTTCATGCGGCGCAAGTGCAGGACAGCACACCCGTTCCCCCTTCCGAACGTCTGCTCGATGTTGGTCTTCGCGGCGGGCCGCTGCTAGCTAGACCTCCCCGAGTTTCACCGTAAATTTCCCATTTGACCTGCGGTAACTGTCAGTAAATCGGTGACTTTTCGGTTCACCTGCACCAATGCGTAGCTGTCGTGGGAATGGGGGGTGCCTCTGAAAACCCGGCGTGACAGGAGGAAACAGGGTCTATAGGTGAAAGCTCATTAGTTAGTTGTTATAGATACGTATCTTTACCTGCATTCTCTCTGAAACAGAGAATATCCGCTGCCGGAGGCACCCCCACTTGCCACGACAGATGCGTGTTTACCCAGCCGAGCGGTGAATTGACCGGATCGGTGACAGTTACCGCAGGTCAAACGGGTAATTTACATCGAAACACGGGGAGGTTCAGCGCGGCCGGGACAATTTACATCCGACAAATCCAGCCGGAAACCAGGAACCGGACACGAGACCGGTGTATCGAAATTTTGTTCGAGCATGTCGTGCTCTCCGTCGGCCGCTCGGCGTGCCCCGCGTCGTGGGAAAGCGCATCCGCGTGTGGCCATTACGTTGGCGGCCATGGCCGCGGATTACACCCAGTGCGACTTCGACGAGCTGCCCGAGTGGCTCCGTTCCGCGTGCGAAGGCCTGACCGCCGAAGAGCGCCAGATGATGCTGCAGGCCATGACTGCGATGGCGGTATACGAGGACCAACAAGAGCAGCAGACGCGGCTCGAGGTGCCCGCTCCGCCGTCAGTCGACGACCGGGAGCTGGTCACCGAACTTCTCTACCCCGGACGCGACCTCGATGCCGAACCGCTGCCGGCCGACCGCGCCGGTGAGATCGACGCATTGCTGGGCGCCCCGAACCCCAACCGGGGTTTCTACCCATCGAGTTACAACCAGCCGGTCCGCATGCTGACCCTCGCCGAGGCAGCGGCAGAGCTGGGACTGGGGATGGCTCGGGTCCGCCGCATGGCCCGGGGTGGCGGCCTGCCCGCGCTGCGGATGTTCGGAACGATCCGTATCCGGTCGGACTATGTGTGGGCGATGGGCAACATCTTGGCAGCCGGCCTGCCCGCCGAACTTGGTTGCGGGTGGGCCACAGACCGACCTCGCGGAGCACTCGACCGCGGTGTGCCAGTCGAGCAGGTGGCACGAACACTGCGGGTGCACCCACAAACGATGTGGCGATGGTGGCGCAAGTTGGCCAAAGCCAACCCCGATGTGAAGCCCCGTCACCTGTTGTGGCGCTGCGTGGGCCGGCGTGAACGGGCGATGATCCCCGAAGACATCCTGATGGTGTGGGGGATTCCTTACGAGAAATCCTCGCTGCGCCGCATCTATTTCGAGGAGGCGTATCGCATCGATGCCGAAGTCCGCGCGGCGATCGCCGAGAACCGCCGCCGGACCAATGGTGTCGCTCCCGGCCTGCTTCGGCGCAAAAACAAAATGATCCGCGACCAGGTGTCAGGCCTGCAATGCTTCACTATGGCCGATGCCGCCTCGATGATGGGGATCAGCGCCTCGGGGACCCGCAAGGCGTTGCAGCGCGGAGGGGCCATCACCTGGACCATCGCTGGGACGACGCGGGTCTGTCAAGACGACTTGTTCGCTGTGCTCCAGCTGCGCAGCGACAAGGTCCGCAAGTCTCGGGGCCTTCCGCCCGGCGGTTTGATGAAAGACCCACTGCTGGTGCCGATCGCGATGGCCGCCGACAAGATCGGTGTCACCGTACGCACCCTGCGCCGCCGTGCCGCTGCTGGCAAGCTCGAAATAGTAACCTCCGGGTCCAAGCTGTGGTTGCGGCGCCATGAGGTGGATGCGCTCGTTGCCGCCCAGGCCGCCAAACCGGCACGCGCCGCCGAGGCTCGCGACCGCCGTCGCGCTGCTGCTGAACGGGGGGCGAATCTGACCGAGGCGCACATGGAGAACTTCCTGGCGTGGCTGAAGTGGAGCCAACCCGACATCGACCCCGCATTGGCGCTGCACACGCGTTCCAGCGCAGCTGCGTTCGCCGGCACCCGACCGAATGTCATCGAGGCGCTTGTCGCCGAAGGGCTGCTGCCGGCCCAGCGCCGCGGCCGCGATCTTCGGATCCGCACCGTCGACCTGGTTGCGGCAGGGGTGTTCAGTGCCAAGGTGGCGCGGATGTGCCCGAAACTGAGGATCGGTGATCCGCGTCAACGGCGCAACGTCACCGCGGAATACCTCACCTTTGACCAGGCCGCCCAGATCGTCGAGCGACCCGCATCTGAGGTTCGCTATCTGGTCAGGATCGGAACCTTGCACGCGGTGCGCTTCGGGTCGGGGAACCATCGATTGCATGAAAGCGAGGTTTACGGCCCCGGTTTGGCGCGCTACCGGCAGACGGCCCGGCCGTATCGAACGATCGAACATAAGCGGTTCGGTGGCTACAACCAGACTGTCAATGACACGGCCAACCACCTCGGCGTCAGTGAACGAACCGTGCTGCGCATGATCGAACGCGGAGCGTTGTTGGCGATCGAAGCGGCCAAGCAGCGTTGGTGCCGCATCGAGGGCGGGGCATGGATACAGCGCGACTTCCCCGTCAACCATGGCGGGTTCCTGGTGTCGGACAAGAGCGTTCGTACCGCGATCCGGCTGCGACAGTGCCGCGGTGACCTGCCGCGGACACCGATCCCGGTCACTGTCGAGCATTTGCGTGGCGGCCGCGCCCCAGAGCTGGAACCGTGGCAGGAATACCAGCTCGTCGACCAGCAGGGGAACCGTGTCGACGAGTACGGCCGCGCGGGCTGATCGGGGTGAAACTGTAGCCGGAGTGCTACCGGCGCTTGAACTTCTTTCCGTACACGCCTGAGACACGTGGCGGCGGTGGGCCGGTCGGGTCGGGTGCGTCGGGATGGCCGGCGGTGTGCAGGGAGACGTAGATCAGTTTGCGCAGGCTGTTTTGTGGGCCGTGTGGTTGGTGTTTGTAGTGGCCACGTACGAACCACCGACGGTAGGCGCGATCGTCGTTGTCTGGGTTGCCGTTGACGCCGCTGACCCCGGGTGGGCGCAGAATGTCGAGCATCGTGACGTCGTTGCGCGCGGTGCGGGCCGATTTCTTGGCCGGGCCAGTGTTGACCCGTTTCTGGCTGACAACGCGCTGCTGACCGATCAGTGCCAGCAGTGAGAGCACTGTGGCGGTCAGTGTGGGTGGTCCGGACTGATTCAGTTCGGGGTCGTCGAGCGGGCTTACGAGGTCGAGGACGCCGGAACCGCGGTCGACCACTGTGGCTAGCTCGTGCTGGTCGAAGCGGAGGACTTTTCCTGGTGATGTTCTGGGGCGCATGTCGCTGAGCTGTCCGTGCTTGCGTGGATCGCGCATCTGGGAGAGCAGGTAGCTGGTGATGTGGGTCTGGTCGTAGATCCACGCGATACCGTCCCAGGTGACCGGAACCGTTGATTGGCCCGCGTCCTTCATGTCAATGCTTCGCCAACTGAATGTTGCCAGCGGTTTCGGCCACAGCATCAGCCCGACTGGTGCCAGATCTGACGTGGTGATCAGCTCTTGGAAAGTGGTCTCCGGCATATCGCGGCTGGCGAGGTCAGCTGCAACGGATGCCGCTGTGCGGCTCATCCAGTACAGCTCGGCGTCAGCGATGTTGTCGGCGAACATCTTCATGTACGGCCGGGTGGGGTGGTTCTTCATCTCGTCTGGGACGGTGTCGATCTCGTCGATCGAGGCCTGGTAGCGGCGTTCGGAATCTGCGAGTGCCTCGGCGATCCACGGCATGCTGAATGCATCCCACCGGTGCGAACGTCCAGCCATCTTTCCCTCCGACCTGCATGCAACGTGTGAGTCGCAATATAACGGCGCAGGACGACAGTGCCGCGGACCCGGCCCCGGGAAAGTTTGGGCGCGGAATTCTCAGACCTTGGTTGCGACGCCGCCGCGCTCCAACACCGTGTAGGTGAAACCGGGTTTGACGAGGTGGTAGCCCTTGTCAGTGAACAGATCCCGGTACGAATCGCCGCCGAGGATGGACTGGATGCGACAGTTCACGCCGCTGAGAACAACCACGTCGCCCTCTTGCAGATCCCGTCCGAATACGCGCATCGTTCATCCCTTCCCTTTCAGAAGCAGGCGTCGCAGGTGCAGTGGTGGTGGCCGCCGGAGCGACATGCTGGAGAGGGGCGGTGATTGGGCATGAGCTCGTTGACAGCGGTGCGCCCCCGGCACATCCGGCACGCGGAGTCCCAGAACACCCCGTCAATGTGGCGGTAGAAGATCACACTTCGGCCCTCCAGAGTCCCGGGGGCCAGATGCTGTGGGAGAACTTGTGCCCAGTCGGGGAGTGCGGGCTTTAGCGTTGATGCGGACACAGGTGACATTCCTTGTCTGTTCTGGTTGACGGCGTTGGAGCGGTGATCGACCGTGGCAACTGTGGAGGCGGTTCGGGGTTCTGTGGGTCTCGCGACAGGGTTGGTGACCGCTCTTCGTAAATCTCTAAAATAGAGAATATCACCGAAGGGGCTTCTCCGCATCACGCCGTTCCCGCCGCGCTGGCCGCCACACCGGGTCCTGTTCAGAGCCGCGTTCAGGCGTTGTTATGCACCCGTGAGCACCGGCGTGTGCTCTGGTCCACGCGAAAGTCGCCGTGCTAAAGCCTCACGGGCGCACCTGAACTGACGACAGGTGCGTCCTGAACATCCACTGCATCCTGCGGTCTTTTCAGTTGTCGAGTTCGCGGTAGTCGAACTCGTATCCCTCGCCGTGGAGGTAGTTCTGCAGACTCCCGCTGCCCTCGTCGGCGTAATAGCCGCCGGGATCGTAGGTGGCGCGAATGTGGTCGATCACCTCGTCGTAGGTGGCGTGGCGCGTGACTACAGGCCCGCCCGCACTTGGGTCGGCGGTGGTCAGTTCCCAGGCCATCAGACGTCCCAGCTAAATTCGCGGCCGACCAGCCCCGGATCGGCGGAGCAGGTGGCGATCTCGGCGAAGTAGCCGGACTCGTCGGCAGCGGCATTGCTGCCAGTGCGTGGGCGCAGATGTTCATCGGCCCACTCGTCGAGGTCGCCGGTCGGAGCCGGCACGTCGAAGGTCTCTGTGCGTGGATACTCCTGGCCGTCATAGACGTCGGTGAATTTCACGGTGATCTGCACGGGGGCGGTTCCTTTCGTAGGGGGGCGAGGTGCGTCGTCACAGTGTCAAGTGACTTCATGGGCAGGCGCACGCGGCGCGACGAGCCTGGGCCGGTGGCTGTCACGTCCTTTCCTTCGGGCGAGTCGCAGCCGGTGAGCGGCGGCGGGCCGTGGCCCGGTGTGTCGGTGCATGCGGCTAGGTCGAGCGGCCGGGAAATGGTTTCCTGCTCACGATGTCCGCCTGAAATGCAAGGAGAACCCATGTCTGAGAGCGCATCGCGAGTCGCAGCCGAAGCGGCGCTATTCCTGGCCGGCCGCACCGCCGATGATCTCGGCTGGCCCGACCGCGCCTGCGTGGCACGGCAGTTCGCCGCCGCGCTCATGGGTGGTCTCGGTCCCGCGCAGTGGGTACCCGATCCGGTTATGTGGTGCATCGCGGTGCTGGAGCCGGCGATCGAACGTCGCATTCCTGGTCCCAGTGACGATCTGCGCGCATTGGGGTGGCCGCACACGCCCACAGTTGCAGCGCGCCTGGTTCAGTGGTTGGTCGAGGACGGAATCTTGACTGACTAGTGGCTGACTAACGCCGCTTTTATCGCATAACGCGAACTTGTCGGTGGCTGTGTGTAATCTCTAAAATAGAGATCGACCGACACCCCTTCAGGAGCTTGAGATGCGTCTTCCCGCCCCCGTTTCGACACTGGTCACCACTGGCGATGTCACCGCTTCGGCGCCAACGATGGCCAGCCGCGTGGACCCCGAGGGGGCGCGGCGCATGATGGACATTCTCATCAACCTTTACGCCGACCGCCGCCTGGCGGTGGTGCGCGAGTACGTCTCCAACGCCGTAGATGCGACCCGCGTGGCGGGCAGCACCGACCCGGTGCAGGTGACCAGCCCAACCGAACTGGAACCCAACTTCATTGTCACTGATGCCGGTATCGGTATGTCCGCCGCCGAGGTTGAAGCCACGTTCCTGGCGTTCGCCGCTTCGACCAAGCGCGACAGCAACGACCAGATCGGCGGTCTTGGTGTCGGCGCGAAATCGGCTCTCACAGTGGCCGAATCGTTCCTGGTGGACACAATCAAGGACGGCCGCCGCACACTGGTGCGCGCCGCTCGTGATCTCACCCACCAGGTGCTGCTCGCTGATGCGCCCAGTGACCTGCCCAACGGCACCACGATCACCGTCGCCGTGGAAGTCGCAGGCCAGCTCGACAAGTGGAACACGGTCATTCGTGAGGTCGCCTCGGCACACCCCGAAGGCACCGTACTTGTGGACGGCAAGCCGGTGGCGAGCCTGTCGGGCGGGCTGCGTTGGGTCGGACCCGTCGGCTGCCTGCGCGCGGGGGATCGCACTGTCGCGGTGCTGTCCGGCGGCACCCTGTTCGACGCCGTTCCAGAGGTGGTTAACCGAGTCCTCGCAGCCACGCGGTTGCAGGCGGCGGTGATCGAACTGCCCATCGGATCGTTCGATCACACCCCCAGTCGCGAATCAGTGGTCGCCACCGAGCGCACGCTGAGCGCCGTGGACGCCGCGCTCGAGACGTTCGCGCAGGTCTACGGAGACCTTGAGGAAAAGGTGGCGACCCTGGCCCTGACCGACGTGCACGCCGCTGCGACCCTGCGTGCCAGCATCCTGGGCGATGTGGCCCGCGCCGATCTGCTGCCGGTCCCGTTTCACGCCGTGGTGCCTGCGGGTTCTGGGGTGAGGCATGGGTCGGACAAGGGGCGCCGCACCAACCGGCGTCGCTGGAAGATCGCCGAGGCCGGCGAGGTGGTGTTCACCGCGTTGGGGGCCGAGCGAGTCCTCAAAGACGTTGTGGTGGTTACCGATGTTCCCGCGCGACGCGGCCTGCGAAGCTTCGCCACGCTGATGGCTGAAACGCACGCTGAGGCTCGGTGGGTGGTCCCAATCGTCGAAGGCTCCGATCGCCTCGATCTGCCGATCCTGGGAGAAGGCGACACCGTTACCGGACAGGTATGGCCGATCAGTGCCGACACCCCCGGTGTCACCGTCTACAGCTTCACCGAGTGGCTGTCGGCCACGACAACTAAGCGCGCACCGCGCAGCGGGCTGTCCGGATACGAGACCCGCATGGTCGCCACGGATGGCGGGCCGCAGACCCGGCAGACCCTCACCGGTGCGGAGATCGCCGCGCTCGGGTTGCCGGTCTGGTACGTCGAGGGCGACCCCCGCTACAGCCACGATTCCCGACTGGACTCCTCGCAGGCTGTTGCGGTCTACCTGGGGCGGCGCAAGCCGGGTCCGCTGCTGGCTGCGGTCCCCGAGGCGCAGCCCTATCACCAGTGGGCGCGGGCGCGGTTCGACACCGAGTCCGCCGGCTGGACCGACATCGAACGTATCGCTGCTGCGGTGGATGTGCAGCCCTACTGGACCGGCGACAAGATGCGCCTGGCGCTCGCCACCGATGCGGTGGCCCGGATCGCCCCGGGCCACCCGCTGCGCGAGATGGTGGTGCGCCTTGCCGAGATCGAGACTGCACGCCGGGCGCTGTCCGCTGACCATGCCACGGTAATGGCCCGTGCGGCTGTCCTGGGGGTCGGCAGCGACGCCCTGACCGAGGTGCGGCAGATGACTACAGCACTGAACAAGGCGTACCCGCTGCTGGACCACATGCGCAGCAACGTCTCTGAATTCGACCGCCGGCAGTTTGTGGACTACATCGTGCACACCCCGCCGCGATTGCCCACCGCCGACAACGCCTCCGCTAACGCTGCCTGACCGGTATCTCCCATCGAGCTTCGAAAAGACAAGGAAACACACCATGCGCGCATTCATCGACGCCAACTCCATCATCGTCACCGAAGGCGATGACACCGTGATGGTCGGCTCCGCCGATCCCGCCTACCGGAACGTGCGGACCTACCTCGTTGATGACCACGGCCAGGACTTCGCCACCGTCAAGAGCCTGGTCGAGGTGGTGCGGGTCACCGTAAAAGCAGCCGTCGCCGAGGCGGTGTCGGTAGTGGACGGTAACGACGACGACGCCTACAGGGTCACTCACGGTGACCCGGTGGCCGAGACAGTGCTGTCTACCGCGCTGCGGCTTGCCCGCGAGACCGCCGACATGGCACCACTGGGGGCGTTCCTGCGCCGTCTGGAGCGCAACCCGTCGGCCGCATCGCGTTCACAGCTGTTCGGCTGGCTCAAAGCCGGAGGCTTCGTGCTGACCACCGACGGGCTGATCGTCGGCTACAAGTCGGTACGCAACGATGGCTTCTCGGCGCACGCCGGTCGTGAGGCGGTGACGGTGGTCCACCAGGACGGCACCAGCGAGACCATCACCGGGAACATTCCGTACCCGGTCGGTGCGACGGTGTGGATGGACCGTGACCTCGTCAACCCGGACAGGCACTCGGCGTGCTCGGTCGGTCTGCATGTCGGAACCTACACCTACGCCAGCGATTTCAGCGAGCAGATGCTGGTGGTGTTGGTGGACCCAGCCGATGTGGTGTCGGTGCCCGCCGATCACAACGCGCAAAAGATGCGGGTGTGTCGCCTGACGGTCGCCGCTCGCCACGACGGTGAGCAGATCTCGGACGCGGTGATTGAGCACATCCGTACGGTGCCTGATTTCGAGGCGTCCGACGAGTACGCCCGCCGCGAAGGGAATAAGCCGCGTCCGACGTTCGGCGTCGTGGTGTCATTCGGTGATTCGGACGACGACGACGAATACCACGAAGACCACGAAGGTGATGAACAACAGGGCGACCAGCCCTGCGATGAGTACGCGGGTAGCGACGAGGAGGAAATCGAGGAAATCGTTGTACCGCTGGGGGAGACGCCGTGCGTGCCGGAACAGTGGTCGCTATGAGGACTGCCGCGATCCACGCTGAGCCTCTTCGGGCGGGAGCCTTCTTCGAGGGTCCGGCTCGGCCCCGCACAGAGGATCCCCCCGGTGGAGGAGTCCGAGCGGGGTACGTCATCTACGGCCCGCACGCGATTGTGTCGCGTCTCAGGGAGGTGTGAGCACAGCCATGCATTTGGTGAAGCAGACGGATGTTCCCAAGGATCTCCCCGAGTTGTTGACCGCGGAGCAAGAGGTGGAGCTTGCCAAGCGGATAGAGGCCGGCTTGTACGCACAGTTCCTACTCGCCAAGGGAGCCTCGCCGTACACCCCGGCACAGTTGAGATTGGTCGCCGCGGATGGTCAAGCTGCATTCGAGCATTTCGTGACCGCGAATGTTCGTCTGTCCGCGTGGTGGGCGCGTAAGCGGGCGGTAAGGGGCGCCAGTGCGTTGCTGACCGTGGAAGACCTCACCGCCGAAGGGATGCTCGGCGTCATTCGGGCTGTTCAAAAATTCGACTACACACAGGGATTCAAGTTCTCCACGTACGCGCTTCATTGGGTGCGTCTCCATCAACAGCGAGCGATCGCCAAGGCAACCCCCGCCGCGCTGTCTTCCAGCGACCAGGCGCGTTGCAGGGAACTGCTTATGGTCACCTACCAGCTGGGTATTGACCTGGGTAGCCTCGATTTTTCGTCCAAGGTGATTGCGGTGGAGCGTTGGGGCAAGATGGGCCGTGAGGTGGCTTCTGCGGTCACGGGGCGTGGCGGGGTGGTCCCTTATCGCCGGGCTGGGCGGGCTTTCCCAGGGCCAGTGGGCCTTTCGTCAGTTGGATCAGATGAGCTGTGGATCAGTCGAAGGCGGTGCGGATGTGCTGCCAGGCGGTCGCGATCTGGGCGGCCCATCGCCAGGTGGCGTCGAGACGTAGGCATGTTTGGCGGGCGCTGCGGGTGATGCGGGCGGCGACGTGGAGGACCCGGTAGCGGAAGGTGGCGATCTCGGTGCGGGCCAGGCCCGGGTGGGTGCGGAATCCGATGAGTCGGCACCAGGTGACCAGGTCGGCGGCGGTGAGGGCGATTTCCAGCCATGCGGCGTTGGCCCAAAATGAGTGGCAGGGCAGGTTGCGCAGGCCGGTGGCTTTGAGTTCGCGGATGCGGTCTTCGACGCGGGCGTGCTGACGGTGGCGCAGTTCCAGGCCGGCGACCTGTCCTGACACGACGCCGGGTGGTGTGTCGGTGATGAACGCTGTGATCCGCATCCCGTCGGCGTCGGTGAATCGCAGCTGGGCGCCCGGATGCGGCCTTTCTTTGCGCAGGATCAGCCGCGTGCCCGGTGGCCACGACGACAGGTTGACCAGGGTGGTGGCTTCGGCGATCCAGGCGCCGTCGCGGAGACCGCCGGCGGTGCCGATCGCCGGGTACCAGCCCTCGGCGAGGTTGAGGGTGTCCACCGCGTCTTGGACGCGCCAGTCGACGGGGTAACCGAAGGAGAACCCCACCCCGGCGGCCCGGCAGGCGTCGGCGAAGGTGTGGGTGGCTCCGGCGGTGTCGCAGCGCACCAGCACCTTGGGCTTGTCGGGATGATCGCCAGCCCTGGGGTCGGGTCGCCAGGCCGCGGGCAGCGCTGCCAGCGCTTGGGCCAGCACGATGACGTGGTCGCTGGCGGTGTTGGAGCCGGCGTTGCCGGTGCGTAGCAGCCCGGCCAGGGCTTCCCCGCCGGCGATCTCGGGGCGGTCCAGAAATGCCAGCAGCGGATGGTGCCCGAACGACTTCTTCCAGGTCGGCGTCGCACCGCCTTTGTTGTCGGAGTGATCGATCACCAGGGTGGCGTCGATGTCGATGTGCAGCCAGTCACCCGGAGCGGGGGCGGCACCGGCGGCCCAGGCCGCCGCCCGCGCGCCCGCTCGGGCCGCCCGCACCGCGGGTAGGTGTGCGGCGTCGATGCGCTCATCGACCAGCCGCCACATCGTGGTCGTCGAGGCTTTCGCACCGAAGGCGTGCTCACGGTCGCCGCAGAGCTGGCCGACCCCGTCGATGCAGTCCGCCCCGTCAGCAACCGCAGCCGCCAGATCAGCGAACACGTCTCCGGGCGCATACACCCACGGCCCGCGGTAGGTGTCGGCCAAAGCAGCCGTGACCTGCGCCGATAACCCGGTCCGATCGGCCAGTTCACGTAGCAGGCCCATCCCGGCATGCGACACGACGCCATGGCCGTCGGCCGACACTTTCACCCGCGATGCGGCCGCGATATTCTTCACCTGCGAAGTGCCTTCCCGTCAGGATCTTTGAACCGTAGAGAAGTCCAATTATCCCTTGCAGGACAGGCACTTTCGCTTATCTACACACCGCCAAAGGCAACATTCCGCGAAAAATTCGGGGTAGGACGCCCAACGATGCCGATCTCGCAGCTGCGATGGGTATCAGCGAAATGGGCATCGCTCAGATGCACGCCATGATGTCCCGTGCAGTCTCGCTGGACGCACCGCTTAGCGGGGGAGGTCGAGATGGCTCCTCCAGCCTGCTCGACCTCCTGGCAGGTCGAGACTGTGGCGACCGGGATGATGCCCATGACACTGCCGCCCAGCAGCTTTCGCAGTTGATGGAGCGGCTCTCTCATCGCGAGCGGCGAGTCATTTCCGAGGTGTTCGGTCTGGATACGGGAGAGCCACAGGCGGTGACAGATGTTGCCGACAAGTATCGGCTCCCCGTCGTCAAGGTCCGCGGGCTCATTCAAAAGGCGATGGCCAAACTTCGTGGCGAGCAGCAGGTGGCGGCATGACTGCGCTACTGCAGGAGCATGCACCGATCAGTGATGCTGTGCCGCAACCGCGTCCGCATCAACGTGCCGCGCTCGACGGGTTAGCCGATGCGGGGGAACGAGCGCAGCTGCGGATGGCATGCGGTACCGGTAAGACTCTCATCGGACCGTGGCAAGCGCTCGAAGTCGGGGCCCGCACGGTCGCGGTGTTCACGCCCAGCATTGCGTTGGTGGCACAGACCATCGCCGAGTGGCGACGCGTCATACCTGGCGTGCGCGTACTGGCCGTATGTTCAGATCCGACAACGGATGCCGGGCGCGCGGAAATCGGCGTTGACGGAATCGACCCGTTCGAAGGGCAACACGACCAAGACGGCAACGTAACCACCCGAAGTGAGGTGGTTGCCGGGTTCCTTGAGCGTGTTGAGACATCCGGTGCGTCCATGTCTCTCGTGGTGTCCACTTACCATTCCTCGCAAGTGGTCGCTGACGGGATCGGCTTGACGCGCAGCGGACGACCCCTGGATCTGGTGGTCGCTGACGAGGCTCACCACCTTGCCGGCCGCACCAACGCTGCATTTCTCCCAGTGCTCGATCCGCGCGGTGTGCTGGCGCGGCGCCGAGTATTCGCAACGGCAACGCCCATAGTCCTGAAAAGCCGTGGCGGCGCTGAGGCCATCGACGATTTGTCCGGAGCGAGTGCGGTCGCAAGATCCATGGATGACACTGAGTTGTTCGGGGAGATTGCATACACCCTGAATGTGGGGGAAGCCGTCAGCGCTGGATTGTTGGCCGACTACCGCGTCTTGGTGACCACCACAACCGAACCAGCAGGGGAAGCGACCGGAGAGCGAGCTGCGTTGGCCGCGCTGCTCGATGTAGCGCGCCGGTACGGTGTGCGGCGCATCCTGACTTTTCACAATCGAGTCGATTCTGCACGGGCATTCGCTGAACGTGTCAGCGCACTCATCGATGTGGACGGCACACCTATCCGTGCGCTCGCCGTTGACGGTTCAATGCACGACTCAGAGCGCGTGAAGATCCTGGCCAGACTCGCCGATACACGGACGGATGGGATCACTGTGGTTGCCTCGTCGCAGTGCCTGCGTGAGGGCATCGACGTGCCGGCAGTCGACGCCGTCGTGTTCGCCGATCCACGCACCAGTCAGGTGGGAATCATCCAGGCCATTGGTCGAGCCTTGCGTAAGCATCCCGGAAAATCCCACGGCACCATCGTCATTCCGCTGATTCTCGATCCCGAAGCTGATGATCAGGACCAGCTGTCCACGTCCTCCTACACCCACGTGTGGCGGGTTCTGCAAGGGCTGCGGGCCCATGACTCGCGGATCGGTCACGACATCGACAGGGCACGCCGCACCGGTACCAACAGTTGCATTAATGCGGACGCTCTGGACTGGTTGGAAGTCACCGGTGAACAGCCCGGGACGATAGTCACGCGCCTGCTGCAGCGCACTTCGTCAGTGTGGGAGCGTAACTTTCAGCGGCTCTGTGAAGAGACGGACAGGCTGGGATCAGCCGCGAGGATTACCACACAGTCTAACGAGTTTGGACAGTGGATCATGCTGCAGCGCATTCTATTCCGTGATGGGATGCTCGACGAAGACCGCCGCAAGAGGCTTGAATCGGTCAACGGCTGGCGATGGGATGCGAAAGAGGCCTCCGACGAGCGAACCCTGGACCGGCTCCGCGCTGTTTGCACTGATCGGGGAAGCCTCGATGACACGGCACCCGGTGAGTCGATTTTCACGGGATATGTTGACGGACTGAACCGTCCACTGCGGTTGTGGGTGGCGACGCAGCTGTGCAAGTACTGGGACAACGAGCTGGACAGCTGGATCACCGAGGCACTTCGGCAGATGCCGGGCTGGGACTGGTATCCGTTGTCAGAGGTCGATCAAGCCGGCGTGGCGGCATTTCGCTCCTTCGCCGCGTGGGAAGGTCACGCCGATGTCCCACCGGGGCACATCGAGGATGACATAGACCTCGACGCTTGGCTCGGAACAGTTCGGCGCCGCAAGATCTGCGGGACACTGCCATCGATCCTGGAATCGGTCCTACTGGCATCGACACCGACCGGCCGCAGAGGGGAACGGCGCTTCCTGTGGAAGCCATCGGAAACTCATTGGCAGATAGCGGAAATGGCGTGCAATCAGTACATCGCCAAGCACGGCACACTGGCGAGGATGCCGATTGGGACCGTCGAGGACGTCGAGGGCAAGCGTTTCGAGCTGTACCAGTGGTGTGCGGCCACCCGGTCTCGGCGCAAGCGCGGAGACTTTCGGCCGCAGGATAGCGCTATCGAACGATTCACTGGATGGACCTGGGGTTCACCCGGGCAGGGCGGCACCGACATGATCACAGGTCCAAAGCCGGGCGTCACCGACCACAGCACCCGTGGATTTCACCAGGGTTGCCGCTGCGTTGTCTGCGTCACCGAGAACCGCAGTTACATGCGACGCGCCGCATCAGAGCGGCGAGCGACGTACCGCGCTGATTGGGTGTCCGCGCAGGACGTCCGTGAACACCTCCAAGGCTTGCTTGCGTTGGAGGCAAGCAAGGACCGATCTGATGCCACGTTCACGATCGGTGCGATCGCCGCGGCTGCATGTGTTTCGCGAGGTCTCGTGTCGCTGCTCGTTGGGCGGGCAGCGGAGCCCCGGTGCAGCAAACTACATCGCCGCATACTGCTTGACCTCACCGCGGACGACGTCCGCGCGGTGCGGACAGTGCAGCGGTCCCGGGGCCGTCAAGGTATCCGTGACTACAACGCGCAGGTCGACGACCCGGTGCCCACCTGGATGCTGCTCAACCAGGCCGCAGCGGCGGGTTGGACACGCCAGCAGCTGACCGCAGCGCTCGGTTACAGCAGTATGGCCAACACACCGATCAGCGGCAAGCCCATAACCATCGCCCAGGCCAAACTCGTCCATGTCTGGTTCGAGTCGCTGGACGGCGACTTGACCCCGCCCCCGGTACCGCCAGCGAAGAAGCCGGGAACGAAGAAATCGCCCACACGGCGAAACAAGCGAGTTGACCGCGCTATGTCGGCGGCACCCGAAGCGGAGGCTTGGGCCAAATCACTTTTAGATCAAGGGTATTCGGTCAAGCATGCTGCTGAGAGAAGCGGACTGCCATTTGAATTAGTGTCCACGTTGGACGAGGTGCGGCGATGAGTGACCCTCCGCGCGGGGGTGAGGCGCGCCTGGCGATCCTGGCAGGGCCAACGATTGCGAATCTCTAAAATAGAGAATACCCTGATGGCGGGGAGATCGACCAGCGCAGTCAACTGTCGAAAGGCTTGCGAGGATGAGCAATGTTCTGTTCACTGCCGACTTGTACCGGATCATCAAGCAGGCGATGGCATTCGCCGAGCACGACAAAGTGCTCGCATACACCGGAGCGGCCAAGAGCTACCACCAGATTCATCTGACCTCATTCGGTGAAAACCTGCTCTCGGTGGCCACCGACGGGAAGGCCATGGGCGTCTCGAAGGCAAAGTGGATCACTGAGCTCAGCAGGGAATGTGACATCCCGTCGCCATCGCAGTTCGACAACCAGCCGGGGCCGGTGTTCGGGCTCAATGTCTCGCTCGACGACGCCAAAGAACTGATACGGCTGAGCCGCACGCTCAAAAGTGACCGCTGGACGCGGACTGTAGCGGTGAATCCGGCCGGCAACTATGCCGAATTCGTGTTCAGTTCCGGGGAGACACTGATCGCCGAGGACACTGACGTCTATTTCCCGCGTTGGCAAGCCCTCTTCCCCGAGTCAACCGAAGGTGTGCCGCGCGCGGTGACTGGCCTCAACCCCAAGCAGATCGCCAAGTTCGCAGTCGTCGTCGAGGACTCCCCGATGGTCCTGGTGACGCGCGACGACGTCCATGGCAAGTCGCAGAAGAACATCCTGGTCACGATCGGAGACGCCTTCATCGGTGTCATCATGCCGGTCAATCTTCGCGGCGGCACCAACGAACACCCACAGTGGCACCGCCCCAACTGGATTGGGGAACTCTAATGCACGGAGACAATGTAGGGCAGACGTTTTCCGGACTCGCGTTCGAGATCCCGCGACGGCATGAGAGTCGGAGGTGCTTCCCATGACGAGTTTCAAACGCGGTGACGGAGTCGTGTTCGTGCGCAATGGGCGGGTGGCCATGATCGGTCAAGCTTCCTACGACCGAACCACTATCAGCGTGGGTCTCGTCACCTCGGTGACCCGCGAAGGCGCGATCAAGGCCTATCGTCACTCGACCTACGACCAGCCGGAAATCAAGCTCCACAAGCATTCGCTGGAGCACGGTATGCAGAAATACGTGCTGCCAAAAAGTGACTGGGACATCGGCGCAGTCATGGACTACTGCCGCGATCGTCCGTGGGCGCATTCCCCTGAACACACCGGAGCGCCGTTCGACAGCCTTGACCAGCTCCGCGCCGAGCTCAAGCAGTTCCGAATCCAGGAGAAAACACCATGACCGAGATCGATTGCCGTAAGCCGGCCACACACCGCGAAGGCGTGTCGGCGCTGAACCTGCGACGAGTCACCGGTATCCGCCGCAGAGTGGACTGGAACCACATCAAGACACGAGACGTGTCACCGGAATATCCCATCAACGTCACACCCGGCAACGAGCTGACAATCGTGGTGTGGAGCGGTATTCCGCGGTTCATCGTCGAGTCCGGCCACGTCACGATCGAATTCCGGTCATCTTGGGGCAACTCACTCAAGGTGCGCCCCGCCGCCAGTGCTCACGTCCTCACCGACGGCCACACCAAGGTGACAATCGACAACGAGGGAAGTCTGCATGTCGACGCGCCCGAGGACAACCGTGTTCGTGTCTACGGGTCAGGGCAGGTCACCGGCGGAGAGTTTCCCAAAAGCATCTTCGGCGCAGTTATCGACGCAGTTCGGGGACGGGATGACTGAGTTCGGCACCTCTCGCGTTACCGGCTGCCGCACTTCGATTTCTCACGAGCACCGGCTCAACGCCCATCGAATCGCTGCGATTCAGTAGCCGGTGCCTCCTGCTCGGACTCCAGCCGGGTGGTGCGATGCGACCGACGCGGGATCCCGCACCACCCGGCTGTCACCAAAGTTCCGCCGGCACTGACATCATCGCGCCGCAAACCCAGGCCACGTGCCCGCGGGGGTAGACAGCTCATGCAGCGATCACAAGGAAACGGGGGACCGTGATCAACACCTTTCATCGGGGAAACGTCACCTTGACCGTCGATGATCCGATCGGCGCCGACAACGTCACGTTCACCATCACCCGCACAGCTGAGCTGACCGACGACGACGTGCGGCGCGTCAACGCCGAACTCGCTGATTACCCCGCAGCGCAGGGCGCGCGGCTGGTGCAGTCGCGTAGCGCCGGGGAGTGGGAAGTTCGAAGCGGCGTCACGGTTCTCGCGACCGGCAACGCCAGCCCGACCGCGCAGCTGCAGTGGACGGCACGGCGATGAGCGGCTGGGTTCGCGGCGATACCTGGGGCGGCCGGGCCTGCTACCGCCGCGAAGTCGGCGGCGATCGGATCATGGCCTACGTCGCATTCGATCTGATCGACCCCGAACTTGACGGTGACCGAACCCTGCCCTACTCCTACCACTGGTCGGTGCAGGACGGATCCTGCGGGCGCGTCATCGAACAGGGAAGCATAGACGGCGACGACGGTCTCGAAACCGCACAACTGGCCGCGGACGAAGCGGCGGCTCGTCTGTTCCCCGAACTGGCGGGGGACTGACCAGAATGTCGGAATGTCAGAGCCGTAACCACATTGAGATCAGTCAAGGCGACATCGGGAGTGAGGTTTGGAGCGGAATCCTGGGAACAGTGATCGATGTCGACCAGTCGCCGACTGAGGAGCCGCATCAAGTGTCTGGTGCTGGTATCGGTCGGTTTAACGTCCGCCGCCAACAACGATCCGACTTGTCAAGAGTGGGGATCTGATGATCGATTCGTCCCCTGGCAGCTGCCGTTACGGCATCAAGAAGGTCGGTTCGTTGATCACTGCCGCTGCCGTCATGTCCGCCGCGGTGGCCGCCGGATGTGGCGCGGAACCGGCGCCCGTCGCCGGCGACGTTCCATCGAGGACCAGTCGCACCGCCGCGCCCGGTCCGAGTGCGGCTACCGTCTCGGTCGGCGGAGCAACGCTCGACATCGAGCCCACAGTGGCATGCAGCACCGATGGCGGAAAAGTGCACATCGTCATCGGCACCGGCAAACCCAAGATCACCGCCACCCTCACCGACGCACACGAG
Organism: Mycobacterium dioxanotrophicus; assembly: GCF_002157835.1. Lineage (NCBI taxonomy): Bacteria > Bacillati > Actinomycetota > Actinomycetes > Mycobacteriales > Mycobacteriaceae > Mycobacterium > Mycobacterium dioxanotrophicus. Next base: position 4,184,410 of record NZ_CP020809.1, on the reverse strand, counting down.
CCGATCGTCGAGCAGGTTGACCTGGGCACCGTGGACGGTGTCACGCTGCGGTATGCCTCCGACGTAGCCGGATCTGACGCTGTGGCGAGCCGCAGCAACGATGCTTTCACCGTGCGGGGCAGCGCTGCGGTAGTCGAATCGGATGGGTCGACTACCACGGTCGTCCGGTCTTTTGTCATTACCGTCCTATGTCCCTAGCGCGTTCCCCCGCAGCGGGCCGTAGGACGTGACAGTAGCGTCGCTGCTGGTACGAGTCGGTTTTTGGCGCAATATCCGCACTTTGGTGGTAGTATCTAAAATAGAGATACTGGCCTCGGGGGGGGAAGCGCATGTCGGTCCCATTCGATGGCGCCGTGGCAGACTGCGGCGCAGGCGGAGGATCGCTGTGACGGCGCCGGTCACCACCGGCACGTGTGCCGATTGTCCGCATGAACATGACGAGCACATCGGAGCATCCTCGTCGTGCGTTGCGTTCGTTGTCGAGTTCGGCCGCGAACGCGTCTGCTATTGCACCGGATTCGAACCTGAAGACCCCGCCGAAGCCGACAACATCCTGCGGGACGGTGCACCGTGAAGGCGCGGCTGATCGAAGACCAGCTCTACGAAGTGGTCGACGGCCGCAAGTGGTACACGGCAAGCCGCCGATCGGACGGGTCGTACTTCGTGATGAATCACGTGGGCCGGGCCATCAGCGAGGGCTCCGATATTCATCGCCGCGTGGTCCGCGCCGTGGAGGAACTCCGGGAGTAAGACGTCTCCACGCTGGACCGTGTAACCAGCGCGGTAGAACACGCACCTAGCAAGGCGGCGCGACTTCCAGCCCAGCAGGGTCCTCCCACCATTCGTGAACCCCGCGGTCGCGGTCCATCCAGAACACGGGGATGAGACCGGTGGTGGCGGCAGGCGGGCGTGGAGTTCCCGGTTCCCAGCCGGGGACCGGGTTCAGTCCGCCCATGGATCCACTGTCGGCGAGCACCTCGCCCTCGACACCGGAGCCGCCTCGACGCGTGACGCGGTCCCCGACCCTGAATGGGTGTGCCGCGGGCTCAGACGACATAAGCGTCAGGGTCGCGGGTGAGAAGCTCGGCGATCGTCTTCGCCCAGGTTGGCGACTCGGCCGTGGCGATCAGTACTCGATCCTGAGCAGGACCGCTGAATCCGTACACGTGAACGTCGTCAGCGACGAACTCCTGGTCCATGTCGTGGGTCCCCTTCCGTTGCCGCGGTGAGTGATACGCCCGCTGATCGTGGCATGGGCGCCGGAAGAGCGGGCCGCCAGGCGCGTAGCTCAGATACCTGCGACAGCCCAGGCATCGGCGTGGACGGGCGCGACCTGGTCGGGCCCGGAACCGGTCCGAGGCTGGCCAAGACCGCTTGCACTGCTGCGGCGGCCGCCAGGAAATCAGCGATCGCGCGGCGCAGATGGTCCGGGGAGGTGATCAGCACCGTGCCCGAGACGATCATCGAACGGCGCAGCGGCGCTGCAGCATTGGATGTGGTTGATGTTGACGTGCGCTCGGTAAGGATGCGTTGTGCCGACATACTTCCGCCGATCAGACATGCGCGCGTGGCCGCAGCTGCGGTGCGTCCGCCACGTGAATCGACACCGGAAACCGCACCCCGCATCGCCGGATACGCTTGCGCCACCGCCCATCCCTGACGCAGCCGATCGATCAACCCATCACGCAGCGATCCGTCCGGTAGCAGTCCGAACCCAAGGATCACCATCGCAGCGCCGAGACGATGCTCTGCGGAACCTGGTCGGTGATTGGGAAGGGCAGGGCTGCATCGACGTTGGCGATCACCGTTTGCACCCGGCGGCATCTTCGCGGATGCCGTGACGGGGAGTAGTCGGGGTGGTCCGGCCCGGTGTGGCCGTCAGTAGACCGTCGACGATTCCCGGGATGAGGAACCTGACGAAGGGCCCGCGGTATCCAGCATTGGCGAGTTCAGTGCCGTGTCACTGCGGCTCACTCTCGAAAGCGTTCGACGGTTGACCATCGTATAGTTCGAAACCGGCCCTCCGAAGGCGCGTGTTCAGATCTGCGATGGCCGCCTCAGCTGTCGGGGCCTCGATCAGTTCGACGACGCTCGATAAGACGTTGAACAATGCCATGGGCTGCCGCCTTTCCCAGAGTTGCTGATCGAAGGGCAGCGTGCCACGGTTTCGGACCCGTCCACGGAAGGGCGCGGAGTTGGATATTGCGGGCACGGACTCCGGTGGTCTGCTACGCCTCGGTGAGGCATGCCAAGTAACCGTCCGCGCGACCAGCCGCCTCGCCGGCGAGTTCACCGATGCGCCCAAGCGCCGCGGCGGCGTCACTGCTGCGGTCATATCCCGGGTCGTCCCACAAACCGCTGCGGGAGTTGTACCAGTCGCGAACGTGCGCGGGTTCGGCATCCTCGGCGAGTGCGCATATCAGGAGAAGGGCCTCGGCGCGGTAACCCTGCTTGCCGATTGTGTCTGCAGGCTCGTGCATCCACTGCGGCCACGGCAATCCGGCGATGACCGACGCCACCGCATCCAGTGCCACTTCGGCGGCCTCTGCCCGGTCGCTGAAAGGGGAGCCGATGCCGGAGATGAACCGGTGGAACTCGCCAGCCAGCGATGCGGGTTCGGCGACACTGTCACAGGTGTGCGGCGGCGCGAGGATGCCGGCGCTGGTGAGGTTGGCGCAGGCGTCGTCCAGGAACGTGTCGAACAGCTGGTCCTGAGTGCGGGTCACGGTGATCCTTTGTGAGGTCGGGGCACCGTGAGAATCCGCCTCAGGAGGCGGCTGATCGACGCGCGGCGCGGCAGGACCGAGATCGCCACCTAGAATCGCCTGGACAGCGCGTGTTCAGGCGGTGACCAGGTTGGTGCCATCGTGAATTCGTGTGTGGACCGTGCCGTCGAACGCATCGATCACCCGGATGGCGAACGCTGGCGTCATCGCGGCCTCGACCTGGTCCCTGGTCATCCAGCGGACGTCTTGAGCCTCGTCGGTCGGGTGAACCTCACCGGCGACAGGGCGGCACCGAAAAACCAGCGCAACAATGCCGCGGCTGAGATTCTTGTAGACGCCGGTCAGCTGCTCGACGTCGACCTGCAAACCGGTCTCTTCGCGAACCTCACGCCGTACACCGTCCTCGAACGATTCATCCAGCTCCAGAACGCCACCGGGAGCTTCCCACCGGCCGTTGTCGTCACGTCGAATGACGAGAACTCGATTGTCGCTGTCGACGACGATCCCTGCCACACTGACCGAGTGTTTCGGTGTGTCTGCCACCGTCCGACCTCCATTGACTCGGGTGCTACTTCGTGACACGCGTGAGCGATACCTCTAGGCTAGTCGTCTAGATATGCCATGAAAGGCCGACACGTGCTGCAACTTGACGGGATCGACAAGACGGACGACCGTCCGCCGTATCGTCAGATCGCGGCGGTTTTGCGTGCAGCTATCGAGTCGCACCAGTTTGCGGCCGGCGAGCGGCTTCCCTCCGAAGCGGACCTGATCGAGCATTTCGGTGTAGCGCGCATGACTGTCCGGCAGGCAGTGCAGGAACTGCGCGGCGAGGGGCTTGTTGTCTCCGAACACGGTCGTGGTGTTTTTGTGCAGGCACGTCCACCGATTCGGCGGCTGGCCTCTGATCGGTTCGCGCGCAGGCATCGTGACGAGGGCAAGGCCGCGTTCAGCGTTGAAGCTGAGAAGTCCGGTTATTCTCCCCGCGTCGACAGCATCACTGTTCGGCGACAGAAGCCAGGTTCCGTCGTCGCCGAGAGACTTCGCGTTCCCGTCAGCGATGACGTCGTTGTACGGTCGCGGCGTTACCTGGCGGACGGACAGCCAATCGAGACCGCCGTTTCCTACATCCCGGTGGCTTTTGCTGCCGGCACCGCGATCGAACAAACCGACACGGGTCCCGGCGGCATCTATGCGCGTCTCGAAGAATCCGGGCACGTTCTAGCACGGTTCACTGAGGAGGTTGGAGCACGGATGCCCACCCCCGACGAACGCCGTGTGCTCAACATCGGTCTGGGCGTGCCCGTCTTGACCGTGCTGCGTACCGCCTACGACGTGAACGATGTGGCGGTCGAAGTTTGCGACACCGTGAAAGTTGCACCTTCCTACCTGCTCGAATACGAATTCTCGGCGCGCTAAATCCCCGAAAACCCTTTTGATGGCCCGCTGTGCCTAGAACTTGTCTAGACGTCTATGTATGCTCAACTCGTCTAGAGAAGGGTCCATCGGATCAGCCGACCGGACTCTCATTTGCGCCACCACCAAGGACGCAGTGACGTGAGATAACCGCAGCAGGAAGGGCATTCGGAATATGACCACCATCACCGCCACGGAAACCGACCTGATGCAGCGATTGCGCGTGGCAGGTGATGGGAAACAGTTCGAGGTGCGTGGCGGGTCCACTGATGGGCGAGCGCTGACCGTCGACGAACTGATCGCGGAACTGCTTCCCGGGCCCTTCGTGTTGGGTGCCGCCGTCGAACGGCTTGAAGCCGGGTACCCGGCACTTGTCGGGATCATCGACGCTGAAGGTGCGCGGGAAATCTGGGTGAAGACCCAGTCCCAGGATGTCAGCGCATAGTCAGTGGTTGCTGACTGTCACTTGGAACAGACCGTCTCGGGACAGGCCGATGCCGCGCACCGACCGAACACCCCACGCCGCAAGCAGGTGGCTTTTGACCAGGGACATGGCCGTTCCTTCAGTGATTCCCCGAAGCTCGAGAATAACTTCAGCGTCCCCGTCTGGTCGCGGGTCGACTCTGGCGAGAACCAGCGCGTCCGGCATGCCGACTGCGGCGCACGCGCCGACGGTCGCCCATCGAGCACGGGTGCAGCCTCCGTCGGAATCCAGCAGTGCAGCCGCCGCTGACTCAGGAGTGGGCGTCACGGAAGCCGACTCCTGGCCGGGAGGTTGTTCCGCCTCTGTCGATGGGGCATTGCTGCGTTTTGATCGTCCTACGGCGATACCGGCGATACCGGCAACGAGAAGCAAGGCTCCAGCAACTATCGACCAGGAATCCTTGTCTCCGTCAGCCAGCTTTCTCGGCAGCGATCGATCTTCTTGAGCCTGGTACCAGGCATATTCCGCCTCGCAGGCGGCATTCGTGGCATCCCTGAGTGCTCCGTGAAGGGAAGAGCTATCGTCTCTGCACGTTGGTTTCTGGGGCGATTCCTGGCACCCGGCCACGAATGTCGCAACCAGCACCACAAGAAGAAGAGCGATCGCCTTCGTCGGCACCTTCCGCATCCAGCCCCCTGCCCCCTGCGTCCGTTCGAATCACCCACGAACACAGGGTGATGTCCCACCCCGATGGGTTACACGAATTTACGTGGTGTGGATCGGGTGCCGGTCAGCCTGGTCCGTTTCGTCCTCAAACCGCCGCGCTGCGTCGCCACGGCCTTCGCCCGGTCGCAGTTGGTCAACGCCTGTCTCCTCCCGGATCTCGGGTACGCCGCGGAGCTGCTGGCCGGACGAGGCCGCCACGGTTGGCGTCAACGCCGCAGGATCGGCTTCTGGGGCCTGGGCTGCCCTCGCATTCTTGTGCGACAACGTGCGCAGCGTTGATTGACTTCAGCTGCAGGATTAACGAACACGCTCGACTGCGCGAGGAGTGCCGAGATCTGGAATTGATGCGCGGTCCGGCCGCCGGCCGCCTTGGTGCCGATCACGATGCCCAGACGCGGCAGCCCCTGGTGCCGACAACCCCAGGGGCCGTGCGTGCCCGATCAGTTCGCCGGAGCCACTCCGGTAGCTGCGCCCTTCACCGAGGCCTTCGCTCGCTTCTCGGCGCGTACGGGTTTTCCGTCACGCACGAAGCCGGTGGTGGAGGCGACCGTAGAAACGAGCATGCTCTCACCGCTGATGAACTGATGGAATCCGACACCGCTACCGCCACGTCCTTTCGTCGGAATATCCCAGACAGCAGTGACTTTCCAGCCCTTCTCTGAGATCGACAAGATCGCTTCAGACTCAGCTCCAGTGAGCGGGAACGCGGCGATCACCGCGTCACCTCCATCGGCCGCCAGCTTGACGCCGACCACCCCGTTGCCGGCGGCGCCCTGTGGATTAACGGTTGCGGGATCCAGTCGCAAGACCTTGCCGCGTCGGGTGATCAGTCCGAGGTGCGCACCGGGGGTCAACACTCCGGAGCACAGCAGCCCGGTGATATCTGGGGCGACTGGAACGTCGCGTGTCTTTGTCGGCAGTCCTTTGCCGTCAGTCAGTTTCACTCTGCCGTCAGTCCATACCGCCCAGCCGAGACCACTCGAGAGCAACTCACCGTGACTGTCGGAGAACACGCCCCGATCATCGAGTCGCCAGTTCTTGTTGATCGTGCGCTCACGGGGGCCGTCGTCGGAGCTCCCACCGGAGAGCGGAACAGCATCGAAGTCCAGGTGCGTACGGCGATCGAACTCGGGCGCGTTGAACAGTCTTGTCGTCTCGACCAGCTCCGCGTCGATCACGGTGCGGCGCTCGGTCGGTGACGAGACCAGTCGGGTGAGCGTGGCGTGTTCAGCATCCAGCTTCTTCGATTCAGCCTGCAGTTCCAGCACATCGAGCCGGGTCAGTCGGCGCAGCTGCATCGCCAGTACGTAGTCGGCCTGCTCTGCGTCGATCGTGAACCGCGCTTGCAGCCCAGTGCGTGCGTCGTCGACGGTATCGGAGCCGCGGATGATCGTCACGGCGGCGTCGATGTCCAAGTGCACCGCCATCAGGCCGGCCACCAGGTGTCGCCGCGCCTCGACCTTCTCCAGCCGGTACTCGCTGCGGCGCAACACCACTGAATCACGCAGGGACAAAAACGCCGAGATCAGTTCGCGCACAGTCCACCAGCGCGGAACCCGGTCACCATCAAGCGCAACCACGCTGGCTGCGAACGTGCCTTCCAGCGGAGTCTGGGCCAGCAGCTGGTCACGCACCGTCTCAGGATCGTGCCCGCGCTTTACTGTGACTGCAATGCGTAGTCCGTTGCGGCGGTCGGTCAGGTCGGACATGTCGGCGATGCCCGGGGCTTCCCCCGACTCGACTAGAGCACGGATTCGTTCCTGCACAGTGGAACTGGCAACGCCGGGCGGAAGCTCAGTGATCGTGATCGTCTTACCGTCGATCACCGTCGTGCCGCGTACGGTGAACGCACCTTTTCCGGTGGTGATGTAGTCGCGCAGCCCGTCGGAACCGACCACGGATGCCCCGCAACCCCAGTCGGGGCCAGGCAGCAGTTCCATAAGCGCGTCATCGGGCAGCTGTGGATCAGCCAGTAGTGCCCGGCACGCCGCCATTACCTCGCGGGGGTTGTGTGCGGGAACCTTGGTGGCCCAACCTTCGGCGATGCCGACGGCACCGTTGCAGAGCAGGAACGGGAATTGCGCCGGCAGCACGACCGGCTCAATCCATTCCCCGTCGAACGTATGGGTCATCGGTACCGCGTGGTCTCCGAGTTCAGAGGTCAGCGCGGCACCCGTTGGGGACAGGCGCATTTCTGTGTATCGGTCGGCGGCCGGTATGTCACCTTGAATGCGCGGGAAAGCTCCCTGTCCGTCAATGATTTTGACGCGCTGGAAGTCGGCGGCCAGAAGCGCCGCTGCGCCATACATCGCTGCACCACCGTGCGGGTGCAGGTTGCCGGTAACCGCCGAGCAGACCTTCGACGACTTCTGCGGCTTGTTGCCCGGCAGCAGCTTTGAGGCGTGCATCTGGTACAGCAGACGGCGCTGTCCAGGTTTGAGACCGTCGAATGCTGACGGTATCGCACGATCGCTGACGCTGTAGAGCGCGAAGGTGAGTTGGTATCGGTTCCAGTAGTCCTCGGCGCTCTGCTCGAGCACAAGGTCGCGGTTCTGTTCTGTGGCAGTCACGGTGTGGAGCTCCTAATCCAGGTCCAAGGACGAGGTATCAATGCGCGAAGCGGCGTCGGCCATCCACGTGCGCCGGCCTTCAGGAGCCCCGCCGAACAAGGTGTGGTGCAGTGCGCCGCCGAGGGCGTCGGGGCGTACCTGAATAACGGTCCGCTGACCTGGGTCCAGCACGGTGTTCCAGAAGTCGTCGGCGTTCATCTCGCCGAGGCCTTTGTTGCGTTGCACCTCGACCCTCGACCGGCCTCCTGACCTCAATCGAGCTACGGCGACGTCACGTTCGGCGTCGTCCTGGCAGTAGATGCGCTGCGAGCTGTCGGAGACCACGAACAGCGGCGGAAGGGTGACGTAGACCATGCCGGCTTCGACTAGAGGCCGGTAGAAGTCGAGGAACATCGAGATCAGCGACGAGTTGATGTTGCCCCCATCGGGATCGGCGTCGGAGGCGAAAAGAATCTTGTCGTACCGGCACTTCTCCGGGTCGCAATGGTCACGTACCCCGCAGTCGAGAATCCGCTCGATCGCCTGAAATTCCTCCTTACCGCGAGCTTTTGCGACCGTCCACCCGTAGACGTTCGGTGGTTTGCCCTTGAGCGGGAACGCTGCCTGGAACGTTGCGTCCCGCGCGGCCTTGATGGTGCCCAGAGCCGAGTCACCCTCTGCTATGAACAGTTCCGCTCCAGAACCGCGGCCAGTTTCACGGCAGGGCAGCAGCTTTGGCGGCAGTGACAGATTCGTCCCCAGCCCCTTGGCTTTAGATGCCGCACGGGACCGAGATTTGGCCCCCTCAGCACTGCGGCGAGCGCGTGCGGCTTCGAGAGCGAGTTTCGTCCACACGGTCACGGTGTCGGTGTTCGCCGGGTTGGCCGACCACACCGCGGTGCTGCGCGCCACGTCGGTCGCCATTGCCGTGTTCAGAGACCGTGACGACACTCCGGTTTTGTCTTGGCCGTTCCAGGAGACATCAGGCGCGCGGGTGTCAACGGCCAGTGCGGTAACCGCGGCGAAGTCCTGCGGCTCGGGGCCATCCTCTCCTTTGGCCAGGCCGAGGTCGCGCAGCCGCGCGGCGCGGGACGCCAGGGCCTCGGTCAGTCCTTTTACAGCCGCGTTGAGATGCGATCCGCCATCAGCGGTGTAGACGGTGTTGCAGAAGGAGGACACCGTTGCGGGCTCGGCCGGTCCGGCCGTCAGCGACCAGCGAAACGGCGTAGGCCCACGACCGGTCACATACTCCCCGCGGCCTTCGACAGAGGACCGAAGCGTGGGTATGGGGGTCTGCGCGCAGGCACACATGAAGTCCAGCACTGCGCCCGTACCCCAAGGCCCGGAGAATGACCCCAACAAAGCTGCGGGCAAGGGGCCGCCTGGCCAGCCTTCGTCGATCACGGTCAGGCGCACGTTTTGGGTCATGCGCACCGCCGCGTGGGCACGCAGCAGAACCTCGGTGATGTCGAGTGCGGTGTCGGGGGCCACCGACGGGTCGAGCAGCATGCGTACAGAGGTGCCGTGCACGGCGGGCTCGCCGTTGGACAGTCCACGCAGCTTCTGAGTGTCATCGCGGGTGAAGTCGGCGTCGGGATTGAAGCCGTCACCCGCGAAGCGGCCAGGATACCCACCACCAAAGCTCTGCTTGTACGTTTTCCCGGCGCGGTACACGGTGACGTCAGTGCGTCGGGAGATGAACACCGCGGCGGCAGCACCGATCCCGTTGAGGCCGGCACCGGTGGACTCGGCGTCGGCATGCGCGGTGAACTTCCCACCTGACCGCGCCGTGCCCAGTGTTTTGACGATGCCGTTCTTGCCGGCCGGGTCGGAGTCAACAGGTAAGCCCCGGCCGTCATCGGTGACGGTGAACGATCCGTCGGATCTCAAGATGATCGACACCGTGGACCCGTGAGCACCTGCCTCTTCCACGGCGTTGTCGACGATCTCGCGAGCGGCGGTCTGGTAGACCCTCGCACCGAGGTTGACCTGTGGCCGCATCCGGGTGTGCTGGATGTCGTCGAGCTCGATGACATCCGCGGCGGTGTAGCTCACTGACTAGATCCTTCCGTCGGCGGCGGGGGCTGGTGCCGCGCACCTTCTTGGTCCGGGGGAGGCGCATCTGGGATCGCAGTCGCGGATCGGTCGGACCTGGATGCGTTTCTGGGACACCTTGCCTGCGCGAGGTGTGTTGGCCCAGGGAGCGAGCACGACACGCCGGGGAAGCGAGAACGGCCGGACCGCGCCGCGGAATCGCTCGCTGTTATCAATTCCAACGCGGGTCAGGAAGCGGCGAGCAAAGTTCAATCCAAGCCCGACTGCTGTGCTTCTCGTGCTGCGCGAAGGATCCTCTGAACCTTGCTCGGTGACGTACCGAGTTCAGCTGCAATCTCCCGACTCGGCTTCTTTTCCGCGTTGTGATCCAGGACGGCGCAGATCATGTCGGGGGCAGCGGCGACACGCTTCGAGTCGACGAGCTGGTGAGCCAAAGCGGCGTGTTTGGACCGCGACAGCTGCGACCGTCGGGGCGCGGGGTACGTCGAGCTTTTTGGCTGTGGGCGGTTCGTTTGGTCGCTGCCCGAAGTGGCGGCCGGTTCAGACGTGGACAGTGGCGAAGCGGATGTGGGTGCTTCAAGACCACGTGGTGGCAGCGTTGCGGGTGTCTGGTTCTGATGCGCCCCGTCACGTGTGATGGCGGGCGTTGCGTCGCGATGCGTCGCGTCAACAGGTGCTTCACGAGCGTCGTTTCGCTGCATCACCGCGGGCCGGGCTTGCGTCACCGGCCCGCTCCGGTTGAAGCGATGCACCGCGGTGGTGATGCAGCCACGCAGACGAGAGGTGAGGTGGCGTGCTGCGTCAGGTGCGTCATTGGTTGCGTCAGTGTGTGCGTCAGATGCGGCACTTTGGTGTGCCATCGCGGCGATCTCGATACGTGTCAGCACGACTAGTCCGAGAGTGCAGACCGCGATGATTCCATCGATCATCACGGGGAAGAGAGCCGCCTCGTTCGCCGTGTATCCGTACTCGATGGCTAGCGATCGCAGTGCGTCGAACGAGAGCCTGAATGCCGTGGCGGACAGGGCAATGATCGCGACAAGGAAGCACCAGTAGGTCGGACCACGTGCGGCGATATGCGACCACAAGCCAAGCAGGTGAGTGAGACTCAACAGTGCGAACGGTGCCAGCGCGGCTGCGACAATCGGTCCGACAGCGGCAGCACCGGAGTGCGTGATCACAGTCCGAGCAACGTTTCCAGACAGGCTAGCGGTGGTGGCGAATGCCAGCAGCGCCCACAACAGGCGACGTACGCGTGTGTGTATTTCGTAGGGGGTCACCGCATTCCCTTTCTGGCCCGTGCGCTGGGTGCGGCGGCCGCGAACAGGAAACCAGAAGTTGCAACACGATTCGGGTGCAGGACGCGCATCGGACAAGGGGCGATTTTTGGGGTACTGCGAGCTGTGACACCCATAAGCGACAGTGCTACAGGCCTTTCGCATCGTCGGCCGGCTGATGCGAGCCTCCTATAGGCCGCACGATGTCGTAACGCGCATGCGTGAGGAGTATTTGTTCGAAGACGGCTCCGCGCTACAGGCCGCGCTACAGCGCACACTACGGACTTCGCTACAGAGGTCGATACAGCGATACCTACACAGGTAGATACAAATGCCGATACGACACCAGATACGGCTTCCCTCAAAGTCTTTGGCGGCGGCTGACTGCCCCTACCCATCCGCTGCGAACCAACCGCCGACGTGCTCGCGCACGGCGGGATCAGCGGAGCGGAGGCGCACCCGTTGCGGCTCGAATTCCGCGCCGACTGATGGGCGCATGTAGGTCGCCGGCTCGCGGGACGTCCTTGACTAGCCGGGGTTGTATCTGCACCTGCGGCAGCGGTTGGCGCGGACCGATGGCGAGCTGTCACGTCCCTCAATGATCACGTTGCTAAATGCTCGCAGTCTCCGTTGAAGTCGCCAGCTGCCGTCGCGCCCTGGGTGGCCGGCGGGGGGAGTATCCGCACATCCGACCTACCGGTTTTCGCGACAGCATGCGACACCCCGGCCGGTTTCCACATCCATCGATCGGTGGCGCAGCTGGGCGCTGGCGCCTTTCTCCGCAGCTGTTTGGTAGCCACGAAACTCCGGGGCGCCAGAAGAACTGCTTTGCGTCACGCTGACGCATCGGTGCCCGCGGTGATTGCGTCACCAATGCAGAAGCGGTGCGTCATGAACCGTGTGACGCGGTACAGCTTCGCGGAACGTTTTCCGTGTGCGCGTGATGCAGTACTGCATCACGCAGCTGCGTCACGAGTCCGTCTGCAATGCGCTCAGCCGCGTCAAGTCACTGCGTCAGGTGACGCGGCGGCCGGTCGTATCGGTGCAGCACTCGTGACGCAGCTGCCGTCACGAGTGCCGTTAATCGGACGCTTCACTCGCCGACTCATCAGATTGCCAATGCCACGACCAAGCCGCGTTGGCGGTCGTGTGCGACTGCTTGTCACACCTGTCCTCTAATCTCTATTTTAGAGATAACCAGACGGGGAGAAGAACATGACCACCGCCACGACGCCCACCAATGCAGTCGAGACCGTGACCTTGATCCAGGTCAACGCGGCCGGCAACAACAACAAGTTCTACGAGCTGTCGAGGATGCCTGACGGATCGACACTGGCACGGTGGGGCCGCATCGGCGCTGGCAATGCCCAGGCCCGCACCTACCCCGGACACGGCAGTTTCCGGGCCAAGCTCGATGAGAAGCTGCGCAAGGGCTACACCGTGTTCGACGGAGCCTCCACCCGGGCGTGCAAACCTCACGCAGCAAACGGCGCGTTGCGTCGCCACGTCGCTGCCGGTCTGTTCCCCGGTGCCGTGCCATCGGCGTCAGCCGAGCTGCTGGACCAGCTGGTCCGCTACAACAGGCACGCTATCGACAGCGCCACCGGTGGCCGAATCACGGTCAGCGACAGCGGATCGGTGACTACCGCACTGGGACCCGTGTCGCTTGACCAAATCACCGCGGCGCGGTCAGCACTCGCCCAGTTGCGTTCCGGATACGACCGCTGGGCAGTGGAGAGGTACCTGACGTTGATCCCGCAGAAAATCGCCAACGTTCGCGAGACGGACTGGGTGACGTCCACATGGTGCCGACAGCAGGACGACCTACTTGACGCGTTGGAATCGGCGGTCGTCATGTCAACCGCGGCTGCCGACGACGACGAGGCTGAGAATGTGGCAATCCCGTTCCGTCACACGATGACCGAACTGGGAACGGGGGATGAGGATTTCGCACGCATTGCAGCGAAGTTCGATCATTCTCGCAACTCCATGCACGCCGCGAATCGGCTCAAACTGCGCCGTGTGTGGGCTCTCGTCGACGGCGATGGCGCAGCCTGGGACGCCCGTAAGGACTCGCTCAAACACACGCGTGAGTTGTGGCACGGAACCACCACGGGGAATGTGCTCTCGATCTTGCGTACCGGCTTGATCTGCCCACCGGCGACGGCAGGTGCCTACAACACGACCGGCCGCATGTTTGGCGACGGTGTCTACTTCTCCGACCAGTCAACGAAAAGCCTCAACTACGCGATCGGCAGTGCCCCTGGGCAGCGGGGTCGTGGTGGACAGGGCAATCCTCTGATGTTCCTCGCCGACGTGGTGATGGGCCGGGAATGCCGCTCCACTGCGGGCTCATACGGGTCTGATTTGGTACGCAGATCCCGCACCGGCACCGACGATAAAGGCCGCAAGTTCGACTCGCTCTACATCCGCGGCGGCCACTGCGGTGTGCTCAACAACGAGATGATCGTTTGGCGCACCGATCAGATCAAGCTCACCCATCTGTGCGAGTTCCAATGAGCACGCCATGGTAGGCGTATCAGTCCGGAGGAAATACGCCCCGTGTTGCCCTTCGCGACCGGCTGAGAGCGTGGCGGACAAAAGACGCGATCATGTGCCATCGAGTCCACATCCGGTGCAGATCAGGACCCGACCGCCCAGGATCCACTCCGCATCGCGGAGCCCCGCCGTGCACTCTTCGGGGGAACTGGGCCAATCTCGACCCGGAATCCGAGCCACGAGCCGGCCGGGGGAGACGAAACCTCCCGGGGTCTGGTGGTACTCGGGTTGACGCGGGTCCCAGTGCCCGCCGATTTCGGACAGATCGGGAACCTCGCTGCGGTCGTACGTCCGGCTCATCGGTACTCCTCAGTGCTCGGCATGTAGACAGTCCCGGGAGCGCGGTCGCTGTAGTGATCCTTGTCCTGGACGGCGACCACGGTCACACCCGCCGCGGCCACTGCTGCGCCCGGGGAAGCCAGCGCCGCCAGATCGGACCTGGTTAGTCGCACGATCCCGATGGAAGCCGCGGCTGCCTTGTCCCTGACGGTGCAGTCGGAGTCCTCGATGGAGCAGACGGCGATCCGGCGACAGTCCGTGACCAGGGTCCGGCAGGACAGCGGGTCGTCGAGCTTATCGGCGAGGGCAGTCACGTTGCGCTGCGTCAATTCGACGGTTTGGGTCGCTTCAATCCACTTCACGGCCGGGATGTTTCCCGCCGATGACGACCGTCACAGTCCGGGGCGCGATCTTGCGCTGTGACGCGATCGATCTGTGTCCTCGCAGGTGTGCGCGTGGGGCCCACATGACCGATTCTCCCGGTGTCGCACATGGCGAGGGCTGGGGCACGGGGACGAATACGTTGCGGAAAACCGGCCTCAGACCATCTCGACGCCGTGTTCTGCGGCCAACGCTCTGCCAGCCTCGGTGAACCTGATCCACGTGTCGCCCGGATCATGGTTGAACGTGGTGACCAGCCCGGCCTGCTTGAGTTGCGTGAGGTTGCCGTTGTCCTCCCGTGAACCGCCGACATTGCCGCCTACGAGCGGGGTCCCGCCCCAGTTGTCGGCGTCGCGGGCGTAATCGAGAAACAGTTCCAGCGAGCGCGCGGTGATATCGGCCATGGGCGGCATCGTCGTAGAGATGCGTCCGGCATCGGTTGTGGGGCGCGGTGCGAAGTGAGCGGCGAGATTCCCGGCGTGATCGTCGGCCCGCGTGGCGTCACGGCCATGTACGGCAACGACAGCGGCACAATCTGCGAGTTGCTCGACGGTGTTCGGATACGGCTGTACCCGAACGCTGTCATCCCGGTTGCGCTGGCACATAGCTCGGCGGCACTACCGCTGGGCGTCGGGCAGTCGGGTGCTACGGGCCTTGGCGCGGAAGGGCGTCGGGTTGCCAGAGAACACCCAGGTCCGTAGCCGGCCGGCGTACCGGTAACGGGTCACTGCCCCGCCCGCGGCATCAGCATCTCGGCGGCCTCCTCCGGCGTCACAGCCCTGGTCCTGCGCAGCAGCCTGTGCCATTCGCGTTCTCCAGCCAGGTACTCCTCCACCTCGGGTGGCAACTGCGGCCCAGTGAGATCCTCCGCGTATTCGTCCACAACCAGTTGGACGCACCCCGGCCGCGATCGGTTCCACCGAGTTTTGGACCCGCCCGCGCGAAATCAGCGTCGGAGCCATCCCCAGCGAAGTTGGCACCACCCCGGGCCGCCAAGTCACACCGACTCAATTGGCGGACGCGGTGCGAGACGGGCGTATATGCGCAACGCAGTTCCCTGACGCGCCGACGACGCGACAGTCGATCAGGGTCTGGGTGTTGACGGGCACGGTGGTCTCCGTGGGTTGGGGGAAGTTCAGTGGACGCTGTCGGGGCCGCGCCCGAGGATCTTCACGAGCGCATCGGAGGCCGTGTCCGCGACTGTGGGGTCCGCAGCGATGAAGTGCAGCGGAGGGTGCCCGTCGCGTTCGACCGACGCGGAGTGCGGGTGCGCCTCAGGTTCCGGCTCTTCTTCGACCTGCGTCCAGTTGTCGGAGCCGATGAAGTAGTTCGCCGCGTCCACGGCGTGAACGTCGCGGAGTTCGGCCCAGTAGCAGGTGTACGGATCGTGCTCGGTGTCCGAGACGACGGTGACGGTGGCGTGCATCGATTGCTCCTGGTCTACCGGTTGATGGCCCAGTCGCGGACCCACTCGGCAGCCACCTCATCGGTCGCCGACTCCGCGAAGTCGTCCGAGCCGGGCAGGATCCGGCACGGCCGCGGCGTGCACGGCGATCCGTAGGCGGGCCCGCCTTCGCAGACAATCTCTGCGGTGCGACGGCCGCCGCCTAGGCTGGCGTGGCTCTCGCACAGGTCGAACACGGTCTTCTTACGCATCATCAGTTCTCCTCAGTCCTATTGGGGGAAGGTGTGTACTCGAGCCCGTCGTGCGCCCATCTCCAGCCGAAAGGACCTGTCTCCGGCACAGGGGAGAGTTCGGAAGCGCACGACGGGCGCTCGGATTCGTCGACGGGGCCGGCGGGCTACAGGTTGTCGAACCGGTCAGCGGTCTGAGCGTCGAAGTCGACGCTGTATCCACCCGGGCGGATATGCGCGGTGATGCGCGGACCGTGTTGTTCTGCGCGACCGCCCGACATGGGTGGGGAGATGAACGACACGGCCAGGTCGTAGGCCTTGCCTTTCTCGCGCACCTTGTCGCCTACCTTCAAGTTCCACACGTTCACTGCCATGTGCATTCCTTCATCCGGGGACGGTGCGGATGTTGGTGGGGTTTCGGGGAATCGAACGTGCGCGGCGCGACTGTCACCACGAGCGGATCTGCTCCGGGTCGCTCGACCCCCGATAGCTGCAGTCACGTTCCGTCGATGGATCAACCGCGCCGCCGCCGACGCCAGAAGTTCATCCGGACCAACGAACGAACCCGTACCTCGGTACGGGTCGGGTGGTGCCGATGCTCTCCGGGATCCGGGACACGAACCCTGGAAGCTCGTCGCCGGGTTCGCTGTGTCCGGTGGCGCGCTCCTGGTGAGCCTCGACAGACTGGGCGTTTCAGCCACTCAAGCTGCGCAAATCGTAGTTGCCGAACATTGTCACGTCCCCCAGCAATCGTGAGGTAGCCTCACGACCAGGTGTTCGCCGGTTGGGGGATTGGCATGGCAAACAAACTGAATGTGAACTCTGACGGCCTGCGCATCGCAGCCGCCGACAGCGATGTCGCTACCGCTGCACTGGCCGGCGAAGGCGGGACGTCCAGCAACGTCGGCATCGCCGCGATGGACGCGGCGCTGTCCTCGCTACGCCGACGCCAGGCCCACCGGATCAGCGGCCAGGCCGGCGACCTGTCCACCGGTGGTGCCCGCTACGACACCACCGACGGAGACAGCGGCGACGCCATCACCACGGTGAGCGTGTGAGCGCTGCCCCCGCCGGCCGATTCACCATACGTTCGGAGATCGAGGACCTCACCACGGTCGACTTCTCCGACGCCGCAGCACGGTGGCGCACCGCCGCCGACCAGTCCGACGAAGTGTTCGACCGGCACCGCCAGAACATCGCCTCCCCGGGCGGAACCACCTGGGAGGGTGATGCCAAGGACGCGGCGTTGGATCGTGCGACCGCTGACGGTGTGGTGGCCGGCAACCAGAACGGAGTCGTGCGCGAAGCCGCCGGCATCGCCGAGGACGCCGTCACCGACATCAACGCCGCGCAGCGCGAGGTGGTGGCCGCGATCACCACAGCCGAGGACGACGGGTTCACGGTCAGCGAACACCTCAAGGTGACCGACGCCCGCCGCTACGACATCAACACGATCGTCGAGCGGAACAGGGCCGCCACCGAGCACGCCGAAGACATCCGCTGGTACGCCGAGCGGCTCGGCCAGACCGTCATGTTCGCGGAGGGACGGCTGCAGAAGAAGGCCGGTGAGCTGGAGGGCATCCGGTTCGAGGGCGAAGGTGAGGGACGTGACGGCGAGCCCACCGTGCGACTCGTCGACAACAAGGTGGTCCAGGACAAGCCGGACGAGGACCGCAAAGACGAGGCGGGTGACAAACCTGCGGAGCAGGCGACCGGTCAGATTGGTCCGTTCGCGGTACCGAAGTCAGTGGAGGACGCGGCGAAGAAGTCGGGGCTGAAACCCGGCGAGAAGCCTCCCGCCACCACCGGGGACGTCGGCGGCGACCTGGGAGACTTGTTGGGTGCCAACGATCCTCCGGCCGCCGGGGCAGAACCGAAGCCCACCGCGGCGCCGGCGATAAGCCCGCAGGCAGTCGAACAGTTCAAGACGCAGGCCCGGAACCTCTTACGGCAGCAGGGCGTACCGCCCGACCAGATCGAGTCGCAGGTCAATGCCATGGTGGCCGATGCGCAGCGGGTGAACGCCGCGCTCGCGGACTCAGCTGCTCACACCCCGGCCAAGCCGGACACCACGCCGGGTCCCGCGCCCGCCGACACTCGCAGCCTCGGCGAGAAGCTCGGGGACAAATTCAACAACTTCGTCAACGAAGCTCATGACCAGTTCTACAACCGGCTCGACTCCACGGTGGAGACGCTGCAGAACCTTACCGGCACCGGAGGGGAGGGCCACCCCGGCGTCGCCGAGTCATGGCAACAGCTCGGGGAATCGGCCGTCGAAAACCATATGAAGGATCCGCTGCACCTGCGCGATCCGATGGGGCCGCTGGGACCGTGGGGTGCGGTCAACGGGGTCGTGGACGACATACCGGAGATGATCGACAACCCGGGTAAGTACGCCGGCGACAAGATGTTCGACGCCACCGCTATGGCCGCCACGGCACCTCTGGGTGCGGAGGGGTTGCTGGGCAAGTCGGTGTTGCCCGAGCTGGGTGCGTTGGAACGTGGTGCGCTGCCCGAGGCAGGCGTGCTGGAACGTGGCGTGGTGCCGGTTGTTCCGCACACTCCGGATCTGCCTCCCGTTCACCACACTCCGGATCTGCCTCCCGTTCACCACAATCCGGACCCACCGGCAGAGCATCGCGCGCCTTCCGATGTAACCGAGCCACCTCCTCGACCGCTACCGCCGCATGGGGAACCCGGTAGCTACGGATACGACGTCAACGGTGATCGCCTGCCGTACGCGAACGGCGGCAGACCGCCGTTCGGGCCTGGCCAAGTCGAGGACACCTGGCACATCTCGCGCGACGAACAACTCGATCAGATCAGCGGCGGCCGGCTGGATCTTCCGGCTCCGGGACAGAACCAGCAGTGGGTTCTCCTTCATCCCAATGGTCCCATTGGCGACGGCTGGACAGTCGAGAACGGTCATCGGCTCATCGAGTGGCAGCCCGGCGACCCTCGAAAAGGGCTGTGGGACATGGGGCACCCCCCTGGCGAGGAGTACCGTCTTACCAGGGATGCCTATCTGAGGGGCGAACTAAGTTACGAGGAGTTCTGGAACATCAATCGCGATCCGAACAATTTCCGAGTGCAAGATCCCTACCGGAACAGATCCCACATTGACGAGGGACCGTGAGCGAGAAGAGTGGACGTAGCGGACAATGAGCCTCCTTTACGCTGCGCAGAGGGCGACCTACGACGAGTTCCTCGAGGAGTACTCCCCTGACGACGCAAAACGTCTCTGGTCGGGCGGGAGGCCCCTGCTGTTCAAGTCGGTGGCCAACAGAGATGTGGAGGCGCGGGTGGCGATCACCATGCGACTTCTCGATGACGGAGCGGATCCATCGGTGGCGTCGGAGGGCATCAACGTCCTTCACGTGTTGTTCGATCAGCGAACACATGACACCTCATTCGAGGCCCCTATGCTCCGTCGCCTCATCGATGGCGGAGCCGACATCAACCTCTTCTCGAAGCGGTTCGGTCCGCCGTTGGCCGTGCTGATCCAGCACGGGCCGTCACCTGAAACGGCCTGCGTGCCGTTCTACGACGTGATCTTCGACCAGCCGAATCTTGATCTGTCGAGCCGGTACTTGCGCGACTTGATCTTCAACTCGGCGTGGAACCTGCCGCTGTTGCGCGAAAGGGTGTCAGCGTACGAGTCCACTCGAAACGAGGCGTAGAGCACCGTGAGGGGCGAGTACATCGAGTTCATCCCGAAGGCCGGGGCCTGCCTTGCTACCACGAATGTGATGGAACGGCGGGGCAGGGTGCGCTGGATGTGGCGGAGGCCGTCGCAGACCGGTGTCGACAACGGCTGGCGAATCATGAGCGAAATCGACACGTCGGAGTATCTGAATGAGCGCGAAAGTTGGCAGATCGTGGACTATAACGACGTCTGCTACATCGAACCCGCGCTTGTAGGCATTTGGGACTTCGAGGTGGGTTCCGACCTCGAAGTCGTGCGTGACGAGTCGGGCATTCGTATTTTCGACATTCCGACCGGGCGACAGATTCCGACCGAGAACCTCTACGTGCCACCGCAGTTCCGTGCACGGCCTGGAGAATGCTGATCCGCCGTGGCCCGTGCGAGTGCCGGGTGGGCGACGCGGTGTGCGCGGCCGTGGGGTGACGGTGGCTGACGAAGATTTCGAACTGTTCCTCACGAAGCTTCCGTTCTCGATCCCCGGTCCCGCGTGCACTGACGAGCACGTTACGGCCTACACCGGACTCGTCCCGGACTGCCTGATCTCCTACTGGCAGGAGTTCGGGTTCTCCGGATTCGGGAACGGGACAGCCTGGCTGGTCGATCCGATCGAGTGGAAGGTGACCACCGAGGAGGTCCTCCTCGATAGAGTTCAGCACCCGCGGCTGGGCGCGGACGCGCAGTACATCCCGTTCGTCCGAAGCGCTTTCGGGAAGGTCTGGTTCTGGACGCCCGGGTACGGGATCTCGCTCATCGTTGATCCGGTACGTGGAGTCCTGTTCGTCAAACCGCCGGCGAGAATGCTCACCCCTACTGGCTTCGAGCGGGCGATGCTGTCGTTCTTCGGTGCGTCGAGCATGGAGCGGTTCGAGTTCTTCGACAAGAACGAGGAGCCCATGTTCGAACGGACCCACCAGCACCTCGGAGACTTGCGGTTCGACGAGGTGTACAGGTTCGCGCCGGGTCTACTGGTCGGCGGCGCTGCGATTGTGGAGGCCACCCACCCGTTCCAGATTCATGTCCACATGGCGCTGCTGAGATCGGTCATAGGCGACGACTGGTACGTGGTTGCGTAACGGCCACCGCTCGAAGATGAAGGGACAGCGACGTGGTGACTGGTTCAATCGCGTGACCGAGGAACCGCCGTACCTGGTGCAGCTGGGCGACGCGCAGACCGCCGTCGTGCGCGCGTTGTTCGAGGCCCTTCCACGCGGAGGCTGGGAGAACTGCACCATCGAGTACCGCAAGGCCAACACGGTCGCCGAGTCCCAGGTAACCCTCACCAACAGCGCCGGGACGTCGGAGATAGTGAAGTCGCCGATCAACATGATCATGGCGTTCAAGAACCTGCGGGAGTTGATGGCCACTCAGGGCCGAGGGGCTTGGCTGTCGGCCACCTTGACGGCGACGCCGGACGGCAAGTGCGCATTCGACTACAACTACGACGCCCGGCCCGACTGGACGGTGCAGCCCGCAGACGAGACGTACATCGCAGACTTGGAGAAGTATCCTCGCCCCGCCGACCAGATTCCCGACTGGTATCCACGGAGTTCCTGACCATGGCCTACACGGCGGGGACGGCTGCTCTTCTTGGCGGTCGTCGCGGCGCTGATCGGCTGCGTGATCCGGGCGGTGGTGGTGATGCGCAAGCCGCGCCCGCCGCTCGAAGAGTACGACGAAGACGACCATCGATAGCCAATGACCGGCTAGGTCACGTCGGTGGCATCGGTGAGCTCAACAGAGGGGCAGTTCCCCCGATAGGAGGCGATGTACCGTGATCGACCCGATACTGGGAGAGATCGTTTTCAGCAGTTCCGTCGGGTGGGCGGGTGTCTACTCGTACCCATTTCTCGGCAAGGACGTGACGGTGCCGATGGAACTCGGTGGCGACGAGGGTGAGCCCGTCGATCCGATTCAGCGCGAAGCGGTGCGGCTGTACACCGAGCATAAGATCGACCTGTCAAACCAGGCCGATGACGCTATTTTCGCCTATTACAACGAGCGTCTACCGGAACTGCGCGCGCAGTTCGGTGACAGCGCCGATACGCTCATGCCGGTTCTCGCGGACAAATCGAGCCTGGCCCAGTTAGTCACTCCTACAGCGTTCTTCGTCCGCGAGCCTGTGGTGTCAGACGATAGAGTCATTGGCTTGCTGTCGAATTGCACATGGGATCCTAGCCATGGACTTGCTGTGAAGCTCGTCAACGAGAAGATCGTTGAGGTTGGTCCGCAGGACATCGTGCTGTAGGTGCCGTATGACTGCCGAACCGTCGTGCCTCGTCCAGCAGGGCGAGGCACCGGCCGAGGGGCGCGCGTTGTTCGACTCCCTCACGGACCGGAGGGGGTCGGACCGTGACCGACACCGTGCTTGGAGCGATCGCATACAGCGAGCCCGGAGGCTGGGAGGGCACCTACACGATCCTGTTTGTTGGACGGGAGGTGACCGTACGCATGGCCCTTGGGGGCTGGGATGAAGCCGATCGGGTAGAGCCTGTCCAGCGTGACGCTGTAGAGCAGTTCTCTGCGCGCAGGGCCGAGCTCTGCGCGCAGGCCGACGATGCCCTGTACGCCGAGTACCTCCGGCGCCAGCCGGAGCTGCGGGAGCAGTTCGGTGACGATGCGGACCGACTCATGCCGATCATCGACGGCATGGAAGGCCTGTCAGATCTGGTGACACCGGACTTCTTCCAGGTTCCGCTCCCGCGCCGCGGCTCGACTGACCGCGTGGTTGCGCTCACGTACAACTGCTCGTGGGACGTCGAGCTTGGGCTGGCGGTCAAGTTCGTCAACGAGGCCGTCGCCGAGGTCGGGCCGCAGAACATCGTGCTGTAATCCGGTGCGGCGCCACGCTCCCGAGCTTCGCGTCGAGGAACCCGAACTCGCGGCCGTTCATCAGCTCAAGGGAAGGATGCGTCGATCCAGGCGACGGTGGTCACATCCCCGGTCGCCGCGAGAGGATGTGGACATGAGCGATGAGAGCAGCACGTACACCGAAGCCGAGAACCGCTGGAACGTCGTGTCACTGGACACCGGATACACCCGCTCCGACTTCCCCCTGTGGTGGCGATGGGAGGCCGACTGCGACCCGATCTCCGACGAACACACACCAGACGAGACCTCGGCCTACGACCTGTTCCAGGAGTGGGACAGGTACCTGCAGAGGCGTGGTGCGAGCCCCTACGGCCTCGTCACGATCAGCTGGTTCGTTGAGGGATCCGGGTTTCTCACGGGTGCGCCGGCCTTCGGTGACCACGGCGCCGAAAACACCAGCCGGTACGACGCGAGATTCGATCCGCCGACGTCGACGGCCGACGGCGGACCGATCAACTGGAACCGCCTCCCGGTCGCCGACAAGCGGTGGCGGCCCGACCGGGGCGACAAGGGTGGTTTCGTGCAGGAGGCGACAGGGTGGAAGCCATCCGTGCTGCAACCGACTGTTCCGCTCGGCTTCCTCCGGCACTGCGCCGACGTTCGCAACTGGGCGTAGACCGATCCACGTGTACCCGCGCTACCCGCCACACCGCCGTGCCATGATTCGGGCATGGCACGAGTTCCGGGTCGTGCCCGCGGGAGGAGATGAGGTAGTCAGATGCCCGATCAACACGTGTTCGAGAACGCGATCGACGATGACGGAACCCGCCGTCACAGCGCTGCTCACCTGAACGATGCTGGCGCGCTGGTGATCACGACGCATGACCTCGGACCGGGAGTGCAGGAGTTCTTCGGAACGTCCGAGTACGAGGCGACTGAGACGTTCACCGCCGACCAGACGGCACAACTTCGGGAAGCGCTCGGTGACGATCTCATCGCGGCGATCGCGCAGCGGTTCCCGGACTCGCCGCTGGACTTCGCGAAGCACGCCGAGGCCGTGGGTATCGGCCGAGGCAGGATCTGGAACCGCATCGGCGACTGAAGATTCGGCGGTCACCTGTGCCGGCTGCCCATGCTGCGACGGGCAGATCTGGGATGGCGCCGCTGGGAATCGTGGGACTGATCGTCCGCAGTACGAGCGCGTCCCCCACACCACAGGCCCGCGCCAGGTGTGGGCGACGCGCCTGGTGCGTGGTGTCTAAGTTGCGCAGGTTTGTCGGCCGTCACTGCCACGATGGGCACATGGGAAGCCTTGACGGCACCGAACTTTCATGTCCCCGCGGCGGCCTGACCACCACCCCGACCCCTATCGCCAGAGGAACCACATGCGTAGCCTCATCGACCAGATCACCGATGCTCTGAACTCGCCCGACCGGCAAGCCTGGGAACGCGGCATCGAGCTGCTTTTCAGTCTTTCTGACGACCCCAGCCCCCGCTACGCCAAGGACGCGGTCACCCTGTGCTGCGACGCGTTGCGCGACCCAACAGCTTTCCCCGATGCCGCCCCAGCATTCTATGAGCCAATGCAGTTGCTGCTCCCACGTTTCCTTCGCAAGGTCGACTATGTTGGCGCGGATCTGCGACGGGCGGTTCTAAGCAGCGCGGATTTCGAGGGTTGCTATCTCGCCGGCGCAGACCTGGCCGGCGCCAGGATCGTGGGATCAATCTTCGCCGGCGCCACCCTTATCGGAGCCCGACTAATCGCCGCTCACGTCACCGAGAGCGCAGCCTTGGCCCGCGCAGACCTCAGCGGAGCGGACCTCATCGGGCTCAACGCCGACGGCGCCAACCTGTCGGGCGCAACCCTTAGCGCAGCCAACGCCACCAAGGCGAATCTGCTCGGGGCCGTCCTCCGTAAGATCACGGCGCGCGGGACAGTGTTCGTCAATGCGGACCTATCAAGGACCAACATGGTCAACGCCGACCTAGTTGGAGCCAATCTCGCGTTCGCCAATCTCGAGCGCGCAGAAATCGTCGCCGCCCCGGACAATGTCACCGATCTTCGATTCGCGAATCTGACCGGCGCGGTCCTCCGCGGTGCAGTGCTGGCGGATGTGGATCTGCGGGGTGCCAACCTGACGGACGTCGTCCTCGACGATGTCCAGCTATCCAGAATTCGCCTGGATGGCGCGATCTTCAGCCACCCCGTGCTGTCCAGCGTCGCGGATCGCGTGTAATACCGCCCGGGCGGTCCGCTCGACAGCAGCCTGTTCGGCAGGAGCCTCGGTACGCGTCACGCTGGGCGTGCCGGCGCGGGTACGTTCCGCCACAGTCCGGTCAACCGACTGCGTGCGTGATCAGCTGAACGAGTCCGTAGACAGCGAAGAATGCGGGGGTGATCAGCATGAGGCCGAGGGCGAGGTTGACCGACCACGGCTGGCGTTCCTTGAGCCCCTGACGGCGGGCAACCATCCGGATCAGATCACGGCCCTCGCGCGAGTTGAAGCGATAGTCGACGACCGGCTCGATCCGCCCGCGGTCCGAGAGCGCCCAGATCTTCTCCCGGGTGAACGCGAAGATCCTGCCGCCCTGCATCTCCCACGAGAATGCGAACCGGGGGACTCCGGCCGACCATTTCATCCGCACCTGGCGATCGGTGATCGTGTAGTACGACGCATGCTCGCGCACCCGCCAGCGAAAACTCGACTGCAGACCGGCGCGGTCAAACAGCTCCCACCAATGCGCATTGACGATGTCGAGTTCGACGTCGAATCCCCGTTTGGTGGGCGTCACCTTGTATGGGGTGCCTTCGGCGGCAGCGGCGACAGAACTACTGAACGTGCTCACCGCGAGCCTGCCGCGGGAGCGCAGACTGAGGCGTCCACGGTGCGGGTGTATGTCGTCGCTCGCTATCCGAACAGCTCTTGAAGCCGCTGCTGGACCCTGTCTGCGAACACCGGTGCTCCGGCCAGGCTGAGAGCGTAAGGAAGCGGCTGGTGCCCGGGTTTGGCGCTCCAATACGCATGCTGTTCGGCGGTTACCCGCCGGACCAGTCCCGGCGAAGAGTCGTCGACCAGAGTCAAGAAAGTGTCGGCGGTGTGCGTCTCGAACTCGAGGTCATCGTTTCCTGCCAGGCGCTCAAACTTGGCATCGTCAGTCACGAGGTAGCCGACACCGCCAGAGGCGGCTGCATTCACGACATGCCAATCGTGGCGATCCGGGTGATCGCGGTTGGTGATCTCAAAGCCGTCGATCCGGCCGTCAGAGAAGAGCTTGCGGATGCGGTCGAACCGCGCCGTCAAGTACCCGTCAGAGATCTCGGGTTTGTCCTTGCGGAGGTGATATCTCGCCTCCGCAAGCACATCCTCGGTCCACACGACCTCGTACATGTTCCCGTAGACGCTAAGCATGCTGACCCAGTCGAGCAGCGTCCTCGAATAGATCACGTTGGCATCGATCAGCACACGTGCCACGGGCATAGGTGGAACCGTACTGCAGGCCTGAACTGCTAAGTGTCCAGGCCCATTTCCTCATCGAGATCCCGGAGCGCAGACAGAGCTTCCAGCTGCTGAGCGCGTCTACGCTCACGGAACTTTTGGACATCCTCGGCGTGCAGACGTGCGTGGCTGCCGACTCTGTGTGCTTCGATGTCGCCGCGCCGGATCATTTTCATCAGCGTCGTCCGCGACACCCCCAGCTGTCCTGCAGCTTCAGTCGTGGTCAGCTCTGCGGGGAGCATGCCCACGGTGACCGTGCCTCCGGCCGAAACCGTAGAGATGATCTGGCCCAGTAGGTCAGCCAGTTCACGGGGAAGCTTGATCGGCTTGCCGCTGACGGGCAGGACTGCGAGCGCATCGGAGTGTTCGATCCGCCGCTCAGCCTCTTTGGCCTGCTCAACCGCCTGCTGCTCGACCACAATCGAGCGCTGCAACGTAGCGGTCACGGTGCACCTCCTTCATCCTTTAACCAGGCTAGGGGGTGTCACTTGTAAGTGCAACCCCGTCGCCATGCAGAACACCGACCATCCGTTCAACATTCCGGTCCCTACCCGGGAATAGGACGTGACATACTTCTGACCAGCCACTATGGGGCACGCAGTGCCGCTCGGTGCGTGCCGGGACCGGAGCCGACGGACGCGGTTCCGGCGTCGATCCCGGACCGGAGCACAGTCACTCGCGGTTTATCGGCGGTGACCGACGAGAATTTGCATTCCCGCAGCGAGTCCAGGGAAAGCGCTGGTGAGCGCGTTTTCGGTGCACGACGTGGGGGAGTAGCGACCGGTCGACCGCGGTGAGGGGCTGGTGGACGCTCAAGGTTGGTACCCGGGAACGGAAATAGACACTGGTCACCGTGTCCTAGATGCGTGCAATGATCCCGGCCATGAGCATGTTCGCACTCCTCCTCATCCTCGCGGCCGGGATCGCCGTCTGCTTTCTGATTGTCGGTCGGCGACACGGCGACGAGGTGGCCACCGCTATCGGCGTCCTGCTGCTGGTCGCACTCGCGTTCGCCGGCCTTCCCGTTGCTATGTCCGACGACCCGCCACCGCAGCGGCCGGCGCAGGTCTCAACCCGCTAAACGCACGAACCTTGCGCTGGGCCGTTCCGAGGAGGTGCCACCAGCGCTATCCGAGGCGGTCGACCCGGCGATGTGGAGAGTTGCCGACCTGTTGATCCTGCGGGGCGGACGAATGCAGGTGATCACGCGCGCCCGGACAGACAAGCGATGCCTGGACTGATCTCCGTCGTGATGGCCAGCGCCAGCTGCAAGGACGTGACGGGTGCGCTGACCATGCCGAGGTTTTGCAGCGGCCGGCTACCTGGTGACGGACTGATCACGTTGTGCCCCAACTATATTGGGGCGTGCACGCGGAAATCACGGGACGCTTACAGGACGTGACGTCCATCGCGTCACGGGTACGCCATACCCTCCGCGGCGAACAGCGCCTCGATCAGGATGCCGTTCGTCGCACCCAACAACCGCTCATCGATGCCGTCCATCTTCAAATCGAGCGCCCGCAGTGAGCCTCCGACCCTGATGATGGCCAGACACCGTCGGACACGGTCGGAGTGGTCCTGTGCGTAACGTGCGAGTGCCGACCACTTCGCCGAGGTGTCCGCGAGGTCGTAGCGGTGCGGATCCACTATGTCCATGACGAACTCTCCGTCTGCGTCATCGTGGAAGAACAAGAAGTCCGGGTGCATTAGCTGATACTTGTCGCCGAACTTGTACGGCACTGCGAGTGCGTGCTTGCCCGACGACGGATTCCTGTACCAGCCGACGAGAGTGTCCACCTTGAGTTCCGACTCAAGCACGTCGGTCTCCCAGGACGACCGAGAGGTGTCCACCGGAAACCCGCCGGTGTTCGGCTTGCCGTCAGGGACCACGTATAGGTGATACGGGTAGGCAGTGATCGGCTCAGTGGTCTGTCCACGCACTTTTTCGGTTGCGGCCGGGTAGACGTCGCGGACCTCGACGGTCGTGGGCAGCATCGGCATTCCCCCGAGATGCCAGAGCGACTCGATCTGATCCCGTATGTGGCGTGGACGTCGCGACACCTCCGACCGGTGCTGCTCGCGCCAGGTGCTGATTAGCGCGGTGGCCTGCGTCTCGATGAGCTCCTTGAAGCCCAGTTCGGCCATGGCTGTCAACCGCGCAGCGGCGTCGATCTCATCCTCGCCGTCGTTGCAGAGCTCGTTGAAGTACCAGCTCGCCGAACCTTCCGGCAGGATCCGCTGGGCGTGGCGGAAGTACCCGTCCAAGTCTCGCTCGTTGGTTGCGATGGCTGCTTTGCCGACGCTCTGCATGAGTGTCTCGCCGTAGGCGACCATGGTGGTGCTGACGGTCAACGACATGATGTCTGTGACCTTCGCATCGATCTCGTTGCTCCGCTGGCCGTCCGCCGCCCGCATCTGGTCGACGATCCACTGCTTCGCCTTCGCCGAACCCTGGGCCACGAGGCCGTGCTCGGTGAGCGCCGCGGCCAGACGCAGCAGTTGCGCCGTGCGGGAGCTGAACGTCGCCCGCTGCCGTGTGTACGAGGGCACGGTGTCCAACAGGTCGAACACCTCGGACGGCACCTTCGAGGACCGCCCGCACATCACCGGTGCCACCACGATGTCGACCTCGACGGTCTCGTCCTCGGTGAGCGCGTTCACGACCCGGGCCACATGCTCGGTGCGGAAGCCTGGCAGATACGCGGCCACCTCGTTCAGCCGGTCAGCGCCATCGACCCGCTTCGCCAATGGCGTCCGAACCAGCCGGCCGATCAACTGAGCGATCTCGGTGTACGAGTCCTTGCCCTGGAACGACACCAATACCTCGGCGCGTGGGCAGTCCCACCCGGTGGTGAGTGCCGACTTGAACAGCACCACCCTCGCTCGGTCGTCCCCGGAGATCGCCTCCGGCGGCAGGTAACGCACAGTCCGGTCACCGACCTTGAGCGGACCATGCGGATCACCGAACGCGTGGGCGACCGCGTAGTCGGACAGCTCCGACCACGCGGACTCGATCACCGACAGAATCTCCACGAGCCGCGCTTCGGTCACCTTCGGCTCGACCTGCACGACCAACAACGGCTCCACCAAACGGTCGCCTGTCGTCTCGTGGTGCGTCCGCCAGGCGGCGTCGGCGCTCCTCAGATCCTCCACTGCGAGCCCCAGCATCGTGTTGTCCGCGGTCTGCGACTCGCCGACGCTGCGCAGCAGAATACGGTCTTTGAGCAGCCCGGACTCTCGGACATCACCCGCCTTCACCTCGACCGGCCGCATGGTTCGATCCGCGGCGTCCATCGCCGCCAGGAACCGATCCGGTGTCGCTGAGATGCCCAGAACTACCGGCGCGGGCGGTTGGATGGTCCCGATGTTTGTGACGCCACCGCCGACGATGGTGCCGGCAATCGACTTTCGCTCCATGCCCTTGGTGCCCGAGCCGCGGTGCGCCTCATCCCAGATCACCAGGAAGTCCCCGCCACGCTCGCGCACGGTGTTGGCGATCATCTCCCAGCCGCCGTACGTACGGCGGTCGTTGTGGGTGCCGTCGGGCCGGGTGGCGTGCAACGTCGAGTTCTTCTGCATCGCCTGGATGTGCACGAAGTAGATGAAACCCGGCGCGAGGGTTCGGTGGTCCTCCTCCCCGAGATACCGGATTCGGTTCAAGTCAATCCCGCCGCCGGACGCCTGGTGGATCTTGCTGATCGTCTGCGCGTTGAGCGAGCGATCGTCAGTGATCCAAAGCACGGTCATGTTTGCGTTGGCGGCCCTTGTCGGGGTGCCTTTGTACAGACCTTCGAGCACCGCGGTGGCGATGACCGTCTTGCCCGCTCCAGTTGGGGCTGTGAGCCCGACAGCTGTGCGTTCACCGTCGTCCTCGTAGCCGGCGCGGGCTTTGGCCAGGTTGGCAAGCACCGACTCGACGGCCCTGCCCTGATAGGGCTCCAGCGCGAACTTCACCGCGCATCACCGACGGTGTTGATCGTGTAGTTCGACAGGTAATCCTCGTACAGCTGGACCGCGTCAATTCCCACCGGTAGGCGCTCTACGGCCTGCTGGTACTCGGCGGGGGAATCGGTGATGATGAACAGCACGGCCGGTGCGCGACCGGCGATCGCGGCATCGGCTACCACAGCGGCAAACCCGGTGAGCGCATCGATGTCGAACAGCACGCCGTACGCATCGGTGACCGCCCATCCTTCATCCGGCACGGCTTCGATCCGTTCGCCGCGGGCACCCCCTTCGAGCCAGAACAGCGGGGCGACGGATGTGAACTCCTGCCCGCGGCGCACCGCTGACGGATCGAGGTACGTGAGGTCGAACATCTCGACGTTCGCAGCAATCCCGTCGGAGTACACCGACCCGTCCGGGCGCTTGCCGGTGACCACGGTCGAAATCCGCGGGCGGCAGACGTACTCGAAAACGCCGCGCGCCGCCCACTGCTCGTC
Organism: Mycobacterium dioxanotrophicus; assembly: GCF_002157835.1. Lineage (NCBI taxonomy): Bacteria > Bacillati > Actinomycetota > Actinomycetes > Mycobacteriales > Mycobacteriaceae > Mycobacterium > Mycobacterium dioxanotrophicus. Next base: position 4,153,933 of record NZ_CP020809.1, on the reverse strand, counting down.
ACCCGGGTGCACTCCCTCTGACCGGAATTTCTTAGCGTCCGCGGCTCCGACCTCGTTGTTGGTGACGAGGATCGACTGCCGGTTGCCTCCGTCCTCAGCATTTAGCCGCATCACCGCCTCGGTCGTTGATCCGGAGCCTCCAAAAAAGTCGAGAACCACCGCATCGCGCGATGCGGCCATACGGAACCATCGCATCAGAACTTCATGGTCTTTTGGGAAAGGGAACCTCTTAGAGCCGAGCTGCGCGGTGAGGCGGTTCGATGCTGTGCGTCGGTCGCGGTAGAACGATGGACTAACCAGAGACAGAAGCTGCTCTCGTAAGAGCCTCTTTCGCGTGGGGATCCGATCGCCGTCGAAGATGACGCGATTGGACTCAATCATCTTCGCCATCATCTCCTTGCCCACCTTCCATCCGTTAGTCGGTGGCTGGTAGGTCTTGCCGGTCGCCGGATCAGTGATGGCGTACCGCAGATTCGGGCGGTACATCGAGTTCACCAGATCACCCTCCAAGAACACTTCGCCGTCGTCATCGACACAGTTGAACCGGCGAACACCGGGAGGTAGATCCTTTCCCTCAGTCTTGATGAACTCCCGCAGGATCTTTTGAGCTTCGTCGGCTGTCTTACCTTCCCCAACCGCATCTTTCGCGACCTTGAGCATTTGCGGGGCGAGCGGCTTAGGGTCTAAGAACTGGCCGACCTTCGTCGCGTCGCGCCCGTAAATGAGCATGTAGTCGAGTCCGCCACCGTGATGTCGGCTCAGGGCGGAAACGCCGCCTTGCCAGGCGACATTCATGATGAAGTTGTGGTCACCGAATGTTTGGTCCAGCAACATCCGTAACCGGTGGTGTTCATCGTCGCCGATCGCAGCGATGATCACGCCGGTCGGCTTCAACAAGTCCCGGGCGATGCGCAATCGGCGCTCGAGGAACGACAGCCACTTCGATGATTTCGCTCGGTCGCTCTGGTCGACGTACCGGTCGTTGTAGATCCAGCCGTCGTTGCCGGTGTTGTACGGCGGGTCAATGTAGATTAGGTCGACCTTCTCGCGATGCGTGGAGCGCAGCGCCTGCAACACATGAAAGTTCTCCCCGTTGATCACGACATGCCACGGGGCTTCTGCGGGTCCGTTAGGGATCCGTTGGACCGATTGCAGGCCTGGATAGATCGGCTCCCCGAACTCTCGAACAACAACGAGCTCAGCAACTGGCCGCTCACCGCCGTCGCCACTAAGCACGGCGACCTTGCGGGTACGGTCGGTGAACCGATCGACGGTCCACGTCTCGGCGGTGGACTCGTCGCGCAGCGCCACGCGGATGCCCTTGCGGATCGGGTGATCGGTCAGGCGAACCGACTCCGGAAGGTGCCGGTCGAAGACCAGTCCGAACCGCCGTGAGCCACGCAGGAGTTCAACCTCGCTGGCGAGTCGGTTGCGCAGAGACTCGTCTTGGATCCGCCCGATCAACTGGTCGAGGACGTTGGTCTCGTCTACCATCTAGCCGCCCCTCCAGCACCGCGTTCACTAGTCCTCGAAAGACTAGGCGGCGTGGCGTCCGAGGCGTCCAGCCGCTCCCGGTTTCTCTGGTTTGTCACGCTCCGGTGACCGCTTCGATGCGGAACAGAAACTCCACACAATCGGCGCAACTTGCCGCCGCTGTGATCCCGGCTGAGGGTCTGGGCGGGGCGGGACGGTGCACTAATCCGCGGGGCGCTCCTCGATCGCCTGGCGGGTGGCCTGCTCGATCGCACGAAGGTGTTCGTTGTCCGCTTCGATTCGCTCGGCTTCCTTACGAACCGCGTCGTATTTCGCGTATTCGCGGGATGCGTGCTCAACTGACCGGCACGGTGGCCAGAGGCAGCCGCCGCAGCTCGCTCCACAGGCAGGCCGCGATGTCCGGGAACCCTGCAGCGATCGGATCCAGTCGCAGCCGCGGGTGCAGCGCCGGGGTGGTGTCGGACACCGCGGCCTTGAACGCCTCCCACTGTTCAGCAACACCTGTGGTTCGGCCGTCGCCGTCGAGCTTCGATCCGGGCGCATAGGTGTAGAACCCCCGAATCGCGCGAATCCGGCCACCATCCTCGCCCGGCACCACCAGCGCGCCGCGGCCGGCACGTTGGCCACGTCCCATCTTCAACACGGGAGTGTCGGTGTACGGCACCGCATCACGCGCGCACAGATCCCCGAGAAACATCTGCGTGCACAGCCGACCCCAGCCGCGGGGCGCCTGCCAGCGGTGTCCTGACCCCGGCAGCATCAGGACGTGACACCGAACCGCCCCGCCCCCGCGCCGCACCTCGTCGATGAGGTCGAGCAGCTCGCGCACGTCGTGATTCGGCAGCTGGTTGTGCCATTGCTGCACCATGCCGCCGAACTCGGTCAGCACCAGCAGAACCGGGCTGTTTGGAACGCGTTCGCCCCGTCTAGCGGCGGCGCTGCGCGCGGTGAACAGGCGGTGGGCGATCACGACCGCGGCCATGCATTGCGCCCAAGCCGGGTCAGCGAACCCATCGCCCGGGCGGCCAAGGAACGAGATGTTCGCAGCGCTGTCCAGCCCGTACAAGTCGTACTTTCCGTCCGCGGCGATCACCTGCCATCCGCGGGTTCGACACTGCTCCACTACGTTTCGGGCAGCCGCGGTGCCTCCACCACCCGTGGTGTTCACGATCAAGAGATGATCACCGGGGCCGGAGGGATCCCAATGGAGAGTGTCGTCGGTCGCGGTGTCGACGCCGAGCGGGATCGGATCGAGCGGCGCGGACGTGAAGTGGTCGCAAGACCTGATCGGCATGTGCAGTGGCGGCAGGACCACAGCAGGGGAGGGCGAACGGCGCAGGCTGTCGAGGAACTTCATCACTGCCTCAATCCCACAATGCTGGCGTGTAGCCAGGGTTCTTGTCGACGAACTCCCGGGTGCTCGGGCGCAGATGCTTCACCCGTTCGGCCAGCGTGGAATGCGCCGAGGCGTCAAGAGAGTCCGTGACCCCGTCGGGGCTGCGGACAGCGACGTGGAACTGACCCACGAACGTCACCAACGCGACTGCCGTACCGCACTAGGTGTCCCACTCAACCACGGCGCCGGGACGGATGAAATCCGGGATCTGATCAGCCATAGTGCGCATTTTCGCCGCTGCGAACGATGTGCGGGCGCACGGCGCGATGCGGAAGTAGAAGGAGCCGCGCCGCACACACTCGGAACGCTCCCCGCTCTCTAGCATGCGGGGCATGCGTCTGCTCGTCGTCGCCGACTCGGCGCACACATGGCCAGAGGATCCAGACGGACGTTACGACCTTGCGCCGCTGGTTGATCGGCACCGGCCGGACGCGTTGCTTTCCCTCGGTGACTACTCGACGGCGCACGCCGAGGTGATGGTCCGCAGCGGCGCCCCGGTGAGATTGGGAGTCTACGGAAACCACTGCACGCAGGACTATATGCCCGGTCACGGGATCGTCGACCTGATCGCAGACCGCCGTCTACCGGCCCGGCATACGACCCTCACGCTTGCAGGCCACCGCCCGCTCACCGTGCTGGCTGTGCAGGGATGCGTGCGCTACAAGCCCGACCGACACGACGTGCTGTTCACTCAGCGTGAGTACGCCGCGGCGATCGACCCATTGCCGGCCGCCGAACTGGTGATCACCCATTGCCCACCCGCCGGGATCAACGACGACCAAGACGCCGCACATGAGGGGATCGCCGCACTGCGCCGATGGGTGGACCGGCACCAGCCCCGATGGCTACTGCACGGACACACCTACGACAAACCGCCATCCAGCCGCCACGGCATCACTGACGTGATCTACGTGCATGGACACGCGGTCGTGGACCTGCACGGCAGCTCAGCGTAGACAACGACGCAACCTGCACGAGGCACTGACGGTGCCCTCGACTCTGCGCGTCAGGCGTCGACGGTACTTACGATTTCGTGGTCACTCCTGGGACATCACCACGTCGACACGGCAGGCACAGGCCGGCGAACACTACAAGCAGATGGTCGTCATCGGTCGCCCAAGAAACCCGGGTGTCGCGGTCGTGTCGACCGCATCCGTCGCAAAGGGTGTCAGCGTCGTAGCCCTTGATGTCCTGGGTGTGCGGGCCTACGCACTCCCAACAGACACGCATATGGTCGGGGTCCCAGCCGAACACCGAGAGGTTGCGGGGTCCCATGCTGGCATGCACACAGCTTTGGGCATCAGCGTTTTCAGCGATCCGCCGTGCATAAAGCCGATATCCGAGGTCCGGCGCCGCCTTCTCGCGCTGCTTGTTCTGGCGGATGAACTCAGCCGTCGCGATACGCCGTTCCCACTCTGCAGGTGCTCGACCTGCGAGATGGTCCTCGAGAGTTTGGCGGTAGCCGCGGAAGATCACCTCACCTTCCGAGGGGGCGACACCGACCGTGTCGGTGTCCTGGGGACGCTGCGTGCGTGTTAGCCCGGACATCGGGCTGATGTAGAACCCCTGACGCCGATACCACTGAATGGAGTCCGTGCGATTCAGCTCGACGTTGCCGTACAGGCCAACGTATTTGCGTGGCAGCCGGCGGACAGTCGCATCTAGCAGGGCTCGTCCAATTCCACTGCCGCGATGGCCCTCATCTACGGCTAGAACATAGATCTTCCACCAAGGGACCTTTGCCGGATCGAAGGCCGGCCCCCCTTTCTGGTGTAGGACGTGCAGGTTTTTAGCCGTGGGCTGGCCAACACCGATCACGCCACACACGGCGCCGTGGCTGTCGGTCGCCACCAGAGAAAGCCACTCGTGGGCGCTCGACCCGGAGCCCAACCGCTCTGGCCACGGATAATCGATACCGACATACCGTTCGATCAGCCCGATCGCCCGCTCGTTGTCACCTGGAGATGCCTCGCGCACCTGGAATGTTGTCCCCACAGATCCATGCTTAGCAGGCGCCGATGACAACGCGCGCCAACGCCGAGGTGTCGGTGGATGGGACGAAGCACATTCTGAACGCGCAGCCATGTGGCGTCTGCCCAGCCGCGCCCTGTGCCCGCGCTGCTGGCCCGCAGCGGCAAAGTCCCACCCCTAACACGACATCGGGGAGGATTGGATGCGCTTCGATCGAGGCTGTCAACGCCTCCAACGCGGCACTCGGTCACAGCGGGTTTTGACAGCGAAACCACCAGTTACCCGGGCTCACGAACCGTCAACCAGCGCTGAATTGCGCAGGTACGTCTGGCAACCTGTCGATCGGCGAGGTTAGGCTGCGGCCGTGTCCACACCGGCTGTCCCCGATCCCGGCCTCGCGGCCGGGCTGGACCGTGGTGTGCGCGAACGGATCCTGCGCGCCGCCTCCGGTGCCCAGTCGCCAGGAACCCGCCGAACCTACGACAGTTCCTGGAGCAGGTTCGAACGCTGGTGTGCCGCGCAGGGACATCAGGCGCTGCCAGCACACCCCGCGGTGGTGGCCGCGTACCTGGTGGATGCTGCCGACACGTTGACCTCCGACGGCCAACGTGCCTATGCGCCAACGACCTTGATCAAGTGGGTGGCGGCGATCACCGACCGACATCGCCGGAGCGGAATAGAGTTCGCGCCCACCCACCATGAGATGGTGCGGACCACCCTGGCGGGCATACGGCGCGAATATGCCGCCGCTGGGGACCGTCCCCGCAAGCCGCGGGCGCCGCTGCTCACCGATGATGTGCTCGCGATTGTCGCCGCCGCCCGCGACCAAGTCAGCAGCTGGGCCGACGCAGTAGCGGAGCGGCGCGACTCGGCGCTCCTGCTGATGGGATTCGCCGGTGCGTTTCGGCGTAGCGAGCTGGTTGACCTGCGGGGATCAGACGTCGAGTTACATCCGCTCGATGGGATCCACATCCACATCCGGCGGTCCAAAACCGATCAAGAAGGACTTGGAACCGTGCACGCACTGCCGCGTGCCGAGTTGCCTGACCGTTGCCCTCCGTGTGCGTACGCGCGGTGGGCACAGGTAGTTGCAGCCTTCGACAGGGGAGGACGCCCCGCGGTGATTGCGCTGGTCTCTGACGATGGCGGCGTGCTGAGCGAGCACCTGTGCCGAGGTCGAACTGTCCCCGGGATCGATTCGAGCCGAGCGATTTTCCGTACGGTGGGGCGCACTGCCAACCTGTCGACGGCGCCTATGTCTGGCGCCGCGGTGCATGCCGCGATCCGCCGGCGAGCTGAGCGGGCCGGATACTCCGCGGCGGCGGTCACCAGGCTCGGGGCGCACAGCCTGCGTGCTGGATTCGTGACGCAGGCCTTCCGCAACGGCGCTGACGCTCACGCGATCATGCGCCAGACACAACACCGGAGCCCAGCAATGGTTGAGCGCTACGCCCGCGAAGAAGCTCCGCTGATCGGCAACGCTGTCACGTCCCTTGGGCTATGACTGGGACCGGGCCGCGTGAACGCGCCGTGTGGCAGCTGTTCTGCGACTGGTGCGCCGCCTCGGGACGTGCCTCGCTGCCGACAGATCCGTTGACCCTGGCGCAGTTCGTCGCCGCCACCCCAGCCAGTCAAGCCACCCAGCGCCGCCGCGTAGGAGTGGTCAACGCGATTCACGCACGCGCGGGCCTGCCCACGCCTGGACGGGGCGAGGCGGTGCGCCAATTGATATATGACCGCCGCCGCGGCCGATTGCGGGAACGTGCCATCGCTGCGGCCGGAGCCATCACCAGACTGCCGGACGAAGGCTGGCCGACAGCGCTGTTCGCCAGCCGGGACGCACTTCTACTTGTTCTGGCAGCTGCGGGGTTGCCCGCGACGAGAATGGAAGCACTGCGGATCGGCGATGTGTGCAGCGACCAGTCCGGACACCGGATCCTTGTCCGGGACGAGAACGGTGGAACGCTTTCCACCCCGGATGATCTGGTGCATCTTGGGGTCTCAGCAGTTGACATTCACCGGAACTGGGCGCGGATCAGGAGCATTCAGCACCGCCTGTCCAATCCTCGGTTTCTGGCGGCCTTCTTTCGAGGCGAATCGGTACCCGCTACAGGGGAAGCTCCGCCGTCGCTGCCGCTCGTGACCCCCGTCGACAGATGGGGCGCGACTCCGATTCTGGATGTTCCACTGAGCGCGCCGTCGATCGCTCACATCGTTGCCACTCATCTGGCGGGCGCGCCTGTCTCGCACCGTCCGGTTAACCGACCCACACCGACGCTGGATCCAGAAGACGAGGCACCAGAACCGCCGCAGGTTCCAGAATTGGACCCTTCGATGTTCTCGCGCGGGGTCGCCGCTCGTTACCGCGCGGCTCAGAAACTCAGCGGCGTGAGCGCCGCCCTCGACGACATCGAGGCGAAGGCTGATCGGATCCTGGCTGACCTCCTGAATCTTCTCAGTGACTGACGCTGGTGCGTGGTCCTGGTGGGCTGGGGCAATGTGCGTTGGCCGTGACAGCAGAGCTGCTGTCACGTCCTGTGTTCCTGCGGCTCAACCCATCCCGGGGGCGGCGTAGCGCTGAACTGTGCCGGCTCCAGCCACAGCTGCATGTTGAGTTTCGATATGCCGTTCCCGCTGGAGACGGGAACGGCGACTGCGGCCAACCAGCCGCCATCGAAACCGGCGCATCCAGGCCACCTGTCGGCCTCGCTGCCACGGTTCGATCCGGAGACCGCCGCTTCTCAACCACATCGGGACTCCCGTCAGGCGTTTACCGAGGTCGGGGAACAGAGTCTGGAAGTGAACCCACACGGGTCTGTCCACCCTGTACAGCGTGGGGTAGTCGTCGGTTGTCGCCCAGCGATCCAGATCATCGAACATAGTTTCGAACACTACTCGCTTGGGATGCCGAGGTCAGGCGTGACGCCCGGTTGGCGCTACTGCCCGCGCTCAGACGATGAGCACGGCAATGCACGGCCCCCCTGCCGGGCCAAGCTCGACAACTTTGTCCCCGGCCTCGACGGCCTCCGGCAGGGCGGATCGGGATCGTTTCAGCCCGCCGAAGTGTGATGCCTCGGTGTGTGCGTACACGTGGATCGGGAATCCGGGAAACCCTGCGGGGCAAATGAGCTTGGGCGCGCATCACACCGAGGTGCGGCGCGACCGGGAGCTCCACAGTGTGTGATGCGGGAGCGGAGACGGCGGGACTCGAACCCGCGGCCGGCATCTGCCGACTACGCCGTAGCAAGGCGCTGCATTCGCCGCTCTGCCACGTCTCCAAAATCAAGATTGCGTCTTGACGCAATCTGCGTCGGGATAGTGGGATTCGAACCCACGACCTCCTCGTCCCGAACGAGGCGCGCTGCCAAACTGTGCCATATCCCGGGTGCGGCACCGGCTATTCCACACCGAGCCGCGTCACTCCTCGAAGATCCGCACCCCGTACCCGTCGCCGCGGGTGTCAGCGCATCCGTAGCCGGCAGCCTCGACCGCAAGCAGGACGTCGGCTGGATCTTCGCCGAGCAGGGCGAGTTCAGCGGCCGCGTGTTGCTCGGCTGTAGTGCGGTCGGGATGCTCGGAGCGTCCGAAATACTCACCGCTGCGGATCTTCTGGAACTCGCATACAAACATCGCCGTTCTTCCTTTTCGCCGGCGAGGTCGACCGGGGCGACCTCGATCACGCGAGAAGGTAGGTGCGCGAGGCTTTCCCTGCGCTACGCGGCGCGGACGTGCGCAGTGCGCCGTCCTGGAGCCCCCAACCGGAATCGAACCGGTGACCTGCTCATTACGAGTGAGCCGCTCTGGCCGACTGAGCTATGGGGGCGGGTCCGGCGAGTAAGCCGGAACGGTTACAGGCCAAGCTGGGCGCAATGTTCGTCAAAATGTGCCGTGGCGGCAGCATCAACCTGATCGCGATCGCTTCCGCGTTCGACCCAGACGCAGTTCTGGCACACCGCCACCCGCTCACCGGACCCCCGATCAACATGCGCATCGACAGCGGCCAGTGTGTTGCCCTGCTTGTCGACGAACGCCAGGTGCCGGACATCAGGGTGACCGTCCAGATATCCAATGCGGTCCATGGCGTCACTCCTCGCTCGCAGGAAGGTGGGCAGGGACGGCCAGTATCTACAAGAAGCCACACAACACAGGGGTGCGACGCGGCGCGGATGCTGCGACCGGAATCGAACCGGTGTACGCGCGACCGCTGCGCCCCTTCACCCCACCGGAGTACTTCACCGCTGGCGCACGCCCAACACCGAACCTGCCTGCTATCGACTGCGGGCGTTCACCTTTAGTCGCAGGCCTTCTGGCTTGATGGTGATTGTCTCACTGGCTGTGAGTTCGTAGCCTGGTTCCGGTTCGAGCTCGAACTGATGCAGTATGGCGGCCAGCGTCAGCATGATTTCGTGCAGTGCGAACTGGCGGCCGATGCACGCTCGGGGGCCAGTGCCAAATGGCTTGTAGATGCGTGGCGGGAGACTGCGGAGGTTTTCGGCCAGAAACCGGTCGGGGTTGAATTGCGCGGCGTCTGGCCCCCACGCGGCGGTATCTCGATGCGCGGCCAGGAGCAGCACAAAGACCCAATCCCCGGCTTTGAAGTGGTATTCGCCGCCGATTGTTGTGTCATGCTTTGCTTGTCGGAAATAGCCTGGCGCTACCGGCCACAGCCGTAGTGTTTCGTCGACAACGCGACGCAGGTAGCGCATCGGCGCGATGTCGCCGAATTCGCAGTCAGGAATGTCAGAGTCGGGCCAGTAGGTGTCGATCTCGGCTCGGCATGCGGTGGCGATGTCGGGGTTGTTGGCCAGATAGTGAAGGGCGAAGCCGATCGCGTTGGCCGATGTTTCGCTGCCCGCTACGAGCAGGGTCAGGATCTGGTTGATGATGTTGGCGTCATCGAGGGTTGCTCCGGTGTCGGGGTCGGGCGTGGTGAGCATCGAGTCGAGGATGTCCGCGTCGGTGGCCGGTGTCCCGGCATTTCTCCGCTCATCGATGATGATGGAGATCTGCGAGCGCAGCCACGCTTTGTCTTGCAGGTGCTGGTTTCTCTGCGCTTTGCCGAACAACTTGGTGTAGAGCGGTATTGCGTCGGTGCGTCGATTCGCATAGCGGAGCTCTCGCAGCACGGTGGTGGTGAAAGGATCATCGCTGACTTCGTCGAGACGGTTGAACGAGTGGCCGATGCCGGCGCGGCCGATGACCTCGGTGGTGAACCGGTTGCCTGCTGCGGCGATGTCAATCCACTGGCCCTGCTTGGCATTCCATGAATCGACCAGTTCTCGCACGGTTGACACCATCGTCGAGTGGTAAGCCGTCATCGCTTTCTTGCTGAATGCCGGCGTCAGGATGTTGTGCGCTTTCCGCCAGTTCGGCTCATGGCTGTAGGCGGTGAACAGACCGTCACCTGCCACCGGGCGCAGTGCGCGCAGAGAGTGTCCGACATGCTTTTCCCACGACGCTTCGTCATTGATCTCGTTGACGAGATCGGTGCGCGAGACCACGATCGCCGGAAGGTCGAAGATGCGCTGTTCGAGGATGCCGTCGTAGGCCGTGATGTCCTTTGCCAGCTTCTGGCAGGGCTTGTTCACGTCGACGGTCAGAAGGTCACCGATGATCGGCATGCGCCAGCGTGAGTGAGGAATCGCGGTGGTGTCTTGACTCATGCTCGCTCCTGGGATTGGGGCTGGGCGGTCCGGCGCTGGCGAACGGCCGCCTGAGCCTCCGGCCACCAGGTCGCCAAGCGCAGCAGCTCGGCGGTTTCTTCTTCAAGGGTGGTCGAACGTGACTGCACGATGGTTGATGTGTCCAGCGGCGTTGGATCGACACCGGAATTTTTGGCGTTGATTGCCCAGGCGAGTCGCAGGGCCTGGGCTGCCGCGTCCCGTTGTTCTTCAGGCACGGCCCATCTGCGCAGATGGTCGGCGATGTGATCGTCATCGATGCCTGTGACATAGCCGCGCAGTCGCAGGATGGCGTCACGGATCTGCACCGTGACCTGGTGCAGATCCAGAGAAGTTTTCTGCCGTCCGGACGCACGGGATTGCAGTTCGAATGCCACCGAAGGCACCGCCTCGATCATGCTTTCCTTCAAAAGCTGCAGTCTTCGCCAGTTGCGACTGGTGGCATCCCACCCGGCGCGGGCGTTGAGGGCGAGCACAACGGGCACTGTGCCGAGCACTATGGCCAGCGTCGATTCCCAAAAGATGCAGCTGCCATGCAGTTTGAGGCGGAAGTCCACGCTGTGCAGCCAGTTCAAATTCTCGAACACGTTGAGGGCGACTGCCTCGACGCAGGTGATGATGATGGATATCGCGATCGTGTAGCCGGCGACGGCAACCAGGCGCTCGTTGCGGTGGGCATCGGGGCGGATGAGTTCCTTGTGCACCATCCTGATGAGCATCGTCGCCATGGCCACATAGATTGTGGTGTCGAAAACCCATGCTGTGACGCTGGTCCATCCGCCGAACTGCTCGAGTGTTTGACCCGCATTACGCGCCGGGGTGCCAGCAGCAATGAAGGCCGCGGCCAGCACGGCGGCGGCGACTCGATGGTAGAAGTGCCGTCGCCGGACACCTTCAGACGACGCACCGCTGTGGTTATTCGCCCAGACCGTGACGAACCCCATGAACTCCGTACAGGCGAAGATCAGCAGTACCAGCGAGATCTGTTGAGCATCAGCAATTGTGAGCAATCCAGACTCAATCAGATAGCTATCGATCACGGGCTCACGCAACAGGTTCGCCAGCAGCAGCAGGCTCAGCGTGCGGTTCAGATACCGCTCGTAGGAACTAGATCTGAAAAACGCATACCGCACCACGACGATCACGGCCATCAGGGCAAGCAGCGGCCATGTGATTGCGGCGGGAACTGTCGTCATCGCGACCGGAAGAACACGCTGCGCATCATCGATGCTTCGTTGCTGCGCTCCATTGCCGTCAGCATGAGGATGTATGCGAACATCTCAGCGTCACGTTCCTGGTCGACCTCAAACTCTTTGCGTCCCAACACTGCGAGAACACTTTCGGGATCGAGCGTGGGAAGTAGACCACGACACACTTCGGCCCTGTGCTGACCATCTGTGGTAGGGCGGACAGCGACTCCGTGACCGAGGAGCATATGCCCGATCTCGTGACAGACAATTTGGTCGACGTGGTAGTCCGACGTCCCCGCCTCGTGCAGGATCAGATCATCAGAATCCCGGCGAAGCCACAGCCCGCACGGACTATCGATCAGCGAGGCAGTGTCGGTTGGGATCAACGTGATCGGCCGGCCGCGCATGTCGGCAACCCCCTGCACAAAAACGTCCCGGTCCCATGGAGAGGGGATCGGGAGCGTTCGCGCTAGGTCAAGCATGTCTTGGTTGGACAGTGTCATTGAGAACCCCCCGCTACAGGTCCGCCTGGTCAGGACTCGTCATCGGCATGATCGACAGGGGGCAGTTGCTCGACGCGTCGTGCCTGGTCAACCATTATTCGAATACTCTCAAGCGACTGTGGTGTCAGTCCAGACGCACGTGCGGCGATGTCACGCACTCCGGCATCTCGGAGAGTTTGTAGCAAACGTAGCTGGGCGTCAATGTTGGGGTCCGTACCGTCGTCAATCAGGTAGGACGCAGGAACGCCGAAGTATGTAGCAATCGCACGAAGGTGAGCGATCGTGGGATTAGTTTTCATCCCTGACCTGAGCTGCCACAAGTAGGCGGAGCTGATCGATACGCCGGTCTTCGCGGTGATGGCCTCAGCTGCGGCAGCATTAGAGAGCGGCGATTCGGTCGGTTTCCGCATGATCTCGAACAGCCGATTGATCTTCGCTGCCAGTTCGGAGTCTTCTGCTTGGTCAGCCACGATTAACTCCATTGCGTATTTGTGAGTTCTCGGTTAACGGTGCGTCTGTGTGCTCACGTTACTGCAGAGGTGGCTTGATTGGTACTTTCAGGTCCGCGTCGGTGTTTTATCTCCCGAGCCAGCGCTTACCCATGTATCGCACGAAAACACGATTGAAATGCGAAGATGCGCCCCTTGGCAGCCCGCGGGCACTGGATCGCGGAAGGACGGCATGTCTGGCCGTCTGCACGGCTCGCGGGGCCGTTCCCGTCCGAGGGAGACGTTTGGGGCGATGGGTGGGATTCGAACCCGACTACCTCCTGGACCACAACCAGGTGCTCTGCCGATTGAGCTACCACCGCCATGACAGGACGACATACAGATCAGCCCGGGCCGACGTCTCCGAACCGTTCGTCCACGGCCGCAGAGGCGGAGCCACCCGCACCCAGCATCTCAGCCAGGGCAGGCAGTTCCAGCGCGGTATTCAACCGTGTCGGTGCGCGGAGGGCGGGAGGATCGAACTCCCAAGAGCTTGCGCTTCGGCTGTTTTCAAGACAGTTCCCGTCGCCATCCGTCGGGTTGGCCCTCCAGGGTGTGCCAGCCTGTTTGGTCAGCGCGGCGTTGCTCCGGCGGGACTTGAACCCGCGACCACCGCATTATGAGTGCGGAGCTCTGCCAGCTGAGCTACGGAGCGTCAGGCACGGCGATGCTCCGTGCTGCCCGGCCTTGAACTCGATGGCTTTCGAGCCTCACCGAGTTTGCCGCGCTGCAATCTGCCCTCCCCGTGCGGATCGGAGGAGGGGAATCGACCCCTGACAGCGCGAACGTCGTTGCGGAGGCGGGATTCGAACCCGCGACCTCCGGGTTATGAGCCCGGCGGGCTACCTACCTGCCCTACTCCGCGTGGGCTGATACGGGCGGCGACATTGGTATCGGATCGCTAGCATGGACGCCCGCCGCGGTAAATCGCGCTCGACCATGCAGCGTGGCCCCGGCTGGGCCCGAACCCGCGACCTTTCCCATGCCGTGGAAGCGCGCGCTACCAACTGCGCCGACGGCCCGCGTCTTCTCTCTAGTGCGAAGCTTCGGCGAGGTGAGGCTCCGGAATGCCCAACAGGGTCCGCAGGGCTTCGGCGTTTCCGCGAGCGTCATCGAGCGGATGGTGGGTACGCCGCAACCCCTTCCACGATGATTGATCGTTCCACTTGCCGCGAGAGCCGGCGTAGAAGTCACCGATGCGCCGCGACGAGTGACCGAACAGCACTCGCCGGAGCTGTTCGTCGGTGAAGCAGTTCAGCCACATCGCATCGAAGCCGTTGTTGTCGCTGACCAAAGTGCGCCGTGCGAGACCAAAGCCGTCGAGCCAGCGGTGCAGCGCCTGGGCCACTCCGCTGGCCTTGCGGGCGTGAGTGGCATCTGCGGTGTCTTGGCCGTCGGTGATCCAATAGGCGTCAACGATCGGTCGTCCCGCGGCGTCGAGTTCCACGACCGGCAGGGCCGGGGTATCAGGGTGCGGATGAGCGCGGTACACGTGCCCATAGAACGACGCCCCGGTGACGACGTGGACCACGGCGAACTCGGTCATCAGACCCGACATTGGAGTCTTGTCAGTCGCCTCGACGTCCACGATGAACAGGTCTCCGACATCAGCCGGCAACAGGTGAGGCTCGCGCGTCATGGTCGTTCCCCTCGTCATGCTCGAAACTGGTGCCCCCAGACGGATTCGAACCGCCGGCCGTCGCGTTAGGACCGCGCTGCTCTGTCCGCTGAGCTACAGGGGCATATGTGCGAGATCCCGTGCAGGTCACCTCTCGTCCGAGGGTAAGTGCGGCGTCGTGGAGGTGCCTTCGCCAGGTGATACCAGGGGTGGCGTTGACACAGGATCTCGCGGATTAAGCATCTCCGCGGCGTGCGGAATGTTCCACTGAAGTGCCACGACACGCCGAAAGCAGTAGCGCCGACGGGAATCGAACCCGCGCATCCCCGAGGTGAAAGCCCGAGTGCCTAGCCATCACAGCACGGCGCCATGGACGAGACCGCGATCGTCGCCACGACCTCTGGATCCGACCATCGTTCGGTGATCGGAGATCTGCACGCCCGGCAGGACTCGAACCTGCGTTGTCCGGTTTTGGAGACCGGCGTCATAGCCGCTAGACCACGGACGCATAGGGGAGAGATCCCCGTAAAGCGGAAGACGGAGGCGCTGATCCCCATCGCCGAAGCGACCAACGGTGTTCGAAGCCGTGCGCGCCCGGGCGCGTTCATCTTCCAGATCTCGGCCGAAGATACGACCTGGTGCCCCCAGCAGGATTCGAACCTGCGACCCTCCGATTAAAAGTCGGTGGCTCTGGACCAGACTGAGCTATGGAGGCGAAGTACCCGCGCCGAGAATCGAACTCGGTCCCTCCTGCTTCGGAAGCAGGCGCTCTATCCGCTGAGCTACGCCGGCTGAAAATCTTGTCGGGGTACCCGGATTTGAACCGAGGACCTTTCGCTCCCAAAGCGAACGCGCTACCAAGCTGCGCCACACCCCGTTTCGCGTCGTTGAGGCCGACGCGGGCCTTGGTGCCGGCAGAGGGATTCGAACCCCCTCACCCGAGAGACCTGATTTACAGTCAGGCGCGCCTCGCCATCTGCGCCGTGCCGGCGTGGTGGTCCCGGAGGGTTTCGAACCCCCGACATCCGCGTTGTAGGCGCGGCGCTCTCCCGCTGAGCTACGAGACCTAAACGGTGCCCATTGCACCGCTGGCGCCAGCGACGGGTTTTGAACCCGCGACCTCCGCCTTGACAGGGCGGCGAGCTAACCAGCTGCTCTACACCGGCATGCGCGGCGATCCGCCGCGTGGTCGACCTGCGAGGAGTTGAACCTCGGACCTCATCGTTATCAGCGATGCGCTCTAACCGTCTGAGCTACAGATCGTTTCGGGGAGTTGGCGGTCCCCGGTCCGTTGCACCGCGAGAGGGATTTGAACCCCCGGCCCCCTGCTTCGTAGGCAGATGCTCTTTCCACTGAGCTACCGCGGCTTGGTGTCGGTGGCGGGAGTCGAACCTGCACACTGACAAAAGCGGTCCCGACCGGAGTCGAACCGGCGTCTCCGGGGCTTCAACCTGGCGCTTGAACCGTGTCAGCTTCGGGACCATTTCAGGTGCTTGCCCGCAGCTGCAGGTGCGCATCGACCGCCCCCATCACCGCGCGGGTAATGCCATGGCGCGCATTGAGCGCGGAAATCAACAGTCTGCCTGACGTGACAGCCGGCTGACCGGCGACGGTTAGGTAGTCCGTACGGGGATCGAACCCGTGATCTCCACCTTGAGAAAGTGGCGAGATAACCAACTACTCCAACGGACCATGTCGGGTCGGCGGCTGTGTCCCGCACCGTGCCGGTCGACACGGTGTGGGAGACAGCCGCCGTCACAGGTGGCCGGGACGAAACGGTTCGCGCACCAGGCGCATTCCCGCCTCGGCTGGCGTGCGATTGGCCTTGGCGCCGTTGCACGCCTCGCAGCTGGCCACCAGGTTGTGCCAAGTGTTTCCGCCTCCGCGACTGCGCGGCAACAGGTGATCAATCGTCGTAGCGCTCCCGCCGCAGCCGACGAACTGACACCGGTTCGCGTCGCGCGTCAAGATCTCGGCGCGGCTGGCGTGATCGGCTTCGCGACGGTACGGAACCGGGGCGTAGCGCACCAGCAGCAGCGACTTAGGCAGCTCGATTGCGGCGGTGGGGGAGCGCAGCACCTGCGGCGGGTCGTGCGCCTCCAGCGCGTAGGCGACCTCGCGCATCAACATCGACACCGCAGCCTGCCAGCCCACCCGGTCGAGCAGACTGTAGTCGGCGTTGAACACCTCGACGGCAGGTGCGGGGACCGTCATCGTCATGGCGCCGCACCTCCTTTCAGTGTCGTGGCGGGCCAGGTGGCGCGGATGCGCCAGAAGTGGAGACTGGGAGATTCGAACTCCCGACATCCTGCTTGCAAAGCAGGCGCTCTACCAGCTGAGCTAAGCCCCCGAAGTGGTGCGCTGGCCCGGAAGGGGTCGAACCTTCAACTACGCGATTAACAGTCGCGTGCTCTGCCAATTGAGCTACGGGCCAAGGTATTTCCTCTGTGTACCCCTCCCCGGATTCGAACCGGGAACCTTCGGAACCTAAATCCGACGCCTCTACCAGTTGGGCTAGAGGGGCATGGTGCGGATGGCGGGGATCGAACCCGCGGCCTTCTCGTTGGCAACGAAACGCGCTACCGGCTGCGCCACATCCACTTAGAGCCCACGACTTTCGACCAGCTGCAGCTGGCTTGCCCAGTTCGGCTACTGCCCCCATGCACCCCCGCATGGGGGAGGGGACCTGGTCTGACGGTTCCGCGCTCCGCTGCGCGAGCGGATAGTCACCGACAACCGTGGAGCCTTCACCGGGGGTCGAACCCGGGGCCTCGCCCATACCAAGGGCGCGCTCGTGCCACTGAGCTATGAAGGCGAAGCTGCGAGCATCGTACTTGAGCGTGTCCGCCAGATCATCTGCGTGGTCTCGGCTAGCGACAAGGGTGAGTAGCGCATTCACGCAGCGGCGCCTAGCGTCGTGATGCATGCAGATATCCCCACACACAGCCCTACTTGAACAACAGCGCTGTCTGCTGTTGGCCGTCGTCGGCCGGTGCAACGCCGATGAGTTGCACCGGTTCAGGATCCGAGTCGACCGGTTCGCTGAAGCGTCGACTTCAGACACGCCCATGGCCAGGCGTGAGCGGCTCCGCTACGGCCTCGCGACAATGGAGGACATGCTTGCGGCGATCGAGCGGCACTTTGAGCCGCTGCATTCGTCACAATCGGGTTGAGCCCCGGGCCGGATTCGAACCGGCGACGGTCGCTGCTTACAAGGCAGCCGCTCTGGCCGGACTGAGCTACCGGGGCGGGTTGTCCGCCTCGCGGCGGTTGCGAATGCGTTCATGCTGCTCGTCTCTCGGGAGGGGACCCACCGTTCATATCGGGCGGAGTCATGCCAATCGAGGGAGTGGGAGCGCTGCTCGCGGCCGTACTAGCGGCAACCATTGGGCGTGGAGTCCTTTGCGTGCACGTCCTACGCCGGCGAGCTGTCGCACCGCTGCCCAGCCGGCCAGAAGTCAGCGACCGGAATGATCAGCGTGGTGCCGCCCGTGCCGATGTTCTCGCGGCGGAACCAATAGCAGCGCTTGCCCTCAACTTGCGGTCCGTACCCGAGCGCGACACGTGCTCCCAGATAGTTCCACTTTTCTCGCACGCCCACGCCGCCGAGACTGATCGGTGTGAGGTGCAGTTTCGGGTTCATCGACATGGTGGATGTCCTCACTCCTGGAAACGATCAATATCCCTAAAATAGAGAATAGATGCCGCCGCCTACAAGTGAGCAGCCCAGATGCGACACGCCGACCAGACGAGAGTGGCTGCCCCGCCTGGATTCGAACCAAGGCTGAACTGAACCAGAATCAGTCATGCTGCCGTTTACATCACGGGGCAAGGTGCGTTTATGGTCCGCCGACCTGCTGCCTCGCCAGGGTTCGAACCTGAACTGGGCGAACCAAAATCGCCGGTGCTGCCAGTTACACCACGAGGCAATCGGTAGCCCCCGCGGGAGTCGAACCCGCACGCCCGAATGGGCACCGGGTTTTGAATCCGGTGCGTCTTCCAGTTCCGCCAGAGGGCCTGGCGTTGAGGGGAGCCCGAGCGGGTGCTGCAGCGTCACGGTTATGCGACGTGCTGCACCTGATGAGGGTTCCCTCGCGCATCAGAGCGGACGACGGGCATCGAACCCCGCGACATCCACCTTGGAAGGGTGGCGCTCTGCCAGCTGAGCTACATCCGCAGTGTCCCAGGCAGCGCCGGGGACTGGTCGCGTGTGGTGCGCCGCGAAGGGATCGAACCTTCGGCCCGCTGATTAAGAGTCAGCTGCTCTACCGACTGAGCTAGCGGCGCGAATCTGCAAGCGCGGACCGGTATTCAAGACCCGTTCCGCGCTTGCAGAAGACCGCACAGTCCACGCGATCGTGGTCCTGTGCGGCCGCTGGGCGCATGGCGGCGCCCAGCCACTGCCCCGGGTTCACCGGTACGGGGGCGAAACGCGATCGTCTGGCTGACCGGTCACATGCCCTCGAAAGAGCCCGGACGCCGAGGCGGCGCGTTCGCCTGTCCCGGTGAGGGGCAGTGCATCACACACTGTGGAGTTCTCAAGTTGCTGTGCATCACGTGGGTGTCCCCGGGTGGTGCGGACCGAAGCCGTGATCGCTGCGAGCGATTTACGTATCCAGTGACCAGAATGGTGCTACTCGAAAAGCGAGTTGTCCAGCCCATTTTCGGCTGAAATGGATTGTGGGACTGCGGATTTGGGCGCAGTTAGCTACAGAGACGTCAAGCGACGTTTCTGTCAGGGAAAACAGCCAGGCTGAGAGATTTATGAGATTGTTCTTCGGGCCCAAGCTTCCGGCCGGGGCACACGCCCACTGACAGGGCGGAAGGGTGACGCAGTGATGGCCGGAAGCACCTGGACTGGCTGAAGCCACGGAACTCGTCCACCGACCAGAGGCCGACGATGTTGGTGTCCGCGCATGACAACGCAGCCGAGGGTGCGGCGTGCATCCCGGTCGTTGTGCGATAGTCGCGGCCCCACACGGTCATGTATCAAAAGGTAACACCCGCTACCGACATCAACCAGCGAATACGCACGGGGGCGGCGCGCGTCCGCGCCGCGGGGAAGTTCGGGCAACCGCAGCTGTGACGCTGCAGCACATGATGGAACGAAACACTGAACTGTCAGGAACTGACCGCACCGCCGACGGTGTCCTGATCACCGAGGGCCTTCGGGTATGGACTAACGATCTGGAGCGAGGCCACATATCACTGGCCGAAGCCGGCTACGAGACCAACCAGAACACCGGCGACAAAACGCTGTGGTTCCACGTGATTCGACGACCCGGCGACCGGGGCGTGCTGCAGTCCAGCGACCGGGTCGCTACGCGCTTCCAAGGTAAGCCGGCCTGAAAGGCAGTGCATCCGATCGCGTCGCGTGACGGACTTCCCAGACTCGTTGGCGAGGATCTTCCCATGAGCAACGACTGGCCCATCCCCGAGGACCTGAGCGCTGACGGCCGCAAAGCCGCCGAGACGATCCGAGACTTCTTCACCGAGAAGAACATCACCAATCACGGTGGGGGAGGCAAATTCTACTCGCCGCAGCAGTGGCTGGATCGCGGCGAGTTGTACGGACTGGGTTCACTGCTAATCATCACCCACGATGGCGGCGATCATGCCGGTGCATTCAATCTCGACTACGAGCAGTACGCGCTCCATGACCAGCTGCAGACGCGGTTACGCCCGCTCGGGCTGTTCGTCGAAGGCTGCACCGGCTGGTACAGCGCGGTCCACCCCATCTGAAAGATTCTTTGAAAGGGCAAACCTCATGGGCAGATTCACGACAGTCACCGTCTACGTCGAAGGCAGTCAGCCGCAGTTGGACGGTTCAGCGTTCAGAAACGAAATACGGCAGCTCATGACCCGACATGGCGTCAAACCAACGATCATCGCGGTCGATGAGTCCGAGGCATGAGCAGGAACCCGGCATATGCCGGGTTCCCGCCGGTTGCGAAAGTAGAGGTCAGTCCAGAGGCGGCAAGCCGAGATCGGCAGGCGTCACGTGCGTGCTCTGCCCGGTCTCGTCGCAGTGCACCGCGAACATGTCCAGGCCGGTGACAGCGTTCCAGTTCTTGAACACTGCCAGGACCTCGACATGGTGCCCCGTTTCCGAGAACGATCACGCCGGGCTCTGTATCGGCGGCCGCGTCATAGGGCGGCAGGTCGGCGCGGTAGACGTGCTTTGTCCCGATGAGCGAGTGGCCTTCGATGCGCTGGTTCACTGAGGCTCCGATCCGCGGTGCTTGACGATATGGCTACTGCATCATTGCCGCAGCGGAGCTGGTGGCCAGCCGGCGGCGCGGCCGGGACCGCTACGCGGCGGACGGAGCGAAAGCTTCTGGGGCGCAGCGTGAGCAGTCGCAGCGTCGGCCCCAGAAGGAACTGAACCGATCGCATGTGGCGATCTTGCGGCGCCACTGCAAAGCCCACTTGATGCAGTTACTACAGGACCGGTGCGAGCAGCCGGGAAGCGGTGGGTTCTTTCGCGCGTTGAAGCTCCACGCCATCGAATCGGCAGTCGCCAGAAGGTTTCCGTACTCCCGCAAGCCCTGTAGCTTCACCCCGAAACCATGAACAGGCAGGCCGGGATCGCGCTCCAGAATGGCCTCGAAGACTGCACGGATCTCGTCGGTGTGTTGCCGCCGGCACACGCTGCCGACGCCGACCAGTGGCGTAACGCCGAGGTCAACCCCGGCATCGGCGTACATGTCCATGCATTGCAGATATTCCTCGACCCGGTACCCCTGCAGTACCGGCATGTACACCAGCTCCGTGTCACTGGCCTGGGCCCACAGCGCTGCCAACTCCAGGTAGCTGCCAACGGTGCGCTTCTGGTGTTCCAAGACAGTTAAACCGGTACGTGCCAACATGTCCGGCTCACACATCCAGTCCTGGATAGCGGCCCATTCCAGTTTTCCGATCTCGGTGTCGTAACGCACCACTGCGTCGACATACGCGGCCGGCGTGGTCCGCCACCCGCCGTAGAGGCTGATCTCGCTGAAGCCACCGGAGTCCAGCGCCCACGGTGCGGCCGCCACCGGGATCGAAGTGCGTATGCGTTCCAGGCGCCGGTGTGAGATGAACAGCGGCACACCAGCCTTGCTGAGCCACGACGTCTCGTGCGTGCCCAGATACAGGTAGTGATGCATGCCGATTCCTGGTGTGGTCGAGGAAATCCGCACCCCGATAAGGGTTTGGGGTGCGGGATCGGGGACCGCGACCTTTGCGTCAGATCGTCGGTCCCCGATCAAAAGTGGAGCTGTCCGGATTTGAACCGGATTCCAGTCAGCGTCGTCAGCTGCGTTCTACGTGCGTAGTTCCCGTTTTGTCATCCGGAGCGCTTGGGCGGGAACACCCTTGCGCTAGACCCGGTTTCCCGCTTGGTATCTCACGCAGCGTTGGAGCGGGAACCCCGTGCTGTCGCCATCCGAATCTTGTTTTTGAAGGAGCGGGGGAGCGTCGGAGGTCTCCCGGGTCCGTCCCAGTGTCCCACCGGTCAGGCGCAGACGAGGACGTCGCCGTTGGCGAAGGCCTCGATCTCAGCGAGATCGGCGTCAGACACGAGCGAATCGTTGTCGTTCGCGATTATCTTTCGGCTCCGACGCTCGCAGTGGTCGAGAGCCATTCACTGGCACGCTGTTCAGTTGTCTCTTCTGGCTGTCGAAACCTGTCAGCCCCGAGGATTGCTATTTTAGAGATCCAACTGCATGTGTGCAAGATCTCGCGCTACAACACGCCGAAGGAGGGGTCGTCCGGGGCCGCTGGGTCACGCTGCGTCTCCTGCACCATTTTGGCCGGCGGCGACCCGGAGCAGGCTCCCACCGCTGTGACCCGGCCCGAGGCCGGGTTCGTCAGCGTGTCGCGGTAGATCTACGCTGCGGGACGCCCATAGGCGCCGTTCTTAGGTTCCGGCGGGGCCCACAGAACCTGATGGCGCGCCCGGGTCAGGGCCACATACAACAGGCGCAGCTGCTCGTCATCGTCGTCATCGATCGGAACGTCGCCCATATCGACCAAGACACGATCCCAGGTTCCACCCTTGGCTTTATGCACAGTGGAGACGGTGACGTCGGCGCCTGAAGGGTCCCCCACCAGAGCCTGAGCCAGTGTTTTGATCGCGGATACCCCGTACTTGAGAACTGCCAGCACCTGGTCTCGCAGCTCCTCGTTTTCGGGATCCTCCTCATCGAGCCAGTAGTTCCAAAGCACTAGGTCGGTGAACCCCTGCAGCACAGTGTCTTTCGCTTCTTCGGCTCTACCGTCTTCTACGAGTTCAACATCCCGGGCCAGTCGCTCCAGCGCGACGATGTCGATCGTTGAGTGCACGCGACGGCCGGCTGCGAGCTGAAGCATGATGTGCTCGATCACGCGGGCGTTGGTGCGGCACACCACTGCGGTGACGGCGTGGGTATCGCTGTCACTGTATTGGTGGTGCACCTGCCCACCCTCCGGCCCAATCCCGACGAGGCGGATTCCAGTTCGGGCAGGGTCAAGCAGGTCGAGAACCTTATTGGCCTCCGCGGCGATGGCGGGGCCGAAACGACGGCACTCTGTGAGCGGCAAGGCCCGGACTCCGGGCCGCATCACGAAGTCCTGCATGGCGTCGACGCTTCCAGTGAACGTGTAGATCTGTTGATTCTCATCGCCTACCAGGGCCAGCTGTACCCGGCCCTGCTGGGCCATGACGACTTGAGCCAGTACGGGATTTGCGTCTTGGGCTTCGTCGTAGAGCAGCACGTCGCCGGGGCTGCCGATGATCGGTGCACTCAACGCCCACGCTTTCAGATAGTGCTGGTGGCTCGTTCCCAGAGCGCTGTCGGGATCCGACAGTTCGTCCCACATGCGTCGTGCGCATGCAACCAGCTCCCGGCGCACGATCGGCCGCATCTCTTTCGGCATCCCTGCCAGGGACGGCACATGCATCCAGTCAATCTCGGGTTCTGCGGACTGACAGAACTTCTCCACCGTCTTGCGCGTCAGTGTCAGAAACCGACGT
This sequence comes from Mycobacterium dioxanotrophicus, assembly GCF_002157835.1. Classification (NCBI taxonomy): domain Bacteria; kingdom Bacillati; phylum Actinomycetota; class Actinomycetes; order Mycobacteriales; family Mycobacteriaceae; genus Mycobacterium; species Mycobacterium dioxanotrophicus. The sequence goes on along the minus strand of NZ_CP020809.1, from coordinate 4,130,597 downwards.
TGCAACGAGAATCTCGGATCCCGGGACGGCACGATAACCCCTACGCACTTTCCGGTGCCGGGCTCCAGCTTCAATACGGCGTCAAGACACCGTGCGGCGCGGGGGACACCGAGCAGGCGCATCTCCTCGGCCATGCGAAGAGAGTGCTTATTGAGCCGCTCCACCCAGTGCCGCAGCGCCGGGGTCGCCCGGCAGGTGCGGTTGGCCAGTGAGTGCGCGGTGGAGGCACGTGCGTTGGTGAGCCCGTACTCGGAGAATGTGGCCTGCACCTCGTCCGCGTTGCGTCGATTGAACGTGATGTACCAGGCTGTGGCACCGGGCCGATGATCCCGCTGAGCCTGTGCGATCAAGGCCAGGGTGCTCGACTTTCCGGTTCCCGCCAGTGCTTGTACGGCGAGGTCTTCACCACGGAGATACGCATCGATCACGGCCTGCTGCTCGGCGGAGGGGACGAACGGAACGGGCACAACGACTCTCCTTGCTCAACGAAATCTCTAAAAAAGAGAGTATCTAGGAGTTCGTGCACTGCAACCGAAACCGTGCGCCACGCCGAGGCGCATGACCGCCCCGAACAAGGATTACGTCACGCCGTGAGGCTAAGTTCAACCTCAGCGCAGTCGACGCAGACACCGAAACCTGCGTGTGGGCAGAGGCTGAAATGGATACCGCACCGCGAACACAGCCGTCGTACGCTGTGCTCCGCGTCAGAGATCCCGTATGAATCGCGGCGGTTACCGGCTCGGGCCTCCGATGGCCGGCGTGGCGGGCTGGGCGGGTCGAGTGCGAGAAGCTCCAGGAAAAGCTGATCATCGTCAGTCACCGGCCGATACGGAAGCGTGGATCGGGAGCATGTCTTCGGTTACGTCGAAAATGCTGATGGCCTTCACTGCGCCGCCGGACCCCCGGATGACATCCTCATCGCCCCGACTTCGAAGAGCATCACGTGCCAGGCGTGCACACGCCCCGCGGCGGCTTCGAAGTCGCCGGCAGATGCTCCGTACATGTTCGATAGCTCCCGTGAGTACCGCCGCCGCGCCTCGTCACGGGAGGGGAGGCCGGTACTTGACCGCGACACGGACAGGTATGCGTCGACGAAGACACGCAACGTGTCGGGGATGTCGCCGGGGACAGTGTCGATCCACCGGGAGAGCGGCGCTGATGCCTCAAACTCGGCGGCGTACCCGATCACGGCGAGGAAGTTGCCGATGCAGGCGTGGATCTCGTCCTTCGCCACCGCTTCGTATGTCGGGTGGTCATGTTCGGGTGCGCGAGCCGCGTCTGCGCCACCCTGGTCGAAGGCGGCGCGCCACTGCTCCTGGGCGATTCTCGCGGTGCGTCGTTCCTCCAGCGCGGCTGCGAATTCGAAGAGTCGGTAACTGCCGGCTCGCGCACACAGGCGAGTAAAGCCGGCGGCCGGGTCTGAATCGCCGACGATGTCCGGCAACAGAACTACGTGACGGTTGAACTCGGCAATCGGCCAGGCGAACGCGTCGGCCTGAAGGCTCTGGCCTCGCGTTCTCGCTGCCGTCTCGTGGCATCCCAACCACTCTGTGTCCGGGTGCCCATCGCCGCCGAACCCGATGTGGGCGTCCGGGGAAACCTTCGCACTCACCGCCTCCTCCTTCACACACCGCTGTCTCGCTCTCGTTCGGAAGAGAGCTGGTCTCTGTCGCTAAAGTGGAGAATAGGATCGACAGTGGGAATCACCGCAACGCAACCCGCGCCACGCCGGGGGAGCGGTCGGGGGGACATGCTGCCCTGATGTCTCGACGCACCCCAGCCGCGCGTGGCGAGTGCGGGGCACGATCAGGACTCGGCGTTGGCGGCGTTCCAGCCCCGACTGAAAGCTGCCAACAGGTGCGTTTTCTCACCGACTGCGGCGTCGGAGACCTCGGCCATGATGGCGGGATCCAGAGCCGCGGCCGCCGGGCGACCCGCGGCGAAAGCGTCCCGGCCCAACTGCTCAGCTTGTCGATCGTCCACGGGCTCTTCCCCTTTCACTGTGCACAATTCGCGCACACTGCCGACTTTGGCCTATCCGCGAAGCGGATGTTCCGCAGACTTGCGGTCGGCGCAGTGAAACCGCGTGTGAGGCGCGATTGCGCCGGCGGAAGACGTGTCGGGGGAGTATCGAATTAGCGAGTGCGAGAGGAGGTCGTCCGTGTTGTCTTCTTGGCTGCAACTTTGCGCGGGGCTTTGGCGGGCGTGGCTTTCTTCGCGGTCGCGGCAGCCTTTTTGGCGGGGGCTTTAGCGACTTTGACTGGCGCAGACTTCTTCACGGTGGCGGCCGCGACTTTCTTGGTAGGAGCTTTCTTCGCACCTCGAGGAGAGGTGTTGGCCGGGACCGATTCCGGAGCCTGTCTGCGTGCGCGCCGGACACGGGCCATCGCCCGGTCATCGCCGGAGATCGCCTGCATCATGATGTGCGAGGGGATGTCGTAGGCCCGGGATAGGGCGTCGAGTTCTGGAACACGGCATGGCCGGTCACCGATCTCGATCCGCGAGAGGACTGCGCGATTGACGTTGGATGCCTCGGCGCCGGCATCGAGATCCATCCCCACTGCTACGCGTGCCTGACGCAGCACCGCTCCCACTGCCTCGTCGGTCAGGTCGTAGGTGCGCTGGGGGTGGATAGGCATAGTGCGTCCTTCCGCTTTAACCGAGGCGCGTTCACGTCTCTAACGTGGAGATTATGGCAAAACCACCCGTGGCGGCTACCGTAACAGCGTAGGGACGTGACATGTTGGCGAGAACAGGCGTTGCCGGGAGCGCTGGGTCTTTGGAGCATGGCCCCTAGGAGAGAGCGAGCGGGCCACGGCACTCAACATGCGACCAGCTGCACGCCCGCGGCGGGCGATGCGCGAGCGGTGGTGTGAACGCACCGTTTGCGGAACCTGGCAGTGCGGCACTGGACATGAACGCACACAGTCGAAGTTCTCTACCTGCGTGATAGCTAAGTTTTTGCTGACTCGCGCCACGTGCGCCGTGTCATGTCCGCATCGGAGACAGTGCGGGCATGACACCAGACGCGATCGCAGCGATCCTGGTCCTTCTGTCCAAGGTCCAGGGAACTCCGTACATCCCCGGGGGCAATAGCGCCGCGGGAACCGACTGTTCTGGGTTGGCGTCCTGGGTAGCGAACACCGCGGTGGGACGCGACCCATTCTCGGGCCGATTCAGCACCGCCAACGAGGCATCCGAACTAGCTTCCCGCGGGTTCGTCCATGGCGCAGCACCCAATGCCCTGGTGATTGGGTGGAACGCGTCGCACACCGCGGTGACGTTGCCCGACGGTACAGCGGTGTCCTCCGGTGAAGGTGGCGGGGTGAAGTTCGGCGGCCCAGGTGCTTACCAGGGCCAGTTCACCCACTACATGCATCTGCCGGTCGTTGCGAACACACCGCCCGAAGATCCCGGGCCACCTCGGGCATAGGTCCGAGCACACAGTTCGGTCGACGTGCCCAGTTCCAGATCCCCCGCGGCGCCCCGTGGATGCCTCGGGTCCAGACCCCGATCCCTGCCGACGTGTCTGGACCCGAGGTGGTTCCAGCGGGAGCCCCGCCTTCCGATGCGGGTACGCCCCCCGAAGGCGATCAGTCGACCCGGCTGAGTGCAACAGGTCCTGCCGCCGCTGCTGATCGGTTTTGCGGCCGGCTCCGATCGATGCGACTCTCCGGACCCTGGCGGGCCACGAGAGTTCGACCTCCTCGCCCCGGTGTCGCGTCGTGCTACGCGAGCGGAGCCCAAATCGAGACCGAGGATGCGTCCGGGCTCACCGTCGAGCAGCACCGGCCGGCGACACGCACTGCTGCTGCCAATGTGCCTCGGGGTACCCCCGCCACTGCGGCGGCGACGCCCCCGCGTAGGGGCGTCCGATGCGCTCCCAACTTGTCGTCTCACGAGTCCCGCATCCGTCTTTCCGAACAAACTTTCGACAGATCGGTTCTCGTGTCCGGTTCCTGTTTTCCGGCTGGATTTGTCGGATGTAAATTGTCCCGGTCGCGCTGAACCTCCCCGTGTTTCGATGTAAATTCCCCGTTTGACCTGCGGGAACTGTCACCGATCTGGTTACTTCACGGCTCAGCTGGGCAAACACGCATCTGTCGTGGGAATGGGGGGTGCCTCCGGCAGAGGATATTCTCTGTTTCAGAGAGAATGCAGGTAAAGATGTGTATCTAGAACAACTAACTAATGAGCTTTCACCTATAGACCCTGTTTCCTTCTGTCACGCTGGGTTGTCAGAGGCACCCCCCATTCCCACGACGGCTACGCATTGGTGCAGGTGAACCGAAAAGTCACCGATTTACTGACAGTTACCGCAGGTCAAATGGGTAATTTACGGAGAAACTCGGGGAGGTCTAGCGAGCGGCGAACCATGCCGGCCGGCTGAACCGGAAACGAATGCGCGAAAGCGCCAGGGATGCTGCGTGTCCGGCGGGCGAGTCCCGGACCCCCGAGGAGGGCTCGATGGGATCTCCACTGGCTGCAGTAGTCGGAGGCGATCCGAGGCGCCCCTTCCGGCACCGTGGGGAGGGCCGCGGTCGGCTCGGTCAGCCGGTCTCGACGTCGGCGTATCGGCCATCGACAAGCAGTGGTGCGCCGTGTTCTGAGAGGTGTGTCCGCCACATGGACGCAACGGCCAGCCCGATCAGGTGGGAAAGTGGGACCAGCGCAGGGAGGCTGAGATGCTCACCGGGGCGACGACGCGCCGATATCGGAAACACAGCAGCGACAAGCCCTCACGTATCTCGCCGCCGAGAACGGCATGCAGGGAGCGCACGAGAACTGCGTCGGCTGCTGCGAATGGCGACGGCCGTGATCATCGCCAGTTGCCGCCTCGCTGAGGTCGACGCGCCCGTCGACGCGGATGAAGTTCCGGGTGCCGGCTTCGCGGATCGGCGTGAGAATTCCGGCAACCTCGTCGATTTTGTGCGAGCAACCGGCGGTGTGGCCCATCAAGACTATTCGGTGCTGAGGGTGGGCGGCTGGTGTCACCGTGGGTCGCCGTAATTCTCAGTGCCGGTTAGTTTCGACTGCCAATTCGGGGGGTCGATTGATCACGAATTCAAGAGTCACCCCGGCAAGGCAACGTCGGCCCCCGGCACCTCAAACCGAAAGCCGGGCGCCGACCCTGACGTACTCCCTGACCTATAGCCGGAGGATGTCGTCAATAGACGCGGTCTTGACGAATGCGCGTGCCGCGGTGGCGAGTTTGGTATCTGCGGTGGCCAGCGCATCTGCTTGCAGTTGGGTCAGCGCGATGTATTCGGCCCGGTATGTGTCCGACCAGTTCAACTTGGCGGCTATTCGCCATGCGTGGTCCTGCATCGATCGGTCGCCGAGGAGCCGAATCCGCAGCCCGCGGATATCATCGAGAACCTTCCGGCCGACCCGTTCGCCGATCTCGCCTCGGCGCACCGATTCGTAGACCAGCGCCAGGGCTTGCGAACGCATCAGTGTGGGAGCGGTCAGGCTGTGCTGCGGCGGAATCGTCGTTCCACCGGCGGCCAATTTGATGGCCACCGGCGCATCGATGACAAACGTGGTCATCCCAGTACCGTCCCATGCCCACCGACATCCTGCCCGAGAACCCCGGTCGACAGAGACTCTGGGATCCACAGTCACCCATATCGACGCGGCACGCCGACGCTGAGATCCGTCATCAATCGACTCCCGAATTGGCAGTCAAACTCAGCCGGTTTCTGCCCACCGTGCGGCATCATGATTCGAGCGAGCTAGCGGTGGCGGTCGGCGTATAGCTCAGGAGTGTGCGCCGGCGTCCCGGAATGCGATGTTGCTTCTGATGTCGGGTCGCATCAGACGATTGCACTGTTCTTGGCCTTGCGGCGCCGGCCATCAGAAGCCTGTGTGATGGTGCGCTGGCGGGCTTGCTCTAGCAGCTTGTCCACCGGGATGGGCAAGGCCGCGGCAATGGTGGACAGCTCGGTGGCGCGGCAGGGGCGCTGACCGAGCTCGATACGCGAGAGCACCCTTACGTCGATCCCGGTGTCACGGGAGAGCTGGTTCTGGCTGATTCCGCGGTTCTGGCGTTCGATACGAATTGTTGCCCCGATCCGCGCGTCGGTCAGCCGAGGCCGCTTCTGGGCGCGGATGCCCTGCGCGAGGCGCGCGCCTGAGGTGGTCATCGTCGAGTGTCTCCGTCGTGTCGTACGTAATCTCTAAAGTAGAGAGTCTTTGGCTTGATCGTATGTGACGGGAACAGGCGCTGCAAGGCGCGCGTGGCCTGTACAGGTTGTCCCAGCTGTGGAGGGAACCCACCGGGAATGATGGGGGATACAGCGTTTTCGGTCACCCTACGAGCCCCGATACGCACATCACTACATGCAGTGCCACGCCCATCACGTACATGACGGGTGTGCTAACCCGCGCCCCACCCGCGCCGTGGCGGATCAATCGACCACGCTCAGCCCCCGAACGCGCCGCTCGCAACAGGCCCGGCGCCGGTGATCGAGGAGGTATCGGGTGCCCTGGTATCTGACAACCCCGCGGCAGATCAAGGGATATAGGCGCGAATTGAATCGTGTCGACGAAGCCCTGTCGCGTCAGGACGTGCGGGGCCTAGGTTCCCCTTTGAGGCGAATGCGCGGCTGGCTCGGGCTGGGCTTCGGAGGCGGCATCCTTATCCTGGTCGCGGCGTTCGTGGTGTCGCTGATCAGTCCGAAACCCGATGGCAGTGTCGCCGAGATTGTCACGACCCGCAGCGGTGGAATGTTCGTCCAGTTCAATGGGCGCCTGCACCCGGTGACCAACCTCGCCTCCGCGAGGCTGATTGTGGGCAAGGCCGACGATGCGAAGGTCGTCACCGATACGGCGCTACGTTCGATGCCGACTGGCCCACTGATGGGAATCCCCAATGCGCCGAACCTGCTTACGCCGCGTACCGATGAAGAGGCTGCCTGGACGGTGTGCGACTGGCGCGACACCGCTGTGCCGTTGTCGCTGCTGCGCTCCGGTGACATCACCACCGCGGTCATCGCTGGGAAAGACATGTTGGAAGGTGGAGAGGACCTTGGCCAGACGCGGGCAGTTCTGGTTCGACCGTCCACCGATCCTTCTCAGCTGTGGTTGATCTACCGTGACACCCGCGCACAAGTGGGCCGCGGCGACTTCGCCGCACAAGCCGCCCTAGGTCTGACTCCCGCTCGCATTGACTCGGCCGCGGTGGTGTCCCCGGCACTACTGGGGGCGATTTCGGCCTCGCCGGTCCTGACCGCACCGCAGCTGGCTGATCAGGGCCAGCCAAGCGAAGCGGTCCCCGGATCGGCTATCGGCGACGTGTTGACGGTGTCCACCGCATCAGGGGCCCGCGCCTTCTATCTGGTGGGCCGCACCGGAATTCAGCAAGTGGGACCCGTGCTGGCCCAGATGATGGTCAATGTCGGTGCTGCACAGCGGCTGATCGATGATCCCGCCACAGTGCAGACCTTCGAACGCGTGTCGATCGTCGACGACGGCCGGTTCCCGTCGTCGGTGCCGACCCTCGTCTCGAATCCAGCGCTGTGCTGGAGCTGGACTAAGACTCGTGGTGAATTGGCGGCGCACACACGGGTTTTCACCAACTCGAAGATGCCGCTGACTGAAGCGGGACGTATCTCGACTGTGCGCCTGCTGCCCAACGAGGGAACCGCCGAGCAGGCCACCGACGCGATCACGCGACCGGGCTATGGCTGGTATGCCCGCGTCACCGGGGACGCCGCTGATTCGGTGGCCGCCGAACAGGTGTTGTGGATCGACCCGAACGGGACCCGCTTCCCGATCGATGCGGTGATTCCAGACAGCGGCAACAAGCTCGACGTCTCCTACGACCCGACAGTGAAGGCGCTTGGACTCGAGAACGTCTTTCCGACCCCGATCCCGTGGTCGGTGGCCAAGCTGTATGCGCCCGGGGCCACGTTGTCGATCAAGAACGCACAGGTGATGCAGGGAACGATCAAGCCATTCTCTCAGGTACCGAGTCCGGCGAGGACCGCCAACCAGGGCCCGCCCGCGCAAGCCCCTAGTCCTACTGGGGTCCAGACCCCGCCGCCGGCCGCGCCGCCTGACGATTCGGCGCCGGAGGAGACCGAAGCGCACACCGATTCTGCCTCCGCCGTCCCGGCGCCCACTGCTGATGCCGCCGGCTGATCCGACACCCTGACCTGCTTCGAAGGAAGGACCTTCCGTGTTGTTCAACGAGTTCCGGCCAGCACCACGGCCGCAGACACAGCTCAGTCCGACCGGGGTGGAGATCCCGGCACCGCTACCCGCGCCGGAGCCGGACCGCCGCCCCACCTGGCAACGGATGCTTCCGCTTCTCATGGTCGGAGTCATGGTCGCGATGGTGGGGGGCATGGCGCTGTTGGGTGTCCGCGCGATCACCTCGGTTCTGGTCAGCGTTCCGATGATGATGATGATGTTGATCATGCATCTGAGCACCCAGCGTGGGGGTGCGTCCGGTGGCGACATCGAGCAGGAAATCGAGCGCTACGACCTGGACTTGCGGGAGCGGCGCGCCGAAATCCACGACCAGGGCCGGGCGATGCATGATCTGCGCACCACCTGCTTCCCTCATCCTTCGGATCTCCTGTCGCTGGTGGGAACCGAGGAAATGTGGCAGGCCGACCCGAATCCGGACATCGGCCGGGTGGTTCCCCCTGAGAGCGAACAGGATCCGGACGTCAAGCATCTGACGGCGAACCCGTTCCTGCGGGCCCGGGTGGGCATCGGTGTGGCTCCGCTGTTCCCGAAGCTGCCCAAGGCTGAGGAGATGGTGATCGAGATGACCGAACCGGTCACCCTGGTCCGATACCAGCGGGCAATGAACACATTGTCGGTGGTGGCCAACCTTCCGATCGACGTGCGCTTGAGCGAGTGGCCTGCTTACGCGCTGCGCGGTGACGAGTCGGCGCGCCTGGATCTGGTGCGGGCAATGGTGATGAGCCTGGCGTTCAACCACCGACCCAGTGATCTGAATATCGGTGTCATCACCGACGATCCGAAGGCATGGGAATGGATCAAGTGGCTGCCGCACCTCGAGGACACTTCAAAGGTGGAGAAGGGGACCGGCCCACGCCTGCTGGCGTGGCGCAGTCTGGACGAGTTCGCGGTGCGCCACGCAGCTGTGATCGAGCGAATCCGTTCCGGCGGGGATGATCGGCCACCGCACTTGCTGGTGATTGTCGATACCCCTGAGCAGATGGTGGCATGGCCGGCGACGATGGCCGGCGGGATGGACGGCATGACATGGCTGGTGGTGCGCTACGGCACCGATCTGGTCTCTGAGGAACGGTCGCGCATTCTGCTCAAGAACGGCCGCGTGTCGACGCTCGAAGACTACGACGCCGCGGCGGCCGATTCCGCTTCGGCGACGCTGGCCGAGACGTTCGCGCGTGCGATGTATCAGCACCGCCCGAAAGGCTACGGCGCCGGAGGCGGAGTCCAGGATGAACGGGCCGAACACATCCCGGACTTCTTCGAAGCCATCGCGATAGGCAACATCGAAACTCACGACCTCATCAAAGTGTGGAAGTCCAACGCGTTCACCGACGAGATCAAAGTTCCGTTCGGCTACCTGCGCAAGGGCGATGAACTCACCCCCGAGCTGAGCTTCCTGAACTTCTACGAGGAGAACCGCGACGGAAACGGCCCACACGGGGCGATCGCCGGCCGCACCGGATCGGGAAAGTCGTACTTCCTGCGGGCAATCGTGCTGGCGCTACTCGCCTTGTACGGGCCCGACAAGGTGGCGCTTATCCTCGCTGACTTCAAAGGCGGTTCGACATTCCTGGGGATGGACCCCGACCGGATTCCGCACGTGGTGGCCAACATCTCCGATCTGGAGCACACCGCAGAGCTGGTGGATCGTCTCGGCGCGGTGATCGATGGTGAGGTCACCCGTCGCGAGGAGTTCATCACCGGCGAAAAGGGATGCAAGGACATCTTCGAATACCGCGAGCAGCAGCAGAAACATCCCAACGATCCGCTGTGGCCTCCGGTGCCGGACCTGATTGTCGTCATCGACGAGTTCGGTGAATTCCTCAAGAAACGTCCGGGATACCTGGAACTGCTGACCCGTGTCGGCCGCGTTGGCCGTTCACTGGGCATGCACCTGGTCATGTGCAGTCAGTACATTGACCAGTCCGTGCTTGGTGATCTTCTGCAGCACTTGACGTTCCGCTACTCGTTGGCGGTGAACTCGCCCCAGCATTCGAACGTGATGCTCGGCACCGACGACGCGGCTCGGATGATCAAAGGCAACCTCAAGGGCAAGATCCTGCGCAAGTTCACCACCGACCACGGCCCGGTCGAGGTCGCGGCGTTCCATCACGAGGCCGCCTATATTCGCAAGACGGTGGTCGAACGCGCCCGCTCGGGCGGCGATTCGGATGAGGCGATCGTAGAGGCGGTCCTGCCGTTCGCCCTGTTCACCGAACGCAGCTTCACTCCAACGGTCGTCGACGGCGAAGTCGTCAACGTCAAGCAGGAGGAGACCGGCGACAGGATGAGTGACGTACTGCTGGAGAAGGTTTCTCGACTGGCGGACATGAAGGTGCTCGACTTGTGGAAGCCCTCACTGCGTGAGCCTTTGAGTCTGCCGACACTGAATCTGAGCCGTTCCTCTGTGGGGCTGAGTATCCGCATCGGCGACCTCGATGTGCCTGAGAAGCACACCCGCTTGCCATGGTTCATGGACTTCAGCGGCGCTCTGCCGCACCAGGTTATTGCCGGTGGCGGTAAGTCGGGGCGCACCACGTTGTTGCAGACGTTGGTCATCTGTGGCTGCCTGCAGTACGGGCCCGGCCGGCTGGCGTTTATGCTCGCCGACTTCGGAACCGGCAAGCTGGGCGAGGTCAAAAACAGCCCGAACGTAGCGTCGTATGCGGCCCCCGGCAGCGCTGATGGAGTGTCGCGGATCCTGGGTGAGGCCCGGCGAGTCATCGGGCTTCGCCGTGAAGCGATGGTGGACCGTGCAGTCTCCTCGGTGGACGCCTACCTTGACTCAAAAGTCGACAACCCTGTTCCCGGTGACCCATACGGTCGGGTGATGGTGCTGATCGACGGCATCGGGGGGTTCCTCGGCGAAGACCGTTCCGAACGGGCCAAGCTGCTGCGCCCGATCCTCGACCTCGGCGCTGCTGTCGGTGTGCACCTGGTGTTCACCGCTGATTCTTCCGGCGGCGGCACCACCGGCAACGTGGCTCACTACTCCATCGACGTTCCCGGCGGTGTGCAGTTGCCTGCGACCGATTACGCCGGTGCCAAGATGGCTCCAGAGCTGCGGATGAATCTCAAAACCCTGATCCCGCAAGATCAGCCGGGGCGGTCGGTGGATCCGTACAGCACCAAGCAGGCGCGAACGGTGGTGCCGATCAACCGCGAAATTGAACCCGACTCGTTCGCCAGGGGAATGCCGGTGTTCGAGGTGAACGACTATGGCGCCGAGATCCGGGGCCTGTGCGACCAGTTGGCCGAGGTGTTCGCCGCCGAGCAGGTGCCTGTTGTCCGGCCCGCAGACCCGGTGATCGACTTTGAGACGATCTGGTCGGTATATGCGCCGCTGGTCCCACCGAACCGTCATCCGGTACAGACACATTTCCCCGTGGGCTCCCTGACGGACACCCTGGAACTCGCGCTCGTTCCGAACAGGTCGCAGGACCTGCTGGTGTACGGCGAGAAAGGCTGTGGCAAGACCAATATGCTGCGGATGCACATGGAGTCGGTGATGCGTCAGTTCGCGCCGAAGGACGCCGTGATCGTCGTCATCGACCCGCTGCGTCAGCAACTCGGCGAACGTGACCGCCTCTATGCGCGTGGTCACGTGCGGCCGGCGAAGTTCGGTGAGCCTCGCGCGGACGGCACAACCAATCGGATCCGTCCGCCTGGCTATGTCAGCTCGGTTGACGATCTCAAAGATGTTGCCGACATGCTGGTGCGGCTGATGGGCCAACGTCGCCCCAGCGAGGACGCAACCGCCGAGGACCTGATCAACCGGACCTACTTCACCGGTCCGGAGGTGTACGTGTACATCGACAACTTCCACGCAATCTCCGAGGGCTACATGGCCAAGACCGTGTTCGACACTGTCGAAGTCGGCGATCAGACAGTCTCCAAGCTGCTGTCGACGGGCACTGATCTCGGCGTGCACTTCATCATCTCCGACGACGGTGGGTTCAACGACCGGGTGAAGTCGGCCGCGATGCTTGCGGCACTGCGAGAGAAAATGATGGCCCCGATCCTGCAGTTGGCCGGGCAACCGTCCTCGGGTATGCCTATCCCGCAGGCGTACCACCTCAAGCCTTCTCGGTGGCGCCCTGGCCAGGGGAGGCTCATCATCGACGCGGACGCGTACGAGATGGTGCAGACGGCACACATCGACGTCAATGCGGTGGCGGCGAGGTTCGAACAGAAGTAGGGCATACGACAACGCCCCGGTTCCGGTTGTCTGGGCCGGGGCGTTGTCGTATGCGGGATCAGTGTGTGTCGCGGATCTGCAGAGTCAGCGCTCCGCCCCCGGCGGTGATGATCAGCTGTACCAGCGCATTGCCGGCGTCAGGGTCCAGCCACAGTGTCACGGGAAGTGATACCAGGTTGCGCAGGCTGTCGCGGGGGAGTACGGCCTCCGCGGCGGCGACGGGAAGCTCACCGCGGAGTTTCACCGTGCCGGCGACCTGTCCACCGTTGACCGGTTGTGGACTTTCGAACGACACCGGTGAGATTGTTTCGATCATCGACGCCAAGCCCAGCTGCGGGTCCAGAAGCAGTGTCGGGTCGAAGTTTCCGCGCGCTGGGCCGACAGCGATAGGTTCTCCGTCCGCGGAGTCGAGGAACAGCTCGCCGTCTCGGACTTGGAAGTTCGCCTGCTGCCGTTCGCCGTTGATCATGAGGTTGGCGTTGCCGTTCGCGGCAGCCGGGTCGGTGCTCACCTGCGCCGCGTAGGACGATGCAATCAGATTCTCTATGCCGGTGGTGGCCACCATGATGGCGGCCGCGGTCGTGGCGCGCAGCCTTACAGCCGCATCGGCCACCGCGGCGGACGGGTCAGAGGGAAGGTCCGGCGCGGCGGCGGCTGTCTCCGCGGCCGGGGGCGAGCCTGCAGGCGGGGGAGCCGCAGTCGAGCAGCCGCCGGCCAATAGGACGGCGGCCAGTGCGGTGGCCACAGCAGAGACGGTGGGGGTGGGCATGGCCGGGGACGGTAAAGGCCTCGGCGTCGATGTCTGGCCGGCGGCGCGGCGAGTTCAGCAGTACCCTCGGAAACGCATCATCACCGACTTCTCGGCGGCGGTCACAGTGAGCCGGTACTTGTTCTTCACCTGCACCTGTCGCTTGACGTACGTGCACTGGAACGAGGGGTTCGGCGGCAACCACTGATCGGCCGAAGCCGCGCCCTTGGACTGGTTTGCCGAACCGTCGGCGGCCATCAGATTCAAGGGGTCGTTCGCGATCTGCGTGCGCCGCTGCGGCGACCATGACGCTGCCCCCGACACCCACGAATTGGCCAATGCCACTAGATGATCGACCTGCACGCGGGCCGATGTATCTGGGCCGCGGGTGAAAATGATCACGGTGCCTGTATACGGGTCGGCCAGCGTGCCAGAGAGCACTTTGCAGCCGTCGCGGGTCAGGACTCCGGTCATATCCCGAGCCAGGATGTCGTCGCGGGTCCCGCATCCGTTATGTCCGTATTCGATGTCCACGTTGTCGGTCCACGCCGCACCGAAGCGGTCTCGGGCGTACCCGCGCATAGACCCCGACTTGGCTACCGTCAGAGTGGCCGGGTCGTCGCTCGGGGTGCCGGTCCCTCCGATTCCGTCCGGCAAGGTTTGAGCCGGGTTGATCCGTTCGGTTGCCCAGTTGATGGCGGTGTCAGCATAGGCGCGCACACCGTTCGGACCGACGCGGACAATGACAGCGATCACCGCGATGATGGCGGCGATCACCAATACTGTCCATGCAGGTTCGCCCGAAACTCCGAGCACGCCACCCTTTTTGGACTTCTTCGACTCTCTGTCAGCCACGATCGCAGACTGTCGCCGCACTCGCGCGACTGCGGCGACTACGGCGCGACTTGCGGGGACTGTCGCCGCCGCGGTGGGCGCGCCCTGAAGGCAGGCGGTGCGTCAATAGCGTGTCATGTCCCGTGGTTGCCTTGCGGCCAGTCGTCTCGCACGGAGCCACAGTCAACGGTCACGGGGGCTGTTGGAAGCGCTACGGCGCGGTGGTTGTAGCGCTGCGCGTAGTTCCGTGGGAATGCACGGTCCCGTCGAAACGCAACGCTAACGCGCAGTTCAGAAAGGGGAACCGGGCTGCTTATCGGCCGACGTGTCCCCACCCGTGGCGATCGTTGTAGTGGCGAGTGTGGCGATGTCTGTAGCGGGGCGTCAGGCGACAATGCTGGGTCTGGTGTAGCCGATCGCGCCGTAGACGGCCGAACGCAAACGTTGGGATCAATGTTGTGCCCGCAGCCGGCACCCACACCGCCGATGCTGCCCGTCGCGGGATTCACCGCGGCGGGAGCCAAGGAATCAGAAGGTGGAACGCATGCCCGTCATCATCGATAACGAATCGTTCGTCAAGGGACTGTCTGCGGCCAAAGTGATGGCCTATTCGGGAAACGACGACCCAACCCACGCCGCAGTCGTGCTGGGCTCGAGCCGGGTGGAGGCTGGTGACAGCGGAACTCAGAACAGCCTCGCCTTCATCGCCTCGGACGGTGTCAGTCCTGGGCAGGCGATCTTCGAGTGCGACGGCGATCTGAAGTTGGTGAAGTTTTCGGTCGACCAGGCGTCACAACTGTTGTCGGCGGCCAAGGGTGCGGCATCGGCGGTCAAGAAGCTCGACAAGGAAGCCGAATGCTCCGTCGAGCTCTCGGTGGTCGACAACGGCGCAACACTGCTGATGCGCACGCTTACCGACGGCGACCCGGGCGAGGCCGACTCGCGCCACTACATCCCTTTGCAGGACGCCGAGGATTTCCCGATCCGCTCGACGATCAGCCGACTTAATGCTCGTGGTGCCAAAGAGATTCTCGGCACGCGAGGAACGGGTGACGAACAGACACTCGCGCCGCTGGGCGCCGGCAACGTGCAATCGTTCACCGCTGATGCCGTCAAGAAGATGAGCGCGATCACTGCAGTGTTCAAAGAGCCTGTCGAGCTCTACACGCGGGAACACCCAGCTTCGATCGTGACTATCACGTGCGCAGGGGTGTTCCGTGCGGTACTGGCTGCGCATGCCTACTCACCCGACCTGGATGTCGATGACCCGGAAGTGCCGGTAGCGATAGGTCTGATCGACGACAACGCCGCCGAAGCTGACGCGGCGTGACCACACGCCCTGACAAGGACTTCGACGCACTGGGCATCCCCAGCATCGAATGCCACGAGCAGGCGACGCTGCAGGCCATGTTCGGCTACGGCCGCGGTGTGGTCACCGTGTGTCGACGCCACGCCGAAAGGCGCGTCGCGCACGCGCAGCAGCGGGCGCGTAACGATGCCCCCGGGGCAAGTCCCGACAGCCGAATCATAAACGCGTAGAGGAGTTTCCGTGAGTCTTTCAGAACTGCAATTCGCACTGGACCAGCTCGGCGTCGCTTGCTGGTTCAACCAGCTGCCGGCACACGTGCGGCACTGGGAGGACCGGCAGGGGCAAGAGGCGATCTTGCTCCGGGCGCGGGAATTCGCAGTCGCGTGCGGTGCCACTGCAGAACAGATGACCGATTGCGAACAGTACGGGTCCCGCCTGGCGATAGACAACAAGGCTCCACTGACGTTGGCAGGGCGATCGTGGGACCAGTTCTCCGCTGGGCTGCGCGACGCGCGCAGCGGCTGTGGCTGACCGGATCGCTGACGATGTCTGCCATGCCCGGCGGCCTCGAAGCCGGATATTGCATCGGCGGTTACGTGGTCGACTGCGATGAACGGCAGCGATGCCGCGGAGTGCTGACGTTGCGCCGCAGTTCATCTCGATCTGTCACGTCCCCCTGAACCACCAACCCAGTGAAAGAGAAACCGTATGAGCTTCACAATCGAGACCGGCGACCTTTTCGCGCACCCGTCTGAGGCGCTCGCGCACGGCGTCAATTGCATCGGAGTAGCCGGCGCCGGTGTCGCAGCAATCATGAAACAGCGCCACCCAAACGCGATTCACCAATACGAGGTGCTCGCACGCCGCGGTGACCTTCCAGTTGGCGGGGCGATGATATGCCCTCAAGGGCCGGGAGATATGACGATCATCCACTGCGCCAGTCAGTATGAGCCGGGCCCCGACGCCCGACCCGAATGGCTACGATCGTCGCTGACTGTCGGACTCGAACTCGCAGTCGCGCACGGGATCGCGTCCGTGGCGCTGCCGCTCATCGGCGGAGGCATTGGGGGTCTCGACCCGAAAGAGGCCGAACAGATCATTCGCGAAGTCGCCGAGTCTTCCTCGGTAGCGGTCACGCTGGTGCTGCTCGGGTAGAACCTGATTCGGCGCCACAGATATGCCGGGACACGCCGTCGGACATGCATATTTCGTTACACGATGCTTTGTCGGATGCCGGTGCAACGATTGAGGTAATCCGGTGCGGGAACATCCACAGGCCGGAGTGCCGGGGAAGTATTCCGGCTACGTTCTCGCACCGGATTACCGCAACAGAAACTAAACGAGAGGTTCCGCCATGACTGTCCCTATCGCTCAGGCCCCCGTGGCCGCTGCTCCGCCGGTCGCTCAGGCACCGGTTGCTGCCGCTCCGGTTGCTGCCGCGCCTGTGGCCGCTGCTCCGGTCGCTCAGGCTCCGGTGGCCGCCGCACCAGTTGCTCAGGCGCCCGTTGCTGCCGCTCCGGCTCCGGCTCCGGCCGCCGCTCCCGCCGCCACCTACGGAGGCATCACGGCGGCCCCGGCGATCGGTTCGATTCCCACCGGCGGCGGTGGTGGTATCGGCGACGAGCACTTCAACAAGCCGATCCTGTTCCGCCTGCTGTCGGTGAGCCCGCGTTACAGCAAGTACGAAAAGGCCGAGGTTTCGACACCCACCGTCGACTACATCGTGCTCGATCCGGCCACCGGTGCCTTCACCGAGATCAAGAATGCGGTGATGATGCAGAAGCACATCCGGAACGAGCTGGTGGCATGTTTCCAGCGCGGAATGACCGCGGTGACCGCCGTGGCCATCAAGGTGCCGACGCAGAACGACGAACCGGCCAAGGTGCTGCGCGCGTTCGACGACCAGAACACGGGCTACGGCGCCGAACTCGCCACGCAGTACTTGCGTGAGGCCGCGATCAGCCAGTTCAACTGGTGGACCGCCACCGCCGCCTGACCCGCGATCAACACACGGCCCGTGCCTCAACCGGTGCGGGTCGTGTGTTGTTCTCACCGGCACTTGCGTAGACGCGTTGCGCGGAGTGATGCGGCGGCAACATAGCTAGCATCACCGCCGACATACCTGCAAGGGAAAGGCAGAGTCTTCATGAGCGAGGACGTCACCACCGGCGAGCCGACTTACTTCCGCCCGCCCAACGCTGATACCGGCGAGCCGACGCTGGCCGTCTACTTCTCGGCCGAGTTGTTCCCTCTGATGCGTGCCTACGAGTACGACGTCGCCGCCAAGACGGACCAACTCGCTGCCGATGTTCGCGACCACCTAGACAGGCTGGGCATCGCAATCCGGCCCACCATCCGGCACGGCCGCCTGCGCGCGATGCAGGATATCGAGCCCGACGAGAACGGCGTCAACCGCGACCCCATGGTTGTTTCGACAGTCGTGGCGTATCTGACCGATGCCGAGCCCGATGACCCGCGGCTGGTCCCGCTACTAGAGAACAGCTTTCACGGTCAGCGTATCGACGCGCAGATCGAGTTCGAGATTCCGACCACCGCCAGCGAAGCGGCGCTAGCCGAGCAGGAAAAGGCTGACGCTGAGCGTGCCGCGGAGTACCGCGTCAAAGCCGATGCCGCGCGTGCGGAAGCTGCGGACCGGGAAGCTCGACCGTTCGACCAGGACATGAGCGAGCTGTTCGACTGAACCTCGCGAAAGGCCCGAGCGCGGTAATGCCATCGTGCTCGGGCCTTTGTCCTGTCTACACCTTGTCACTGCCGACCACGATGAAAGGACGACATCCTGTGGCGCATATTGGTGGACGTACACCCGATCGCATCGCCGCCGACCAGCTTCTGGACAGGGCACGACTGCTCGAGGCTGCGGGGAAAACGGAGCAGGCGAGTGAACTGCGCCGACGCGCTTCGAAGCTGATCGGGGTCATCGCAAGTTCGAATGGCCGAAAGGACGTGACAGGCGCTCGACCAGCGCCGTGAAACCGCTGCGCAACAGTAAAAGCGAGCTGCAGGTTGCTTCGGCCCAGGCTCGGCGGTAATCTCCATTTTAGAGAGTAGGAGATATGGCTGTATTGATTTCACGTTCCACACTTCAGCGCATGGCGCTGGCGGGCGCGTTGACCGCCGGCGTCGGGGGAGCGACCACCACGGCCCTTCCAGGACTGAGCCACTGGCCGGCGCCATCGGTGATCGTGACCGTTGCTGCCATCACCCTCCTGGGCGGGCTTATTCGCAAGGTGCTATTGGTTGCGGCCGTTGCAGTCCTGCTCACAGTCGCGCTTGTTGCCGCAGATGCGGCGACAAGTCAACACATCCAGCGGGCGCTGAACCCGGCAACGGTGCTGCGCGTGGTGGGGCAACCGTGACCGTCAGCCGCGCATACGTGATCGACACCGCGACGGGCGTAGTCATCCACGTCGGTATATCCCTGTTGCACTGCGCCTAATCCACCACCACAGACGGGATTCCGACCATGACCACCAGAGACGCCACCGACGCACCCCTGCCAGCAGTTGACTTTGATGGCAACGTCTCCAGTGTCGTCAAGTGGATTGAGGACGACGGCCTCGGCTGGTTCCTGGCGGTATGCCGCGACGGTGCAACACGGCAGGTTTCCACCGACGAACTGATCGGGTTCGGGGTAGACCCGTCTCGCAACGTAAACCCCATGCGGCCGAACACTGCCCGCTAACCACCTCGACCTGGCGGCCCGACTGGCCGCCAGGAAGCTCCATCTGAAGGAGTTCGACATGAACACAAACCCCACCAACTGCCAATGCGTCGGACGTCGCAACGAATCCGACCCGCATTCGGTCCACTGTGACTCTGCCGGCGAGAGCGCGGACGTTCGCCCGATCGAGGCTGGCGACCGTGTTCAGTACCGCGAACGCGTTGGGCAGGAATCCCGCACATTCCACGGAACCATCCTCGGAATCCACAGCGGCATAGCCACGATCGATCTGGGCGGCGGCGGACGGTCTAGCGTCGCCGTCGAACGACTTTCCCTCGTAGCCATCGACCCGTACGCGCCCGGCGCCGTGTACCGGTGTCAGATTGACATCAGCACCGACTACCGCACACACGAGGCGTTCGTCATCATCGACGCGCTTGAAGAATACGCGTCGCGCCAGCGATGGCGGGCAGAAGACGGCGACAACGCCGAATTCCTGAAGGAGCTGGCAGACACTGCCGACCGGCTGCGCGAACAGTTCCACGCCCAGATGCACGACGGAGCAAACGTTGTCGACGCTGCGGGAATCGCGCAGGAACCCGTTCCGATCGCCGTCGGCGACGTCGTGACGTGGACCTACGGCCACTCCGCGCCAGGGGACGGCGCCGAACAGCGCACAGGCACCGTCACCGCGCTCGATACCGACGTGAACGTTGCAACGATCGCCGACGCCACCGACGGCCGCTCCTGCATCGTCGACGATTATCCGAACCGCCTGCACCGCGCCTAATCCACCACCACAGAAGGTATTCCGATCATGCCTACTTACTATCCCGGTGACCACCTGCGCACACCCGTCGACATCGCCGCCGACGCGGCCGAGGCCGCCGAATCCCGACCTCACCCCGACGCCGGATTGCCGCTGCCGGTCCACCACCTCGATGAGGGACATTTGGCGGCCGACAAACAACGCGGCGTGTGCCCGCACAGCGGCACCGGCGACATGGCCCACGGTTGCCCACGCGGATGCGAGGGTGCCAGGGAGCACTACTCGAACGACGGGCACCCACAATGCGAGGACGACCCGTTCGACGAGACCACCGCTGACGACGCCGAGAACCTGCCATATGAGTGCCCCGACTGCGGTGACCGTCACGACGGTATGACCACCGGAACCGAACGGTGCCCAGATTGTGAAGACGACGACCAGTGCGAAGGCCACGAGTCTCTGGCCGGCGAACACATGGGTGAGTCTGTGTACTGCGATGGCTCTTGCCGGCGAGCGGCGAAGCGCACCCGCAACAGTGGGCGGGTGTGACCATGGCGAAGAAAACGACCTACGTCGCCACCGCTCCCGATGGCAGCACCCATACCCGAACGTCTGCCCGGACCTACACGCACGCCGTGCTGGTCTTCGGGACGGAACTGGTACGCCAAGGTGCGCCGGAACGGGCTATGTCGCTGACGAAGAATGCGTCGATTGTGACGGAACCGGCGAGTGGTTCGAGTGACCAGCAGCAGGCCAACGCAAGGCCAAATTATCGGAACAGGAGGAGCCGTGAGCAGAGCTACCGAGATCGTCACAACCATGCTGGTCTATGAGTCCATTGGTGGTGGTCACGTGAGTCGCAACGAGGCCGAGCGCCTGGCGGGCGAAGTTGTCGAGGCGTTGACCGAGGCGGGTTTCGACCTGACGTAATCGGTGAGACACGTTGAGCACCAAGGTCACAAAGGGATCTGACGATGAAGATACCGATCAGCGAGCTCGACGCACAGGACGCCGGGGCGCGGAACTGCCCGGCGGTGCGGCCGGGCACGTTGGGATACCAAGGCTGCCGCCGAGTGGACGGGCACCCTGGCCCGCATGTGTCACAAGACCGTGGCGAGTGGACGACATAAGGAATAGGACATGGACAAAGATGGACTGCTCGACAGCGAGGGCGACTGGGAGGTGCGATCGAGTGTCTACCGGGATGGGAAACTCGTCGGCCACGTGGACGTTATGTCCGCTGGCACATTCGACAACCTCAGTCACGCGGTCTCCTGCGCATTTGAAGAACGAGATGTGGTGCGGCGTATCCGGAAACCGCGAAAGTAGCTGACCGTAAGGGGGCCACGACGTAGACGATGATCTGGGGCCTGCGGACCAGCGAAGCGCCGCCAAGGGCTTACGTAATCGGCGGCAGACGGCGAAATCATCGGTGAAGGATGGGCGTATGGGTGGACAGACATGGCTGGAGAACATCAGTCAAGACTTCGCCGTTGGCGACCATGTCACGGTCGGGTCCGTGGTCACTGTTCGGCGTGCCCGCAATCGGGCATCGCAGCACGCCACAGGCATCGTCACCGGCTACAACGATGTCGGCATTGTGGTGGAGTTCGATGGCGGCCCAATCAACGGTGCTACTTGGTGCACAGCCAGCCCGCTGGAACTTCGGCACCTGACGTAATCGGCGATCACCGGCGAGGAGAGGTATGCCGCACACCGACCTGTACTGGGAGCTCCGGGACCGGGGATACACCGACGCGGAAGCTCACCGACTGACCGAAGAACCCGACCTGATCGAGGAGGTAATGACATAACCAGGCCCGTACTGGCCACCGAGCTCAAGAGACTCGCCGATGAGCGACTGTGGGGGCGCGTCGGCGCCGCAGTAGCCGGGGGAGTTGTCGGCCCCTTGGTCTATTCTCTATATTAGAGAATAGACCAAGATGCTGAAAGGGCCACGATGACCGCCGCAGGGGAACCCAGAACCGCGAGCCTCTACTACCGGGAAGGCAACAGCGACAAGGAATACCATGCGAGGCTGGAACCTACCGACGCCGGATTCCTCGTCACTTTCGCCTATGGACGCCGGGGTTCGGCACTGACCACCGGCACGAAGACCACCACCGCGGTGGACTACGCCAAGGCCACGGCGATCTTCGAGAAGCTGGTCAAAGCCAAAGAGGCCAAGGGCTATACCCGCGGCGAGGACGGCACCCCATATCAGAACAGCGCCAGCGACCGCCACCCGTCGGGCCTGCTGCCCCAGCTGCTCAACGTCGCCGACCAGGCCGCTGCGAATGAAGCCATCAACAGTGACAGCTGGTGCCTGCAGGAGAAGTACGACGGCCGTCGCATGATGATTCGCAAGACCGGCGACACCATCGAGGCCATCAACAAGTTGGGCCTGGCGGTAGGGGTGTCCGCGGCGGTGGCCCGTGCAGCTGGGTCCATCGAGGGTGACTTCATCCTCGACGGGGAGATCATCGGCGATGTGCTGTACGCCTTCGACATCTTCGAGTACACAGGCAATGACCTGCGCGACAGGCCCTACCAAGAGCGCTACCGCATCCTGCTCGATCTGATCGCCCTGAACCTCGATGACGCGATCGCGCCGACCCACAACTGGACCTCCCAGAGTGACAAGCGCCGGAAGCTGGCCGAGCTGCGGGACGCCAAGGCCGAGGGCGTGGTGTTCAAGCGCCTGGATGCACCGTATTCGCCGGGGCGGCCCAACAGCGGCGGCCCGCAGCTCAAGTTCAAGTTCGTCGAGACCCTGAGCGCCCTGGTGACCGCGGTCAACACCCAGCGCAGCGTGGGCCTGAGCCTGCACGGCAACGACGGCCTGACCTTCGTCGGCAACGTCACCGTTCCCGCCAACCACGACGTGCCGCCGGTCGGCGCCGTCGTCGAGGTCCGCTACCTCTACGCCGCCCCGGCGCTGTACCAGCCCGTCTACCTCGGTGTGCGCGACGACATCCTGCCCGCGGAGTGCGTGATGGCGCAGGTGAAATTCAAGAGCGGCATCGACCGGTGAACGCTGACGGCGAAAATTCACAATCAACGCGCGGTGGCGGTGGAGGACTCATGCGACATCACCGCGAAACCACGACAGATGGCGACCTCTTCGATCCGCCCGAACCGGGCAAGTTCATCGTCGATTGTGCCTGTGGCGACACCTATCTCGTTGACAAGCCAAGGCGATTCGATGCCGAGTTCGAGGCATTGGAAGCCGCCGCACTGGCGCACGCCAGGAGACGACATGGCCACACCGTCTGGGCTTGTGAAGCAGGCTCTCGATGAGGCTGCCGGTTTCGGCACCGGAGACTGGGCCAACCCTGCACTCGCCGCCCTCCGTGAAGGTGGCTACAAGGTCATTCTTCGCAATCCGTGCAGGTGCGGGTGTGAAAAGCCACGAGATCAGCACCCGTGCCCGTGCGGCTGCGGCCATCCCTACGAGGACGCAGTACGCAAGGTGATGGGTGGCCCGATGTACCTGAACTGGGACCAGGCGAGCGCCAACATTGACGAGCACCCCGACGAGCCGTGCAGGTGGCCGGCCTGACGTAGGGCGCAATGATCGGATGGGGGAATGATGGAGTTTGAGACTCGGCAGATCGTGATCGCTCACGAGGTTATGTGGGAAGCGATCAGCGAATGGGCAGGTAAGCGCGGCCTTCGCCTAGTGCAGATACCTGGGTCGGGCGACGCCGAGGACGACCTACCGGCGTACATCTTCTCCCCGATCGACCCGACAAGGTTGAGATAGTCGGTGAGAAACGTTGATCGCCAAGGAAATAACGCGAAATTGTCGGTGGAGTAGTCCATCCAGCATCACCGCGGCCACGGCAGACAGCGACCTACAGCCACTTCATAGCTGTGTGGGCGGCCCCGCCAAGCTGACGTAGGGGAGACTTCCACAGCATGACCAGCCAATGCACTCATCCCGCAGACCAGCAGCGCGCCGTCTCCGACTTTGACGAACACCGCGACACCATCGACGGACCAAAGACATGGGTCCGCGAAACCGCCACCTGTGACGCTTGCGGCCGGCGCCGAAACATCCGAACATTGCTCACCAACGGCACCGACGACGGTCCAGAGTCGGGGATACACAAGCGGTGTCCAGATTGCGGCCGCCGCGTGTTCACCACTGTCCGCGATGGCGCGCTGGGCCCGCATCAGTGCGCTGACGCATGAATCGATTACCCGACTCAGAGGTGTTGCGCGGCCTGCTGCATGCCCGGATCAACAAGGCCCATTCAGCTGGGCGGCATCGCGACGTGGATTTCCTGTTGGACCGGCTGTATGACCTGGACGCACAGATAAGGCGGCTGGCGAGCCAGTGCGGGTCCTGACATCGCGCCGAACGTCCGTCGATTGCGCCGGCTCAAGCCGACCGGTCCGGGACGTGACACCCGCGTGCGGCCGGCAGTTTCACCGGCATCGAGCCAGCAGTCAGGCTGCCTGCCGGTTGAAATCCCCGCGGAGCACTCGATCGGCGAACTCGGCCAGACTGATCACGCGTGGGCCGGGAACTTGCCGGTTGTAGGTGGTGTCGCGCACCACGGCGATCCTTCCGGCACTTCGGATCTCGTCGATGTTGTGGGGAGCATCATCGAGGTAGACGTCACAGCCGGAGAGGCTCTTTTGCTGCATGAAAAGCAGATCGTCAGTTTCGATGCCGTGGCGAGCAAGCCAGCTTGCAAGGTCGCGGCGTCCGGCACGGTGCGATGATTCTCCCGCGCGGTGCTCTTGTCGTGCGGTCACGATGGAGACCTTGTGGCCGCCGTTGCGCAGTTCACGCACCGCGCCCGGAGCGGTGTCGTCGAGCAGTGCCAGATCGCCCAGGCCGCGTTCGTGCAGCTGGGCCATTGCCGCCGCCGCAGTGAGTGCATCGGGAAACCAGCCAGGTTCGATCAGTTCATAGGTGAGCGGTCCCTCGCCCGACATCGTGTGGCCGTTCCCGCGTCCGACCTCGGCGATGGCCGCCATGTAGCCAGCAAGCACACCGTCGACATCGAGACCTATATGCAATGGTCGCCGGATCATTGCGAAACCCGTTCGGGGCAGCCCCAGTAGACCAACGTGAAGGGTTTTCCGAGACCGGGACGGGCGGCAAACCAGTGCGCGTGCCACTCACCTTCACTGTCGCACGACCGGTCACGGCGGCCGCACCACTTGATCCGCGCCGCCACGCTAAGCCAGACCTCTTCGACTACGAGTTCCTGGCCATCGGTGCGTTGGCTTCCGCCGTTGTCGGCCAGGTCGGCCAGCAGCATGCCACGGTCAAGATCATGTCCTGCATGGATGCGTTGCCATCCGTGATCCTCGTTGACGAAATCACTGGGGTATTTCACTGTCTAGGCTCCTCACTTGTGTTGGGTGGTGCTGGGTCGGTGTTCATCCCGATCCGGACCGCCGACACCACTGATCCACGCGTTGACGGACTCGTAATCGACCCGCTCACTGCGCAATTCGCCGCCGGGAAGAATGAACGTTCCGTGCATATGCTGCGGGCCCAGACGCGCCCAGCCCACCCCGGCTCCGTGAAGCATCTCGGGGATCTCTGAGTGGTTGCGGCCGGAAAGTTCGCATGGGGGAAGTTAGACCGGTCCAGGATCTGCAGCGAGGAGGTCATCGATCAGGAACGTCGCCTCGTCGGACTTCGTGTAGGCCAGCCGGAACCACGCCACGGTGCCCCGCAGACGTCTCGGGTGCGGGCAGCCAGCCGCGCTCGACAGCGGAGTCGGTCAGGGTCTGCGCGGCCTCATGCACCGAGTATCCTGTTCCACTCGAAAGAGCTTTCAACACGGGTGAATCGGTATCTGGCGAGATGAGCGCGACCCCGATGACTCCCACGGGACCTCTCCGGTAGGTGCGCACGACCACTGTGGCGACCGCCCTCTGCGTGATGGTCGCGTTCCTCACTACTTGAATCGACTCCGTGATCGGATCTAGGGCGAGGTAATTCACCAGAGGGGTTCCTGTGACCTGGTTTCCATAATGGCTCATCCGCACATTCGGCTCCTGCACGTGGATCAGCAGCGGCATGCCGAAGTGCTCTTTGAGAATCCCTTCGCCGTAGTCCAGTTCGAGTGCCCGAGGCCGACGTCTAGCCAACTCGCCCTTAACCGCGTCGTAGATGGGGTCGTAGACCCTGCCGAGCTTGTAGTCGTCGAGGCACCTGTCGATCGATTCTCGGATGATCGAGAGCACGTCCGGCATGACGACCGTCCTGAACTCCTTGTAGTGCGCGAACGGTGCACCGTCCGCCGTGTGGAGCCGATCTCCGCACAACACCAGCGGTCTTCCGAGCTTGTCCCACCCGATGATGTCGCGCTCGATCGAACTTCCACCTGCGTCGTAGTACAGCGCCTTTGCCCCTCTCGTCTCAGGGGTGTGCAGTACAGCCATGGTCTCCTCCTTCCTCTCGTGTCATCGAGCATCCCAGGTCGAAATATGGTGTGGTCGTGGTTTTATCGGTGTCAGCCGGCCGCGTGCTGCCACTCCTGGATGGTGAACTCGAAGTCGCGCGTAGTGAACGAGATTGCGCTCATGCGGCAGGCCACCCATAAACGACGTCGCCGCCGTGTACTGAGGCGTACTCGTCCATCCGGTCGCGGCTGATTCCAGGCCCGCCGGCTATGACGGTGCCGTCTTTCCAGACGTGCCAACTGGTCTCGAAATCGATGCGCGGAACCACGATCTGCACTGACCGCGTGGTGATCTCGCCATCCGTGGTCCGGATCCTATACACCGACGAACCTGTGATGGGGGAGTCGAACGGCCCCTCTTCGATAGTTCCAACCACCAACACAGTGCCGTAGGCAATGACCTCGGCCCCGGCTGGGATGTGTGGTCGTGAGACGGAGTTCATGGCGGCTGTTTTCCTCTTATCGTCATTTGGGGTACGGGATTCGGATGTCAGACCCCGAGCACGCGACGTGCTTCCTGAACTCGCTGGAACTCCTCTGGTGTTCCTCCGTGGTCAGGGTGCGTAGCGCGCAGCGCGGCACGCACGCCGCCGTAGGAGTCGATGAGCGCCTGTGCGCGGGAACGGGCGTCAGAGTGATTCTCGATCGCCACCCAGCCTCGGTACTGCTCATGTCCGGGCGTGATCCCGTACCGGTCCAAGCGGCGAAGCCCGTTGAGTCCGAGTGCGATGGCCCTCAGGTTGTCCTGCCAGGTATCGAATTTCGCGGCGGGGTAGGACAGCGGTCCGAATCGCGATTCGACGTGCAGGACTACCCCGGGGTGGATGGTTTTAGCGCTCGCCCGTGGCATCCCGTCCATGCGGAAGTCGTCGTCGCGTAACGCGATCTCAAGCACCGACGGTGCATTGCGGGAGTGCTTGCCCAAGTGGCGGAGTTCGCGGTCGAGCTCATCGAGGGTGGCCGACAGCGTCGCGGTGAACGGCGAGCCTATGTGCGCTGACGGCAGCTGTCCCGGCCATTCCAGCAGGGGGCGCAATTCCATCCCGTCCGGGTAGCTGGTCATGTCCCCTCTTTCGTTGTGTCTCTAAAATAGAGAATACCATTGACGGTCCGAAGGTAACGGGCCGGCGCGATGGCTGCCCCATGGGGCACAGGCGCTTCTACGCTGGAATGTCGAGGGCTCGCTGTTCGGCGGCCGATATCAGACGCCGCAACCGGCCTGCGAACGTGTGCTTGGTCATCGGCGGTATGCAGCGTTCGGCAAGATCGGTGTTTGAGGCGTCGGGGTGGGCGATCCGCAGCTGCGCAGCGCAAATCCACTCTGGTGGCACGTCGGACCCTAGAATTTCGAGGGCGAGCCGGACCTTCCCGGCGATGTGTTGTCCTGCTTGCGAGGCGCGTGCGCTGTTGGCCTGGGACAGTGGCCTGGTGTCGAGCCGAGATTGAGCGGCAGCAACAGCTTTCGCATCGACCCACCGCCTAGCGGCCTCTGGCGCGCCGAGCTGTTCCAGAAGAGCCCCAACCCCGTAGCGGACCCGGACATAGTCAACGGCACCGTCGATCTCACTGCCTTGACGTGCTTCCGCGATCGCCGATAGACGCCGAGCAAAACCGGCCACCGCCAGTGCCGACGCCGGTCCGGGACAACGCACTTCCAGTGCTGGTGGCCTCACTGAAGTCACCCGCAGGTGTCCTGCGGATAACACCGCTCCGCGAAGTGCCGCAGCTGCGATCGCATCCGATGCGCACGCCGCTGACACCAGCGATGCGGGCATGCCCACCACGGGGCGTCCGTGCGTATCGAGAAGCCCGATACGCCGAGCAAGGTCGTCGGCGTCGCTTACACGAAGTGTCGCGGTTCTGCGTGGTCCTGCATCAACGCGCGGTGTGCATTCATACAGGTCGGATAGCGCCTGCGCGATGCGCACTGCGGCCGCTTCGGAGGACATGCGCGATTCCAGAGTCAGACGACCGTGCTGCATGCGTAGGCCACCACCGACACGTATCGCGGAGACCGCTTCGGCTTGGCGGTACCTGGCTTCTCCAGTGCCTTTGACAGGGGTCTCTACCAGTTCTGCAACCAGACTCATCGTCGGATCCACGGCGACGCTCCTTCCGGCTTGTCGAGCCCAGCAGCACTGACAGCCACCAGCTGCGGTTCCGGGTCAGCGACAGTGGCGGGCAGGGCCGCTTCGTGCTTGTCGGCCAGCGCCAGCAGGCGCCGCAGGCGCCCTGCGACAGCGTCTTTGGTTAGCGGTGGATCGGCCAGGCGCCCCAGTTCCTCAAGGGAGGCCTCGCCGTGGGTCAGGCGCAATGTTCCAGTGACAGCCAGGTGCTCCGGAACGTCGGTTCCGAGAATGGTCAACGCGCGTTCGACCCGGGCCGAAGTTTCTGCCGCAGCATCGGCAGTGCGCCGACTGTTGGCGGCGTCGAGGCTCGCCATGCGGCACATCCGCCGGCGCGTCGCACGGCTCTCCCACTCGAGGCGTGACTCGGGGGCTCCGATGCGGGTCATGAGATCGGCGATGTCAGTACCGGCACGGACCATCACCCGGTCGATACCTCGTGATTCGCGCACCAACGGCAGCACACCGATCCGGCGTGCGCAACTGGCCAGCGCGTATGCCACTTCGGTAGTGGGGCAGCGGATTTCCAGACTGGTGTTACTGCCGGGACCGCTCAGGGTTCCCGAAGCCAGGAATGCGCCACGCCAGGCGGCCTCGATCTCGCCGGGGGAGCCTCCAACAACGGTGGCCGGCAGACCCTGGACCTGGCGGCCACGTTCGTCGATCATTCCGATGGATCGCGCTAATGTCCCTCCGCCATCACTGGCGGCGACACGGACCAAGTAGCGGCCGCCACACAGTGCCGCGTTTCGAGGCAGCACGGTCGCGACCGCGCGGTGGCCGTACAGCTCGGCGATTTCACGGCGAAGGTAACGGGCCAGCGATGCGCTGCTGACCTCCGCGGCGACAACCAGGCCACGCGACACACGCAGGGTAGCCGTCAGGCGTAGGACTGCGGCCAGCTGGGCGCGCCTGCATCCTTCAGGGGTGCCGGTGTGCACCCCGAGGAGTTCGTCTTTCAGTTCTGCGGTCATCGACACGGTGTGCCTCCAGATTTGGTGGTGGTGGGGTAGTGGGGTGGGAGTGCCTGTCAGGCGGCGTTACTGGTCGGGCTGAGGTGTTCGGCGTCATCGAGCACACGCCACAGGGCGGTGTCGGCATCGCATGCGTCTTCGGGGCTGACACGGCGACGGTGATCGGCGATTGCGGCAACCAGATCGCTAGCGGCGGGCCAACGGGCATCGCTCATCTGCGCGAACTGCACGGCGGCATCGCAGGCGGCGACGATCTCGGTCGCGTTGGCGCTTCGTCGCAGCAGGACTGCTCGCTCGTCGGGGTCGGTACCGGTGCGCGCATCCAGCAATGCCAGGCGGGCGTCAAGTTCGGCTTTGACCCCACGCGCGGTGATCAGAACTTTGGATGCGACGTGAAGGTCCGTGCAGAACCCGTCGATCGTCGAGCGCACTGTGCGCCAGCACAATGCGTGCACCGCGGCCCGCAGTTCCGCTGGTCCGGCAGCAGCGATCCAGCTCGGGTCAGCCAACCGGGCACGCATCGTGTCGCCTCCGGTACGGCTGGTGTCGGTGAGATTCACAGGGATAGTCCTTTCGGTGTCAGGCGGCGGTGGTGTGGGTGGGGCGGTCGAACAGCGGAAGCCAGCGGTCTGCTTGGGCGAGGGCGATCATGTCGGAAAGGTCGCGGCGGTCCAGGTTGTGTGCGTCGGGGACACCGAGACGGGCGGCCAGGTCGACCTGTGCGCCACTGGCCTCGCTGCGTTCCACATCACGCATGTGGCCGGAGAAGATTTGTTGGGCCAGTGAGTCCGCGCGCGCCAGGTCCATGCCCTGCAGGTGACAATCCGGTCCCGGCCGGGTCCACTGTCCATCGAGTCCCACCCAGAACATCTGGTGCACCGTGGTGTCGAAAAATCCGAAGGCCCAATCTTTTCCGGCGACAGTGCCTGACACTCCGCGCATGTCGGCGAGCAGGATGGCGCCTTTGGACCCGCCCTGCCGGTAGACCGGCCGTACCAGTCCGCGCGGATGCTGGGTCCAGCGGATCGTCGAGGTACGCACCGACCAGGACGAATCGGTGCGACGCTTGGGGCCGGCAGCGGTGAGTTCGCCGGTGACCGGGTCGAACGTGACGAGCGGATCGACCCGGTGCTGGTCGCACTGGCAGCCGCAGCGGCACACTCCGAACACCGAGGCGCACTCGCACGTGCATTCGATGCTGCCCTTGACGGTCTCGACACCCGAACCGGTTGCCGCACAGCTGCAGTCGCATGAACAGCCGACACCGGTGCAAGTGAGGTCGCATCCCCCGTTGCACGGCTGGTCACAGCTGCAGCCGAGCCCTTCCTCGTCGCCGTCGGGTTGCTCTCGGCGGTCGGGCTCCAGCCTGGTCTGCACGATCAGGCCCAGCGATCCCGCTCCGACCAGATCCACCACCAGGGCGCGCTCTTTGACGCGGCCGTCCTCGAACGTGTGCGGACGCAGCGCCCGGCCCACGCACTGCACCAGGCGAGACTGGCTGCGCGTGGGCCGGGCCAGTACGACTGCCTCGCAGCGGGGGAAGTCCGCGCCCTCAGTCAGAACATCGACGGTGACCAGAACCCGTGTGGTCCCGTTGCGGAATCGGCGGTAAATGGCGGTGCGATCACGAACGGTGGTCGGCCCCACCACCATCTCCGCGGTGGCGCCGAGGCCGACCAGTGATTCGGTGAGTTGGCGGCAGTGCTCCATTGAGGCGCCGAACGCGATAGTCGACAAGCTGGCGGTACGTTCGAGCACTGCCTCCACGGTGGCGTTGAGCGTGGTCGTCCGCAGCATGGCTTCGGCGGCCTCGTCATCAGTGATTTCGCCGGCGCCGGTGTGCAGCGATTCCACGTCGAGGTCGGGTAGGTCAACGGTCACCCCATAGGGAGGCAGTAGAAACCCGTTCTCGATAGCCCAGGTGATGTCCCGCTCGAAGACAACGTCGCTCCAGACGGTCCGAAGTGGTACCTCGTTCTTGCCGGCGGCGTGGCGCGTCATCGTGGCGGTGAACCCGGCGCGGCGTGCACCGAGTGCGTGAAAATGGTCAATTACCTTGCGGTAGGTGGTCGCCACCGCGTGGTGCGCCTCATCGACGATGACGAGATCGCGCTTTCCCAGACGCAACAGCGCCGCGGTGCGCTGCAGCGATTGCACGGTGGCAGAGACGATCTGCGCAGTCGGATCGCCGCGGTGCGGCCCACCGATCATCGCCGGGGAAGGACCTGCCGGGTTCACGGCGGTCACAGCGCCGCTCATCTGCTCGATGAGTTCGTTGCGATGTGCCAGCAGCAGAACCCGGCCGCCGATTGCCACGTCGCGACGGACCAGCTCGGCGATCACCGTGGTCTTGCCCGATCCGGTGGGTAGCACAACCGCCGGTCCCTCTACGCCGCCGGCGAAAGCCTCGGTCACACGATCGGCCGCTTCGATCTGGTAGCCGCGCAGCGCACGCGGCGCGACGCCATGCGGTCGGGGTGACGGAAATGGCGCCGTCAGTGTGGAACTGGCGAGGGTCACGCCACCGACCTCCAGGTGATTCCTCTACGGATCCATCGGGGTGATGTCAGGCTTGTCGGGTTGAGCTGCGGCAGGGGTGATCCGGTGGCCATGGCCGTCACATCGCCGGTGCTGGCAGGTGATCCAGCCAGGACGGCCACGCGCCTTCGGCGACGTTCCCGGCAGTGACGGCCAGGCGCACCGCGACGGCGTTGCGAACGGTGTCGGCTACCGGGTTACCGTCACGGCCAACCCGCGGGCAGACGATGCCGGCCAGATGATGCGCGGCCAGCGCTGCCCGGCTGTGCGGCACCAAGACACGACTCGGCTGATATTTGCGGGTGAGGAAGGACAACAGCTCCAGATCTGCGCGTTCGACGCGCAGGCACATCAGCATCACCTGGCCCCAATGATCCCCGTAGAGGTCGTGCATGGTGTTGGAGCTGATCGCCAAACGCCGCAGCCGCGACATGGTGCGGGTGTCGGTGCAGTCTGGCTCGAGATTCCAATCCTCGTCGGCGGGGGCAGCACTGCGATTCAGGATTTCGAGCAGAGTGGCGGCCAGGGTCGGGTGCTCGGCTGCACTAAGGACCGCGCACCGTAGACATGTCACCCTGCCTGGATGGCGGTGAGGATGGTTGACCCGTTCGACCAGACCGTCGCGGATGTAGCTGGCGGTGCGCCGCGCCAGGGCTCCGGTGTAGTCGATGATCAGCTGCATGTCGACGACCGTTTCTTCCGGCCCTTCACTGTTGCCGTCGTCGCCGTCATCGTGGGTGCGGGTCAGAGAGTCCATGCGGACCCGGATCATCGGCGGCGCCGGAGGCATCGCACGAAGCGGAATCGGCGCCGGCGGCACAGCTGTTTCATCACCGGCAGCGGTTGTGTCGAATGCGTTGTGAAGCATCCCGGCGGCGGTCACAGCGACACCGCCGCTGCCGTCGCGAAGGTCGCCAGCACCGCGGGACCATCTGCGGACAATTCCAGCACCGCGGAGGTGATCATCAGACCGGGCAACGCGTGGGCAGCCATCGCCACCAGGTCGCTGTCAGGGCCGATTTGCAGAGTGCGTCCGCCGCTGAAGTCGAACGGCAGCCGCACGGTGCTCAACACTGCATCCGGCGGGGCGTCGGCAGAGGCAACAGGCGGGGGGCTCGGATTGGCGGGATTCTCAGTGGCAGGCACCTTGACGGGTGTGACGACCACGGAATCCTGCGCGATGTCTATGGCCTGAACCGGATTCACCGGGGTGGAAACCAGCGGCTGTTCGGCCACGGCGGCCGGCGCCGGGGTCGCTACGGGTTCCGGCGCAGGATTGAGGCTCTGTTCTCCAGCCTCGACAGCTGCTGCACTGATCGCGGCTTCTACGTCGGCGCGCACGATGCGCCCACGGGTTCCGGTTCCGGTAATGGTGCGCAGGTCGATCCCGTGCCGGTCGGCCAGCGTCTGAACC
This sequence comes from Mycobacterium dioxanotrophicus, assembly GCF_002157835.1. Classification (NCBI taxonomy): domain Bacteria; kingdom Bacillati; phylum Actinomycetota; class Actinomycetes; order Mycobacteriales; family Mycobacteriaceae; genus Mycobacterium; species Mycobacterium dioxanotrophicus. The sequence continues at coordinate 4,097,357 of NZ_CP020809.1, read as the reverse complement.
GCTTTGGAGACCGAGGGCGCCAGGGTGTCGGCGGTGGGTTGCAGCGCTGGAGTGTCGGGAAGCGCGATGACCGGCGGCAGGGGAGCGCCACCGGCGACCGGCGACGGTGCGAACACCTCTTCTTGCGCCGGCGCGGATGGCTGAACGGGAGGCACACCCGTAACGGGCACGGTCACGGGTGCTGGCGGTGCGACAGCGGGCGCCGGAGGAACGGGGGCCGGAGCCGGAGCGATCGGCGGACCGGCAGGCACGATTCCAGTAATCACGCTGTTGTCGGCTGCCGCCGGCGCCGGTGCCACAGTCAACGGCGTGGACTGCACGGCGACAGGGTCGGGCACAGGCAATGGCTCCGAGGCAGTCACCGGGGCCACCGCAGTGTGTGACACATCATGCAACGGGATGATCGGGGCCATCGCGTATGCGGGAGCCGGAGCTACGGATACGGGTGCCGGTGCAACAGCAGCGCCGTGGCTGATGTCCTGCAGACCTTGTGGGGCAACAGGAGTCGCGTTGGGGGCGGGCGGTACAGAAGCGGACATGGTGGTGTTCTCCTTGGTGGTGTTTGCCGGTGGGGCGGCGATGTCAGGCGGTGTACTTGAGGGTCCGGCCGGGCGACTTGGTGGTCACCAGCTCGTCGTAGATGTCGGGGTATTCCGCCTCGAGGCGCTTGTAGTCCATCTGCCGACCGCCGGCGGTGGCAGTCACCGTGAATCCGGCGTAGACACCCGCGTTGCCTCCGACTGAGTCCAGCAACGCGGTCCGCACTGCGTCGAGAGTCTTGGAAATCGCGGCGTTCACATTCGACAGAGTCCGGCCCTGCTCGGCTGCGCTGCGCGAGCGTGCGGCGGTGGCCAGCACCAGCTGGGTGAGGACCGCGACGGGGTCGGCGCTGGAGGCGACCGCATCGGAGAGCGCCGCCAGGTCGAGAACCGCGGCGGTCATGGGTGCGGCCGGCGCAGCGGCCGTCGGGGCGATGGGGTAGCTCGGGGGCGCGGTGGGCGCAAGTGCAGCAGTCATAAGGACCCTCCTTGGTGGTTCGGGTTTCGGTGGTGGGGTGGTTCGTGGGCGGTGGCTTCGGGTGCTGGTACGAACCTGTGGTTGCTCACAACTACGAATCAGCCACGTTTTCGTCACCGGCACTTGATGCCAACAATGCCGACTGTAATGCCGACTGTGATGCCAGGCAACCCCTGTTGAGTTATCGCGTGTCGTTTGTATCTGCGGGCACCGACAAGGCGCCGGAATCGAGGACGTCTGGCTGTACGGGCTGGCGACTCTGGCGAGGGGGCTTGGACCGCCCCCTTGAGGGCCTCCCTGGCGGTCGATCAGAGGATCCTGAATTGCGCCAGGATCCTCTACGTATGCCTCGATGGTGGTACTAAAGGTGCAGTAAAACGAGCATTTACAGCTGTAGTGGGATCACGGCCGCGAGATCTTTTCTGCCGCTCCAGTCCACCTAGAGCGGCCATCTCTGTGCGTGCGGCGGTGGCCGGCTACGCAGCCGTGTAGTTCACGTGTTTCACACACGTCTCAGTGGCATCTTTTGCGCTGTCATGTCCCTGGGCCGGTGGGATTGGCGGACGGATCCGGCACCGCGATGCCGATCTTGACCGGCAACCGTGCGGCACTAGATTCCATATAGTGCCGCCATCGGCGTGTCGAAACCGCGCAGGCAAACATGTCGGCAACTGCTGCTTGACTGAGTCGCGTGTCCCCAGAACCCGACGTCCCCCGAGTCGAGCTGCGTCGCGTCGCGGCTGCGCAGTTTCAGATTTACGACCACACCGTCGGTGCATACCTGGTCACCGACGATGACGCGATGGCGCAATGGGTCGCAGCCCTGTGCTCCACCGCACCCTCGACTGTGGCTGCCGACATCGAGACACGCGGACTGGACGTCAACAAGTTCTCGATCACCTGCGTGACGGTGGCATTTCATCTCGGCGCCGACACCGTGTCCCTGCTTTTGGACCCGCTACGCCGGCCCCAGCACCGCAAACTTCTCGCCCAGGTCTTCGACCATGCCGCGGCGTTGATATTCCACGGTGCTTGCTTCGACGTGGCGCCGCTGTATGCACACCGGCTGATGACCCGTGCACATATCCGAAAGTTGGGTGACACCCTGGTCGCCGCCCGAATGGTGAAGACCTACGACAAAGCCGGACGCACTCTGGAAGACCTGGCGATGGCGTACCAACTGATGGATGACGACCGGACGACCATGTCGGAAGTGTTCGCTGTACGGGGGTTGAAGAAGGACGAAGGCTGGTGGGCCACTGACATCGACACACCCACGTACGCCATTGGCGCGATGTCGGACACTGTGGCGACGCTGCGGCTGTGGGGCACCCCCGGAGTAGGTGGAACCGGAATCATGGCCACCGCGGCTCGGTACCTGACCACCCCGGACCTGGGAATGGGTGGTCGCGGTGTGCTCAACGCCGACGACGCCGAGCAGGTGGTCGAGGACGTTCAGCAGGTCAACCGGATCGTCCTGGAACGTACCGCCCGCGGCTATGCCGTCGACACCGAGTTTCCTGAGCGGTTCCGCGAACAGACGGTGGAGCAGGCGCGGGCAGCGGCGCAGCTGCTGGCCAACGCGGGCATCCGACCAGGCAATGGCCGGGATCTGGTCAACGCACTAGATGCGCGTGGCGAATTGCCCCAGCCGTGGCCAACCACCCCCACCGGGCAGCTCAAGGCCGACAAGGACGCGTTGAAGATATTCACCGACGACGATGCGGTGCTGCGATCGGACCTGGCACTGGCACACCGCACGGTCGCGGGGGTCGAGAAAGTCCTCGGCTACGTCTGCAAGGTGAAGGAAAACGCCGCTCCCACAGGACGTCTGCACCCTGAGATCAAAATCCTCGGCGCCAACGCCACCGGCCGCATGTGCTTGCCGGAGAATCAACGGTTGCTCACCCGTCGTGGCATCGTCGGCGTCGGTGACATCAGGCTGGGCGACAAGACCCTTGATGCGGACGGGAATTGGACCACAGTGCGTGCGGTGCATCGCTACACCGATGCGGCGGTGTGTACCTATCGGCTGACGAATGGGATGCACTTCACGTGCACTCCGGAGCATCGTTGGGTGACTGAGGATGCAACGGCGCAAACACATCTCAAAACGCTCGACGCGCTGACGGAAACTGACACGATTCGGTTGACCCCGCCGCCGTACATCGCCAGGCAGCTCGGCGCAGACGCGATCAAGTCGGTGACGGAGGCATGGACTAACGGTGCCCAGTCGATGGCGGCGGCGGTGGCATGGAGGAAGGAACTCGAGCTTCAACAGTGTGCCGCGATGGCGGGAGGCGCATCCGTCTCCATCGTGCGGAAACAGCTCCTGGAACGACGCTCCGCTGACTTCGCCGATCGGCTGAGGGATCAGGGCAGGCTGCCGAATCAACCGCTCCTGTGGGCATTGGAGGCGCCGACTGCCGAGCTGGCGGGCTGGGTGAACGGTGCGGGCTTCTGTCACGAAAAGGGCGCCCCGCCACACTCTTTCGACGAACAGTGGGGGGCCGCAGCTGCGGTGGCGATGTACCGCCTTGGAGTGTTGCCTCGCATGTGTGGTGGGCTGGTCGAGGTATGGAACTTCACCGATGTGCAGATCGCAGAGGGGCCGATGTCGCTACCTGGCGGTGGCCGTGCCGACGTCTGGTGTGTGACCACTGATGCTGGCACCTTCACGGCGTGGGGATCTCGGGGACCGTACTTGACCGGCAACTCGGCATCCAAGCCGGAGATCCAGCAGTTTCCGAAGGAGGCACGCGGGATCGTCGTGTCCGACGCCAGTGATTGGGTCAGCGCGGACTGGAAGTCGATTGAGCCGGTGATCCTAGCGACGGCATCAGGTGACGGTCAGTTCCTTGCCGACATGCGAGCTGGGAAGGATCCCTACGAACCGGTCGGCCAAATGGCCGGTATCGATCGCAAACTGGCGAAACGCAAGATGCTTGCCGACATGTACAGCCAGGGGCACAAGGCAGCCGCGCTGCAGTACGGCTGGACTCTGGATCGGGCCAAAGAAGTCGCGTGGGCGATCCGGGACAGTCTGCCTACCCTTTATCGGCTCATTGACGCTCTGAAGCACGAGTCGAAGAACGTCGGCAGGGTGGTCACACTGATGGGGCGTGTCGTAAATCAGGAATTCTCGTTCTATGACAACGGAATTCGCATGAACGAGGTGGCGTCGAGGATCGCACCGAACCATTTCTGCCAAGGGTCTGCACTTGATGTGATGCACTATTCGATCCTGGAACTGGATCGGATGGGCTTGTCCGACCATGTACACCTGTGGATGCATGACGAGATCGTCGCGGATCAAGAGATTGCCGATGCTCTGACCCAAGTGATGGCAACCCCGCCGCCGTTCCTGCAGCGCGCGGCTGCGCAGCGAGGGATCGAGGCGTTTCTGGCCGTCGACGTTAACGGGATGGGGAAGCGATGGGAGTACGTCTGATGGACGACGCTGTCATTCTCGACATTCGCTGGCGTAGCGGCAATATACCCAATCTTCCCCGGATGGTTGGACCCTTTACGAGTCAGGACGAGGCCGTGCAGTGGGCACATTTGAACGCGCGGCGGTCACTGTGGCAGGTGCATCCGCTGACCTTCCCCTACTTGCGCAGCAGTGACTCACTTGGCAAGGGAGACAACAATGCTCGGATCTGACCCGATCGCGGCGTTGCTGGGTGCAGGCATGGATCCGCGCCTGCCGGAGGTGCTGTGGAAAGGCTATCTGCGGCGCCTGGTGAATGCGGGCGCCGCAGTGACGATGCTCGGACCGGACGTGGTGGTCCCCGACGACGCCACCGACGCTGAGCGGGCAGGATTGGCAACGCTGGTGAGCACCTATCCCACCGGAACGCAGATGCCCATGGAAACAACCGGGAAGTTGGCGGGGGCCGGACTCATCGACGCTGCCGCGGAGCGGGTCAACGTCCGTGTCGGTGCCTACTACCGGCGGATCAATCGCACCGTGGGTAAAGATGTGGCAGCGGGTCTGTGGCGCCGAGGAGCGATCACCACATCGGCGGCGATCCATGCCGGCGCATCGAACATGGTGGCGGTGATGATCAGTGATGCTGCGTCGTTGCGGGTGTGGCGACAATGGTCCATGCAGGCTAGTGGCGATGGCTACGAACGCCACAGTGCACCAACGCTGTTGGTGCCGCAGTTGCGTGGCGGCGGGATGTATCTGTTCCGCACCTCGGAGGGGGACCGTATCGATCCACTGACCATGGCGGTCACCGGCTGGGAGGACTGCACGATCACGGTGACATCTGGCGACATGCTGGTTCCTGTCCCGCCGACGTGCCAGAACGGCGCACCGGTGACGCGGCTGGGGCCGTGCCGCATGCTGCCCGGGTGGTTGCGTGAATCGCTGTTGAGCTACGGCGTCCCGCCGCAGTCGGCTGCCGCGTAAACAGCTGCACGACAAAGCCCCGCGACTTATACAGTCGCGGGGCTTTGGCCGATGTGTGAAGCCTCAGCCGGCAGTCGCCATGCCGGGGCCCTGGTTCATGTCGAAGGAATGGATGTCATCCATCGAGGTATTGAGCACGGTCACCATCTGGGCGTCCACTTCCTCGTTGGAAGTGATTGCGGCGTTCTGCTTGTCCGAGAACTCCTTGACCGCATCCGAGGTGGTGCCTTGCAGGGCGCCGCCGGTCATCTGCGTGTACTTGTCGAGCAGCGTCGTCGCGGAGCCGGCGATCGCCTTTGACAGGTTCTTCATCTGCGCGATGGCGTCAGTTGTTCCGGCGATATTGAGATCGATCATTCCACCACTCATAAGAATCTCCTTGTCGTTGAGGCGTGGTCGGTGGGCTGGTGGATCAGACGGGCCGGTATACGGCCTGCTTGGCCGCTTCGGCCTGCGCGATCTGCTGCTGGGTGTACTTGCCCAGTCCTTCGAGAGCCTGGTTGCCCGTGTTGATGAGATCGGTCATCTTGGGCATGGTCTCGGTCTCGAAGCGGTTGAGGACTGCTGTCGCGCCTTCGGACTGGAAATGCACATGAGCGATCTCGGTGATCACCTTGTGCTTGTTGTCCGTGGCCTGTCGCAGGTTGACGAGTTCGCTCAACATGGCGTCGCTGATGGCCGCAATTTCATCCTGCGTGAGTCCAACCTTCGGGTTGGTCATGGCTAACCTCCGTGTGTCGTCGCTAGTGGGCGATTACGGCCGATGCTAGCGCAGATTTGCCGATCAACCGCCTCGGTATGCGTGTCGCAGGACCTTGATGCCTTCTTCGATGCCCGCTGTGTTTCCCCTTGTGTAGGTGATGCGCCGCAACGGTCCAGTGCCTGAAGGATACGAGGCAACTATCCCTTTGCCCCGCAGAAATGCCAGCGCCAGCGCGGACGGAGCCCCCCGCTGGGTGTCCACGTCGTTGGTGCGGACAGTGATCTGGGCCAACGCGTGAACGGTAGAGGTGGCGATCTCGGCGATCGCGTCGGTGGCCGCGGTAGGAGTGCGCGCGGCGGCGAGTATTTTGCGGGCACCTTTGCGGACTCCGGCGCGAAGCGCAGCGTCGGCTGCCCGCTCGTCATCTGTGGCGTCTTCGTCAGGCTCTGCGTCAATGAGCTTGGCCGTGGCCGCCGACGTGGCAAGCTCATCGGCGACGGTCCCCGGCAGCACCACGCTGGTGCGCAGCGGATACTCCGGCCAGATCCCCTGCGGATCCAGCAGCCCCAGCACCGCTTCGGCAGCATCTGCAGTGTCATGGATACGCCGCAGTCGACGTGCGAAGACAACGGTGTTGTTATTGACCAGAGTCGTCACCACCTCGCGGTCGCTGATACCTACCGCGAACGACACTCGAGGAACATCGCGCACCGCGGCGGACAGCCCGAACTTCTCCAGTACCGCGGGCAGCTTCTTGGGTGTGCGCCGCTGGGCGTAGAGCAGCACTGTCCCGTACACGGTGAGCTCGGAGAAACCGGTCACCGCACCGAACATGTCGGCCGCCTCGGCGGTGATTTGGCCATCGCCGCTGAGGGCCCCCCACGCTTTGAGGTCGAAGATCACTTGTGCTTCAGAGATGAACAGGTGTGGCAGGACGAGCCCCAATTCGACGGGCATGCGTCGCACCATGTTCTTGGCCGCCAGCCACTGCCAGTGCGAAACGGTGAACCACGGCGAAACCTCGGTGACCGGCGACGACAAAGAGTTGTCAGCGCTCAGCCAGCCTCCGACCGTCCGAAACCCTCCATCAGGCGCCGTGTCAGGTCCCGGAACAAGGGTGTCCATCGCGTCACGCAGTGTCGATGAGGCGCGGACGTTCCCGCCTCCACCCATGCTCACGCCCTCACGTGCGGCGTGGGCGATCGGCGCCAGTGCCGGATTAGCCTCGACGGCCAGTGAGATCAACTCCCGGCGCACTTCCTCGGGGTCGGCGGTGTCTGCCGGCTCGGTCTGCGCGTCGGTGTCTTCGGCTTGCGTGTCGGGCACTGAACCGGAGTCCGTTTCGACGGGGCCGACGATGTCCGGTTCGGCTTCGTCGATCGCTGCTTCGGCCTCAAGCTCGGGGGCAGGGCGATCCTCGAGGAGCGCTTGCAGGCGTGGGTCAATCACATCGCTGATCGTGACGGCCCGGATTCAGTCGACCGGCACGCGGCGCGCCCTACCCGAGCGCGTGTCCCTCGTAGGGAACCTGCCGCGGCAGCGTCGTCTGATCCTTTGACGAGACCGCCGAAAGGGGCGCGCCCGCAGGGGCCGGTGGCGCAGGATCGCTCACTCGAGCTGGTGCCGATGGCATTGCCGTAGCCGCGCCAGGTGACATGTCTGTCGGGGGCATCGGAGCTGTCGAAGCAGGATGATCTGACTTCGGGGCCGGTGCGTTCGGGGGATCCTGGGGGACTCCTGCATTCGATGTATTCACGGTGATGGCCGGCATGGAATCCCCGTCGACCCCATTGTGTTCGGGCACCACTGGAGCCGGGTTGTCCGGCAACAGCTGACCGTCTGGACCGACCGGTTCGTCTGGCAGTTCCGGCAGCGGGATCGCCGAGATAAACCCGTCGTCGCCCAACACATCGGCTAGGTCCTCCACAAGACCCGTCGCGGTGAGCACCAGATCGTTGCCGAGATAGATGCCTGAGGAAACAGCGCCGATGACCGCGTCACCGACCTGGACATCCGACGGATCGAGCGCGTCGCCCAGGAAGGCGATGTCCATTCCAGCAGCTTTCGCGGCGTCGACAACCGACATCGGCGACCCTCCGCTGGCTTCGGCCATGTTCAACATCATCTCGCCAATCCGCGGGTCAGCAACATCTTTGACCTGTACGTTGCGCCCGTCGGCAGAGACTTCCAATGCGAACGGCTTGACGGTCCGCTTCGACAGCGGGACTGCATCCTTGTCGACTTTGCCGTTTCCGTCCTTGTCGGCCGGCTTGCCGTTGGCATCCAGTTGGTGCGGGCGGGCATCGGTACCGGGTGCACCGAGGTGTGTCGGTGCTGCGGGGCCTGCAGGTGTGGGGGTCGCCGACGTGGCAGCTGCCCGGTCGGTGTCGGCTGCGGCAACCGCCGCCGGATCGGCTTTGGCGTTGCTATTCGTGGTATCGCCACGCAACGCTTTGAGGACGTCGTCGGGGAGTGCGGCGCCTTTCTGGGCGGCCTCGGTGAGTGGAGCCGCGGTCTGCTGTGCGGCGTTGGCGGCTTGCTGCGGAACCGCGGACGCCTGCTGCGCGGCGGTGGCGGCCGGTTGTCCCAGTGCCGAAAGTAAAGCTCCGAGGTCGTTGTTGCCTTTGGCCCTGGTCCCCGAACCTTCCGAGCCCGACGGTGTCGCTCCCGGTTTGGGGGTCGAAGCTCCGGTGCCGCCGGTGCTCCCGGTCACGCTCGCCTTGTTGGTCGCCGCCGCGGGAGCACCTGCGGTGTTCGCGGCCGCGGCCGCGGCCGAGACGTTCTCGACCGGCACAGTGTCGGGCTTTGCGATCGACCCGGCGTACTCCTGGATCTTCTGCGCGGCTTCGGTCGGAACTCCCAGGCCGGCGGGTGCGGCCACATCCGGCAGTTTGGTGAATTCCCCATGCAACGTGAGCCGTTTCTTGATGTCGAGACCAGTGGTGCTGCCGTAGTCCCGCTGCAGGTTGGACACGATGTCACCGATGGCCCGCCGGATCGTGTGGTTGCTGTTGCGAAGTTCCTGGAAAGCGCTATTGGCGCCAGTTCCTGCGCGCCAGATCTGTTGCGGAACATCAGCGGACGTGTGCAGCCCGGCGGCGAGATGGTCGAACACCGGAGCGATGCGCTCCAGCTGCTTGGTGATCTGCTGCTCACCGCTCCTCTCGAACGCTTTGCGTAATGCGTCGAGAACCCCCAACGCTGCGGTCACTTTCTTGTCCGCGGCGGTGAACGCCGACCCGAGCGTGGAAATGTGGCTGCCGGTTCCGCTCTCGGTCGGGATGGCAGCACCGGACGGGTTCCACGCCTGTGACTTCTCCATGTCGACGTGGAAGTGTTCCAGGTTGACCTTCTGCAGCGCGTCGTCTCGTGCGTTGAGTGCCGCCTCGTCGCCGTAGGTCAGACCGCCCTCGTCAGCAAATCCGGGGAGGTACTCGTTAGACGGCAGCCACCAGCGACTGCCGGCGAATGCGGGTGCGGCGTTGAACACGGTGTCCGCCGCCGAATCGCTGGCTTTGAGCACCGATCCTTTCGCGCCGTACGCGTCGCTGTCAGGGATCTGGGTCGTGGCGTCGGTGCTCCCATCGATCCTGGGCTGTTTGGCGTCGGCATTCCTCAGAACGTCCTGGGTATTGAGCGTCTTGGAACGGGAGCTGTAGGGACCGTCATTCAATTGATTGTTGGCCGTCGCGCGGAAATCGATCGCAGCGTCGATACCGTTGCGGCGGCGAATGATCGCTTCAATCTGATCGAGCAGGGACTGGCCGGTCGCCCCGCTCCGCATCGCCACACTGTCGATGCCGTTCCACTTGGCGATCAGCTGGGTGAGGGTGGCGTCGGTGCGGGACTGCGCGTCGGTTAGAGGTGCCATCGCTATCAGTACCCGACGCCTCGGCCCGTGCCCCGGGCCATGAACGCGTCCAGCCCGGAACCGGTGGCCAGGTTCACGCCGTACTGGACGCGGATGTAGCGCCAGGCCGCGGCGATGTTGGCAACCGGGTCGTAGATCGCGGTCGAGGTTCCGGGGGCGTGATATGCCGCGAACGTGCCGGGGATGGTCTGCATGGGACCGCGGCTGCTGTTGTGTGGTGCGCCGTCGGGTTGGGTGGCGCCCCAGGCGTTGGAGTCCCAACGGTTCACTGCGTTGGTCGATCCACCGGACTCACCTCCGATGATGGTGCGGGTGGCCGCGGTGAACCGCGCCGTCAACTCCGGCGCCACCCCAGCTGCGTTGAGGCCCGCGACAATGTCGGCGTCGCCGACGGCGGCAGCCGGATGGGCGCTGTAGTCGACAGCGGCCTTGTCGATCGCGGTGGCGGGCACAGCCGGGTGCTGGCTCGGTTCCTCAGAGACGAGCACCAGCGTCCGCGACGGTGTCGTTCCCCCGATCGGGTCGGCGACCGAGACAGCCTGAACTGGGATGGCGCCAGAGTGCAGCGACTTTCCTGGCTCAGGAGCCGCCGGGATCGGCGTAGAGCCGACCTCGGCCGGGATAAGGATGACGGGACGCGGCGGGGCGTCGATCGGAGCCATGTCCACTTCGGCGGGACCGGGGGCCGCGCCGTTGGCTGCTCCGTGTGCCGTCACGGGCAGTTCAGCGCCCGGGGACTCGAAAGTGAAAGGTTCGGTGAATGCGTGAGCCTCTGGCGCCGGGGGACCGTCGGGTACCGGCGCTGGCAACGCCCACAGCTGATCAACGGCGTCCGGGCCCGGGACATCGAACGTAGACGGATTGGGAGCGGCAACGGTGTCATCGGCGCTGGCGATACCGGCGCTGATCGCGCCGAGTGTCATAGCGGCGGCAGCGGGAAGAAGGATCCGCGTACCGGTGGACAGCGGGGGCATCGTCAGCAGAGCTCCTGTGTTTCGGGGCGCGTGTGCGCCGATGCCGGGAAACTTAGGTCGTCGGCATCTCAGGAACTGCCCGCGGCGCGAGCAGGTAGATCCGGCGAAGCCGGGCGCATGATGCCGGTAGTGGTGCAGCGGAAGTTTTCGTATGCGTCGGGTTAGCCTGCGGCCATGTCGACCGCACATCCAAGCAAACCCTGGATCGCCAAAGTTGCTTCTGTCGTTGTTTTTGGTGCAGTGGCCTCCATGGCGACCGTCTCGCCCGCCGGAGCTGACCCTTTGCCCGGTGGGCCTTGGGTGGCGATCGCCGGGGTGCACGGCGCACCGCAGCCCGTCGAGGTGACTGCGGCTGACTATCCGCAGCCGGGAATTACCATCGCCTCCCAGGTGGATGAGACCGAGGCGCAGAACTGCACCGTGTCATGGCCGATCGTGGCGACCACCGACGATCCGGGCTACCTGACAGCGGGCCACTGTATGGCCGCTAAATCTGCCCCGCTGTGGATGTATACCGCCATGAACAAGTCAGCGCGAGAACAACTTCCACCGTTGCAGAGCTACGATCGCGGATACGACCGGGACGGGGTCTACCACGACGCCGCGGTGTTTTTCTTGTCGGCCAGCCAGCAGCAGGGGCCCTACGGAGTCGAAATCGCCCCCGGAGTCAGACTGCGCGGGGTCCTCGGCGTGGACGCGGTGCGGTCACTGCCGGCAGGAACTCCGATGTGCATGAATGGCGCCCGTTCCGGTCTCACCTGCGGTCCCTTGGTGAGAGCCACGTCTGTGCAGGTGCGTTGGGGAGGCTCGGCGGTCCATGGCGATTCCGGTGCCCCTGTGTTCGTCGTCGACGAGAGGGGAGAGGCGATGGCCGTGGGGATGCTCGCCTACGGCCCGACCGACACCGACAACTACGTCACCTACCTGGCTCCCGTGCTCAAGCGAATGGGGCTGCGCCTGGTCGTCGACAATGACACAAAAGGAACTGACCGATGAGCGACCCCACGTGGTGGCGGCAGCCCGCAACCCCGGAACATGCAGCGGCGGCCGCACTTTCAGCGGCGCTGATCCGAGTCGAACCGGTGCGGGCGCAGTCGGCCCGGGCCCTGTACCCGCTGATCGCCGAGTCCTCTTCCGGGGACGGTGTCACGGCCCGCCGCAAGGCAGGTCCACTCTCAACACTGATGCAGGCACTGATCGACTCCGACCAGCGGTGCACAGACCTTGCGCTGGCCTGCGAACAGTGGCTCATGCACCCGTCGACGGACACCGGCGCCGCGCTGGTCGTGGCGGCCGGCTCACTCGAAACCTCGCCGAAAGAGAAAGAGCTGGCGTGGTTGTGTGGGGCCGGGATCGATGCCGCGATGGCCGAAGTGGCCCTCAACGGTCTGCGCGACGCCTCGGATGCGGCCTGCTCACTCATCGCCGCGGGGTGCGCTCAGCTGATTCCGCGGGTGTGGGTGGCCCGACAGCTCGGAGTGTCCCGCGATGCGCTGCACCGCCGGATCCGCACTACCGGTGCGGACGACTGGCGTCACCTTCTCGGGGCGTTCACATCTCCATGCACCGCCTGATCATCGCGGCTTGCCGCTGAACTCCCGACCGGCACCGCTGGAGCGGGATCTGCAGCGCCACTGCGACGCGTCCGGATGGTAAATGGCGGAGTTCCGGCCGCCCTATTCGAGGACGTCTCACGAATGCCGCATCCTTCTGTCCGAACAAAACTTTCGACAGACCGGTTCCCGGTTTCCCGCTGGATTTGTCGGATGTAAATTGTCCCGGACGCGCTGAACCTCCCCGTGTTTCCATGTAAATTCCCCATTTGACCTGCGGTAACTGTCACCGATCCGGTCAATTCACCGCTCAGCTGGGCAAACACGCAACTGTCGTGGGAATAGGGGGTGCCTCCGACAGCGGATATTCTCTGTTTCAGAGAGAATGCAGGTAAAGATATGTATCTAGAACAGCTAACTAATGAGCTTCCACCTATAGACCCTGTTTCCTCCTGTCACGCCGAGCTGTCAGAGGCACCCCCCATTCCCACGACAGCTACGCATTGGTGCAGGTGAACCGAAAAGTCACCGATTTACTGACAGTTACCGCAGGTCAAATGGGTAATTTACGGTGAAACTCGGGGAGGTCTGGTTAGCAGCAGCCCGCAGCGAAGACCAACATCGGGTAGGCGTTGGGAAGGGGCGAACGAGGTATAGGCGCTGAGTGCCCGACGCCGGCGATCCGAGTGATGGTCTCGCGCCGCGGGCGCCCAAACTGTGACGGCTTCCTACAGTCACCGTCTGTGATCGAGTTTCTCCTGCACCCAGCGGTCCCTCTAGCGCTGCTGGTGCTGTGGGCCACGGTCTGGTGGGCCCAGCGCAAAACTCCGCCCGTGCTGCCTCGGATGGACCGCCAACGGGCCCGGCCCGGAGATCTGGCCGCCGACGGCTCGACGGCGACCAGCAAGACCGAACAGCGCGTGCGCCAGGTCATCGAGAACGCCGGCTACCGGACCTACCCGCAAGGCACGCTGATGTGTATGGGGCGTGACAGCGCGGGGAAGAACCGATTCTTTACCCCCGATATCCTTGTGCGAAAACCGTTCTCGGTGGTGGAAGTCGACCCTGAGCGCTGGCACGGGACCCCAGAGCGTGTGGCCGAGGACCTCATGCGCAACCGGTTCTACGCGTCTCGCGGACTGAGGGTCGTGCGGGTTCGCATCGCCGGCACGCAACCGCTGAGCCCCAACGACGTCGTGATCGCCGATGCAGACTTCATCCCCGAACGCCACGGGGCCGCTCTTCTGCGCGCACTGCGCGGTGCTCGCATGTTGCCACCTCGGTACTGGGACGGGCGGGCCTCCTGACGACACACCGCTCGATTCGCGGCGAGACTGGGCCGGTCGTGGGCCGAATAAGCGCGAGACACGAATCTCGGTTCGCGGCAGACGGGCCATCGCGTGTGAAGATCGCCGTGTGGAATCAGTGAGAGACAAGGAATATCGCGCGGTGGCCGACCGGGCCGACGCTTCTCGCAAGAAGGCGGCCGAGACGTTGGAGGCGCTTCAGAAAGCGTCCACCCAACCAGATCCCATGCAGATCGCGCTGTTGTCGGCGTATCAAGAGCAGGCGAAGATCGATGCGTTGCACAAGATTTCGCACGAACTCGACTGGGTAAGGGACGCGATCGAATCCCGATAGCTGTGAGAGAGCAGCGCGGTAGGCGCCGCGTGCGCGCTGCGGGACGGAAACAGCGATGTGACCGTGCTGTGTCGGCGTGTCGTGCCTGCAGATTGGGCGAAGACCGCGGTGGTTCCTAGTGTCTGGGCATCTGTTCAGCAGCGATGCCACCACCGAGAGGGCCCAGATGACCGCCACTACCTGTGACCACCTGGTCTACACAGACAGCGAGGCGAGCACTTTTCGCCAGAACATCGACAAGATCGCCACGCGGGCAGCTGCAGCTCAAGCTGAGATCGTTGCTCTCGGTGGGGCACATGACGGCGCGCCGGCTGACAAGAATGCAGCGCTTGCCCAGGTGTACAGCGACCTGATGCGCGATATCGACATGATCGACAGCTGAGCTGGCGAATTCTGCTCCGAGTCACCGCGAAGGTGACCATGCGGACGACCTGCGCCCCCGATCTGCGAAGTAGTAGCTACTGGAGCCGTTAATCTGCCCAGATGGCAGGAAGCGTTGAAGGGGACAGCGCCGGAGGGCTGAAGCCTCCACGGCCGGGCGAGGAGACCGCGGAGGTGATGATCACGGTCAAGACCTACCCAAACCCTAGCGACAAGTACTTGGAGACCGTCTGCGTCGCCGGTGTGCGACTCGACCGTGGTCGTCCGGAGTGGATTCGTCTCTACCCGGTGAAGTTCCGCAATGAGGATTTCGACAAGCAGTTCAAGAAGTACGAGATCCTCCGACTTAACGGCACCTACACGCAGTCCAATGACAACCGCCCCGAGTCGTTTCGACCACGCCAGGAAGAGATGGTGCACATCGAGCACGTCGGGACCAAACACAACTGGTTGCGGCGGCGTCAGCTTCTCGGTGAGCTGGTTGGCGCCACCTCGATGTGCGACCTGATTGAGAGCAACCCAAAAGGCGGTATGGGCACGCCCTCACCTTCGCTCGGCTTGATCAAGCCGATGGATGTCGAAGTCGATGTCGCAGAAGGTGACCCGTGGTCGGATGTCGAGCAAGCAAAAGTTGAGAAGGCGTCAGCACAGGACTTGTTCGGCACGGCCATGAAGCCGCTGGAACCAGCGCCGTTCGCCATCCGCTACCGGTACCGCTGTGAAGCCCCCAAATGCCGCGGACACAGACAGAAGGTGCTCGACTGGGAAGCCGGTCAGGCGGGCCGTGACTGGAAAACACAGCACGGCGAAGCAAAAGCTCGCGAAATGCTCTACGGGAATTGGCGCGACTTGATGCTCGCACCGGAGCGGGACGTGCACTTCTACGTCGGCAATCAGGCCCTACATCGTGGGTCGTTCTCAGTGCTCGGGGTCTGGTACCCAAAGACTGAATTGGCATTGTTCAACTAGACGTGCACGACGGCGGCATCCGGGCAGGCTTTCAGGAGCTGGCGCACCACGATGTCGCGGTGGCACTCGGCGTGATTGTGTTCGAAGCACAGCAGCGCCACCGCTCCATCCTCGAGCAGCTCGCAGACGTGGGCCAGAGCATCGGACGCCGCGGCGCTCTCGAGCACCTCTCGGTACCGCGCGCGGGACTCCGGCTCGCCGGCACGGAACCCTGCCCTGTTGTCCTTGGGGTTGCCGAGCGCGCGGTGGTGGATGTAGCCGATGCCGACGGCAGCGAGCGCTTCGGACAGCTTCGTTTTCGACAACCCAGGCTTACGGCTGAGCGGAGTGAGGCGAACGTCGACGAGGACGCGCACGTCCTGTTCAAGCAGCTGGGCTACAAGGTCACTGGCGGTCTTTCCCTCGTAGCCGATGCTGACCAACGTGCCTTCGGCGGAGCCAGTTGTGCTCATGGGTTCTTATGGTGCAGCACGAGCTGCAAGACCGTGAAATTACTGCCGATATCGCGACGAAGATGTGATCGCCACGCCCGGGCACCCGCCCGGCCATAACCACCACTGCACCAGATGCGCCAAGAGGCACGATTCGCATCGAAGGATATGGCACCGTTCCATGCGCACCCAGCGCCCCCGAGGCGCTATCGGTGTGGACGGGTGGTGGGCCACTCTGCAAGTGGCTGCCACGGTGAGGGTCCCACGACCCCAGCCCCGGAGCGGCCGGGATCGTGGGACTTGTTCAGTGCCCCCTGGCGCCCTTCGGGACTGATCGGGTGCGTGCGTCGATCCCTCGCACCGCGATGACGATGTCTTCAGCGGTCAGCTCTGTCAGCTGCGCATCTGTCAATTTCGAAAGGTCGGTGTCCGTCAAGCGCGCAATGGACGCACGCGCTGCGTGCTCGACGATGTAGCTCGCGAACCGAATGTTGGAAAGCACATCGAGCGGTGAGTGGTCTTCGTCGGTGTGCTCGAACAGGTGCTCGACCTCTGTGTAGAACGTCTCTTCCGAGCCGGCCGCTGGCAGGCGGCCAGTTTTGTGGGCGAACCGTTGCAGGTGCTGCCAGAGTTCGGCCGCCGTGGGGCGTGCGAGGTCGATTCGCGCGCCAAGCAGAGAATCCAGCCTGCGATTCGTTACGAAGAGATGCGCCACGTCTGATGGATGGCCGGTGAGGATCAGCGCGATGTCGCCGCCACTACCACCGTCATCCAGCTTGTCCACGAGCATGTCCGAAATCTCCGCCGCATGCCACGGCTGGACATCGTGAATGATGAGGGTTGCGCCGCTGGCTTCCTCAAGTACGGCCTGAACCTTATCCACTGTATCGCCCGGGTTCGCGCCCGCGAGCTGCGTCCAGCCGGCCACAACGACTTTTGAACTGCGAGTGAGTCCGCACGTGTACAACGCGCGGGCGAGCAGGTCAGCGGTATGTGACTTTCCGGTTCCAGGATGACCGGTGACGACGAACGTGCGCTCTACGGCACCGATGCTCCCCAGGCCGCGCCGCTTTCGTTCTGCAGATACCTGCGCCGACGCGAGGGTTCGGCGCAACTGGTCTTTAACAGCGTTTCGTCCAATCAGGTTGTCGATCTCACCGTGAATCACCTGCAACTCGGACCGGCGAGCGGCGTCAGCGATCTCCGCGAGACGTTCAGGTGTCGGCTTCTCGACCGGGTCGATGCCTGAAGACAGCGCTCTGCTCAGTTCCTGAACAGCCGAGGTTCGGTCAACGTTCAGTCCGTCCGGTTCGATGCTGCCGGCGACTGGGAGGGCAACGCGCGCCTGCAGTCCGGTAACAGGGTCGATCGAGCGGCCGGGCTGGTCCCGGGGGATCTCAGCGTCGAACCGCGCTCGGAGAATGTTCGGGGCGTGAGCGCGGTGGTAGTGCTCGCATGGAAGCTGGATATGTCTGGAGAAGTTCGCCTCGAGCCCGGGGGAGGTCTCCTGTGCGCGGGTCTGGTCTGTTGCCACAAGATGTACACCCAGTTCGCGGCCGAGAGCGGCGATTCGGTGTATTACCGAACCTCCACCGGCCCCGAATCCGGCGAAACCTGCAAGCCCATCAACGGCGACGATCACGTGGCCGTAGGGATCGCCGGGAACCGTGTCGGTGTTCCTACCCGCCAGATAGGCATCTATCCCTGCGCTGTGAGGTCGGGTGACAGCGTCGTGACGCAGCTTCATCAACCGATCGATCTCGTCCAGAGCCGCTTTCACGCTTTCAGCATCCCCACTGTGGGCATAGGCGATCACGTTCGCCGACTCGGCGACCGCGTGCAACTGACCGGAGCGGCTGTCGAGGAGAACGAACGAGACATGCTGGGGCGTGTGCTGCGCGCAGGCCGCCAGCACAAGGGTCTGCAGCGTCGTGGTGCACCCGGATCCGGGGTCCCCCGAGATGAGCCAGTGCGGGGTGTTTGAGCCGAGATCTATTGTCCAGGGGAGGGTTCGGTGATGCAGCGGGTCGTCAAGGTAGCCGATCTGAATCCCGAGCCCATCCTTTTGGCGCTGTAATCCAAGTTCTGGCAGTGTTACTGGCTCCCGCAGTGGTTTTGTCCACAACCGGCGCACATCCGGAGCTGGTTCACGCGACAGCCGATCAAGCAGCGCGTCAGCCATCGTGGCATTGCGTCCAGAAACTGGAGCGCTGTGGTCCAACGCTCTGATCTCGACGGGTGCTTCGTCGCAGCTGAACCTACGCCAGATCTTCCCGGTAAGCGGGCCGCCTGACGATCTTGCAGCGGCGTCGGTGCCGATCATGGTGATCGATTGATGTGGTGAACTCACTGCCAGGCAGTAGCGGAATGCAAGCTGCTCCAACAGCTCGCCAAACGTGGACCGTTCGACGTGCTGACTGCACATGACCAGGTGCATGCCAAGTGAACGGCCAACGCGGCCGACGCGAGTGAGAAGTTCGTCGATTCCTCGTTGTCTCGGACGGGGCCTATTGAACTCCTCGATGATCACGAACAAATTTGGCAGCGGAGGCCAGTCAAGCTCACCGGGGTGCTGTCGTTGCTGCTCGCGGTATTCGAAGATGTCCTTGCATCCCTTTTCGCCGGTGATGAACTCCATGCGGCGGACAATTTCGCCCTCGATCACCAAGCCGAGGCGATCCACCATCTCGGGGTCGTCAGCTAGGTTGGAAATGTTGGCCAGCACATGTGGGCACCGGCCGGGGTCCATGTCCCGGAATGTCGCTCCGCCCTTGTAGTCCGCGAGGAGGAATCCGATCCTGTCGGGGCTGTATTTGGACATCAGTGCAAGGACGATTGCTCGCAGGAAACGGCTCTTCCCGCTGCCCGTTCGTCCAGCGATCACCCCGTGCGGGCCGTTGCCGCCGCGATTCTCCTCGTAGAAGTTCAGATAGCTCAATTCCGGTAGGAGTTGGTCGCCTTCACGGTGGAGTGCGACCGGGATTTTAATCTCATCAGTGCGGTCGTTGGCCGCCCATGTCGCCTGGAAGTCGTGGGTGGAGATGTCGGAAATCCCGAGGGCTTCGAAGAAGTCCGGGATGTCGTTGATGGACGCGGTAGAGGTGTCTGGCGCGCTGTCAGTTTCGGTGGCGGTGACCGCGTCGAGTGCCTGTTGGTACTTGGTGCCGGGGTGGGCGGCCATGTAGCGGCGGGCCCGGTTCTTGAGACGTGCGGATTCAACCATTGTGGACTAAACCTCCTGTGTCGTGCGGGATGTGGTCTGAACGGTTCCGCGACCACCTGCCACGTCCCGCTGAAACAGGAAGGACGAGCCGTGTGCCCCTAAGGGGGCTGACCGCCGAAATCGGCCGGGGTCGCGGCCCGGCTCGAAGACGGCTCCCGCCCCACGACGAAGGCGATTGCGGCGAAAGCTAGGCGATGTCTGAGGCTGCCGACGAACGCGACACGGTTCGGCTGCCTTCAGCGCGCGGTCTTGGTGCCAGACACAGCGGGGTCTGGCGACGGTTCGGGCTCACCGTCATCCCAGCCCCGGCAGTAGGGGCACCACAGCAGAAGCCGGTAGTGGGTCGTCTCCGAGTGCAGAATGGCGAACAGCCAGAGGTCCATCGGAATTCGAAGGCGAGTGGACCAGATTCCGGTTGATAGAGCGCCCGGAAGTACGAGCGACAATAGCTGCGGGCCGACCAAGACAGTGATCGTCACCGCTATCCCCGATGGCCGGGTAACAAAATGGGCCAACCAGAGCCAGCGCTTCTTCCGCTGGGCGCGGAGTGGGGCGTCGGTAGGCACTTCCTCAATGCAACGAACACACAACTGCCCCCTGAGCCGATGCGCTAGCGCCGCCAGTGCACACACGGCCATCACCGTGCCGGCCGTGAAGCGGCTGGTGGGTCCCAGAAGGCCAAACCACGACGCGATACACACAGCCAGCCAGCAGGGCAGGACATAGAGACTGGAATGGGCAATCATCAACGAGAATCGCGAGGCTCGTGAGTCGCCTCCACAGGCATCCATGCACGTCATCTCAGGTCCTCCGTTGGCCGGGCGTTTTGCCGGCATTTTGCTTCGATCACGCCGCGATGCTCGCGCACGTCGACTGCTTCGACGAGTCGGCACGCACGACACGCCGACACAGCTGGTCGGCCGAAACGGTCGGACTAGAGGGCACGTGACAGTGCCTGTCGCGAAGCCGGTTTCGCTTCCAGAATCAGGTTGCACCCGCATTCCACGGATGCAGGTGACCGCTGCGAGAGTGCGCCGCAGCTGATCCCGTGTCTCAAGACTCCGTGGAGAGTGCACGACACACGGGTGTGCTGAATCCGCGCTGTCGCCACCTCAGCACTGTAATCTCCAAAATAGAGATAGAAGGAGGTTGGGATGCGAGGCGGAATCAGCTCCCCGCGGCGGCAACTGCCATGGAATCGCACCATGCACGAACGCACCGCACGCCGGCTCGTCCTCGCAACCACACTGTTGTGTGCCGCGGTGCTGGCCGGAACTGCCATCGGTGAGAACCCTTGTCTAGCAGGCCTGATCGCCGATCTGGTTGTGCGATGACCCGACGCGTCATGGTTCTCATCACCGCTGGCTCGGTCGGTTCGGTACTGGGCTGCCTCTACCTGGCGGACCTCGGCATGTTGGTGTACGCCACAATCATCGGTGCTATTTGCTGGATCGTGCTCGACTTCCTCAAATGGCAGGGAGAGTGAGGTCGAGTGCAGGTGTCGACCCTGGTGGTGGCTGGTTCTGCGATATATATTGGAGGCGTTCTCCTTGGTGGTGGAACACACGTGGGATGCGAGGCCCCGGCTCCAGTCGGGGTCTCGCATATTTTCTCTGTCAACAGTCCCGCGACTACTGAGCTGAGCTGCGCAGAGTTGCGCTCAATCGCCACGCACCAGGATCTGGCCAGTTACCTGCCCGCCGGGGCCCGTCGCGAGGCGATCCGCCGACTCCGAATTCATTTGGCCCGCATCAGATCCGCCACAGGCTCTGATCCGAAAACCAATTGCTCCACATCGCTTCTGTCGCGGACCATGATTCGATGACGACCGTTCTGCACGAGCCGGGGCCCAGCACGGTGATGCTCGCCGGCGACTGGCACGGCAACACTGGCTGGGCGACGTCGCTGATCCTGTCCGCAGGTGTCCGCGGCATCCCGGTGCTGCTGCAGCTTGGAGATTTTGGATTCTGGGTTCCGGGGCGTCGTACCGACGACTATCTCAACGAGATCGACACGGCCTGTGCACGTCACGGCGTCACCGTGCTTTGGGTCGACGGCAACCATGAATGCTTTGATGCGCTGTACGACCTGCCGGCTGACCCCGACACGGGACTGCGCCAGATCCGGCCGCACATCTTCCACCTGCCGCGCGGCCTGCGCTGGCGCTGGCACGGCAAGACGTGGATGGCCTTGGGTGGTGCGCACTCGGTGGACCGCCCCATGCGCAATCCCGGTGTGAGTTGGTGGCCCGAGGAACGTCTCACCGCAGCTGATGTCGCCTACGCGATCAGCGGCGGCCCGGTCGACGTGATCGTCGCGCACGATGCACCGGACGGATACGAAATCCCCGGCCTCGGAGGAGGATTCCCACCAGCCGAGCTGTACCAGGCCGACCTGCATCGGCAGCTGGTCGGCGAGGTTGTAGACGCCACCGCGCCAACAGTGCTGTACCACGGCCACTACCACATCCACTACACCGCGCAGCGCGGCCCGACACGGATCATTGGCCTAGCCGACGACGGCGGCAACTTCGTGAAAAGCGCCATGATCCTGGACCTGACCGTCTGACAGCAGTTGCCGTGGGCGACGAAAACTGCAGCTCGGGAGCGACTGTGCTCCGGTCGTTGCGGTGCCAGCGCATGTCACCAACAACAGCTCCAGGCGCAGCTGCGGGCTCGGAGGGCGGGAGACGGCGGGCCGCGACACTGACGCACATCACGTCCCCAGATGTCCGAAGCTGTCGAGCCTCGGTGCGAAGATGCTGTGAATGGCTGAGGAGATGGTGCAGCGCGTCAAACCAGCTCGCCGGGATGTCGAGCTGAAGGATCTCACCATCCTCGTGCGCGCTGACGGAAATCCATTCGCCGTGCGGTGCTTCACCGAGGCGGAGTATGGCGAAGCAGAGCGCTACGCCTCCGAGATCAATGGTGAGTTGGTCGATGTCTCCTGGCCGCGGCTGACTGATCCGACAGCCGGTGCCGATCAATCGATGTCGTAGTGGCGCCAGTGCGGCATCGCCCGTCACAGATCCGAGCAATCGCTCGGATCCGGTCCCGGTCTCCTCAACGTCGATGACATCGCGGCGTGCACGACAGAGCAGCGGTGGGTCACGCTGCTGTTCTCAGAGCGCGAAGGTGACGATCCATCGCGGGTCGTTCCGCTCGATCGCCGGGACAGATTCGACCAATACTGCCCGGGCACGTTCGGCGTCATCGAGACCGAACCGGTGCGCGATCGATCCGGCGACTGCAGCGGTGTTGGCGCCGTCCCACTGTCCGGTGGCTCGCTGGCCTTGGGGGAGGTACACGTCGGCGCGGCCGTGGCACGACACTCGGATCGCTTCGGTCTCGCGGTGGTCCCACACGTCGTAGTCCAGGTGCACGAAGACAGTCGTGGTGCTCACGACTGGAATGCCCCGCCGGCACCCACGATGCGGGCTGCTGTCGCCCATGCGAATTCGATGCGGCCGCCCCGCCCATCACTACGCGACACCGTGGCGAATGGGTGGGCACAGCCGATGATGCGTGCTGGCTCCCCGTCGAGCGTCACTTTCGATTCGCAGAGTCGTTGGCGTTGGACGTCGTCGAGTCCACCGTGTGTTGGCATGCGCGCATAGTGGCAGCTATCGCACGGGAGCACGATGCTCGGCGCGAGTGCTTTTGGAAGAGATCAGCTCAGGATTGTCAAGGCTTCGCTTTCCGCGCGCGTCCAGTGGCGTGGGGGTGCGTCACCTGTGAACGTGGTCTCGTCCCACTCAACGGTGAAGATGCCTGGACGCATCCCGTGGTCGAGCCAGTCGACCACGGCGCCGATCGCCCCATTAGCGGTCTTGACAACATTGCCGAGTTCGACCATGACGCCTTACCTTTCGACGGAGTAGATGCGGGTGTAGCTGAACCGGTCGAGATTCTGCTGCGACTTGATGGCGGTGAGCTGGCCGGCGGATTCACCGTCGGCGATGATCCCGTACAGGCGCAGTCGCCCATAGGCGTTGTAGCCGGGCTCGGCCAGGATCGCAGTGGCCTCCTCGTAGGTCAGGGTCTTTTCGACGCCGTCACCGATGATCGACATCAGCAGTTCTCCTCCATCCAGCCCCGGGCGGTGATCAGACCCAGCGGGCCGTCAGCCACCGTCTCATCAGGTTTTCCGTAGTTCTTCACGACACACGTCGCGGTGTTCAGTGGTGTCCACGCGATCAGGATCTCGATGCCCTCGCGGCCGTAGATGACCTGCTCCTGGTCTTCGAAGCACGGAGTCACCGAGACGGTGGTCCACCCGTGTTGTGCGGCGACTTGTTCGAGCACCGCGCGTCCGTTGTAGGTCATGTCGGGCATCGTGGCAGGGCCCGTACATCTCCGGTGTGCACGGCGCGACCAGCACCAGTGGGGTGGCGCATCTCGCCACCCCCGCCGCGATGTCACGTCCTGCGAGCGATCCGGCGACAGGACTGCGGCGCGCCGCGCTCGCCGGTCGGAGAACGGCGCGGGCAGAGTCGCGCTGCCATCCGCCGACGAGAGGAATCCTCCATGGGCAGCACGAACTTCGAGCAGCTACGCATCGACGTGCTCAACGCCGCACGAGAAGGCCGGGCCACCTACCTGCCGGCCGGTGCCCGAGACAACCACACCGCCGAGGTCTACATCGATGGCCAGCTGGTAGGCCAGGCGTCCACCGTCGCGCATTTCGTGCGTGAGGATCCGGAGAGCACCACGCGCTTCGGGGAACGAAAATTGCTGCCCGGATACGACCACCAGATCCCGGAACGGTTGCGCTGAAACAAAAACTGGAACCAGATTGGCCCCGGCTCGGCTCAATCCGCAGCGAACAGGAACGCGTCGCCATCTGCGACCCAACTTCCGGGCGGGAAACCGTGATCGGCGACGAGAGAAGCCAGGGCCGGGGTGCGCACCGCGAAGCTGGTCCCGCTCAGCCGCACCAGCACGGTGCCCTTGTCGTCGATCGCCTGCCAGTTCCATTCCGTCTCGCCGGTGGGTTCCAGCCGTGCGTACATGCTCATCTCCTCACGTGCGGACATCCGTCCGGCAAGTCTCGACCCTGCGACCCACCGCGGCGACAGGCGGCGCTGTTTGCTGGTCGACGCCGTCGCCAGCCCACTTCGGACTATCTCGCGACGAACGACAGGAACACCTGCTGCTTCTGCCCGCCGGCGGTCACGTCGAATTCTCCATCGTCGTGCACCGGGTCACCGCCTCCCGCGCGGATCTGGGAGGCGACGGATTCAAGGATCAGCGCCAGGGTCTCGGCGTCGTCGGGGCCATCGGTGGATGCGGAAACAGTCAGGTTCATCGACACGGCGTCAGTGTCATCGCGCCGGGGTGACCGGCCTCTGCGCGGCGCGAACACCGACTCGCCGTATCGGATGGCATCGATCACGCTGATACTGCGCTACACGGCCGACACATCGAAGTACCCAGAGCACGTCACTACAGCAGACCGAGGCCGCGCGCCACGACATCGCCCAGTACGAGAACGGTGAGATACGCCTCGCGAAGTTGTTCGACGCAGTGGGCCGTCCCATGCCGATCCGGGACGGATGGATCATCTGGCCGAGAGCGGCCAGATGAAAGCGGAAACGGCCCCGATGACCCGTTGATGACCCATTCTCTGCAAAGTGACCCGTGAGAAACGACGAGAAACGCCTGGTCGGCGGGTTAGTCGGCGATTCGCGAGCTGGGCGAAGGCCGAATCGTCGTTCTCACACGCGGAAGGTCGCTGGTTCGAACCCAGCCGGGACCACCCTTGTAGTTCATTTCAATTCGGCCGTCGGCCGAACCGGTTCCCCAGGAAGCCCGGTCGATCAGCGTCAGATGACCGAACCGGTGATATAGCGTGGCGACGTCCAGCTATTTCACAAGTGAGAGCCCGAGCATGACCGACGAGCCGAACGTCGGCGCATCCGGCGGCCGGCGCACCCAGGCCGAACGCAGCGCGGCGACGCGAGCAAGGTTGCTCGACGCGACGATCGAATGCCTCATTACTCACGGCTACTCGGCGACCACGACGCCGAGGATCGCCAAGATTGCCGGGCTGACTCGCGGGGCGCAGCTGCATCACTTCCGGGCCAAGTCCGACATGGTGGTGGCGGCGATCGAGCGTCTCGCGCAGTTGCGCGCCCAAGCCGTGATGGACGAGGTGGACCGGTTCGACCCGGGTTCGGACTTCTTCACCTCGCTGCTCGACTATCTGTGGGAATTGCATCAGGGCCCGTTGTTCGCTGCGACCGTGGAGCTCTGGGTGGCGGGCCGCACCGACCGCGTGTTGGCGGGCGAGATCGAGAAGGTCGAGCCGATCGTGAATACCGCGCTGATCGCGGCTGCCGAACATGTCCTGCCCGCGGCAGCTGCCGCGTCGAAAGAGCTGGGCGACTTCGTCTTTACGGCGATGGACGCCCTGCGCGGAATTCTCGTCGCCAGCTTCGTCGACGGCGATGCCGCCCGTGCGAAGCGGCGATGGCAGCGGGCCTGCCGGGTGCTGGTGACGGCTGCGCCGCCGGTGTTCGACGCTCCCTCCGGCGCTTGACGGCCAGCGCAAAGAATCTCTCAGCGCATCAAGGGCAATCCATTGAATAGATGCAGCTGTGCATGTATCTTTTGACGGGGACGGCAAATAGTTTGCTGTAGCCCTGGAGGTCGAGGATATGACTCGGTTTGTGCTGCATGCTTCCGGTTCCGCCTCGCCGTGCTGTGCTGGGCGACTCGTCGATCAACACGCTGTGACCAGGACCGGTGTCGTCGTTTCCACGGTATTTGCTCTTGCAACGTTCGGGTCTATCGCGGCGCACGCCACCACGACGCTGTACGTGCCGGGAACCTCGCCGTCTCCGCAACAGGCCGGAACGGTCAGCCTGGCGTGGATGGGCCCGGCCGTGACGCAATTCGCCAGCACCGCCTACCAGATCGGCTACCCGGCGTCGTTCTATCCGTTCGAGGGCACCATCGCGCTGGATCCTTCTGTCGCACAAGGAGTTACCGCTCTGGACACGGCGATCCGGGCGGTCCCGCCCGGAGAGCCCATCCAGGTGATCGGCGTATCGCAGGGCGACGTGGTCCTCAGCGTGGAAGAGCAGGCACTGCTCGCCAATCCGCCTGCGAACACCGACATCACGTTCGTCCGGTTCGCCGACCCGACCAGCCCGACGGGCATCATGGGCCGCGACGCGGGCCTGCAGCTACCGGGCATCACCTTTGTCGCCGCCCCCGAAACGCCGTACAACACGGTGATCATCAACCGCCAGTACGACGGGATCGCGGACTGGCCGGCCAATCAGCTCAACATCCTCGCCGACGTCAACGCCCTCTTGGGTGCCCTCTACCTGCACAACCAAGTCAACTACGGGGTGGACCTCAGCACGATTCCCGCCTCCGACATCACCACCACGACCAATTCAATGGGCGGGACGACCACGACGTACCTCATCCCGTACACGGGGTTGCTGCCGATCCTGCGCCCACTGCAGAGCCTGGGCGTCAACGAGCAACTGCTCGAAGCGGTCCAGGTCCCACTCAAGCGGATCATCGATTCGGCGTACACGACGTCGACGTGGTCGCCGGCTCGCAAGGCCTTGGCCGCGGGCGGGCAGGCAGCGTTCCTGACGGTGGTGAACACCGCATCCCGGATCGCATCGGATGTCGGTGTGGCACTGCAGAACTTCACCGTGCCCGCACTCAACGCCGCTGCCCCGCGCACCGGCACGTCGGTTAAGGCGGATAAGGCGCAGACGCCCAAGGCCCCCAAGCATCAGACCCGGGGAGCGGACAGGGTCCGGAAAATCGTGGGCGCCGTTACGCGCCACCATGATACGGCGGCGGGTCCGCGGCTGTCCGCGCCGAAGTCGCAACATCTCGTGAACCTCCGGCATTCGGTGCACCCGACGCGCGGCCTGGGTGCGAGGTGATCGTGGGCTCACGACCCATACTGACGGCATGGAGCTCGACCCACAGATCGCTGAGCATTACGCGCAGGGCGTCGAGCGTGACCGCCTCGCCACGTGGGGCCGCTTAGAAGCGGCGCGGACGACCGAGCTGCTGCAGCGGTACCTTCCTGCCGCGCCGGCAACGGTTCTCGATGTGGGCGGCGCCGAGGGCGCCTATGCACTGCCGTTGGCAGCGGCGGGATATTCGGTGTATTTGGTCGACCCGGTCGAGGCCCACGTCGAAGCCGCGCGGACGGCATCGCGACGACAGTCGTCGGCCCCGCTCGCCGACTCGGCCGTGGGTGATGCGCGTGACCTGTCACGCTTTGACACGGGCAGCGTCGATGCGGTGATGATGCTCGGCCCGCTGTACCATCTGGTGGACCGGGCCGACCGGATGCGCGCACTGCACGAAGCGCGACGCGTGCTCCGGCCCGGCGGCCGCCTGGTGGCCGCGGCGATCTCTAGATTCGCGTCCACCGTCGACGGTCTGCGCACCAAGGCCGTCGCCGAGCCAGAGTTCGAGTCGATCGTCGTGGCCGATCTGCACACCGGTGTGCATCGAAACCCGCACGTCGACACCCGGCCGGAGTGGTTCACACTGGCCTACTTTCACCGCCCGGACGAGCTCGCCGACGAGGTGGCGACAGCCGGCTTTGCGGGGGTGGAGGTGCTGGCCATCGAGGGTCCGGTGCCCCTGGGAGACGACGTGCTCGCGGATGCGACGACGCGTGCGGCAGCCTTGCGGGCGATTGCCCGCGTGGAGCGCGAACCCGCGTTGTTGGGCGCCAGCCCGCATCTCATGGTCGTGGCACAAACGCCGCCCACCTGAGCCGAACGGCAGGCGAGGGAACCAGTTTCACGAGTCCGATGCACTCATCACGAGATCGAGGTGGGTGTTGATCATGGCTTCGGTCTCATGCAGGCAATGCTGCAACGCCGCCGCCTCGGCCGCGGTTTCGTCGCCGCGCATGATCGCCTCGAGGATCGCGGCGTGGTCGCGCTCGGCCTGGTCGAATTCGAAAAGCTGGCCCGCCGGGTCCGACGCCCACAGCAGCGGCGCCATTTCGCCCTGGACCTGCACGGTGGCCGTGGTGAGCCGATTGGACTGGGCGGCAACCGCAAGACCGATGTGAAAGCGACTGTCGGCCTTGCGGCGGTCCTGCGGGCTGGTTGCTGACCGAAAGCTGTCGGCCAGGTTCTGCAGCCGAGTCTGGTCGGCGTGGTCGGACCGGGCTGCGGCCAACCGCGCGGCCGTGGTCGCGATGCTGTCCGACAGGTCGCCCAGATCGCGCAGGTCTTCGGTGCTGCGTTCGCGCAACCGGCGGCGGCGTTCCGCCTCGGTGACGACGCCGGCGTCGCACACCACGCTGCCGCCGCCACGGCCGCGTCTGGTCTGGATGAAGCCCCGGTCACGCAGGGAGGCCAGTGCGGCGCGCAGCGTGAGCACGGCCACCCCGAACTGCGCCGCGAGTTCCCGTTCGGCGGGCAGCATTTCGCCGTAGCCGATGAGGCCCACGGCGATCGCGGTCTCCAGTTGGTGGGCGATCTGATCGGCACGGTCGGCGCCGTTTGCCTCGTTGGTGCGCAGTTGCGCGACGAGGGAGAACGAACTGCCGCGCGTCGCTTCGGAAGGTGTTGTGCCGCCGGAAGGTTGGGCAGCCTGCGTCATGACAGCGCCACGATCCGCCAGGGCAGCCGTTCGGGGTCCCGTGAGCGAACCGGCACGGAGTGCACGATGCGTTCCGAATCGGCAAGCCGCAGCCGCGACCCCGTGACATGGCGGGCACTGTTGGACACCACGACCCGCTCGTTGGCGGCGAGCAGCACCACATGATGGCGGCGGGTGTTCAAGGCCCGCAACATCAGCGCCTCCAGCCCGGGGATCGACAGGTCGGCACCGATGACCGCCGTGCCTCCCGAGGCGGCTTTCAGAGGTATCCCCAAAGTGATTGTGCAGACGTCGATTCCGCCGACATCGATGTAGGGCCCGGTGGTGACGGAATGGCCCGCGGCGATGGGAGCGGTGAACCAATCGTGGGATTGGTAGTCGTAGAAGCCGACGGCGTCAGGGTTGAGGATGTGTTTGACGAAGTAGGAGTTGCCGTCGGCGTCACGGCGCCAGCACTCCAGCCACCGGGTCGCATCGCTCAAGGTGTCCGAGCCGAACGCCATGTCGAACCCTTCGAGCAGCGGCTGGTCGGCGGCGAGCAGTTCCTGCAGCAGCGGTCTCACCGATGCCAACGCGGCCCGGTCGGGAGTTCGGCGACGCTCGGCGAATCCGTCGATGATCTCGCTCACGCGCCGGTGCACGATCTCGACGAGCTCGAACAACTCGTCCATCCGGGTTCCGACCACCCCTGCGACGCGCTCCAGCAGCGCAGGCAGATCGTCTTCTGCTAAAGCCATCGTGCACACCCACCGTCCTCGTAGCCGCAGGCTAACATCAGCGACCCCGCCGGGACGGCGCCCGGCGGGGTGTGGCTGGCGGCGTGATTAACGGTCCGCCCTCATTCCCATGGTCCGACGGCAGCCTTCGCGGCGGGCGCCTCGTGATGCGACCCGTGGTGATGGTGGCCGGGATGGTGTTCTTCGTATTCGGTTTCCAGTTCGTCAGCCGATCCGACACCTGCCGGCAGATTGATGGTGCTGCGCGGACCGGTGTAGGTGTGCTTGACCCGCAGCTGCCAGGCCAGCCACAGCGCGAGCAGGGTGCCGCCGACGACCAGCGGCGTGTAGTTGAGGTACTTCCACTCGAAGCTCGCGTTCCACGGCACACCGCCCGACGACGTGGGCAGCATGGCGATGACGGTGGTGATCCCGATCTCGACGACGGCGATCGCGCACAGCCACTTGTACTTCTGGCCCAGATTCCAGCTGCCGGTCTTGAAGGCAGATCCCTTGCGCCAGCGCTGATAGATCGGAATCGCAAAGGCCAGGTAGAGCCCGACGACACCGATCGAGACAACGGCGTTGAAGGCCACCGGCACCGGAGCCCCGTTGACGTCGACCTCGACCAGTGCGGGCAGCGTCAGCACGATGGCCAGCACGGCAACCAGGGCCACGCTGTAGAGCGGGACGTTCTTACTGTTCAACCGGGTCCAGAACCGGGCACCGGGGACAGCGCCGTCCCGGCTGAACGCGAACAGCATGCGGGTGGTCGAGGTCATGCAGGCCATGGCGCAGAAGCATTGGCCGACAGTCGATATCACCAACACGATGCCGATCCACGGGGCACCGAGCGCTTGGTTGAGCACCGTCACCACCGAGCCGCCGCTGGCACTGACGGCGGCGGGATCCTGCACGGCGAACAGGAAGCTCAGCAGCAGGATCCAGCCGCCGATGGCCGAGTACAGGATGGCCTGCCAGATGCCCTTGGCCGCCGAACCCGCCGCGCCGACGGTCTCCTCCGACATGTGGCACGACGCGTCGTATCCGGTGACGGTGAACTGGGGCAGGATCATCGACAGGGGCAGCACGAGGAACAGGAACCCGAGGTTCGACGTGCTGCCTCCGAACATGCCGGTGTTGTTGATTCGCTGGGCGAAAACGTCCGAGACGCTGGCGTGGTGGTCGGGGATGAAGACCAGGATCGCGATGACTGCCGCGACGCCCACGACGTGCCACCACACCGAGATGCTGTTGAAGATGGCCAGCAGGTGGCTGGAGAAGATCGACAGCAGGGTGACGACGACCAGCACTCCGATGAAGATCAGGAACACCCGGGTCAGCGAATAGCCCGCGGCCCAGGTGGGGCTGTAGGCGGATATGGTGATGTCGATGAAGCTGGCCGCGCCGTAGGACACCGCGGCCACGATGGCCAGCAGGCCGAGGAAGTCCAGCCAGCCGGTGAAATAACTGGAGCGCAACGAGCCCAGTTTCGCGGCCCAGAAGTACATGCCGCCGGAGGTGGGCATGGCCGAGACCAGTTCGCCCATGCACAGCCCCACGATGAGGATCAGCGCGCTGACGATGGGCCAGCCCCAGCTGATGGCCATCGGACCGCCGTTATTCCAGCCGATGAAGAAGCTGATGAACGGGCCGCTGAGGATCGAGATGACGGAGAAGGAGATGGCGAAGTTGTGAAAGCCGGACCACGAGCGGTCGAGCTCGGCTTTGTAGCCGAGCTCGGCGAGCATCTCGTCATCGGAGCTCTTGGGAGCTGTGGTGGACATCGTTGGTATTCCTTGGTTTTCGACGATGGGCGGGGAGTCGGTCAGCCGACGAGCTGACGCAAGCTGTCGTTGAGGAACACGCCGTTGGGATCGAATTCGCGGCGCACGGCGACGAACTTGTCGTATTCGGGGTACTGCTTCTCGATGCGCTCGCGGGTCAGGAAGTGCAGCTTGCCCCAGTGCTGGCGGGCGTCGAAGTCTTCGAGCAGCGCGTCGACGTCGCGCAGGTATGGCCAGTAGTCGGTGCCGGGATGGCCTGATACCGAGAGCACGTTGGTCTCGCGCTTGTAGAAGGGGGACAGGTAGCCGTCTTCGGGGCCGACCCATCGAACTTCGATCGGGTACAGCTCATTCGGGTACTTGGTGAGGATCAGCTGCTGCAACGCCTCGATGGCTTCGAGGCTGCGTTCGGCCGGAACGTAGTACTCGAGCTCGTGGAACGGCAACGTCATACCGCCCATGTCGTAGATCCGGTAAGACCGGTCCACCCGGGCGCCGGGCGTGGTGCTGATGCCGTCGGGCTCGGTCACCTCGACTTCACGGTAGATCTTCTGATATGCCCGGTTGGTCATGGGAAGCCCTTCGGGACAGGGCAATTCGTAGAGGGCGGGCGACTCTTCGGTCTGGCACCACAGGAACGAGTAGTGCCGCAGGTTGGCGACATTGTCGGCGAGGTTCGCCTTGATCTCGTCCCAGTGGGGGTAACTGACTTCCTCGGCGAGGTGGTAGCGCGGCGAGGCCTCCAACTCGACCTCGGTCATGATGCCGAGCGTGCCCAGCGCGACCTGGGCGGCCAGCAGCTTGTTCAGGTCGTCTTCGCCGACCTCGACGATCTCCCCGTGGCCGTTGACAATTCGGGCCCAGCGCAACCGACCGGAGAAGCTGGTCTGCCGGATTCCGGAGCCGTGCGTCGCCGTGGCCAGCGCGCCGGAGATCGACTGCTCGATGATGTCGCCCTGGTTGGTCAGCGACAGCCCGCGCTCCCACAACGGATCACCGATGTCCTTGATGCGGGTTCCGCCGCGCAGCCGGACCCGGTTGCGAGCGACGTCGACGTCGGTCACCCCGGTCAGGGCATCAGTGTTGATCAGCATGCCGCCCGTGGTGACGATCGGGGTGAACGAGTGGCCGGCTCCGACCGCGCGGACCGGCAGGTTCTGTTTGATCGCGAACCGGACGGCGTCGAGCACCTCCTGCTCATCGCGTGGCGCGACGGTGAAAGCCGGTGTGCACGTCTGGTTTCCACCCCAGTTGGTCCACGGCTGGTAGGTGGCGTAGCTGATCGGCGGAACGGCATAGTTGTGGGTGGGCATGGCGTTTTACCTTCCGAATCAGCGGCCGTGGTTGTGCATGACGTGCTTGGTGCGCGAGTAGTCGTCGAGCGCGTAGATGGACAGGTCGCGCCCGTATCCGGAGCCCTTGAAGCCGCCCCACGGCGCTTCGGTGGCCAGCACCAGATGGGAGTTGACCCATACGGTGCCCGCGTCGAGCTTGCCTGCGACGTCATGGCTGCGCTTCGCGTTCTCGGTGAAGACCGACGCCGACAGTCCGTAGGCCGTGGCGTTGGCCCGGGTGACGGCCTCGTCTTCGTCGGAGAAGGTCTCGACGGTCACCACGGGACCGAAGATCTCCTCGCGCGCGGCCTCCGCGTCGCTGTCGAGGCCGACCAGCACGGTCGGTGCGATGAAGAAGCCGGGGCCGTCGAGGGCCGAACCGCCCACGGCCGCACGGATACCCGCATCTTTGGCCCGGTCGAGGTAACCGCGGACCCGGTCGAAGTGGGGTCGCGACACCAGCGGGCCGATCTCGACGTCGTCGCCGGCGCCGGGTTCGCCCACCGTGAACGAGCTGACCTCCTTGACCAGGTGCTCGACGAACGCGTCGGCGACCGATTCATGCACCAGCACGCGGCATCCGGCACCGCATTCCTGCCCGGAGTTCCAGTACCCGGCGGCGCGGATCGAGGAAGCCGCCGCGGGCAGGTCGGCGTCCTCGAAGATGACGACGGGTGCCTTGCCGCCGAGCTCGAGGTGCACCCGCTTGAGCGATTCGGCGGCCGCGCGGGCCACGGCCTTTCCGCTGTTGACCGATCCGGTCAGCGCGATCATGTCGACACCGGGATGCCCGGCCAGCGCGGCGCCGACGACGGGGCCGGTGCCCGTGACCACGTTGAGGACGCCGGCGGGCAGCAGGTCGGCGACCAGTTCGGCGAACTTGCACGTGGTCAGCGGTGTGATCTCGGATGGCTTGAGTACCAGGCTGTTTCCTGCGGCCAGGATCGGGGCGATCTTCCACGCCGCCATCAGCAGCGGGTAGTTCCACGGGGTGACTACGCCGATCACGCCGAGCGGCTCACGGACGATCACCGACAGATGGTCGGCGGCGTAGTTGCCTGCGGCCTGCGAGGTGGTCGCCCGCGCCGCACCGGCGAAGAACCGGAAGGTGTCGATGGTGCTGGCCACATCGTCGCGGGACACCTCGAAGGGCTTGCCGGTGTTGGCGGATTCCAGGTTGACCAGCAGGTCGTGGTGCTCGGCGACCCGGTCGGCGATCTGCAGCAGGATCTGCGAACGCTCCTTGGGCGTGAGGCCTCCCCACGCGGGCTGGGCTTTGCGTGCTGCGGCGACGGCCACCTCGACGTCGGCGGCGGTGCCGTCGGGCACCTGGGCCAGCACGGTCTCGTGGCAGGGGTCGACCACGTCGAGGGTGGCCGCAGAGGTGCTCGGCCGGAACGCGCCATCGATGAACTGCCCGGCGGGCGGCAGATCGCCGGCACTGATCAAAGGTGCTGATTTGGGGTTGCGGCGGACGGTGACGGGCGTGGCTTCTGGCAGGACGGTCATGTGGATGCTTTCGTGGAGGGTGATTGATATATCTCTAAAGCTTTAATAGTGAATGTTTACGCTGTGGCGTGGCTCACGTCAAGAGCTGCGAGTGCTTTTAACCGAGCGGAAACACGCACCCGCCTCGCCGGTGGTTGTCGGCGCGATTCGGTAGGGTCCTGCGACGTGACTCAGAGCGCCGTCAAGTCGGTAACCGCACGCATCGCCGAAGAACTCGCCGTCGGGGAGCGCCAGGTGGCAGCTGCCGTCGCACTGTTCGACGAGGGCGCGACGGTTCCGTTCATCGCCCGGTACCGCAAGGAAGTCACGGGAAGTCTCGACGACGGCCAACTCCGCACGCTGGAGGAACGTCTCACCTACCTGCGTGAGCTCGATGCGCGTCGCGAGGCGGTGCTGGCATCCATCGAGGAACAGGGCAAGCTCACCGACGAACTGCGGGCGGCGTTGCTGGCAGCCGACACCAAGGCGCGGGTTGAGGACATCTACCTGCCCTACAAGCCCAAGCGGCGCACCAAGGCCCAGATCGCCAAGGAAGCGGGCCTGGAACCGCTGGCCGACCGGCTACTGGCCGACCCGACGCTGGTCCCCGACGAGCTGGCCGCGGAGTTCCTCAACGAAAACGTCGCCGACGCTGCCGCCGCACTCGAGGGTGCCCGCCACATCATCATCGAGCGGGCCTCCGAGGACGCCGAGCTGGTCGGTGCCAGCCGCGAGAAATTCTGGGCCGACGGGGCGCTGCGCACCGCTCCGTGGTCCGAGGAGGCCGCGAAAAGCCCTGCAGCGCAGAAGTTCCGCGACTACTTCGAATTTTCCGAGCCGTTGGAGAACATGCCGTCGCACCGCGTGTTGGCCGTGCTGCGGGGCGAGAAGGAGGAGGCGCTCGCGCTGACCTTCGACGGCGGTGACGACGAGATCTACCAGGCCATGATCGCCCAGTCGCTCGCCATCGACCTGTCCGCGAACGCCCCCGCCACACCGTGGCTGGCGACCACCGTCAGGCTGGCGTGGCGGGCCAAGCTGATGATCTCGGCAGCCGTCGACGCCCGGATGCGGCTGCGGCAGCGGGCCGAGGACGAGGCCGTGGCCGTGTTCGCCCGCAACCTCAAGGACCTGCTGCTGGCAGCTCCTGCGGGCACCCGCACGACACTCGGGCTCGATCCGGGCTTCCGCACGGGAGTGAAGGTGGCCGTGGTGGACGGCACCGGCAAGGTGGTCGACACCTGCGCGATCTACCCGCACCAACCGCAGAAGCAGTGGGATCAGGCCAAGGCCACGCTGGCCGCCCTCGTGGCGCGGCACGGCGTCGAGCTGATCGCGGTCGGCAACGGCACCGCTTCGCGCGAAACCGACGCGCTGGCAGCCGAACTCATCGCCGATATCCGGGCCGCCGGCGCCCCCGCGCCCACCAAGGCGATGGTGAGTGAGGCCGGGGCCTCGGTGTATTCGGCGTCGGCCTACGCCGCACAGGAGCTGCCCGAGCTCGACGTGACGCTGCGCGGCGCGGTGTCGATCGCGCGCCGCTTGCAGGACCCGCTGGCCGAGCTGGTGAAGATCGACCCGAAGTCCATCGGCGTCGGGCAGTACCAGCACGACGTCACGCCAGGCTCCTTGGCGCGCAGCCTCGACGCGGTCGTCGAGGACGCCGTGAACGCGGTGGGCGTGGACCTCAACACCGCCTCGGTGCCGTTGCTGGCGCGGG
Source organism: Mycobacterium dioxanotrophicus (assembly GCF_002157835.1). NCBI lineage: Bacteria > Bacillati > Actinomycetota > Actinomycetes > Mycobacteriales > Mycobacteriaceae > Mycobacterium > Mycobacterium dioxanotrophicus. Next base: position 4,061,527 of record NZ_CP020809.1, on the reverse strand, counting down.
TGTCCGGGGTCACCGAATCGCTGGCGACCGCCATCGTGGCGCATCGCGAGAGCGCGGGAGCGTTCCGCAGCCGCAAGGCGCTGCTCAACGTTCCTCGCCTGGGCCCCAAGGCTTTTGAACAATGTGCCGGGTTCCTGCGGATCCGCGACGGGGAAGACCCGCTGGATGCCTCCGGCGTGCACCCCGAGTCCTACCCGGTGGTCCGCCGGATCCTGGACCGCTCCGGAGTGACGCTGGCTGAGCTGATCGGCAACGAACGCTCGCTGCGGGCACTGAAACCCGCCGATTTCGCCGACGAGCGGTTCGGTATTCCGACGGTCACCGACATTCTTGGTGAGCTGGAGAAGCCGGGACGCGACCCGCGTCCCGCGTTCTCCACGGCCACCTTCGCCGCGGGGGTGGAAAAGGTCGGCGACCTCAAGCCCGGCATGGTGCTCGAAGGTGTGGTGACCAACGTCGCGGCGTTCGGCGCGTTCATCGACGTGGGCGTGCACCAGGACGGCCTGGTGCACGTCTCTGCCATGGCCGACCGCTTCATCTCCGATCCGCACGAGGTGGTGAAGTCCGGCCAGGTGGTGCGGGTCAAGGTGCTCGACGTCGACGTCGACCGGCAGCGGATCAGCTTGACGCTGCGCCTCAACGACACCCCGGAGCGCGATCAGGGCAAGCGACCCGAGCGCGGTGGGGACAACCGCGGCGGCAACCAGAACCGTGGTGGTGGCAACAACCGCCGCGACGGCGGCAACCAGGCTCGCGGCAATCAGTCCCGGGGCCGCGGCAACGACTCGCGGCGCCGGGAGCCGAATCCGCCGTCAGGCTCGATGGCTGATGCGTTGCGTAAGGCGGGCTTCGGCAAGTAGCCAGGCCTGCCCGGTCGCGCTCCGCGATTGTGAAGCCACTGCGAAAAATTTGCGGCAGCTTCGCAGTGGATGCACGCTCGCGGACGATCTCGAATCCGGCCGGGTAGTTTCGGGACATGGAGAATCCCGTTGCCGTTGTCACCGGAGCGAGCCGTGGCGCGGGCCGAGGCATCGCCGCGGCGCTGATCGCCTCGGGCTGGCAGGTGTATGCCACGGGACGGACCGTGACGGATGCGGACGGCGCCATCGCGGTGCCACTCGACCATTCCGACGACGCGGCCGTGGGCGCGCTGTTCGATCGGATCGCGGACGAGCGCGGCCGACTGGACCTCCTCGTCAACAACGCGGCCGCCGTCCACGATGAGCTGACCAGCCCGAAGCCGTTCTGGGAGAAGTCGATTGCGCTGGCCGACGTGCTCGATGTCGGGCTGCGATCGGCCTACATCGCCTCCTGGTACGCCGCGCCGCTGTTGCTCGCCGCGGACAAGGGGCTCATTGCCTTCACCTCATCGCCGGGTTCGGTGTGCTACATGCATGGCCCGGCCTATGGAGCGCAAAAGGCCGGGTTGGACAAGCTCGCCGCCGACATGGCCGTCGACTTCCGGGGCACCGGCGTGGCCACGGTGTCAATCTGGATGGGCATCCTGCTCACCGAGAAGCTGCGTGCTGCGTTCAGCGGGCACCCCGAGGCCCTCGCCAAGACCGCCGAGCACGCCGAAACCCCGGAATTCACAGGGTATTTGATCAATGCGCTCTACCACGATCCCGAGTTGGCCGCAGTGTCCGGCCGTACCGTGATCGGCGCCGAACTCGCCCACCGCTACGGCATCACCGATGAGGGTGGCCGCGTCCCGCCGTCGCACCGCGACATGCTGGGCGCACCTCGCGAGCCCAGCGCCGTCGAAGTGCGCTGAGCGGCGCTGCGGGCTGCGAACACGGCCGAATCGCCCGCACGATTTCTGCCTTTCTGTCACTGCCGAGAAACCGGGGGTGACCTGCGCGGTAGCCGCGACGCGGGGCCGGGCGGCCACCGGCGATCCGCCCAAAAGCCGTGCCGCGGGCCCATGACACGCGGACAATGCTTGTACACAGGTGAATTCGCTGAGACCAGGGAGGATCATGCGTGGACGAGGTTTACTTCGACTGATGGCGATCGCCGGTGTGGCGGGCTTGACGGCATGCAGCACCACGACCCACAGCGGCGGCGACAGCAGCACAGGGCCTGCGCCGGCCCAGGCGCCGTCGATCACCGACGAGTCGTTCGGCCAAGTGGGCGGCACTCCGGTGACCCGTTACACGCTCAACAGCGGGCACGGCATGCAGGTGCGAATCCTCAACTACGGCGGCATCATTCAGTCGATCGAGGTACCCGACCGCAACGGGCAGGCCAACAACGTGGTGCTCGGTTTCCCGAATCTGGAGGGATATCTCAACAACACCGGCGACGCCAAGACCTACTTCGGTGCCATCATCGGCCGCTACGGTAACCGGATCGCCAAGGGAACCTTCTCGCTCGACGGCGCGCCGCATCAGGTCCCGATCAACAACAACGGCAACAGCCTGCACGGCGGCACCGCAGGATTCGACTCGAAGGTATGGCAGGCCACGCCGCAGAACGCCAACGGCAGCGTCGCCCTCAAACTCCAATACCTCAGTCCGGCAGGTGAAATGGGTTATCCGGGAGCGCTGACGACCACCGTCATCTACACCGTCGACCAGAACAATCAACTGCGCATCGACTATCACGCCACCACCGACGCCCCGACCGTGGTCAATCTGACCAATCACAGCTACTTCAACCTGGCGGGGGAGGACGCGCTCAACATCTATGACCACAAGCTCACCATCAGCGCCGACAGCTACACCCCGACGGACACCACACAGATCCCGACCGGCCAGATCGCCCCGGTGAAAGGAACACCGTTCGATTTCACCTCACCGACGCTGATCGGCGCACACATCACCGCCAACGACCCCCAGTTGCTGCTGGCCCACGGCTATGACCACAACTGGGTGATCAACCGCGGCAACGACACCGGCTTGGTGCAGGCCGCCAAGGCCGAGGATCCGGCGACCGGACGCACGCTGACCGTCTCCACCACCGAGCCGGGCGTGCAGTTCTACACCTCGAACTTCCTGGTCGGCGCGTTCACGGGCACCAGCGGCCACATCTACCGGCAAGGCGCGGGCTTCACGATGGAGACCCAGCACTTCCCGGACTCGCCCAACCAACCGGGGTTTCCCTCCACGATCCTCAATCCAGGGCAAACCTACGATTCGGCAACGGTTTTCGCCTTCGGCACCGGGTAGGCCCGTCGGCATGACCGCAGCAGTGGGCAGAAGCGGAGCGCAGGCGGTGAGAGCTACCAGACGATCGCCACGATCAACACGCCGGCCACCACGAACACCAACACGAAAACACCGATGGCGATGAGCCCGGCGGTCGCGCTGGGCGAGAACCGGTGTCGCGCGCGGGGCTGCGGCTCCGACACTCCGGATGTTTGCGCCGCGTCAGGGGGAGTGGAGCCTGGAGATACCCCTCCACCGGGTTCCAGGCCCGGGGTCCGTTCCGGATCGGGGTCCGGAGGCAGTGCGGTCATGTCGTGCCTCCCATCGAAAAGCTCGCCGGTCCTTCGGCGCTCGACCGGCCAACCCCGGGCTACCCCGGTCGGCGGGGTGCCAAACCGCGGCGGCTAATCCGCCACGGTGACCGGGATGACCCCCCAGATGTCGTCGCAGTACTCGGTGATCGCCCGGTCCGATGAGAACTTGCCGCTGCGTGCGGTGTTCATGATCGACATGCGGGTCCACGTCTCCGTGTCGCGCCACGCGGTACTGACCCGCTCCTGGCACTCGACATAGGAGGCATAGTCGGCCAGCACCAGGAACGGGTCGTCATGGCGCAGGTTCTCGACCAGTGGGCGGAACACGTCGGTGTCACCGTGGGAGAAGGTGCCGTCGGCGATCAGATCGAGTGCCGCCGCGAGTTCGGGATTGCCCGCCACGTAGTCCGACGGCCGGTAGCCGTCACGTTTGATCCGCTCGACCTCGTCGACGGTAAGGCCGAACAGGAAGAAGTTCTCGGCACCGACCTCGTCGCGCATCTCGACGTTGGCGCCGTCGAGGGTGCCGATGGTGAGCGCACCGTTGATCATGAACTTCATGTTGCCGGTGCCCGAGGCTTCCTTGCCTGCGGTCGAGATCTGTTCGGAGACATCGGCAGCCGGATAGATGAACTCTGCGTTCTGCACATTGAAGTTCGGCACGAAGGCGACCTTGAGAAACCGGTTGACATCCGGATCGTTGTTCACCGTCTCTCCCACGGCGTTGATGAGCTTGATGATCCGCTTGGCCAGGAAGTAGCCCGGCGCGGCCTTGCCGCCGAACACGAAAGCGCGGGGCACGATGTCCAGGCCGGGATTCTGCTTGAGGCGGTGGTACTGCGTGACGATGTTCAACACGTTGAGGTGCTGACGCTTGTACTCGTGAATGCGCTTGACCTGGATGTCGAACAGCCAATCGGGGTCCAGATCGACGCCCGCGGTGGAAGCGACGTAGGCGGCCAGCCGAGCCTTGTTGTCGCGCTTGACCGCTCGCCACTGGGTGCGGAACGCCGGATCGTCGACGTAGACCTCCAGTCCGCGCAGTTTGGTCAGATCGCTCAGCCAGCCGTCGCCGATGGTGTCGTCGAGCAGGCTGCGCAGGCCCGGGTTGGCCAACGCCAGGAAGCGGCGGGGGGTGACACCGTTGGTCTTGTTGGAGAACCGCTCGGGCCACAGCTCGTAGAAGTCTTTGAGGACACTGGATTTCAGCAGTTCCGAATGCAATGCCGCGACACCGTTGACGGCGTGGCTGCCGACGGTGGCCAGATGCGCCATCCGCACGCTCTTGCCGTTGTCCTCACCGATCAGCGACATCCGGCGCAGGCGGTCGGTGTCACCTGGGAACGCGGCGGCCACCTCGTCGAGGAAGCGGCGGTTGATCTCGTAGATGATCTCCAGGTGCCGCGGCAGCGATTCGCCGAACATGGCCAGCGGCCAGGTCTCCAGCGCCTCCGGCAGCAGGGTGTGGTTGGTGTAGCCGAACGATGCGACGGTGATGTCCCATGCCTCGTCCCAGCTCAGTTGCCGCTCGTCGACCAGCAGCCGCATCAGCTCGGCCACCCCGATCGACGGGTGAGTGTCGTTGAGCTGCAACGCGAACCGCTCGGGAAGCTCGTGTACCGAGGCGTCGGCCAGGTCGTCGAGGATGTGCAGCACGTGCTGCAGTGAGCAGGACACGAAGAAGTACTGCTGCAGCAGGCGCAGACGCTTGCCGACCTCGGGTTCATCGTTGGGGTAGAGCACCTTGGTCACGGTCTCGGAGGTGACCTCGTCCTCGACGGCCTTGTAGTAGTCCCCGGTGTTGAACGCCTCCAGGGCAAACGACTTGACGGCCCGGGCGCTCCACAGCGTCAGCGCGTTGCACGTCTTCACGCCGTAACCCTGGATGGGGGTGTCGTAGGCGACGCCCTTGATCACCCGTCCGGGTACCCACCGCGCCCGGTCGTGGCCGGCCTCGTCGGTGTAGTGCTCGGCGAAACCGCCCCAGTTCACCTCATAGCTCACATCGGGTTTGGCGATCTCCCAAGGGTTTCCGTTGTCGAGCCAGTTGTCGGTCTTCTCGACCTGCCAGCCGTCGTGGATCTCCTGGTCGAAGATGCCGAACTCGTAGCGAATGCCGTAACCGATCGCCGGGCGCTCCAGCGTCGCCAGCGAGTCGAGATAGCACGCGGCGAGCCGGCCGAGGCCGCCGTTGCCCAGACCGGGTTCCTCCTCGCAGGCCAGCACCTCGTCGAGATCCTGACCCAGCTCGGCCAGTGCGGCACGCGCGGCGGATTCGATCTGCAGGTTCAGCAGATTGGCGCCCAGCTGCGGGCCCATCAGGAACTCGGCCGACAGATAGCACGTGACCTTGCGGCCCAGGTCGAGCGATGTCTGGGTCGACGCGACCCGGTTGTCCTGCATGCGGTCCCGCACGGCCAGCGCAAGCGCGCGGTAGTAGTGTGCCGGGCGCAGCGCGGCGGCCGGACGGCCGATCGAGTACCGCAGGTGGTCGACGATGCCGCGACGCAGGGCGTCGGCAGACAGGCCGGTGCGGCTGCGTTCGTCGGTGGGCGCGTTCTGAGCGACGTCGGTCATGGCGGGAGTCTGACAGCTGCACGTGCACGGCAAACCTGTAATGGGCATCCGGCAAGTGAACTGCCGCCAGGTGGATCAGACGTTCTGCTTCGTCAACTGGTCGCGGCGCTGCTTGGCCCATTCGCCCATCTGAAACCCCGGCTGGTAGTCGCAGACCGAAAGCATCAGTGCCGCACGGGCAGTCACCGCCAGACCGTAGTCACAGTTCCACCCCGGCCGAGTCATCGCCCACGTCAGGACGCCGTCGGCGGGTGTGGTCACCGCGTCGAGCCGCATCGCCCGCGACGGTCCGGTCGGCGAGATGCCCACGGCGTTGGTGGTGCACCTCGACACCGCGCTCGACCCGTCGCGCACCACCGCGGGAATGTCGAGATCCTCCTCGTAGGTGCTCACGGTCTCGGCCATCATGACCCCGCCGGACGTGCGGTACCCGGTCTCGGCGTGATCGGCCGCGCCGGGCGGGACCAGAGGCGAACCGAGGAACAGGGTTGCCGCCGTACATTCCTGGGGCTGGGCCGCGGTGAAGTAGCTCGTCCCCACCGGAATCTGCGATGCGGGCCCGGCCGGTGTCCGGGTGCCCTCGGCCAGCAGCAGGGTCCGGGCGAACACGACGGGGTGGGACTGCGCGCGATTGGCAGCGCCGGATACCACGTCGGTGCAGCCGCTCAGCAGGCCCGCGACCAGCATCGAGACGGTGACGACGCGCACGCGCACCGTGGGTGGGGCAGCTGCTGGGCCGGCCGGTGAGTCGCTCAGATTCACGCGCACCACCATGTCACCTCCGGATCGGCGGTCCGCAGGCAATACGGTGGCGGGGTGTCCACTGACAGCGCGCATCCCGGTGGAGGGTTCAACCCGCCGGATCCCACGACCCGCGGTGGACCGGACTACGGCCGCTTCGTCGAGGCGGTGCGCACGCTGCAGGACCACGCCAAGGCCGCCGACGCGCCCGACGCGGTGATCGCCGAGGCCGCCGACCTGATCGAGAAGGTGTCGGCCCTGCTGGCGCCCTACGACGCCGACGAATGGAACTCACCGTCGGGCCGGCGCATGGACCTACCCAACCGCGGGAGCATCTCGACGGTGCCGACGCAGCTGCACGTCACCGCCGACCAGCGGATCGCGGGCAGCGCGTACTTCCGGCGGTTCCACCTCGGCCGCAACGGCGCGGTGCACGGCGGGCAGTTGGCGCTGCTGTTCGATTCGCTGCTGGGTTTCACCGCGGCGAAACTGACCCGCAACCCCTACCAGCGCACGGCCTACCTGCACGTCGACTACCGAAAGATCGTGCCGATCGAGAAAGAACTGCAGGTCGAGGCGGGTATCGACCGCATCGAGGGCCGCAAGATCTTCGTCGTCGGGCGCCTGAGCGACGGCGACGACGTGCTCGCGGAGGCCGAGGCGCTGTTTGTGCGCCTCAAACCTGGGCAGCCTTGACCCCATCGGGCTCGGGGCGCGGGTCGCCCCACCGATAGCATGGTCGCGATCGTATTGCGTCCCGCAACCATAGGAGAGTCCCCGATGAGCGCCGCCGCCAGCTCCGCCCCCGCAGCCCCGATCCGGGTCGCTGCAGGGACCACCGCCGGGGCGGCGGTCCGCGAGGCGGGACTGCCGCAGCGCGGCGCCGTCGACGCCGTCGTGGTGGTCCGCGACGCCGACGGCCGGCTGCGCGACCTGTCCTGGGTGCCCGACGCCGACGTCGAGGTGACCCCGGTGGCCGCCGACACCGAGGACGGCCGCAGCGTCATCAGGCACTCCTGCGCCCACGTGCTGGCGCAGGCCGTGCAGGATCTGTTCCCCGAGGCCAAGCTGGGGATCGGGCCGCCCATCGTCGACGGCTTCTACTACGACTTCGACGTCCCGCAGCCGTTCACGCCCGAGGACCTGGAGAAGCTCGAGAAGCGGATGCAGAAGATCGTCAAGGACGGTCAGCTGTTCGACCGGCGGGTCTACGAGTCCAAGGACGAAGCCCGTCGGGAACTCGCAGGCGAGCCCTACAAGCTGGAGCTGGTCGACGACAAATCCGGGGCCGACGATCCCGAGGTGATGGAGGTCGGCGGCGACGAACTCACCGCCTACGACAACCTCAATCCGCGCACCAAGGAACGGGTCTGGGGGGACTTGTGCCGCGGCCCGCACATCCCGACCACCAAGCACATTCCGGCGTTCAAGCTGACCCGCAGCTCCGCGGCCTACTGGCGGGGCAACCAGAACAACGCGAGCCTGCAGCGCATCTATGGCACGGCCTGGGAATCGCAGGAGGCCCTCGACAAGCACCTCGAGCTCATCGAGGAGGCGCAACGCCGCGATCACCGCAAGCTCGGGGTGGAACTCGACCTGTTCAGCTTCCCCGACGAGTTGGGTTCGGGCCTTCCGGTTTTCCACCCGAAGGGCGGCGTGGTGCGTCGCGAGCTCGAGGACTACTCGCGCCAAAAGCACCTGGAGGCGGGCTACGAGTTCGTCAACACCCCGCACATCACCAAGGAGCACCTCTACATCACCTCGGGGCACCTCGAGTGGTACGCCGACGGCATGTTCCCGCCGATGCACATCGACGCGGAGTTCAACGAGGACGGTTCGGTCCGCAAGCCGGGGCAGGACTACTACCTCAAGCCCATGAACTGCCCCATGCACCATCTGATCTTCCGGTCGCGGGGCCGTTCCTATCGTGAACTTCCGTTGCGGCTCTTCGAGTTCGGCAGCGTCTACCGCTACGAGAAGTCCGGCGTCGTCCACGGCCTGACCCGGGTTCGCGGCATGACCCAGGACGACGCGCACATCTACACCACGCGCGAGCAGATGCGCGACGAGCTCACCCGGCTGCTGCAGTTCGTGCTGGATCTGTTGCGCGACTACGGTCTCGACGACTTCTACCTGGAGCTGTCCACCAAGGACCCGGAGAAGTACGTCGGCTCCGACGAGATCTGGGAGGAGGCCACCGACACCCTGCGTGAGGTGGCCGAGGCCTCCGGCCTGGACCTGGTGCCCGATCCGGGCGGCGCCGCGTTCTACGGGCCGAAGATCTCGGTGCAGGTCAAGGACGCGCTCGGACGCAACTGGCAGATGTCGACGATCCAGCTGGACTTCAACATGCCCGACCGGTTCGAGCTGGAGTACACCGCCGCCGACGGCAGCAGGCAGCGGCCCGTCCTGATCCACCGGGCGCTGTTCGGTTCCATCGAGCGGTTCTTCGGGGTGCTCACCGAGCACTATGCGGGCGCGTTCCCGGCTTGGCTGGCGCCGGTGCAGGTGGTCGGCATCCCGGTCGCCGACGCGCACCTGGACTACCTGTATGACGTTGCCGCGCAGCTGAAGTCGCGTGGTATCCGCATCGAGGTGGATGCCAGCGACGACCGGATGGCCAAGAAGATCGTCAACCACACCAACCAGAAGGTGCCCTTCATGCTTTTGGCGGGGGACAAGGATGTGGAGGCAGGCGCGGTTTCCTTCCGGTTCGGGGACCGCACCCAGATCAACGGGGTGCCCCGCGAACAGGCGTTCGACGCCATCGCCGAATGGATCGAGCGGCGTGAGAATGCCGTTCCCACCGCCGAATTGGTCAACGCGGTACCCGCGATGAGCGCTGGCGCGAAGAGCCAGGTAGCCCCGACGTGACCGATCCGGACGAGCGGAGGATCGTCGACCACGGTGTCGGCGACCCCGACCATCTGCAGCGACTGTGGACCCCGCACCGGATGAGCTACATCGCCGATGCGGTCAAGGGCGACAACAAGGTTGGGTCTGCCGGGTCGTCGGAACCGTTCACCGACATCCCGGAGCTGTCCGATGAGGACGGCCTGATGGTGGCCCGCGGGCAACAGGTGTACGCGGTGCTGAACCTGTATCCGTACAACCCCGGACACCTGATGGTGGTGCCCTACCGGCGGGTGTCGGAGCTGGAGGACCTCACCGCCGAGGAGAGCGCCGAGCTGATGGCGTTCACGCAGAAGGCGATTCGCGTGATCAAGGCGGTGTCCCGGCCGCACGGCTTCAACGTCGGGCTCAACCTGGGCACGTCGGCGGGCGGTTCGCTGGCTGAGCATCTGCACATGCACGTGGTGCCGCGCTGGGGCGGCGACGCCAACTTCATCACGATCATCGGCGGCGCCAAGGTGATCCCACAGTTGCTGCGCGAGACGCGGGTGCTGCTGGCCACGGAATGGGCCAAGCAGCCGGGCCCGGCGGGAGTGGAGCGGTGAGCAACCTGTTCCTGATGAGCCGGGCCGCCTACGTCAAGCTGTCCCGTCCGGTGGCCAAGGCCGCGCTGCGTGCGGGCCTGACCCCCGACATCGTCACCATCGTGGGCACCGCAGGCTCGGTCACGGCCGCCCTGACGCTCTTCCCGATCGGCCAGTTGTGGTGGGGCGCCTTCGCGGTGTTCGTGTTCGTACTCGCCGACATGCTCGACGGCGCCATGGCCCGCGAACGCGGCGGCGGGACCCGGTTCGGCGCGGTGCTCGACGCCACCTGCGACCGGATCGCCGACGGCGCGGTGTTCGCCGGCCTGGTGTGGTGGGCGGCGTTCGGTCTGGGCAGCCCGGCGTTGGTGGTCGCCACGCTGATCTGCCTGGTGACCTCCCAGGTGATCTCCTACATCAAGGCCCGCGCCGAGGCCAGCGGCCTGCGCGGGGACGGCGGCATCATCGAGCGACCCGAGCGCCTGGTGATCGTCCTGGTGGGTGCCGGGCTGTCCGGGGTGCCGTTCCTGCACGTGCCCTGGCTCGTCGACGTCGCCATGTGGCTGCTCGCCGTGGCCAGCATCGTGACCGTCGCGCAGCGTCTGCACGCGGTGCGCACCTCGCCCGGTGCCATGGAACCGCTCAACCCGTCCCAACCCACCGAGTCGAACGAGCAGAGCGAACTGTGACGATCATCAGCCGGATCCCGCTGCGCGGACAGATGACCGACATGGGTTACGCGGCGGGCTGGCAATTGGTGCGCACCATGCCGGAGTTGTTGGCCCGCAACATGTTCGAGGCCGGCGCGTGGTACGCGTCGCTGGGCGGCGGGCCCGGGCAACTGCGCAAGAACCTGGCCCGCGTCATCGGGGTGGCACCGGCGGAGGTGCCCGACGAACTCATGCGGGAATCGCTGGCGTCCTATGCGCGGTACTGGCGCGAAGCATTCCGGCTGCCGTCGATGGACCTGCCCGCCGTCGCCCGGCGCCTCGATGAGGTGGTGCTCGGCGCGGACAAGCTGCAGGCAGCCCACGACGCCGGCCGCGGTGGCATTCTCGCGCTTCCGCACAGCGGCAACTGGGACATGGCCGGGGTGTGGTTGGTGAGCAAGTACGGCACCTTCGCCACCGTGGCCGAACGGCTCAAACCCGAATCGCTGTACCGGCGGTTCATCGAGTACCGCGAGAGCCTCGGCTTCGAGGTGTTCCCGCTGTCCGGAGGGGAACGGCCGCCGTTCGAGTTGCTCGCGCAGCGTCTGCGCGACAACAGGTTCGTGTGCCTGATGGCCGAGCGGGATCTGACCCGCAGCGGTGTCGAGGTCGACTTCTTCGGCGAACCCACCCGGATGCCCGCCGGATCGGCGAAGCTCGCCATCGAGACGGGTGCGCCGCTGTACCCGACACACGTCCACTACGACGGCGACGACTGCGTCGTCGAAATCTTCGATCCGCTCGACACGTCGTCGGGCGATGTCGGGATCATCACCCAGGCGCTGGCCGATCAGTTCGCGAAGAACATCGCCGCGCACCCGGCCGACTGGCACATGTTGCAGCCGCAGTGGCTCGCGGACCTCTCCGATGAGCGCCGCGCCCGGTTGGGCACCTGATGAGCGCTTGCGCGAAGAAGCGACGGAACTAAAGCCATGCGAATCGGGATGGTCTGCCCCTACTCGTTCGACGTGCCCGGCGGCGTGCAATCCCATGTGCTGCAACTCGCCGAGGTGATGCGCGAGGCCGGCAACGAGGTCAGCGTCCTGGCTCCGTCGTCGCCCCACGTCAAGCTGCCCGACTACGTGGTGTCGGGCGGCAAGGCCGTGCCGATCCCGTACAACGGCTCCGTGGCCCGATTGCGGTTCGGGCCCGCCACTCATCGCATGGTCAAGAAGTGGCTGGCCCGCGGTGACTTCGACGTGCTGCACCTGCACGAGCCCAACGCGCCGAGCCTGTCGATGCTCGCCCTGAACATCGCCGAGGGACCGATCGTCGCGACGTTTCACACCTCGACGACGAAGTCGCTGACCCTGTCGGTGTTCCAGGGCATCCTGCGCCCGCTGCACGAGAAGATCGTCGGCCGCATCGCAGTGTCCGACCTGGCCCGGCGCTGGCAGATGGAGGCGCTGGGATCCGACGCGGTGGAGATCCCCAACGGGGTCGATGTCGCGTCGTTCGCCGATGCTCCGGTACTCGACGGCTATCCGCGCCCGGGCCGCACGGTGTTGTTCCTCGGCCGGTTCGACGAACCCCGCAAGGGGATGGCCGTGCTGCTGGGCGCCCTGCCGAAACTGGTCGAACGGTTCCCCGACGTCGAGATCCTCATCGTCGGGCGTGGCGACGAGGACGCCTTGCGGGAACAGGCAGGCGACCTGGCGTCGCACCTGCGGTTCCTCGGTCAGGTCGACGACGCCACCAAAGCATCGGCGATGGCCAGTGCCGATGTGTACTGCGCCCCCAATCTCGGTGGCGAGAGCTTCGGCATCGTGCTGGTCGAGGCGATGGCCGCGGGCACGGCGGTGGTGGCCAGCGATCTGGACGCCTTCCGGCGCGTCCTCGACGACGGTCGCGTCGGCCGGTTGGTGCCGGTGGACGACGCGGACGCTCTTGCCGGCGGCCTGATCGAGATGCTGGCCGACGACTCGGCGCGGGCCCGCTACATCGCGGCGGCCACCGAGTACGTCGGCCGTTTCGACTGGTCGGTGGTGGCCGGCGAGATCATGCGGGTGTACGAGACCGTCGCCGGAGCCGGGACGAAGGTGCGCGTCGCAGGCACCCCGGCCAGAAGTGCCGCAGCTGGAGGTTCGGCGTCATGACCGCGGAGATCGTCGTCGGCCTGCTGATCCTGCTGGTCGTGGTGCTGTTGCTGGTGGGGATGTGGGCATTCCAGACGGCCAACCGACTCGACCGGCTGCATGTGCGCTACGACCTGTCCTGGCAGGCCCTCGACAGCGCTCTGGCGCGCCGCGCCGTGGTGGCGCGTGCCGTCGCCGTCGACGCGTATGCGGGCAGCCCACCGGGCAGACGGCTGGCCGCACTCGCCGACGCCGCCGAGCGAGCACCGCGCTCAGCCCGCGAAACCGCCGAGAACGATCTGTCGGCCGCGCTCGCAGCCGTCGACCCGGCGTCATTGCCGGTGGCACTGGTCGCCGAGTTGGCCGACGCCGAAGCGCGGGTGCTGCTGGCACGCCGCTTCCACAACGACGCCGTCCGCGACACCCTCGCGCTGCGCGAACGACCCGCCGTACGCACCCTGCGGCTGGGCGGCACCGCGGCGCTGCCCAGCTATTTCGAGATCGCCGAGCGCGCCGACGCGTCGAGCAGCACCGCAGGCCCGGTCAGTCGTCGCACGTCGGCGCGGGTGGTGCTGCTCGACGAATCCGGCGCGGTGCTGCTGCTGCGGGGCAGCGACCCGGCGATCGACGCACCGGACAAGCCGGCGCCACGCTGGTGGTTCACCGTCGGGGGCGCGGTGCAGCAGGGGGAGGATCTGCTTGCCGCCGCCGCGAGGGAACTCGCCGAGGAGACCGGCCTACGTGTGGACCCCGCAGACTTGATCGGACCGGTCTGGCGCCGCGACGCGGTGATCGACTTCAATGCATCGGTGATCCGCAGCGAGGAGTACTTCTTCATCCACCGCACGGCGCGGTTCGAACCTTCGGCATCGGGCCGCACCACCCTGGAACGTCATTACATCCACGGCCACCGCTGGTGCGATGCAACAATGATCGCCGAGTTGGTCGCCGGCGGGGAGACCGTGTATCCGTTGCAGTTGGGTGAGCTGTTGGGGCAGGCGGTTGACCTGGCCGAACAGTCGTCTGAAGGGCAGACGGGCACGCGGGGACCTGCGCACCGCGAGCTGCAAGCCATCCGTTGATGCGGATTCCATGGATTTGGCAGCTCGATTAGACTGAATCAGTAGAAATTTGGAGGAGATAGCAGTGGAAACCGCGGTGCAGAACGGTGCAACGAATCAGACCGGTACCGCGCGCGTGAAGCGCGGAATGGCTGAGATGCTCAAGGGCGGCGTCATCATGGACGTCGTCACGCCCGAGCAGGCGAAGATCGCCGAGGCCGCCGGTGCGGTGGCGGTGATGGCTTTGGAGCGGGTGCCTGCCGATATCCGGGCACAGGGCGGGGTGTCGCGGATGTCGGATCCCGACATGATCGAGGGCATCATCTCCGCGGTCACCATCCCGGTGATGGCCAAGGCGCGGATCGGGCATTTCGTCGAGGCGCAGATCCTGCAGGCCCTGGGTGTGGATTACATCGACGAGTCCGAGGTGCTCACCCCGGCCGATTACACCAACCACATCGACAAGTGGCGGTTCACCGTGCCGTTCGTGTGCGGGGCGACCAATCTGGGTGAGGCGCTGCGGCGGATCACCGAGGGCGCGGCGATGATCCGGTCCAAGGGGGAGGCCGGCACCGGGGACGTCTCCAATGCCACGACGCATATGCGCAAGATCGGTGGTGAGATCCGGCGGCTCACCTCGATGAGCGAGGACGAGTTGTTCGTGGCGGCCAAGGAGTTGCAGGCCCCATATGAGTTGGTGGTGGAGGTGGCCAAGGCGGGCAAGTTGCCGGTCACGCTGTTCACCGCCGGTGGTATCGCCACGCCTGCGGATGCGGCGATGATGATGCAACTTGGCGCCGAGGGTGTGTTCGTCGGATCCGGCATCTTCAAGTCGGGCAACCCCGCGCAGCGGGCCGCGGCGATCGTCAAGGCCACCACGTTCCACGACGACCCCGACGTGCTGGCCAAGGTGTCGCGCGGGCTGGGTGAGGCCATGGTCGGCATCAACGTCGACGACATCCCCCAGCCGCACAGGCTCGCCGAACGCGGCTGGTAAACACAACAGGTGGCAATTGAGGAGATCCTTGACCTCGAGCAACTCGAGGTCAACATCTACCGCGGTGGCGTGTTCAGCCCGGAATCGGGCTTTCTGCAGCGCACGTTCGGTGGTCATGTAGCCGGTCAGTCGCTGGTGTCCGCGGTGCGGACCGTCGATCCGCGCTTCCATGTGCACTCGCTGCACGGCTACTTTCTGCGGCCGGGTGACGCCCGCTCGCCGTCGGTGTACACCGTCGAGCGCATCCGCGACGGTGGCTCGTTCTGCACCCGCCGCGTCAGCGCGATCCAGCACGGCGAGACGATCTTCACGATGTCGGCCTCGTTCCAGACCGACCAGACCGGGATCGAACACCAGGACGCGATGCCCGACGCGCCGGGGCCCGACGACCTACCCGGCTTCCGGTCCGGGGGAGCGTTCGACGATGCCGGGTTCGCCCAGTTCGCCGAGTGGGACGTGCGGATCGTGCCGCGCGACCAGGTGAGCACGCTGCCCGGCAAGGCTTCCCAGCAGCAGGTGTGGTTCCGCCATCGGGACCCGCTGCCCGACGATCACGTGCTGCACATCTGCGCGCTGGCCTACATGAGCGATCTGACATTGCTGGGTTCGGCACAGGTACACCATCTCGACGTGCGCAAACACCTGATGGTGGCGTCCCTGGACCACGCCATGTGGTTCATGCGGCCCTTCCGGGCCGACGAGTGGCTGCTCTACGACCAGTCGTCGCCGTCGGCGTGCGGGGGCCGGTCGCTGACGCAGGGCAAGATATTCAACCGGGACGGCGCGATGGTGGCGGCCGTGATGCAGGAGGGGCTGACCCGCTACCAGCGGGATTTCACGCCTTCGGAAGGAAAATGACCAAGCACGTAGGAGTGCTCGCCCTTCAGGGCGACACCAGGGAACATCTGGCTGCGCTGCGCGCCGCAGGGGCCGACGCGAGCACAGTGCGCAGGCTCGCCGAACTCGACGCGGTCGACGCGCTGGTGATTCCCGGCGGGGAATCGACCGCGATGAGCCATCTGCTGCGCGAGTTCGATCTGCTGGAACCGCTACGGGCGCGCATCGCCGAGGGTTTGCCCTGCTACGGGTCCTGTGCGGGGATGATCCTGCTGGCCACCGAGATCGCCGACGCCGGAGTCGAGGGGCGCGCGGCGCTGCCGCTCAAGGGAATCGACATGACCGTGCGCCGCAACGCGTTCGGCCGCCAGGTGGACTCCTTCGAAGGCGACATCGACTTCGAAGGTCTGGACAGTCAGGTGCACGCGGTGTTCATCCGGGCGCCGTGGGTAGAGCGCGTCGGACCCGACGTGCAGGTGCTGGCCCGGGCTGCCGACCACATCGTGGCCGTGCGTCAGGGGCCGATGCTCGCGACGTCGTTTCACCCGGAGATGACCGGCGACCTGCGCATCCACAAGCTGTTCGTCGACTCGTTGTGACCGTCCTTACCATCCGCTGACCTGGGCCTATGGCGGGACACAGGAAGTCCCCGGCGGATACATAGGTTCGGCAAATCGGGGCAGGTCTTAATGGTCGTGTGACAACGACTCTCGAAGAAGATCCCGCTGCCGTCGAGCCCGGTTCGCAACCGCGCCGGGTTCGCCGGGATCTCGCGTCGGCCGAGCGGCTGGCGTTACCGATTCTGCTGGTGGGCACCGCGGTGGCCTACCTGTGGAACATCACCGTCAACGGGATGGGCAATGAGTTCTACGCCGCCGCCGCGCAGGCCGGCGCCAAGAACTGGGAAGCCCTGTTGTTCGGGTCGCTGGACGCCAACAACTTCATCACCGTGGACAAGCCCCCGGTATCGCAGTGGGTGATGGCGCTGTCAGGCCAGCTGTTCGGCTTCAGCAGCGCAAGCATGCTCATCCCCGAGGCGCTGATGGCCGTCGGCGCGGTGTGGCTGCTGTACGCCGCCGTGCGCCGGATCAGCGGACCTCGCGCCGCGCTACTGGCCGGTGCCGCGCTGGCAGTCATGCCGGTGACGGCACTGATGTTCCGGTTCAACAACCCCGACGCGGTGATGGTGCTGTTGATGACGGCGGCTGCGTATTGCTCGGTGCGCGCGCTGCAGCAGTGCGCCGGAGGCTCCGGCGCACGCTGGATGGCGCTTGCCGGCGTCGCGCTCGGATTCGCGTTCCTGGCCAAGATGCTCGAGGGTCTGATGGTCATGCCGGCGATCGGGCTGGTCTACCTGGTCGCCGCACCCGTCACGATGCGTCGACGGCTGCTGCACCTGCTGGGCTCGCTGGTCGCCTTCCTCGTGTCGTCGGGCTGGTTCGTGCTGCTCACCCTGCTCTGGCCGGCGTCCTCGCGGCCGTACCTCGCCGGTTCGACCGACAACAACTTCATGAACCTGGTGCTGGGCTACAACGGGTTCGGCCGCGTGCTCGGCCACAACCACTACGGCATGAAGCCAGGCGCTCACCCGACGCCCGATCCGGCGAGTGGCCCGGGCGCCGCAGCCGCCCAGCATCACGGCGGTTTCGGTGGCTGGGGCAACCAGGTCCAGGGCCTGCCCCGGCTGTTCACCGGCGAGTTCGGTTTCGAGATCGGCTGGCTGATCCCCGCGGCGCTGCTGGCGGTGGTACTGGTGCTGGTCTCCCGTGGGCGGGCGCCGCGCACCGACATCGTGCGAGCCGGAGCCATCCTGTTCGGCACCTGGCTGGTGATCGACGGGCTGGTGCTGAGCTTCATGAAGACCAATGTGCATCCGTACTACTGCCTGTCGCTGGCCCCCGCCGTCGCCGCCATGTTCGCCATCGGCATCCATGAGATGTGGCGCCGCCGCGCCGACTGGTTGGGGCAGATCGGTTTGGCGGCAATGCTTCTGGGAACCGGAGTGTGGAGCTTCTGGATCCTGGGCCGCAACGCGTCCTGGCTGCCGCCGCTGCGGTGGGCGATCCTCGCGGTGGCCGTGCTGGCCACGGTGGCTCTGCTGTGGGGGTTGCGTGCGGCTCGCCGCGGCGTCGCGGTCGCCGCACTGGCCGCTGCACTGATCGGCGGGTTCGCCGGGACGACGGCGTACACGGTGGCAACTCTGGGTCAGCCGCACACCGGCGGTGGCCCGAGTGTCGGACCGGCTGATCCCGATGACAGCCACGGGCACGGCTGGTTCACCGACAACCCCGGCGTGGATTCGATGCTGCGGGGCACCACGACCAAGTGGTCGGCGGCCATCAACCGTTCGTCGGCGGCGGCGAACCTCGAGTTGTCCACCAACACGGCGGTGATGGCGATCGGTGGCTTCACCGGTAGCGATCCGGTGCCGACGCTGGAACAGTTCCAGGCCTATGTCGCCGGTCGGCAGATCACCTACTACATCCTCCCGGAGTCCAAGGACCACGGCGGAGGCTTCTTCGGCAACAATTCGCACACCGACATCACCGACTGGGTCAAGGCGAACTTCACCTCGACCAAGGTGGGTTCGGACACGGTCTTCGACCTGAGCGCCCCGCTGAAGAAGCAGTAGCGGCGCGGCACTGTGGCGATCAACGGTGCCATGCTCGCGTCGGGTGCGTCGTCGACGCACAACGGCCCGTCCGCTCGGACCCGGGCGTCCGCCCACGTAGAATGGGCAGCCGGAGTTTCACCAGAAAGAGGGCGTACCTGCATGAGCGGCCATTCCAAGTGGGCCACCACAAAGCACCAGAAGGCCGTCAAAGACGCGCGCCGTGGTAAAGAATTCGCCAAGTTGATCAAGAACATCGAGGTGGCTGCGCGCACCGGCGGCGGTGACCCGGGCGGTAACCCCACGCTGTACGACGCCATCCAGAAGGCCAAGAAGACCTCGGTGCCCAACGACAACATCGAGCGGGCCCGCAAGCGTGGGGCCGGTGAAGAAGCCGGTGGCGCCGACTGGCAGACCATCATGTACGAGGGTTACGGTCCCAACGGTGTCGCAGTGCTCATCGAGTGCCTGAGCGACAACCGCAACCGGGCCGCCGGTGAGGTGCGGGTCGCGATGACGCGCAACGGCGGCAACATGGCCGATCCCGGTTCGGTGTCCTACCTGTTCTCCCGCAAGGGTGTGGTGACGCTGGAGAAGAACGGCCTGACCGAGGACGACGTGCTGCTGGCTGTGCTCGAAGCCGGCGCCGAGGAGGTCAACGACCTCGGCGACGCATTCGAGATCGTCTCCGAACCCTCCGACCTGGTCGCGGTCCGCACGGCGCTGCAGGACGCCGGTATCGACTACGACTCGGCCGAGGCCAGCTTCCAGCCCTCGGTCACCGTTCCGGTCGATCTCGACGGCGCACGCAAGGTGCTCAAGCTGGTTGATGCGCTTGAAGATAGCGACGACGTCCAAGAGGTGTACACCAACATCGACATCCCCGACGATGTTGCCGCAGCCCTCGACGAGGATTAGCCGGTAGTGGGGGCGGTTCGCGATCCCCAGAATGTGAAGTGGACGGTGCGCCGGCGGTGGCTGCCATGGCGCCCACGCCGAAAGATGCCCGAAGACTGGGGCGTCGGCGACATGTCCCTGTCCGACGGCGACGACGTCATCAGCATCGTGCTGAACATCGTCGTCCTGGTGCTGTTGATTCCCGTGGTGTTGTTGGCGCTGCTGGTCGCCGCCGAGTTCCTGCTGCTGTTGCTTCTGCTGCCGCTGTGGGTGCTGGCCCGGTCACTGTTCGGCACCCCGTGGATCATCGTGGTGCGCCGCCGGCACAAGATCGTCGTCGAGGAAGCCGTGCGCGGCTGGAGCGCCACCAGCGACCGGATCGAGCAGCTCAAGGCGGCCATCGCGGCCGGGGAGGCCGGCCCGGCCGCCGCGTCGGCTGCGTAGAACCTCAGAAGCTCGTCGCGAGTGGCCAGTTATGGCGCGGATTGTGGGAAATTCCGGTCATAACTGGCCACTCGACGTCCCGCTGGCGCCGCCCTAACCGATCGCGGCGACCGCCGCGGCGATCGGTGTCTCGCCGGAGATCACCTCGAACGTCTCACCAGCCGTCCGCGGTGCGTCGAGAACAGCCCGCAACACCGCGGCCACATCGGCACGTGGGATGGTGCCGCGCCCGGTGAATTCGGCGATCCGCACGACGCCGCTGCCTGCCTCGTCGGTGAGCCCGCCGGGCCGAACGATCGTGGTCTGCAGCCGCGAGCGGGCCCGCACGTTCGCGTCGGCGTCCGCCTTGGCCCGCATATAGGCGCGGAACACCTCGTCGTAGCCGTCGTCGAGGGTCCGGTCATCGGCGGACAGCGCTGAGATCATCACGTACCGCGCGACGCCCGCGGCCTCGGCAGCGTCGGCCAGCAGGATCGCGGCATCGCGGTCGACGGTCTCCTTGCGGGCCGCGCCGCTGCCCGGCCCGGCTCCTGCCGCGAACACCACCGCGTCGGCGCCTCGTACCTGCTCGGTGACCTCGTCGACCGAGGCCTGCTCCAGGTCCAGCACGACAGCCCGGGCGCCTGCGGCCTCTAGGTCGGCGCTTTGGGCCGGGTTGCGAATCAGCCCGGTCGCCGAATCCCCGCGCTCGGTCAGCAGTCGTTCCAGGATCAGGGCGATCTTGCCGTGTCCACCGGCGATCACGACGTGCATGATGTCTCCTCCAGCCTTGGTCGGGTCGCTACCAGCATGCAACGCCGCGCCCGGGCCGGATGAGCCCGCCGGTTCTGAGCGTGTCCCTGCCGCACCCGGTCGGTGGCCCACGCTAGGCTCTCGAACAGATGTTCTGACGAAAGGGTTCGCGTGCGGGTGATGGGAGTCGATCCCGGGTTGACGCGTTGCGGGCTGTCCGTGATCGAGAACGGGAAGGGCCGGCAGGTCATCGCCTTGGATGTGGACGTCGTCCGCACCCCGGCCGACGCGCCGCTGCAGAAGCGGCTGCTCACCATCAGTGACACCGTCGAGTACTGGATGGACACCCACCGGCCCGATGTGATCGCCATCGAGCGGGTCTTCGCGCAGCAGAATGTGTCTACGGTGATGGGCACCGCCCAGGCCGGCGGCGTGATCGCGCTGGCGGCCGCGCGCCGGGACATCGACGTGCACTTTCACACACCGTCCGAGGTGAAGGCCGCGGTCACCGGAAACGGCCGGGCCGACAAGTCTCAGGTCACCGAGATGGTCACCAGAATCCTTGCACTGCAAGCCAAACCGACTCCCGCCGATGCGGCTGACGCGCTCGCGCTTGCGATCTGTCATTGCTGGCGAGCGCCGATGCTGGCGCGGATGGCCGCCGCGGAAGCGCTCGCGGCCGAACAGCGCCGCAAGTATCAGGCGAGGCTCAAGGCGGCCCGGGCATGATCGCATCGGTCCGCGGCGAGGTCATCGACATCGCTCTCGATCACGCCGTCATCGAAGCCGCGGGCGTCGGCTACAAGGTGATGGCCACCCCGACCACCTTGGCGAACCTGCGTCGGGGCACCGAGGCCCGGTTGATCACCGCGATGATCGTGCGCGAAGACTCCATGACGCTCTACGGGTTCGCCGACGGGGACGCGCGGGACCTTTTCCTGACGCTGCTCGGCGTGTCCGGCGTCGGTCCGAAGATCGCGCTCGCGACGCTGGCGGTATATGACCCGCAGGCGCTGCGTCAGGCTCTGGCCGACGGCGACGTGACCGCGTTGACGCGGGTGCCGGGTATCGGCAAACGCGGCGCCGAGCGGATGGTGTTGGAGCTGCGCGACAAGATAGGGGCGGTGACTGCCGGCGCCACGGGCGGGGTGGGCGGCCACGCTGTCCGCGGTCCTGTGGTGGAAGCCCTTGTCGGCCTTGGTTTTCCGGCCAAGCAAGCCGAAGACGCGACCGACAAGGTGTTGGCCAACGATCCCGAGGCCACCACGTCCACCGCGTTGCGATCGGCGCTGTCGATGCTCGGTAAGAAGTAATCATGGGTCGGTTCGACGACGCCGAGGAGCCCGACGACCGCGAGGTGACGCCGGCGCTGACCGTAGGCGAAGGCGATATCGACGCCAGCCTGCGACCCCGTTCGCTCGGTGAGTTCATCGGTCAGCCGCGGGTGCGGGAGCAGTTGCAGCTGGTGCTCGAAGGAGCCAAGAACCGCGGCGGCACACCGGATCACATCCTGCTGTCCGGGCCGCCGGGCCTGGGCAAGACGTCGTTGGCCATGATCATCGCCGCGGAGCTGGGCTCATCGCTGCGTCTCACGTCGGGTCCTGCGCTGGAACGGGCGGGGGACCTGGCGGCCATGCTGTCCAACCTCGTCGAGCACGATGTGTTGTTCATCGACGAGATCCACCGCATCGCCCGCCCCGCCGAAGAGATGCTGTACCTGGCGATGGAGGACTTCCGCGTCGACGTCGTCGTGGGCAAAGGTCCTGGGGCCACGTCCATTCCGCTGGAGGTCGCGCCGTTCACCCTGGTCGGTGCGACCACCCGGTCCGGCGCTTTGACCGGACCGCTGCGGGACCGGTTCGGGTTCACCGCGCACATGGATTTCTACGAGCCGGTGGAGTTGGAACGCGTGCTGGCCCGCTCGGCAGGCATCCTCGGCATCAGTCTCGGCGCCGATGCCGGGGCGGAGATCGCGATGCGTTCCCGGGGCACGCCGCGCATCGCCAACCGGCTGCTGCGCCGGGTCCGCGACTACGCCGAGGTGCGCGCCGACGGCAACATCACCCGGGACATCGCCAAGGCCGCACTGGAGGTCTACGACGTCGACGAACTGGGTCTGGACCGGCTGGACCGGGCCGTCCTGTCCGCGCTGACGCGGAGTTTCGGCGGTGGGCCGGTGGGGGTTTCCACGTTGGCGGTGGCAGTCGGGGAGGAGGCCACCACTGTCGAGGAGGTGTGCGAACCGTTCCTGGTCCGCGCGGGGATGGTGGCGCGCACCCCGCGGGGTCGGGTGGCAACCCCACTGGCCTGGACTCACCTCGGCATGCAACCGCCGATAACGGGTCTGGGCCAGGCCGGGCTGTTTGAATAGTCGTCATGGTCTTCGCCGGTTTGGTTTTCGCCGCCCTCGCCGCGGTTCTGCATGTGTACATCTTCGTGATGGAGTCGCTCACCTGGACCTCGCCGCGCACCCGCGCGACCTTCGGTACCACCGCCGAAACCGCGGAAATCACCAAGGAGTTGGCGTTCAACCAGGGCTTCTACAACCTGTTCCTGGCCATCGTGACGGGCATCGGCATCCTGGGAATCGCATTGGGGCACAACGCTGTCGGTGTCGCCCTGGTGTTGGCCGGGGCCGGCTCCATGCTGGCCGCGGCGCTGGTTCTGCTCACCACCTCACCGGACAAGGCCCGTGCCGCCATCACGCAAGGCGTTTTCCCGCTGATCGCGGTGCTGCTGGTGGCCATCGGGGTCGCCCTCTAAGGCCGAGCAGACACCAAAGTCCGCGACACGCGGGGTTTCCGGTACCGCGGTGTCTGCTCGGCCAGAGACTGATTGGCCGCGGTCCTGGTGGGACCGCGGCCGCTCAGGGGATCTTCCCTTGTGAGGAAGCGTGTTACAGCAGGCCGAGCTGCTGCAGGTTGGTGATGTATTGGACGATGACCGCGGGTGTCACGTGCGGGATGTCCTTGTCGGGGCCGATCTTGGCTTCCTGCACGGCCTCCCGGAAGTGGTCGGTCGGTGCGCCCGCGCCGAGCATCGGCCGGCTGGGCTGCTGGTAGTTGTGCAACAGCGGCAGCAGCGAGGCCTGACGTTGCTTGTCCGGCAAGGCGCGCAGCGCGGTGTCGAACCGCTGCAGCCACGTCGCGTAGTCGTCAATCCGATGCACGGGGTAGCCGGCTTCGATGAGCCAGTCGACGAACTCGTCGAGACCGAGGCCGTCGTCGTACGGGTTCATCACGTGGTAGGTCTCGAAGCCGTCCGTCACGCGCACCCCGAGGGTGGAGATCGCTTCGGCGATGAACTCGACCGGCAGGCCGTCGTAGTGCGCTCGTTGCCGGGTGCCGTCGGCGGCCAGTTCGTAGAACGATCCGGGTGCGATGCCGGTGGCGACCAGGCTGAACATCATCCGGGTGAACATGTCGGGCAGGTTCAGCTGACCCGAGTAGGTCGTATCGGCCAGGATCATGTCGCAGCGGAACACCGAGACGGGCAGGCCGCACAGGTCGTGTGCCTCGCGCAGCAGGACCTCGCCGGCCCACTTGCTGTTGCCGTAGCCGTTGGCGTACGAGTCGTCGACCTGACGTGTCGCCGAGATCTGCCGGATGTCGGCGTTCTCGACGAACTCACCGGGCGTGATGCCCCAGCCGACACCGATGGTCGAAACATACACGAACGGCTTGATTTTCGTCGTCAGGGCGATGCGGATCAGTTCGGCGGTGCCGAGGGCGTTCGGCCCGAACAGCTGGCTGTAGGGCAGCACGTGGTTGACCAGGGCGGCCGGGTCGACGATCAGGTCGACGGTGTCGGCCAGGTGCTGCCAGGTCTCGCGGTCCAGGCCGAGATCGGACTCGCCCTTGTCGCCGGCGATGACCTCGAGGTGATCGGCGGCCAGATTCTGGTAGTGGGCAAGCAGTTTCGCGTCGCCGGTGTCGAAGATGGCGTCGAGCCGGGCGCGGGCTTCTTCGTCGGAGCGGGCCCGAACCAGCGCGATGACCTTGCCGTCGACCAGGTCCATGCGTTCCAGCCACTCCAGGGCGAGATAGCGCCCCAGGAGGCCGGTGGCGCCGGTCAACAGCACCGTGCGAACCTCCGCCGGAGCCTTGGGCAATGCCGGTGCGGCGGCCAGGGTCGCGGCGTCGATGAACTTGTCCAGCGTCAGGTCCGCGGCATGCACTTCGGTGGCGTCGCGCCCGTGCACCGACGCATATGTCGGCCGCTTGGAGCCCTGCCGTTCGGCCTCGAGGTAGGCGGCGATGGCTGCGAGGTCGTTGGCCGGGCTGACGATCACGCCCACCGGCACGTCGACCTCGAAGATCTCGTGCAGCAGGTTCGAAAAGGTCAACGCCGACAACGAATCTCCGCCGAGATCGGTGAAGTGGGCGTCGGGCCGCAGGTCTGCGGTCGAGGCGCCCAGCAGGGCGCCCGCGGCGCGGCTGACGGTGTCGAGAACGGGAGCGTCAGCGCCGTGACGACGGAGTTCGCGCAGCTCGTTGGCCTGCCCTTCGGCGAGATCGGTGTAGAGCTGTTCGAGCCGATCGCCGTAGTGCGCCTTCAGTTTCGGCCGGGCCAGCTTGCGGATACCGGTCAGCAGACCGTTCTCCAGCGTGAAAGGTGTTGTCTCGATGAGAAAGTCCCGCGGAACTTCGTAGGACTGCAGGTTGGCGGCTCGGGCCGCGTCCTGCAGGGAGTCGCTGATCGCTTGCTTCGACACGGCCGGATCGGTCGGTACCACCACGGCCAGCAGGTACGCGCGGGCGCTGTTGCCGTACAGGTAGATCTGCCGCACCAGGGGGCTGTCGCCGAATACGGCCTCCAGCTTGGACACCGTGACGAACTCGCCTTGCGACAGCTTGAGGACGTTGTTGCGCCGGTCCAGGTACTCGACCTGGTCCGGGCCGATCTCGGCGACGATGTCGCCGGTGCGGTAATAGCCGTCGGCGTCGAACATCTCGGCGGTGATCTCGGGGCGCTTGTAGTAGCCGGGGAACATCTGCTCGGACTTGACGAGCAGCTCGCCGCGCGGATGCGGCCGGTCGGTGCCGAGGTAGCCCAACTCGGGCACGTCGGCCAATTTGTAGTCGATCACCGGTGGGCGCTGGATGTGCCCGTCGACGAAGACGGAGCCGGCCTCGGTCGAGCCGTAACCCTCCAACAGGTGCATCTCCAGCAGCCGCTCCACCCAGGCCTTCATCTCGGCCGAGATCGGGGCCGAGCCTGTCATCGCTGAGACGAACCGGCCACCCAGCAGGTCCTGGCGCACCTCGGCGAGCACCTGCTCTTCCGCAGACACATTGGTGCTCCTCGCGTCCGCAGACACATTGGTGCTCCTCGCGTCCGCAGACACATTGGTGCTCCTCGCGTCCGCAGAAACATCGGCGTCGCGCTGATCCAACCGGCTCTGGTACTCCTGGAACAGCATGTCCCAGATGCGAGGCACGAAGCTCAGCTGCGTGGGCCGGACCAGGGCCAGGTCCTCCAGGAAGGTCGACAGGTCACTGCGGGCGGCGAAGTAGGCGGTGCCGCCGGAGCTGATCGTGGCGTACAGGATGCCGCGGCCCATCACGTGGCTCATCGGCATGAAGTTCAGCGTGATCGCGGGCAGCACGCTCTGGTTCTCGTCCCAGCTGGCCTTGGACGCGATCCGCCACATGGTGGAGACCTTGTTCTCCGGGTACATCGCGCCCTTGGGTGTTCCGGTGCTGCCGGAGGTGTAGATGAGCAGGGTCAGCGGGTCGGCCTGACCGGACACGTACAGCGGTGCGTCGGCGAGACTGCGGCCGCGGTCGAGGACGTCTGTGAAGGCTTCGACCTGGATGTCGGTGCCGGCGAGGGCGGCCTTGGCGGCCTCGAACGCCTCCCGCTGGTCATCGACCGCGGGACGGTAGTCGAACACCACCAGGCGCGCCGGGGCAGGTCCGGATTGGATCAGTGCGACGGCGTCATCGAGGAAGTCGACGCTGGAAGCGATGACCTTGGGTTCGGTTTCGGCGATGATCGGTCGCAGCTGCGTGACGGGTGCGCTGGTCTGCAGCGGGACCGAGACCGCACCGAGTTCGATGAGCGCGACGTCGATGGTGGTGTAGTCCACGCTGGTGAAGCCGAGGATGGCGACCCGGTCGCCGGGTTTGACGGGATGGTTGTGCCAGGCGTTGGTGACGGCCTGGATGCGGTCGCCGAGCTGGCGGTAGGTGATGGTCTCGAAGCGCGGCAGCAGCTGGGCTGACGTGCGGCCGTTGGCATCGGTGACGAGCTCGACGGCGCGGGTTCCGAGGGCCGGGCGGTCGGCATAGCCGGCCATGACTTCCTTGACGATGGCCGGCAGGCGCAGGCCAGGACGGTCGACGGCGGTGCTGACGGCCTCGTCGGGCCGTGCGGCGGCAAACTGCGGATCGTTGGCATAAAGGGCGGCGAGTCGGGTCTCGAGCCGTTCTTCACGGGTTTCATTCGACATAATCAAGTCCCCTGAGCAAATCAAATCTTGTGGTAGCCGACGCTTGATGCGTCTACCAAATACTACGTTAGTAAAACTAAATATATTTCGACTGTCCAGGCTGCTGCGGTGCGAGATTCGTCACCTCGCGTCACCTCCAGATGCGACAACGCCCCCGCCCGGGGACAGGGCGAGGGCGTTGTACGGATGGTGGTCAGAGCAGGCCGAGCTGCTTCAGGTTGGTGATGTACTGCACGATGACCGGGGCCGAGACGTGGGGGATGTCCTTGTCGGGCCCGATCTTGGCTTCCTGCACGGCTTCCCGGAACCGATCGGTCGGCGCCAGCGCACCCAGCATCGGACGCTCCGGCTTCTGGTAGTTGTGCAGCAACGGCAGCAACGAGGCTTGACGCTGCTTGTCCGGCAACGCGCGCAGGGTGCTTTCGAACCGCTGCAACCACTGGCCGTAGTCGGCGATGCGCTCGATCTGGTAGCCCGCTTCGATGAGCCAGTCGACGAACTCGTCCATGCCCAAACCGTCGTCGTACGGGTTCATCACGTGGTAGGTCTCGAAGTTCTCGACTGCCTGCGCACCCAGGGTCGAGATCGACTCCGCGATGAACTCCACCGGCAGACCGTCGTAGTGCGCCCGCTGCCGTTTGCCGTCGGCGCCCAGCTCATAGAACGAGCCCGGAGCGATACCGCTGGACACCAAGCTGAACATCATCCGGGTGAACATGTCGGGCAGGTTCAGCTGACCCGAGTACGTCGTATCGGCCAGGATCATGTCGCAGCGGAACACCGCCACCGGCAGGCCGCACAGATCGTTGGCCTCGCGCAGCAGGACCTCACCGGCCCACTTGCTGTTGCCGTAGCCGTTGGCGTACGAGTCATCGATGCGGCGCACCGCGCTCATCTCGCGGACGTCGGCTTCTTCGACGAACTTGCCCGGCGTGATCTGATCGCCGACACCGATCGTCGACACGTAGGTGTACGGCTTGATCTTGGTGGTCAGGGCGATGCGGATCAATTCGGCGGTGCCCAGGGCGTTCGGCCCGAACAGCTCGCTGTAGGGCAGCACGTGGTTGACCAGGGCGGCCGGGTCGACGATCAGGTCGACGGTGTCGGCCAGGCGCTGCCAGGTCTCGCGGTCCAGGCCGAGATCGGACTCGCCCTTGTCGCCGGCGATGACCTCGAGGTGATCGGCGGCCAATTCCTGGTAGTGGGCAAGCAGTTTCGCGTCGCCGGTGTCGAAGATGGCGTCGAGCCGGGCGCGGGCTTCCTCGTTGGAACGGGCCCGCACCACGGCGATGACCTTGCCGTCGACCAGGTCCATGCGTTCCAGCCATTCCAAGGCCAGGTAGCGGCCCAGGAAGCCGGTGGCACCGGTCAGCAGCACCGTGCGAACTTCGGCACCCGCCTTGGGCAATGTCGGTGCGGCAGCGAGCGTTTCGGCGTCGATGAACTTGTCCAGCGTCAGGTCCGCAGCGCTGATCTCGGCGGCATGCCGACCGTGCACCGACGCGAACGTCGGGCGCTTGGCGCCGGGGGAGCGCTCGGCCTCGATGTAGGCGGCGATGGCCGCCAGGTCGTTGGCCGGGCTGACGATCACGCCCACCGGCACGTCGACCTCGAAGATCTCGCGCAGCAGATTGCCGAAAGTCAACGCCGACAAGGAATCTCCGCCGAGATCGGTGAAGTGTGCATCGGGCTGCAGATCGGCCGACGACGCGCCCAGCAGGGCTCCGGCGGCCCGGCTGACCGTCTCCAGGGCCGGTGCCTGGGCGCCGTTCTGCCGGAGCTCGCGCAGCTCGTTGGCCTGGCTGTCGGCCAGGTCGGTGTAGAGCTGTTCGAGCCGATCGCCGTAGTGCGCCTTCAGCTTCGGCCACGCCAGCTTGCGGATGCCCGTGAGCAGACCGTTCTCCAGCGTGAAAGGCGTTGTCTCCACCAGGAAATCGCGGGGGATCTCGTAGGACTGCAGATCGGCGGCCTTGGCCACGTCCTGCAGTGACTCAGCGATCGCGGTCTTCAGTTCGGCGGGCTGGTAGCGCGCCTGGGCCTCCGGCGTCGGGACCACGACGGCGAGCAGGTACGGCCGCGCGCTGTTGCCGTAGATGTAGATCTGCTGCACCAGCGGGCTGTTGCCGAACACCGCTTCGAGCTTGGCGACCGTGACGAACTCGCCCTGAGCGAGCTTGAGCACGTTGTTGCGGCGGTCGACGTAGGTCAGCTGATCGGGACCGACCTCGGCCACGATGTCGCCGGTCCGGTAAAAGCCATCCTCGTCGAACACGCTCGCGGTGACCTCGGGTCGCTTGTAGTAGCCCGGGAACAGGTTCTCGGTCTTCACCAGCAGCTCGCCGCGCGGATGCGGCTGATCGGTGCTGAAGTAGCCCAGGTCTGGAACGTCCACCAGTTTGTAGTCGATCACTGCCTGGCGCTGCACCACGCCGTCGAAGAGCACCATGCCGGCCTCGGTCGACCCGTAGCCCTCGAGCAGATGCAGCTGCAGGAAATCGCCCAGCCACGATTTCAGTTCGGCGGAGATGGGAGCTGAGCCTGTCATCGCTGAGATGAAGCGTCCGCCAAGCAGATTCTCACGCATGTCGGCCATCACCTCGGCCTCGACGGCGGCGCGGTCGGCGGCACCGTCGAGTCGGTGATCCACCCGGCTCTGGAACTCGCTGAAGATCATCTCCCAGACCCGCGGCACGAAGTTCAGTTCGGTGGGCCGGACCAACGCCAGATCTTCCAGCAGCGTCGACAGGTCGCTGCGGGCGGCGAAGTAGGCGGTGCCGCCGGAGGCCAGCGACGCGTACAGGATGCCGCGGCCCATCACGTGGCTCATCGGCATGAAGCACAGGTTGATCGACGCGGCGGTCGGGCTGAACCAGGCCTTGGAGTTGCGGCGCCAGAACTTGGCGACAGCGCTCTGCAGATAGATCGCGCCCTTGGGGGCGCCGGTGCTGCCCGAGGTGTAGATGAGCAGGGCCAGCGGGTCTTCGTCGGAGGCCTCGGGGCCGGGGGCCTGCGGCAGGTCGGTGCCCCGCGCGATGAGGTCGGCCAGGGTCTCGACGACGATGGGGCTGCCCGCCTCGGCGAGCCGCGCACTGGCCCCGGCAACGGCGTCGCGGTGGTCGTCGACCTCGATGTGGTGGTCGAAGACCACGATCTTGGCCGGAGCGTAGGCGGTGAGTGCGAGTTCGACGGCGTCGTCGAGGTAGTCGACACTCGCGGCGATCACGCGGGGTTCGGTCTCCACGACGATCGGCGCCAGGGCCGATGCTGACGAACTGGTCTGCAGCGGCACCGAGACGGCTCCGAGCTGGCCCAGTGCGGTGTCGACGACGGTGTAGTCGGCGCTGGCGAAGCCGAGGATGCTGACCCGGTCACCCGCGGCCACCCCGGCCTGATGCAGGGCGCTGGCCAATGCCCGTACCCGTTCCCACACCTGTCCGTAGGTGATGGTGTCGAAGCGGGGGAGAAGCTGTGCGCTGGTCCTGCCGGTCTGCGGGTCAGTGACGAACTCGACGGCGCGCTCGCCGATGGCGGGTCGGTCGGCGTAGCCCTGCAGGACGGTCTGGACGATCTGCGGCAGTTGCAGGCCCTCGGCGTCGGCGGCGGCGCTCACGGTCTCGCTCGGCGCGGCGGCGGCGAACTGCGGATCAGTGCTGACCAAGTCAGCGATGCGGCGCTCGAGCCGCTCCTCACGGGTATCAGTCGTCATCAGCATCCCTCTTTGCAAATAGCTACGTATCAAATTGGCGCGACGTTGCGCTCGACCAACTACTACGTTAGTGGAACTAAACTTATTTCCGGATGGCCAGCTCAGGGCCTGTCAATTTGCTGTGAGTGTGTGAAAAACGCCCCGGAAGCGCCACAATTCTGCCGGGTTGTGAGCGGGGTCACGATATTTGCCGGAATGCCATCGGTCGGTGTTCAGGCGCCCCGGCCGCCACCTCGCTCGAGAGCAGCGTCATCCAAACGGCGTTACAGCCCGGCGACGGATGGGTACCCCCTGCTTCGTCAAAGGAGGCATCATGACCGAATTCGATACCCGCGGAGGCCGGATGCGCATGCCGCGTAGTCGAGGGGCGGCCAGCGGAATACTGCTGGTCCTACTGGGAGCGTGGGGAGCGTTGATTCCGTTCATCGGCCCGTACATCGACTTCGCGTTCACGCCTGATCAGGGCTGGATGTGGACGACGGCCAGAGGCTGGCTCGAAGTGTTGCCGGGAGCCGTGACGGCCCTCGGCGGACTGCTGTTGCTGACCTCGGGTAACCGCGCGACGGCGATGCTCGGCGGCTGGCTTGCCGTCATCGCAGGGGCCTGGTTTGTCATCGGCCGGTCGCTGACCGGGGTGTTGGCCATCGGCGACGCCGGAGCTCCGGTGGCGGTCACCGACGCCAAACGTGTCGCGCTGGAACTGGCCTACTTCTCCGGTCTCGGCGCGGTGATCGTGTTCCTGGGCGCCATTGCCCTCGGCCGGCTGTCGCTGCGCAGTGTGCGTGACGTGGCGTATGCACGGCGGCCCGTCATGGCTGAACCGGTCGCCACTGCAGCACCGGCTGCCGAGGTACCGGCTACGGACACGTCGGTCGCGCGTGAGCACCGGGAAGCGCGTGAGCACCGGGGATGGGGCGGCATGTTCGGCAGGCGTCACACCCACGCGCATTAGAGATCGCGCAGGATCAGCTCGAGTACGTCGAGAGCCTCGACGAGAAGCTCGTCGCTGATCGTGAGCGGAGGCAGGAAACGCAGCACGTTGCCGTAGGTGCCGCAGGTCAGCACGATCACCCCGGCAGCGTGCGCCCCCGCGCACAACGCTTTGGTCAGGTCGGCATCGGGTTCGGTGGTGCCGGCCT
The DNA here is from genome assembly GCF_002157835.1 of Mycobacterium dioxanotrophicus. Classification (NCBI taxonomy): domain Bacteria; kingdom Bacillati; phylum Actinomycetota; class Actinomycetes; order Mycobacteriales; family Mycobacteriaceae; genus Mycobacterium; species Mycobacterium dioxanotrophicus. Next base: position 4,029,646 of record NZ_CP020809.1, on the reverse strand, counting down.
TGACCAGTTCCATGGCGATCATCGCGCCGCGGCCCCGGACATCGCCGATGCGGTCGTCCTCGGCCTGCCACCGCCCCAGCCGGTCTTTCATCAGCGCTTCGATCTGCTGGGCCCGGGCCACCATGCCCTGGCTCTCGATCGTCTCGATCGTTGCCAGCGCGGCCGCGCAGGCAACAGGGTTGCCGCCGTAGGTGCCGCCCAGTCCCGACACGTGCGGCGCATTCATGATCTCGGCGCGGCCCGTCACGGCAGACAACGGCATGCCGTCGGCGATGCCTTTCGCCGTGATGATCAGGTCGGGGTCGATGCCTTCGTGTTCGCAGGCGAACATCGCACCGGTGCGGGCGAACCCGGTCTGCACCTCGTCGGCGATGAACACCACGTCGTTGGCGCGGCACCAGGCGAGAAGGGCCGGAAGGAAGCCGTCGGCGGGAACGATGAAGCCGCCCTCGCCCTGGATCGGTTCGATCAGGACCGCCGCCAGATTGTCGGCGCCGATCTGCTTGTCGATCACATCGATCGCCCGCTTGGCGGCGAGTTCGCCGTCGGTGGCCATCTCCTTGCCGAACTCGGCGTCGCGGAACGGATAGGACAGCGGAGCGCGGTAGATCTCCGGGGCGAACGGCCCGAAGCCGTGCTTGTAGGGCATCACCTTGGCCGTCAATGCCATCGTGAGATTGGTGCGGCCGTGATAGGCGTGGTCGAACGCCACGACGGCCGGTTTATGGGTATAGGACCGCGCGATCTTCACGGCATTCTCGACGGCTTCGGAGCCCGAGTTGAACAGCGCGGAGCGCTTGTCGCCTGCGACCGGCGTCAACCGGTTGAGCTGTTCGCACACGGCCACATAGCCCTCGTAGGGGGTCACCATGAAACAGGTGTGGGTGAAGTTGGCGGCCTGGGCCGCGACGGCGTCGACCACCAGCGGTGAGGCGTTGCCGATGGTGGTGACCGCGATGCCGGAGCCCAGGTCGATGAGCCGGTTGCCGTCGACGTCTTCGACGATGCCACCGCCGGCCCGGATGGCGTAGACGGGCATCGTGGTGCCCACCCCGCGGCTCACCGCTGCGGCTTTCCGGTCGATCAGGGCCTGCGATTTGGGGCCCGGGATGGTGGTGGCGAGATGACGGCTCTGCTCGAGATGGCTCAACACTGACTCCTGCGAACGACGGCGGCGGCGCGGACGGATTAGAGCGACTCCGAGCCTAGTCGTCCCGGTGTGCCCGACAGTCGCTTTTGGGCACTGCGGGCGGGGGTCCGACGTGACGCGTCCAAGCCGGAACTTAGCCCCGCTAAGCGCGGTTCGGGCGACGGGGGCCGCGTCAGCGGATGGCCGCAATGGCAGACTGGTCCCCTATGAGGTGCCGTGACCTGCCGGTCCGGAGCCGAAGATCACACGATTCGATACGAAAGACAGTGCTGTCATGGATATAGCCATCTTCCTTCCGCTGCTCATCATCATGGGCGCGTTCATGTTCTTTGCGTCGCGACGTCAGAAGAAGGCGATGCAGAAGACCATCGACCTGCACAACTCGCTGCAGGTCGGCGACCGGATCCACACCACGTCGGGCCTGCAGGGCACGATCACCGGTATCACCGACGACAACATCCACCTGGAGATCGCCCCCGGCGTCATCACCACCTGGATGAAATTGGCCGTCCGGGACCGCATCGAGACCGACGCCGACGACGCCACCGATGACGTCGCGAAGCCCGAGGTGTCGTCGGCCCCCACCGAGCTGACCGAGAGCACCGCCGTCATCGACAACGACGGATTCAAGAAAGACTGACAGCCGACCACCCAGGACCAGCACGTACCCTTTGCGGTGCTGACGAACTGATCTCAAGGAGACCCTAGAAACGTGGCATCGTCTTCGGCGCCGGTGCACCCTGCCCGCTACCTGACGCTCTTCCTGGTTCTGCTCATCGGTGTGTACCTGCTGGTGTTCCTCACCGGTGACAAGCAGGCCAAGACCAAACTCGGCATCGACCTGCAGGGCGGGACCCGGGTGACGCTGACCGCCCGCACCCCGGACGGCTCGGCACCCACCCGTGAGGCGTTGACGCAGGCGCAGCAGATCATCGGTGCGCGCGTCAACGGTCTTGGTGTGTCCGGGTCCGAGGTCGTCATCGACGGCAACAACCTGGTGATCACGGTGCCCGGCAACGACGGCAACGAGGCGCGCAACCTGGGCCAGACCGCCCGGCTCTACATCCGTCCGGTCATCCACGCGATGCCGGCGCAGCCCAAGCAGGCGCAGCCGCCGGCCGGGGCGCCAGGTGCGCCACCGGCACCCGGCGCGCCAGGTACTGCACCGGCTCCCGGAGCGCCGGGCGCCCCGGGAGCGCTTCCCGGTGAGGCGCCGCAAGGTGAGCCACCTGCCGGGCAGCCCGGCGAACCGCCCGCGCAGGCACCCGCTGCGCCGGGCGCAGGCGAGCAGCCCGCACCGCAACCGCGGCCGTACCCGCGGGACCCGGCGCCCACGCCCGGAGAACCCGCGCCTGCACCGGCACCTCCGGCTCCGGCGCCCGCGCCGGCACCCGGTGACGCGAAGGGCGACCTCGCGCAGCGCATCGCCGACGAGAAGCAGTTGCGGCAGAGCACCAATCAGTCGGTGCAGATCCTGGCGCTGCAGTTCCAGGCCACCCGCTGCGGTGAGGACGACGTGCTCGCGGGCAACGACGATCCGAACCTGCCGCTGGTCACCTGCTCGACCGACGGTTCCACGGTCTACCTGCTCAACAAGTCGATCATGAGCGGCGAGGAGATCCAGAACGCCACCTCGGGGCTGGATCAGCAGCAGGGCCAGTACGTCGTCGACGTGGAGTTCAAGAGCGGCGGCGCCAAGACCTGGGCCGACTTCACCGCGGCCAACGTCGGCACCCAGACGGCCTTCACCCTCGACTCTCGGGTGGTCAGCGCCCCGGAGATCCGCGAGGCGATCCCCGGCGGCCGCACCCAGATCACCGGCAAGTTCACCAATGATTCCGCGCGTGAGCTGGCCAACGTGCTCAAGTACGGCTCCCTGCCGCTGTCGTTCGAATCCTCGGAAGCCGAGACGGTCTCGGCGACCCTGGGGCTGTCCTCGCTGCGGGCCGGTCTGATCGCCGGTGCGATCGGCCTGGCGGCCGTGCTGTTGTACTCGCTGCTGTACTACCGAGTGCTGGGACTGCTGGTGGCGCTGTCACTCGTGGCCTCGGGCGCAATGGTTTTCGCGATCCTGGTTTTGCTCGGCAGATACATCGGATACACGCTCGACCTCGCGGGCATCGCCGGTTTGATCATCGGTATCGGGACCACTGCCGACTCGTTCGTGGTGTTCTTCGAACGAATCAAAGATGAGATCCGCGAAGGCCGTTCGTTCCGGTCGGCGGTTCCACGCGGTTGGGCGAGAGCCAGAAAGACGATCGTGTCCGGCAACGCGGTGACGTTCCTGGCCGCTCTGGTGCTGTACGTCCTGGCCATCGGGCAGGTGAAGGGCTTCGCGTTCACCCTCGGGTTGACCACGCTGCTCGACCTCGTGGTGGTGTTCCTGGTGACCTGGCCGCTGGTGTACCTGGCGTCGAAGTCGCCGACGATGGCCAAACCGGCGCTCAACGGTCTCGGTGCGGTGCAGCAGATCGCCCGGGAACGCCGAGAAGCCGCGCACGCAACAGCGGGACGGGGATAGAGACATGGCTGCGAAGCACTCAACCGACACCGACGACGACACCACGACGGCCGTCGAAGCACCCAGCATCGAGGCGTCCTCGGCGGCGCTGCCCAAGCACGGATTCTTCGTCCGGCTCTACACGGGTACCGGCGCCTTCGAGGTCGTCGGCCGGCGCAAGTTCTGGTACATCATCAGCGGCGTCATCGTCGCCATCGCGATCGTCAGCATCGTGGTGCGCGGATTCACCTTCGGCATCGACTTCGAGGGCGGAACCAAGGTCTCGATGCCGTCGGCCGGTGAGTCCGGCACGATCAGCACCCAGCAGGTGGAAAACGTCTTCAACAAGACCTTGGGCCGCAACCCCGAATCGGTGGTCGTGGTGGGCAACGGGTCTTCGGCCACGGTTCAGATCCGGTCCGAGACGTTGTCCAACCAGGACACCGAGAAGCTGCGCACCGCCCTGTTCGACGCGTTCCACCCGAAGGGCAGCGACGGCAAGCCCAGCAAGCAGGTCATCAGCGACTCGGCCGTGTCGGAGACCTGGGGCGGCCAGATCACCCAGAAGGCGATCATCGCGCTGATCGTGTTTTTGGTGCTGGCGACCATCTACATCACCTGGCGCTACGAGAAGTACATGGCGCTGTCGGCACTGGCGTCGCTGGTCTTCGACCTGCTGGTCACCGCAGGCGTGTACTCGGTGGTCGGGTTCGAGGTGACCCCGGCAACCGTCATCGGCCTGCTCACGATCATGGGCTTCTCGCTCTACGACACCGTGATCGTCTTCGACAAGGTCGAGGAGAACACCCACGGCTTCGAGCACACCACCCGACGCACGTTCGCCGAGCAGGCCAACCTCGCGGTGAACCAGACGTTCATGCGCTCGATCAACACCAGCTTGATCTCGGTGCTTCCGATCGTGGCGCTGATCGTGGTGGCGGTGTGGCTGCTCGGCGTCGGCACCCTGATGGACCTGGCGCTGGTGCAGCTGGTCGGCGTGATCGTCGGTACTTACTCGTCGATCTTCTTCGCCACGCCGCTGCTGGTGTCCCTGCGGGAACGCACCGAGCTGGTGCGCCGGCACACCAAGAAGGTGCTCAACCGCCGCAACCCGGCCGCCGCGAAGGCCGACAAGAAGTCGGCCACCAAGGCCGCCGCCGAGGACACCGAGGCGGACGGTGCCGACGACGCCGACGATGCGGAGGAGACCGTGTCGGCGTCGGCGAGTTCGACGGCTCCTGCCAAACCCGCGGCCGGAGCGCGGCCGTCGCGACCGACGGCGCGAACGGGTCGCCCGTCGGGCAAGCGAAACACCCGGCGGTAGTCCGGATGGCTCAGTGGGGGGCCACCGGCCAGGTTCTGCGCACGCGAGGAGCAAAACAGGTTCTGCGCACGCGAGGGGCGCGACTTGCCGGGGCGGCGGTGGTGACACTGCTGGCCGCCGTCGGGGTGTCGGCCTGTGGCGGGAGCTCGGCCGATGCGATCGACTATGCGGTCGACGGCACGCTGCCCACCTACAACACCAACACCGTCGCCGGTGCGGCGTCGGCCGGGCCACAGGCCTTCGCCCGCACGCTGACCGGTTTCTCCTACCACGGACCTGACGGGCAGGTCGTCGCCGATCACGACTTCGGGTCGGTGTCGGTGGTGGGACGCGCCCCGCTGGTGCTCGACTACGTCATCGACGACAAAGCGGTGTACTCGGACGGCAAACCGATCACCTGTGACGATCTGGTGCTCGCCTGGGCAGCCCAGTCGGGCCGGTTCGCGGGCTTTGATGCGGCCAGTCAGGCCGGCTACCGCGACATCTCGACGGTGGACTGCGCGCCGGGGCAGAAGAAGGCCCGGGTGTCGTTCGCGCAGGACCGCCCGTTCGTCGACTACGCGCAGTTGTTCACCGCGACCTCGATGATGCCGTCGCACATCATCGCCGATGAACTGGGACTCGTCGAGGGCGGCGTCACCACCGCACTGCAGACCGGTGATACGCCCACGGTCGACCGCATCGCGCAGGCCTGGAACACCACGTGGGACCTCAAACCCGACGCGGACCTCAAGCACTTCCCGTCCTCGGGGCCGTATCGGCTCGACTCGGTGTCGAACGACGGTGTCGTGACGCTGGTGGCCAACGACAAGTGGTGGGGCGCAAAGCCCATCACCAACAAGGTCACGGTGTGGCCGCGGGGTGCCGACATCCAGGAGCGGGTCAACAAGGGCTCGTTCGACGTCGTCGACATCGCCACCGGATCGTCGGGGGTGCTCAACCTGCCCGACGACTACGTCAGCAACGACACCCCGTCGGCGGGGATCGAGCAGTTGATCTTCGCGCCGGGAGGCCCGTTGGCGGCCACCCCGGCCCGGCGCGCGTTGGCGCTGTGCACGCCGCGTGACGTCATCGCCCGCAATGCCGCCATGCCGATCGCCAATTCACGGCTCAGCCCGGCCGCCGACGACGCCTTCGGTGCGGCCGAGGGCGCCGCGGACGCGGGACAGTTCACCGTCGCCAACCCTGACGCCGCCCGCGCCGAGATCCACAACCAGCCGCTGACCGTGCGCATCGGGTACCAGACACCGAACGCACGGCTGGCCGCGACGGTAGGCGCGATCGCCAAAGCATGCGCACCGGCCGGTATCACGGTGCAGGACGCCGGCTCGGAAACGGCAGGACCGGTCGCGTTGCGCAACAACCAATTCGACGTGCTGCTGGCCAGCACAGGCGGGGCGACGGGCAGCGGCTCGTCGGGGTCCTCGGCGATGGACGCGTACGCCCTGCACGGCGGCAACGGCAACAACCTGCCCGGTTACAACAACGAACGCGTCGACGGGATCATCGACGCGCTGGCCGTGACGACCGACCCGAAGGAGTTGACGCGGCTGGTCGGGGAGGGCGCGCCCATCCTGTGGGGCGACATGCCGACGCTGCCGCTGTACCGGCAGCAGCGCACGGTGCTGACATCGACCAAGATGTACGCCGTGAGCAGCAATCCGACCCGCTGGGGTGCCGGCTGGAACATGGACCGTTGGAAGTTGTCGAAGTGACCGGCGATCGCGAACGGCCTCAGATCTCCGATATTTCACGGCTGGTGGCGTCGATGACCCGGGAGGTCGCCGATTTTCCGGAGCCCGGTGTGCAGTTCAAGGACCTGACGCCGCTGCTCGCCGACGCCGCCGGGCTCTGCGCGGTCACCGACGCGCTCGCGGCCAGCGCTGCCGGGGCGGACCTGGTGGCCGGCCTGGACGCACGTGGCTTCCTGCTGGGCGCGGCCGTCGCGACCCGGCTGGGCATCGGTGTGCTCGCCGTGCGCAAGGGCGGAAAGCTGCCGCCGCCGGTGCACAGTGCCACCTACCAGCTGGAATACGGCACGGCGACCCTGGAGATCCCCGCCGAGGGGATTGATATCGCCGGGCGTGACGTTGTCATCATCGACGATGTGCTGGCCACCGGCGGGACATTGGGAGCCGCGGTCAAGCTCCTCACGGCCAGCGGCGCCCGGGTGACCGGGGCCGCGGTGGTACTGGAGTTGACCGAATTGCGCGGCCGCGGCGCGGTGGCACCCCTGCCGGTTAGCAGCCTGCACACGGTCTGAGAGATATCCTCGAACTCTGGATGAACAGGTGGGGATGAACAGCAGGAGGTGACGGCGATGGCCGACGATCCCGGTACCGCTCAAGCCGTGCAGTCTCCACCGACGCCGCCCGCGCCGACCCCGGCCGACGTTGCCAAGACCAGCGCGTCGCGCCGCGTGCGCGCTCGGTTGGCCCGACGGATGACGGCGCAGCGCAGTGCCGTGAACCCGGTGCTCGAGCCGTTGGTGGCGGTGCACCGCGAGATCTACCCGAAGGCCGATCTGCAGCTGCTGCAGCGCGCCTATGACGTCGCCGACAAGCGGCACGCCGACCAGATGCGCAAGTCCGGCGATCCGTACATCACCCATCCGCTGGCGGTGGCCAACATCCTGGCCGAGCTCGGGATGGACACCACGACGCTGGTGGCCGCGCTGCTGCACGATACGGTCGAGGACACCGGCTACACGCTGGAGGCGCTGACCGCCGAGTTCGGCAGCGAGGTCGGCCACCTGGTCGACGGCGTCACCAAGCTCGACAAGGTGGTGCTGGGCTCGGCCGCCGAAGGCGAGACCATCCGCAAGATGATCATCGCGATGGCCCGCGACCCGCGCGTGCTGGTGATCAAGGTCGCCGACCGGCTGCACAACATGCGCACTATGCGCTTCCTGCCGCCGGAGAAGCAGGCCCGCAAGGCCCGCGAGACACTGGAAGTCATTGCCCCGCTTGCCCACCGGCTGGGGATGGCGACGGTCAAGTGGGAACTCGAAGACCTGTCGTTCGCGATTCTGCACCCCAAGAAGTACGAGGAGATCGTGCGTCTGGTCGCCGACCGGGCGCCGTCACGCGACACCTATCTCGCCAAGGTGCGCGCCGAGATCGGGGTGGCGCTGTCAGCCATGAAGATCAACGCGGTCGTCGAGGGCAGGCCCAAGCACTATTGGTCGATCTACCAGAAGATGATCGTCAAGGGTCGCGACTTCGACGACATCCACGACCTGGTCGGGGTGCGGATCCTCTGCGACGAGATCCGGGACTGTTACGCCGCGGTCGGCGTGGTGCACTCGCTGTGGCAGCCGATGGCGGGGCGTTTCAAGGACTACATCGCCCAGCCGCGATACGGCGTCTACCAGTCGCTGCACACCACCGTCGTCGGCCCGGAGGGCAAGCCGCTGGAGGTGCAGATCCGCACCCGGGACATGCACCGCACCGCCGAGTACGGCATCGCCGCGCACTGGCGGTACAAGGAAGCCAAGGGCCGCAACGGGGTTCCGCATCCGCACGCCTCTACCGAGATCGACGACATGGCCTGGATGCGCCAGCTTCTCGACTGGCAGCGGGAGGCCGCCGACCCGGGCGAATTCCTGGAGTCGCTGCGGTACGACCTTGCGGCCCAGGAACTCTTCGTGTTCACCCCCAAGGGGGACGTGATCACCCTGCCGACCGGCTCCACCCCGGTGGACTTCGCCTACGCCGTGCACACCGAGGTGGGGCACCGCTGTATCGGCGCGCGGGTCAACGGCCGGCTGGTGGCGCTGGAGCGCAAGCTCGAAAACGGGGAAGTGGTCGAGGTTTTCACCTCGAAGGCACCCAACGCCGGGCCCTCGCGCGACTGGCAGAGCTTCGTGGTGTCGCCCCGCGCCAAGGCCAAGATCCGGCAGTGGTTCGCCAAGGAGCGCCGCGAGGAAGCTCTCGAGTCCGGCAAGGACGCCATCGCGCGCGAAGTCCGGCGTGGTGGACTTCCGTTGCAGCGCTTGATGACCGGCGAGACCATGGGCGCGCTGGCCCGCGAGCTGCGCTACACCGATGTGTCGGCGCTCTACACCGCGGTCGGTGAGGGTCACGTCTCGGCGCGCCATGTGGTGCAGCGGCTGCTGGCGCAGTTCGGCGGCGACGACGCGGCCGAGGACGAGCTCGCCGAGCGGTCCACCCCGGCGAACATGCCGGTCCGGCAGCGCACCACCGATGACACCGGTGTGGCCGTGCCGGGTGCGCCCGGTGTGCTCACCAAGCTGGCCAAGTGCTGCACGCCGGTGCCCGGCGACACCATCATGGGCTTTGTCACCCGCGGCGGCGGAGTCAGCGTGCACCGCACCGACTGCACGAATGCGGCGTCGCTGCAAGAACAGTCGGAGCGCATCATCGATGTGCAGTGGGCGCCGTCACCGTCGTCGGTCTTCCTGGTGGCGATCCAGGTGGAGGCGCTCGACCGGCACCGGCTGCTCTCTGACGTCACGCGGGTGCTGGCCGACGAGAAGGTCAACATCCTCTCGGCCTCGGTCACCACTTCCAACGACCGGGTGGCCATCAGCCGGTTCACGTTCGAGATGGGTGACCCGAAGCACCTGGGTCATCTGCTGAGCGTGGTCCGCAACGTCGAGGGTGTGTACGACGTGTACCGGGTCACCAGCGCGGCCTGAGCGAGAAGGTCCTCGTCGGCGCCATGCGGCGCGGAGATCAGCAACCCGATCGGCAACGGTATGCCATTTCGCGCAAGTGGCAGGGATATCCCGCACGTGCCCAGGTAGCTGAGAGCCATCGTGGTGCGCAGTGTGCTGGCGTTGGCGGAGTCGTATCGGTCCTCGCAGGCCAGCAGTGCGTCGACGGTGGGCGGCTCGTGGCGCACGGTCGGGCACAGCAGCAGGGCATCCTGGAGTTCCGCGCCGAACTGGCGGCGCAGCGCAGGCATCGCCGCGCGCACCGGGCCGGTGTCCAAATGCGCATTGTGCCGCAGGCGTCGTCGGGTGGCCGACTCGATGCCGGCTGCGCAGGCCAGATGACCGTAGCGCTCATACGCCTCGGCTCCGACGAGCGTGCCGTGGGTATCCAGCAGTTGCTGAGCGGTGTCCAGCGCGGCGATGCGTCGGGTGGTCACCGAAAACCCTTGGCTCCGTAGCGCGTCGATCGCGGCTGCGAACGCGGTGCGCACCCCGGGTGTGCAGTCATCGACCCATTCACCTGCCGGGATGACGTACCGTGGGGCATCACCGGCATGGGGCCGCGGTTGGCCACCCGCCAACAACCGATCCAGGGTGCGGATCAGTCCGACGTCGGTCGCCAGCACTCCGACGCAGTCCAGCGTCGGGGATAGTGGCGCGAAGTCGTTGGGGCCGTAGCGGTTCCGGCTGGCGCGAAAGCCGACGCAGCCGCAGAACGCCGCCGGAACGCGTACGGAGCCCGAGGTGTCGGTGCCGACTGCCAGTGGCGCGACACCGGTGGTCACCGCGACGGCGGAGCCCGACGACGAGCCGCCCGGCACCAACGCGGCGTCGATCGGATTGATCGGGGTCCCGAAATGCCGATTGACACCGAGCCCGGAGAACGCGAACTCGCTGAGGTTGGCCTTCGCGATGGTGACCAGTCCGAGCCTGCCGGCCCGGCGGACCAGGGCACTGTCGACCCGCGCGGGGGATCGGTGCGCCGCGACCGCCGATCCACAGGTCGTGGTGGTGCCTGCGACGTCGAAAAGGTCCTTCCACACGATCGGCGTCCCGTCGAGTTCGCTGCGTGCTCGTCCGGCGCGGCGCCGGGCGTCACTGAGCTCGGCCTCGTAGACCGCGCGCTGGGAGGTGGTCGTGATCAGTGCCGATCGGGCCGCCGCGGTGGCGGCCCGGGCCAGCGAGCGCTCACATCGTTCCGCGGCGATGTGGGACGTCATGCGTCGACGCCGCCGGTCACCGGTGTGCGGGACGGGCCCGCCGCCGAGGTGTCGGACAATGCGCGCCCGCGGGTCTCCTCACCGAGGAGCACGGTGACCACAAGACCGATCACGTTGACGACGGCCAGAAGCCACATGACACCGCCGAGTCCGGTGCCGGTGAGGACGAGCGGCAATACGAACGTGCTGATGGCCGAGCCGATGCGGCTGATCGCGACGACGGTACCGGTGGCGCTGGCCCGTACTGCGGTGGGAAACAGCTCATTCGGGTAGATGATCTCGATGAAATTGCACGCCCCTGACGTGATCTCGTACAGCGCGAGCATCGCGAACAGGACGACGGCGGGCGCCTGCGGGTTGGTGGCCATGACGACGAACGCCGCACTCATGACGGCAAAAGTCCACAGCAGCAACGGTTTGCGCCCGATCTTGTCGACCAGCAGAAGTCCCGGGACGCCACCCACCAGAAACAGCACGCTGATCACCAACTCGGCCACGTACACGTTGTGTTCACCGACGCCCATCTGCGCGAGGATGTCCGGCCCGAAGGTGTACACCGCGAACAAGGGAATCACGTGCGCGGTGAAGAACATCCCGACGAAGATGACCCTGCGCAGATAGATGCCGCGGAAGAGCTCCGAATACGACGTGGCGGGCGGCTCAGCCGGGATGAGCGACGTGTCGGCCTGGGGACCCCAGACTTGTCGGCATACCTCGAGTGCCTCGGCCTCGCGGCCCTTGCTGAGCAGCCACCGCGGCGATTCCGGTGTCCCGGCGCGCATCAGCAGGGTGATGATGCCGAATACCGCCGGGCTGGCGAGCATGAACCGCCAGGCGTCAGGGCCCAGCGTCGACAGCACCCAGCCCACCGCCGCCGCGGCCGCTGCGCCCGCTGCCCACACCACGAACAGCGAGCCGAGCAGCCTGCCGCGGTAGCGACTCGGGATGAACTCGGCCAGAAGCGAACTGGCGATCGGATAGTCCGCGCCGATTGCCACGCCGAGAAGGAACCGCAGGATCACCAACTGCCACGCGTCGGTCACGAATGCCGAGGCGATGGACACCACGACCAACACGGACAGGTCGGCGATATACATGACCTTGCGGCCGACGCGGTCGGTGACATAGCCGAAAACCAAGCCGCCCACAAAGATTCCGATCAGGGCCGCGGCCCCCACCAGTCCTACGCTGACCGAGTCGAGGCTCAACTGGCTCTTCATGGAGACGAACGCGATGCCGATGATGGTCAGCGCGAATCCGTCGAGGAACGGTCCGCCTGCAGAGAACACGGTGAGCCGCTTGTGAAAGGCGGTCAACGGTCCGTCGTCGATGACGTGGGACATCACAGCTCCTCCTGGAAGAGTGGCTGCAGACGGGCGAAATGTGCTGCGGTGCGGGCGAGCGGGTCGAGCCGGGCGATCTCCACCCGGCCGTCGGCATCCAGTACGCGACGGTCGAGGTGGAAGGCAACCACCTCACCGATCACCAGCCGGTCGCTGCCGGGCTGAACGGTGCTGTGCAGGCGGCATTCCAGGCTGATAGGTGATTCCGCGAGCCGCGGCGGCCGGACGTGGCGGCATGGCAGCGGTGTCACGCTCGCCAGCTCGAATTCGTCGACCGACGCGTCGACCTGCACACTGGTGAGTTCGACGGCCGACGCCATGGCTGCTGGCGCGATGTTGACCACGAACTCACCCGTGGCTTCGATGTTGGCGGCACTGTCCTTGAGTCGGCCGGTGGCCAGGTATTCGAGGCTCAGCAGTACCAGCGGCGGCTGGGACGACACCACCGTGAAGAAGCTGAACGGCGCCAGGTTGGCGACGCCGTCTGGGCTCATGGTCGACGTCCAGGCGATGGGCCGCGGCACCACGGCCGCTTTGAGCAGCCCGAAAGCCTTGCGCGCCGACAGTTCTGCGGCATCGATGACTGTGACATCCAGGCAATCCATAGGTCTCCTTCGCTTGGCCGCGGCACGGGGCCAGCGGGTTGTGACCGTGAACACTAGGTAGGTCCGCGGATGCGGCGATATGGACGAATATCCATCGGTTGCACCCCAGCGGTGGAGAAACAACCATTGGGCGAGGGCCGCCGGGCTCGCTTGAATGGCGAGCTATGGAGTTGACCAACACGACAAGTAGAACGACGGTGCCCGCCGGTTCCGGTCAGGCCGTGACCCTGCGGCAAGGGGATCGGCTGCGGGTGATCGATGCCGAAGGCGGTCAGGTCGGCGATGTATTCGCTTACACGACAGGCGATATGGCCGAATATCTGAGCGCGTCGCATACCCGCACCACAACCGGCAGACTGTTTCCCCAGGTGGGGGAAAACTTCGTCACCAACCGGCGCAGGCCGATCCTGGCATTGGTGGACGACACCTCACCGGGCATCCACGACATGCTGATCGCCGCGTGTGACACCGAACGATATCGTGCACTCGGCGTTGCGGGTCATCCATCCTGCGCGGTGAATCTGCGAGATGCCCTGGGACAGCTGGGGTTGAGTGCAGTCGACGTACCCCAGCCGGTGAACGTGTTCATGAACATCCCGGTCGCCGACGGCGGTGCGCTGTCGTGGTTGCCCGCCGTGAGCCGGCCCGGCGACGCCGTCGTATTCGAAGCGGTCATGGACTGCGTGGTGGTGGTGTCGGCGTGCCCCATGGACCTCAACGGCATCAACGGGCATCGCCCCACGCCGCTCGTCATCGAACTGACACGAGTGCAGGAGAAGATCGCATGACCACCAATCACACGCAGACGCGGCACCCCGCGCTGAGCGCGGTGCACCTCGGCGCGCTGAGGCTGACGAATCGGTTTGCCGTCGCACCGATGACCCGGGTGTCAGCCGCGCCGGACGGCACCCCAACCGAAGCGATGGCCGACTATTACGCCGAATTCGCGCGTGGCGGTTTCGGTTTGGTGATCACCGAGGGCATCTACACCGACACCACCCACAGTCAGGGCTATCTCAACCAGCCCGGCCTGGCCGTCGATAGCCATGTGACGGGCTGGCGCCGGGTGACCGCGGCGGTGCATGCCGCAGGTGCTCCGATCGTGGCGCAGCTCATGCACGCCGGAGCGTTGTCGCAGGGCAACTCGCAGAGTGCCGGCACCATCGCACCCTCGGCCGTGCGCCCGCCCGGTGCGATGCTCGAGGAGTACGGCGGCTCCGGTCGGTGGCCCACGCCCCGAGAGATGGATCACGATGACATCGATGCGGTGGTCGCAGAGTTCGTCGCCGCAGCGCAACGCGCCCGCTCCGCCGGCTTCGACGGCGTCGAAATCCACGCCGCCAACGGGTATCTGCTCGATCAGTTCCTCACCACCTATACAAACTGCCGAGCCGATGGGTACGGCGGTAATGTGCAGAACCGCATTCGGCTCACCGCGCAGGTTTTGGCGGCGATCCGAGCGCGGATCGGCATGGAGGTATTGATCGGGGTGCGGCTGTCGCAGACCAAGGTCAACGACTTCGCGTACCGCTGGCCCGGTGGGGTTGACGAGGCCGAGGTGATCTTCGGTGCCTTGTGCGGTGCCGACTATCTGCACATCGCCAGCGAGGGCCGTGACTTCATCGACACCGCGCGGTTAGGCGATGGGCGCACCATCACGGCGGTCGCGCGTGAGGTGACCGGGCTTCCGGTGATGGCCAACGGCGGCATGCACGACCATGGGCAGGCTGCTGACGTGCTCGACGGCGGGCATGCCGACCTGTTGTCGGTCGGTCGTGGGGCGTTGGCGAACCCCGACCTGCCGCAGCGTCTTTCGGCCGGGCAAGCGCTGGATCCGTTCGATCACGGCATGCTCTCGCCGATGGCGACGATCGCCAACGCCCGGGTCTGGCGGGCCGACCGGTGACGGCGCCGTGGCACGGCGGCGCGAGTGCGGTGGCCACCTTGACCTTCGACGTCGATGCGGAGACACCGATCCTCGCCGAGGGGCACCACTATGGCGCACACATGATGGCGATGTCGCACCAGTCCTACGGGCCGGACGTCGGCGTGCCGCGCATCCTCGACCTGCTCGACGAATTGACCGTACCCGCCACCTTTTTCGTGCCAGGGTGGGTTGCCGAACACCGGCCCGGGCTGGCGGCGTCCATCGTTGAACGCGGACACGAGGTCGCCCACCACTCTTACAGTCACCGCTCGCCGGTGGCCATGACCGCCGCCGAGGAACGCGCCGACTTCGAACGGGCGCTGGCCGTGTTCGCGGCTCAGGGCATCGATATCGCCGGTCACCGTGCCGCGCTGTGGGGTGCCAGTTGGCAGACTCCGGGGCTCATCGCCGAACACGGCCTGCGCTACGACTCCTCCCTCATGGGCGACGACCGGCCATACCGGCTCACCACCGATGCCGGGCCGATCGTGGAGCTGCCGGTGCACTGGTCCCTGGACGACTGGGAGCAGTACGCCTACCTGCCCGATCCCCACATCGGTGCGGTGATCGAATCCCCAGTGAAGGTGGCCGAGATGTGGCGCGCGGAGTTGGATGGCATGCGGCACTATCGCTGCCTGTTCAATCTCTGTGTCCACCCGTTCCTTTCGGGTCGTCCGGGCCGGATGCTGGCATTGCGCGGATTCATCGAGTACGCCCTTGAGTGCGGCGACGTACGGTTCGCCCGCTGCCGCGATGTCGCCGAGGCGGTGTGTGCGGACCCGGCGCTCGAACCACGCACGGTGACACCGCCGTTGGTCGATCCCGCCGTGTACCCGGCGTAGCCCGGCTAACTCAGCGCGTCGGCCTCCAACGCCAGGAACAGGTCGACGCGGTCTTCCAGGCGTGTGACGTCGCGGCCGGTGAGCTCGTTGATCCGGGCGACGCGGTTGCGCAGCGTGTTCACATGGACATAGAGCGCTGCGGCGGTCTTGGCCCAGTGCCCGTCGTTGCCGAGAAACGTCCGCAGTGTGCGTTCCAACTCGGTGCCGTGCTGTTCATCGTGAACGCGCAGCGGGCCCAGGATGTCGTCGGCGAACCGGCGCAGCACCGACCGGTCGTGCAGGCCAAGCAGCATGCGGTGGGTACCCACGTCGGCGTAGGTGCCGACGCGGGATTCGGTTGAGCGGCGCCACATTACGTGGCAGACCTCTCTGGCCCGGATCAACGGATCCCGCAGCCCGGTGGCGTCGACGGCGAGATCTCCGACGCCGATGACGGTGCGGTCGGCGGGGAACCGGGTGGCCAGAGCCCGGATCAAGTGTTCGGCCAGCGGTACCAGGCTTGCGGAATCCTGGTGCCAACCGAACACCACGACGGTGTCCTGGCTGCCAGGGATCACCACGGCCGCAATGCCGCGATGGCTGAAGAACGCCTCGATCTCGTCGGTCGAGCCGACCGGCCGGAGCTCGTCGTTGCCGACCACCACGGTGTAGACCGCCAGCGGCGCCGACGGGTCGATCCCGAACGCGCGCAACCGTTCCGAGACCTCACGAGCGCGGGCCGTGCCGGACAGCACCATCTCGAGCAATTCGCTGGAGAAGCGGGATTCGATCGCCTGCAGCGCCTGCTGGCGGGTGACTTCGAGGCTGAGGTAACGCGCCGCCTGCTCGAGCGCATCTTGTTCGGCCGGCCGCAGCGCCGCCAGTGGACGCAGGCAGAACAGGCCGGCGTCGATATCGCCCATCGCACCCTCGACGAGATAGACCGCAGCGGTGCCGATTCCGGGCACCTCGAGTTCCAGCGGCGGCGGGTGGCGGTTCAGGGCGTCGACCGCGACGTGGATCTGCGCGTCGTCGACGACGGTGCCCGCGAGCCGCCGGCCCATGCGGTCCACCACCAGTAGCGGCAGATCGTGGTCGCGGCGTAGCACATCGAGGATGCCTTGGGCACCGCCGCCTCTGGAGATCGAACTCGCCAGCGCGTTGCCTCGACGCACCAGCCGGGACAGGGCCGACTGGCGGGCCTCGGTCTGCATGCGGGCGGCGGCCTGGGTGATGGCCGTGAACGGCACCGCGATAGACACCGCTGCAAGCGGTAACTCGGCGGCTGCGCAAGCGTCGACGAGATCCGTTGGGGTCGTTGGTGTCTGGTCCGTCAAACCGTAGATCAATCCCGATGCCCGGGCGCGTAGCAGGGCGGCGACGAAGTCGGCGGACGTCACCGTGCTGTGCCAGAGGCCGTTTGTCAGTACCAGTTCCGTGGCGCGGATGTAGGGCGACGGGTCGGGCAGCTCGGTGTTGTGCAGCCACAGCACTTCACGGTCGAGGGCGCCGGGCGGGCCGGGCACCAGAAGCGTCAACTCCAGCGTCGTGTCGTCGATCAGCGCGCCCAACGTCAGCATCGGTGTGCATACATCCAATCGTGTTGGTAGATCATGGATGTTTATACACTCGTTGCGGGGTGTCCGCGGTGTTTCGATGGGCGGAATCCGATACGTGAGGAGCCCTGGATGTCGACCCGACCGACCACACCACTGACCGCACCCGCGCCACCGCCGACGGCCGGGGTGCCGTTCGACGCCCACGGCATCGAGCCGATCGGCGCCGAAAGCCGTGACTGTTCGCCGTGGGAGCTGTTCTGGATCTGGTGTGGCGCCAACATCGCACCTATCAACTGGGTGCTCGGTGCGTTGGGCATCACCCTGGGCCTGAGCCTCGTCGAAACACTGATCGTGGTGGCCGTCGGCAATGTCGTCGGCTGCGCCGTGTTCGGGGTGTTCAACGTCATCGGGCATCGCACGGCCGTGAACCAGATGGTGCTCGGGCGTGCCGCGTTCGGCTTGTCGGGGGCGGTCGTGCCAGGCCTCGTGCAATTCCTGCTGACGATGGGATGGGTCGGAGTCAACACCTGGGTGGTGCTCGACCTCGTGATGGCGATGCTCCGGGAATTCGGGTTGACGGGTGGCATCTGGCTGAAAGTGGTTGTGGCAGCGGCCATCATGGCTGCCCAGCTGGGGCTGGCGCTGTACGGCTTCTACGCGATTCGCAGCTTCGAGAAGTACACCGTGCCGGCGACGGCGCTGGTGATGGCGGTCATGACGGTGCTGGCCCTGGTGACCACCGACGTGCACTGGTCGTTGGCGGGGCAGGCGATGAGTTCGGGGGAGAAGTTCACCGCGGTCACGCAGTTGCTCACGGCCATCGGCATCGGCTGGGGATTGACGTGGATTCCCTACGCGTCGGACTACAGCCGCTTCGTGCGGGTGTCGGCGTCGTCGCGGTCGGTGTTCTGGTCGTCGTCGTTGGGCATGTACGTGCCGACCGTGTGGCTGGCCGCCCTCGGTGCCTGCCTGGCCAGTGCCGGTGGCGGCAGTGATCCGTCGGCGCTGGTGGTCTCGACGTTCGGGGTGATGGCGGTGCCGGTCCTGCTCCTGCTCGTGCACGGGCCCATCGCGACGAACATCCTGAACCTCTATTCCTGCTCGCTGGCGGCACTGTCCATCGGCGTTCGGGCGGCGCGGTGGAAGGTGACATTGGGCGCCGGACTGGTGGCTTCGATCGTGCTGGCCGTGTTCGTGGAGGCGGACAGCTTCGCGCAGGCCTTCGACAACTGGATGGTGTCGATCCTGGTCTGGATCAGCCCGTGGGCCGCGATCATGGTGGTGGACTACACCGGGGTGCGGCGCGGTGTCCTCGACGTTGCGGGGCTGTATCTGCCCGCACGCGAATCCGCTTATGCCCGTTGGAATATGGCCGGGCTGGTGAGCTTGGCCGCTGGGATCGTGGCCGGTTGGGCATGGCAGTACGGCTTGGTGCCGGCCATGCAGGGTCCGGTGGCCACCGCGCTGGGCAACACCGATTTCTCCTGGCTGTCCGGCAGCGTGGTGGCCGGTGGGCTGTACTGGGCGCTGCGCCGTCGCACCGTCACAACTGCGGCGTAGGCCGGCGCCGGATGAGCCAGACGGTGGTCACCACGATGACCGCCAGCAGGTCGACACCCGCGACGATGATGGGCACGCGCATCAACGCGGAGAACCGTGTCGCCGAGAGTGTCGCGGGCTCGGACGAGTCGAGGGTGAGGACCACCGGCAACATGCCGGCCTGCAGTGTGCCGGCCAGCTCGCGCGCAGTGTCGGCGGTGAAGCCGCCGCTGATCTGGGTGCGGCCGCCCGGGATGGCTTCGCGGATCTCCGGGGCGCTGACCACCCGGGTGTCGAGGGTGAAGGCGGTTTGGGTGCCGATGTTGGCGGCGGTGAAATCCGCCCACGTACGCGCCCCGGAGTCGTCGAACTCGAGGTCGACGACGTGCTGACCGTTGTGGTCGTCCCAGTGCGACGTCGCGCGGCGGACATTCGACCCGGTCAGAATCGACTTGTCGAGCAGATAGACGGTCTTGCCGTCGGTCGAGCAGGTGACCAGCGGCAGCTTCGGATCGTCATGGCCGGCGAGCGAGTCGTCGTCACCGCAGCGGGTGGCCTGGAACTGCAGCGCCAGGATCTGGATCGACGGATTGGTGCTCTGCCGCAACTGCTTCTCGTCGGCGCTCCGCGCCGGATCGGCGGGTTTCGGTGGCGAGGTGGGGGTCGCTGGCGCACCGCCGGATTGCGCGGGGATCGCGTGGATCACCGGCCGGATGGCGAGCTGGCCCATCCGCGTGAGGTCCGCAACCACGTCGGGCCCGCCGGCCGGCACAGTGGCCACCACGTTCGTGCCGTCGACGGTCACAGCGGCACCGGGGACCTTGAGCCCGTCGAGTCGGCGCTGCACGACGTTGACGGCAGCGGCCAAGGCGTCGGGTGGCGGCGGTGCACCATCCGTGGTGTGTGCGGCGAAGGTCAGCCTGGTGGCGTCCCTGGTCTGCCAGATGTTCCTGCTCGCGAACACGGCCAGCCCGTAGCCGAGGACGGCGAGCAGGAGAGCCAGTACTACGAGAGCGCGGGGCACCGCGGTGGGCCGACCGGGTGGTTGCTGCGGATACATCGGTCAGTCCAGCCGGGCTGAGGTGATGGTCACCGGAGTGGCCGGCTGCCCGTCCTGCCCGCCTCCGGCAATGCCGCCCGCGGCGATCTTGTCGAGGGTGGCCAGCCCGGTGGCGTCGATGGTGCCGAACTTGGTGTAGTTCGGCGGCAGCTGCGAATCCTGGTAGACGAGGAAGAACTGGCTGCCGTTGGTGCCGGGCCCCGCGTTGGCCATGGCCAGGGTGCCGCGCGGATAGAGGATGGGCTGCTGCAGCGCGGGATCACCCGGCGGGTACTGATCGACGGGGTATTCGTCGGCGAACTCGTAACCGGGCCCGCCGGTGCCCGTTCCGGTGGGGTCACCGCACTGCAGGACCGACAGGGAGCCCGAGGTCAGCCGGTGGCACGGGGTGTTGTCGTAGAAACCCTGCTGGGCGAGGCTCGCAAAGTTGTTGACGGTGCACGGGGCCTTGGCGTTGTCGAGCTGCAGGCCGATGTTGCCCTGGTTGGTGGTGATGCTGGCGCTGACGGTGGCCGGGACGGTGGGAACCGTGCCGGCGCGGGGCGGCGTATTCGGCTTGTCCGCCGCGCCGGAGGCCGGGTATTGGCAGTTGGAGCCGGCGGTGGCCCGTGGTGAGGGCGATGGCGGCAATGTCCCGGTCGGTGGTGGCGGACCGGTCGGTTGCGCGGTCGGGGACGGATACGCCGTGGCGCTGCTGTCGATCGCCCCTTTGAGTTCCCCGAGGAAACCGGCGGTGAACACGCTGGCTGCCACCACGAGGACCACCGCGAGCACGGTCAGCGCCGTGAAGAGATAGCCCAGCACGAGGCCGACGATCGCCAGGCCGCGGCCCTGTTCCCCGGTGCGGCGGATCTGCGACAGCGAGATGTGCCCGAAGATGATGCCGAGCGGCGCGAACAGGAATCCACAGATCAGCGCCGCGATCGCCAGGCCGTTGGTCGGCCGCGGCGGCTGGGGGTACCCGACCGGCGGGGGCGGATATCCGGGCTGGTATCCGCCCTCCGGCGGTGGGGTCGTCACGGGCTAGTCCAGCAGGACGGACTTCAGCTCGACGTCGGTGGCCGGCTTGCCGTCCTGACCGCCACCGGCCACGCCGGCCGCCGCGATCTTGTCGAGGGTGGCCAGTCCGGTGGCGTCGATCTTGCCGAACACCGTGTAGTTCGGTGGCAGCTGCGAGTCCTTGTAGACCAGGAAGAACTGGCTGCCGTTGGTGCCGGGGCCGGCGTTGGCCATGGCCAGGGTGCCGCGCGGGTACAGCACCGGCTGCTGCAGCGCAGGGTTGTCCGGCTGGTACTGGTTGGCCGGGTATTCGTCGGCGAACTGGTAGCCCGGGCCGCCGGTGCCCTTGCCGGTCGGATCACCGCACTGCAGCACCGAAAGGCCGCCGGTGGTGAGCCGGTGGCACGGAGTGTCGTTGAAGTAGCCCTGCTGGGCCAGGCTGGCGAAGCTGTTGACGGTGCACGGCGCCTTGGCGTTGTCGAGCTGCAGGCCGAGGTTGCCCTGGTTGGTCGTCATGCTCACGCTGACCGTTGCCGGATCGGTGGGCACCTTGCCGGTGCGCGGCGGGTTGACCTTCTTGCTGGCCTCGCCGGTCGCCGGGTACTGGCAGTCCGCGCCGAGGTTGGCCGGGGCCACGAACGCCGGCAGCTGGCCGTTGGCGGCGGGCTGAGCCGCTGCGGACGGGGTCGTGGTGGCGGCCGAGGCCGTGGTGCTGCCCGAATCCCGGTTGACGACGTAGATGCCGACGCCTGCGCCGACAACCACGATGGCGGCCACGACCGCGCCGACGATGGTCAGCAGGCGGCGCTTGCGCTCCTGGGCTGCGCGACGCTCCAGCTGGCGTTCGAGCTTGCGCTTGGCCGTCGCTCGTCGTTGTTCGTTGGTGGGCACCGCGTTCGTCCTCTTCCTCGTGTGCACGTCAGGGGATGTTCCGATTCGCATCGAGTGTGCCAGGTGATGCCGGCCACGGGCCTGTCGACCCGCGTGAACAGGAGGTGTGATTCCGGCGTGGGAAACTGGCAACGTGTTGATCACCGGATTTCCGGCCGGGCTGCTCGCGTGCAATTGCTACGTCGTGGCGCAGCGGCCCGGGGCTGACGCGATCATCGTCGACCCAGGTCAGCGGGCGATGGGGCCGCTGCGGCGGATCCTCGACGAAAACCGGCTCACCCCGGCGGCGGTTCTGCTCACCCACGGCCACATCGACCACATCTGGTCGGCGCAGAAGGTGGCCGACACCTACGGCTGCCCGGCTTACATCCATCCAGAGGACCGGTTCATGCTCACCGACCCGATCAAGGGGTTCGGGCCCCGGCTGGCGCAGCTGGCGTTGGGAGTGTTGTTCTCCGAACCGCGCCAGCTCGTGGAACTGGACCGCGACGGCGACACCGTAGAGCTCGGCGGCCTGAGCGTCGCCGTCGACCACACACCCGGCCACACCCGCGGGTCGGTGGTCTTTCGACTGGCCGATGGCGCGGCGGGGGCGGTGTTCACTGGCGATACGCTGTTCCGGTCGTCGGTCGGACGCACCGACCTGCCCGGCGGCAGCGGCCGGGACCTGCTGGGGTCGATCGTGACAAAACTGTTGGTGCTCGACGACGACACCGTGGTACTACCTGGACACGGTCCGCGCTCGACGATCGGGCACGAACGCCGTACCAATCCATTTCTCGAAGGTTTGACTCTGTGACTGAGATTTCCGCTTCGCCTGTCGCGTTCCAGGCTCCCAAGGGCATTCCCGACTACCTGCCGCCGGACTCCGCGCAGTTCGTCGCGGTGCGCGAGGGTCTGCTGAGCTCGGCGCGCCGCGCCGGATACGGCGACATCGAGCTGCCGATTTTCGAGGACACCGCGCTGTTCGCGCGCGGCGTCGGGGAGTCCACGGACGTGGTGTCCAAGGAGATGTACACCTTCGCCGACCGCGGTGAGCGCTCGGTGACGCTGCGTCCCGAAGGCACCGCCGGGGTGATCCGTGCGGTCATCCAGCACCGGCTCGACCGCGGGGCCTTGCCCGTCAAGCTGTGCTACTCGGGCCCGTTCTTCCGCTACGAGCGGCCCCAGGCGGGACGCTACCGCCAGCTGCAGCAGGTGGGGGTCGAGGCCATCGGCGTCGACGATCCGGCGCTGGACGCCGAGGTGATCGCAGTCGCCGACTCCGGATTCCGGTCGCTGGGCCTCGACGGCTTCCGCTTGGAGCTCACCTCGCTGGGCGACGACACCTGCCGCCCAGCCTACCGCGAGCTCCTGCAGGCCTTCCTGTTCAAGCTCGATCTCGACGAGGAGACCCGGCGGCGCGCGGAGATCAACCCGCTGCGGGTGCTCGACGACAAGCGGCCCGAGGTGCGCGAGATGACCGCCGACGCGCCGCTCATGCTCGACCACCTCTCCGACACCGCCAAGCAGCACTTCGAAAGCGTGCAGGCGAACCTCGACGCGCTCGGGATTCCCTACGTCATCAACCCGCGCATGGTGCGGGGTCTCGACTACTACACCAAGACGACGTTCGAGTTCGTCCACGACGGCCTGGGGGCGCAGTCGGGTATCGGTGGCGGTGGCCGCTATGACGGGCTCATGCGTCGGCTCGGTGGTCAGGACGTCTCGGGCATCGGTTTCGGGCTCGGCGTCGACCGCACCCTGCTGGCACTGCAGGCCGAAGGGAAGACGGCCGCCGGTGCCGAACTCGGCGTGCAGGTGTTCGGGGTGCCGCTCGGGGAGGCCGCCAAGCTGGAGCTGGTCAAGCTGGCCGCCCGGCTGCGGGCCGCCGGCGTGCGCGTCGACCTCGCTTACGGCGACCGTGGACTCAAGGGCGCGATGAAGGCGGCCGACCGGTCCGGCGCCAAGTTTGCGCTCGTCGCGGGCGACCGCGACATCGAGGCAGGCACCATCGGCGTCAAGGATCTCTCGACCGGCGAGCAGGTCGATGTCGCCGCCGATGCCGTTGTCGCCGACCTGCTTTCCCGCCTGGCCTAGCGCCGCGCGCGTCACCCTGGCACCGTGCGTCACCCCTAGCACCGCGAGCGTGCGTGTCTGTTCCTCGACACGCCGCTCGCGGGCAGCACTTTGTGCACGCTCGCGCTGCGTCGGACGGCCGCGTGTGCGGCCGGCAATGTCGTCAGCCCGCACGCCCACAGCAGTTCACGCACGCTCGCAGGCCGCGACCGTGCGTGAACTGCTGAGGATTTGCGGCGTGTCGGCCGGCAGACACGCACGCTCGCGGTGCAACGCGCGGTGCAACTTGCGGTGCAACGCGGGGCGCGCGCTCGCGGTGCTTACGGGGCAGACGCCGGCAGCACGTGGTCGGCGACCTTGTCGGTGCTCAGGCACAACGAACACACGAACGCGTCGTGGGTCTCACACTTGAGCATGTCGGGGCGTTCGTAATCGTGATGGCACACATGGCATTTGAGATGGTCGCCGGACGGGTTGCCGAATTCGTCGAACATCGGCAGGTCGATCCCGTCGTCGGTGCGCCGCAGGTAGTACTTGCCCTTCGTGGCGACGGCCAGGATCGGCGGAAGCACGACGCCGAGGCCGATCGCCACCAGCGGCGAATACGGTCGCACGGTCTCACCGAGCCCGCCGAAGAACGCCAGCACCGAGAGCCCCGCCGCCAGCAGCATCGACCCGAAGCCCACGGGATTGAAGGCGTAGAGCATGCCGCGGCGGAACTCCGGCTCTTTCGGTGACAGTTTGAGCAGGTACTTGTTGAAGACGATGTCGCTGGCCACGACCACCACCCAGGCCATGCCGCAGTTGGCGTAGAAGCCCAGGATCGTGTTGAGGAAGCTGAACATGTCGGCTTCCATGAGGACCAGTGCGATCAGCAGGTTCACGCCGAGGAACACGATGCGTCCGGGGTAGTGCTTGGTGACGCGGGTGAACGAGTTGGTCCACGCCAGCGACCCCGAGTACGCGTTGGTCACATTGATCTTGATCTGGCTGATGACGACCAGGGCCACGGCCAGCGTCATCGCCAGCCAGCCGGGCAGGAAATTCTGGTAGATCTCCAGGAACTGGTGCACCGGCTGGTTCGCGATCCCGGCGCTGTCAGCGACGTTGGCGATCAGGTACACCGCCAGGAACAGGCCGACGATCTGCTTGATGGCGCCGAAGAACACCCAGCCGGGGCCGGCCAGGATCAGCCAGGTCCACCAACTGCGCTTGTTCTCAGGCGTCTGGGGCGGCATGAAGCGCAGGTAGTCGTTCTGCTCGGCGATCTGGGCGATGAGCGACAGGCAGACACCCGCGGCCAGCAGCGTCGAACCGAGGTCGAACCCGCCCTTGCCGTTCTCACCCTGGTAGGCGAAGAACTGGCCGACCGACTCGGGGTGGGTGACGACGAGATAGACGAAGGGCGCCACCATGAGGATCAGCCACAGCGGTGTCGTCCAAACCTGCAGTGTGGAAAGCACTTTCATGCCGTAGATGACGAGCGGGAAGATGATCAGCGTCGACACGGCGTAGCCGAGTGACAACGGGATGTGCAGGCCCAGTTTGAGGCCCTGGGCCATGATCGAGCCTTCGAGCGCGAAGAAGATGAAGGTGAAGGTCGCGAAGATGACGTTGGTGACGACCGAGCCGTAGTAGCCGAATCCGCTGCCGCGCGTGACGAGGTCCAGGTCGATGTTGTAGCGCGCCGAGTAGTAGGCCACCGGGAACCCGGTGAGGAAGATGACGACCGTGAAGATCAGGATGCCCCACAACGCGTTGGTGGTGCCGTACGAGATGCCGACGTTGGCGCCGATCGCGAAGTCGGCCAGATAAGCGATGCCCCCCAATGCGGAGATGCCGACGACGCGCGTCGACCACTTGCGGTAGCTGCGCGGCGCGAACCGCAGGGTGTAGTCCTCCAGGGTCTCCCTGGTGGCGGTCATCGTGTCGAGGTCGTCCTCGACCAACTCGTCCGGTGGCTTGCTCCCGAGCTCTTGTGTCATGCGGCGAAATTAGGAGCGACTTGTTACCCGGTGATGACCGTCATGTTCCCGGCAGGAACAGTTTTGTGAACCCGTCGACCCGCCATTGCCGGTCCCGTGGGCATGTCACATCTGTAACAACCCGGTAGCGTGCCTCGATATGAGGAACATGCGAAACGTGACGAGCAGGGTCGGAGCCGCGTTGGCGGTCGCGGCAGCATCTATTGCGGTGGGGCAGACTGTCGGTACTTCGGTGGCGAACGCCGATCCGGCGGCCGGACACCAGGTCCGTTACACGCTGACGTCGGGTGCTCCCTACGATTTCGACCTCTACTACCTGGCGACGCAGCCGCCCAACAAAGACGTCTACAACGCCGATCCGTACAAGTACCTGCAGAAGGCTTCTGTGAACGTCGGGCCGGACAACCCCTGGGTTTTCGACACCACGCTGGCCGACCCGCAGTGGGCGATCTTCACGATCAGCAGCACCACGCATGGCGGCCGTGAGGCTCCCAACGCGCACTGCGAGATCTCTGTCGACGGCCAGATCGCCACGCAGAACGATCATCCCTACAGCCCGCGGTGCCAGCTCGGTCAGTGGTAGTCCGCCTGGTAGTTCGCCACTAGCTCCTCGGTCGCCTGCGGGAGTACCTTCAACCTGCACGCAGTTGGTGCGCGGCCGCAGGCGAAGGAGCTCACGATGGCCGTCGACGAAGACAAACTCAACGCATTTCTCGGTCAGGCGGTCGGCGATCTCGGCGCCGCGATGAGCGCCATTCTGGTGCTGATCGGCGACGAGCTCGGACTGTATGCGGCGCTCGCCCGGGAACGGCTGACGTCCGGCCAACTGGCCGAGCGCACCGGGACCAGCGAGCGCTATATCCGGGAATGGCTGGGCAATCAGTGCGCGGGCGGATACGTCGATTACGACGGCGCCACCGACACCTACCACCTCAACGACGAGCAGGCGTTGTGCCTGGCCAATCCGGACGGCCCGGTCGATCTGCCCGGCGGCTACGCGGTCATCGAGGACCTGTTCCACATCAAGGACCGGGCCCTCGAGAACTTCCGCACCGGCGGCGGCATGGAGTGGGGTGAACACCATCCCTGCCTGTTCCGCGGCACCGAACGGTTCTTCCGGGCCGGATATAGGGCGAACCTGCTGTCATCGTGGCTCCCTGCGCTCGACGGCGCTGTCGACAAGCTCGAATTCGGGGGTCGGGCCGCGGACGTGGGGTGCGGGCACGGTGTCACCACAATCCTCATGGCACAGGCATTTCCGAATTCGGAGTTCGTCGGCATCGACTACCACGGTCCTTCGGTCGAGACCGCGCGCGAGCGCGCTGACGAAGCCGGCGTCGGCAATGTGAGCTTCGAAGTGGCTGATGCGACCACGTATCGGGGCGACGACTATGACCTGATCGCGTTCTTCGACTGCCTGCACGACATGGCCGACCCATCCGGTGCGGCGCGGCACGCTCGGCAGGCGCTCAAGCCCGACGGTCACTGCCTGCTGGTCGAACCGTTCGCGGGGGACAGCGTGGCCGAGAATCTCAATCCGGTCGGCAGGGTGTTCTACGGGGCGTCCTCACTGGTGTGCGTGCCCGTGTCACTCGCGCAGAAGGGCCCGGCCCTGGGTGCGCAGGCCGGCGAGCGCCGGTTGGCCGAGGTGCTGGTGAACGACGGCGGCTTCACGCGATTCCGCCGTGCTGCAGAGACGCCGTTCAATCTGGTGTTCGAGGCACGCCCGTAGCGGTTTGACAAATGGCTCGAACGGTTGTTCGATAGAAGGCGTGCGACAGAATCGGTTTCGCCGGCTGTCGCTGCCTGCTTCGTACCGTGGCGTCACCCATCGGTGGCCTGGTACGGATCGACTGGGCGAGCCGCCCACGGCGGGCGCCGGTGCCGTACCCGAAACCGCGGCACCGGCGCACCCAGCGCTACCCGTCTCCCTCTGCCTGCCCGACCGCGGTCGCGATGGCGGCGGCGAGTTCCGCGGGGGCTTCCACGTGCGCCAGATGACCCTGCTCGGGCAGCCGGGCCACGCGTGAGTGTGCGAGCGCGGCCGCAAAGGGCGCGAACGCGGTCCCGTATGGGGCCAGGTTCTCGTTGCGTGCCCCGAGGATCAGGGTCACCGGGATCTGAAGGCGCGCATAGTCTTTCCACGACGGCCGGTAGTCGTTGATGGCGGCCAGTTCCTCGCCCAACGGCTCGGCGAGTTGCCGCAGGACCGGCCAGGCCGGGGTCCGCCGCAGTTCTGCCACGTAGTCCTCGGAGAATCCGGACACGGCGGTGTTGACGAGTTCGACGGCGCGGTCCAGATCGCCCACGGCTGTGGCGGCCCGGATGACGTCGACCGCGTCCGGTGCGAAGGGCGCGCCGACGGGTTCGTACGCCGTCAAGGATCGGACCGCCGCGCACCCGATCGCGGTTTCCAGGGCGATGAGGGCCCCGTAGCTCCAGCCCACGAGATGTACCGCGCCGAGCGAGTCGATCGTGCGGCGCAGATCGTCGATCTCGACCCGCACCGAATAGTCGGCTCCGAGCCCGCCGCTCGGGGACCGGCCGCGCCGGTTGATCGTGACCACGGGATTCGGCAGGTCGATCGCGGCGACGACGGAGCGCCAGGTGGCTGCGTCGGCCATGACGCCGGGCACGACGAGTATCGGTGTGCCTTGGCCGGGACGGATTTCGGCGGTCAGCGTGGTCCCACCGCGCTCCATGGTGAAAGGCCGGGTCTCTGACTGAGTGAAAGTCATTGTGGCGCAGTTCCGATCGTCAGTAGGGTGCGGTTGTCGCGGTGGTAGAAGTCGTTGCCCTTGTCATCGATGACGATGAACGCCGGGAAATCCTCGACGCGGATCTTGAGCACGGCTTCCATGCCCAGTTCGCCGTATTCGAGCGTCTCGATCGACGTGATGCAGTCGTGGGCCACGCGCGCGGCGGGCCCGCCGACCGATCCCAGATAGAACCCGCCATGTGCCTGACATGACCGCCGGACCGCGTCGGAGCGATTGCCCTTGGCGAGCATCACCAGCGAACCGCCCGCCGCCTGGAACTGCTCGACGTAGGAATCCATGCGCCCGGCCGTCGTTGGTCCGAACGACCCGGATGGATATCCCTGCGGGCGTTTGGCGGGGCCCGCGTAGTACACGGGGTGACGACGCAGATACTCCGGCAACGGCTCGCCCGCGTCGAGCCGCTCGCGGATCTTGGCATGCGCGAGATCCCGTGCCACCACCATGGTTCCGCTCAGCGAGACCCGGGTGCCGACCGGATGACCGGACAGTTGGGCGCGGGTGTGGTCCAGGGACTGGTCGAGGTCGATGCGGACGACGTCAAGGTCGGATTCCGGTACCGCGTCCGGCAGGAACCGGGCCGGGTCGGTTTCGAGGTGTTCGAGGAACACGCCGTCACGCGTGACCTTCCCGAGGACATGGCGGTCCGCCGCGCACGACACGGCCAGGGCGATGGGCAGAGAACCACCGTGGCGGGGCAGCCGCACCACCCGGACGTCGTGGCAGAAGTACTTGCCGCCGAACTGCGCTCCGATTCCCAGCTGCTGGGTGGCCGTGAGGATCTGCCGTTCGAAATCGAGATCGCGAAAACCGTTACCGGACAATGATCCTGAAGTCGGCAAACTGTCGAGGTAGTGCGCGGACGCGAGTTTCGCGGTCTTGAGGGCGAATTCGGCGCTGGTGCCACCGATCACCACCGCCAGGTGGTAAGGCGGACACGCCGAGGTGCCGATCTCGGCGGCGCGGGCCACGATGAAATCCCGCAGGGCCGCCGGGTTGAGCAGTGCCGGTGTCTGCTGAAACAGGAAGCTCTTGTTGGCGCTGCCACAGCCTTTCGCCATGAACAGGAAGCGGTAGGTGTCGTCACCGTCGGCGAGGATCTCGATCTGGGCCGGCAGATTGGATCCGGTGTTGCGCTCATCGAACATCGACAGCGGCGCGAGTTGCGAGTAGCGCAGGTTCAGCGTCGTGTACGCGCGGGCGATGCCCCGCGACAGATGCTCGGCGTCGCGCCCGTCGGTGAGGACGTGTTGCCCCCGCCAGGCATGCACGATGGCGGTCCCGGTGTCCTGGCACATCGGCAGCACCCCTGCTGCGGCGATGTTCGCGTTACGCAGCAGCTCGGTGGCGACGTAGCGATCGTTGGCCGACGACTCCGGGTCGTCGAGGATCTTCGCGACCTGCCGAAGATGGTTGGTACGCAACAAGTGTGACACGTCCCGGTAGGCCTCGAATGCCAAGCGCTCAAGGGTCGCGGGGGAGATCGCCAGGAATTCCCGGCCCGCTGCGCTGACAACGCCGACGGGATCGGTGTCGAGCCTGCGATACTGCGCATCGTCGGGACCGGTCGGCAGAAGTGGCGTGTAGTCGATGCTCATGACCGTTCGATTCGGGATGCCAGTTCGAAGAGCATGCCTTCGTCGCCGGGGGTAGTGATGAGCTGCAGCCCGACGGGAAGGCCAGACACACTGCCCGCGGGCACACTGAGTGCGGGATGGCCGGTGAGGTTCCACGGGCAGGTCAAAGACAATAGCGCCGAGCGCACTTCGACTGCGTGGCCGTCGATTTCGTGTGCACGCTGATCGAGGTCGGTGGCCACCGTCGGGACGGTCGGCATCGCGAGCACGTCGAAGCGGTCGAACAGCTCTGCGGCCGCAGTGCGCAACGTGTCGCGCTGCCGGCCCGCGCGCACGTATTGCCAGGCGGCGGTGTCGCGCCCTCGTTGCAGACGCTCGACCACCTCGGCGTCGATGGTGTGCTCATGCCCGGCCAGGTCTTCGACGTGTTCGGCATAGGCCTCGCTGGACTGCAGGATGCTCAGCACCGAGAACAATTCACCTGCCGAGAACGGCAGGCGGGCGGTGCCCTCGACACTGATCCCGGCGCGTCCGAGGGCGTCGCGCACACAGGCGACGATCGCGGGGTCACACGGGCCGAAGCACTCGGGATCGACCCAGCCGACGCGCGGCGCCGCGTCGATCGGACGTATCGGATCACTGGCCATGACCGCGTAGGCATCCGCCACGCCCGACGCCGTGGTCGCGAAAACTCCGACATGATCGAGCGAGGCTGCCAGCGCGCGGACGCCGACGGTGGAGATCGCCCCGTAGGCCGGTTTGAAACCGGCCACACCACACAGCGCGGCGGGCACGCGTACCGAGCCTGCGGTGTCGGTGCCGACGGCAAGCGGCACCATGCCGGCGGCCGTGGCGACGGCGCTCCCGCCGCTCGAGCCCCCGCTGATCTTGTTGGCATCCCAGGGGTTACGAGAAGGGCCATGTGCGGAGCGGTCACCGGTGGCGCCGTATGCGAACTCGTGCAGCACGTTCTTGCCGACGATCACCGCACCGGCGGCACGCAGTCGGCGAACACATTCGGCGTCGGCGGCCGCGAGGCGCGGATTCACCAGGGAGCCCGACGTGGTGATCTGCCCGGCGATGTCGAGGAGATCTTTGACCGATACCGGGATCCCGTGCAGCACACCGCGGTCGCATCCCTGGGCGCGCTCTTGATCGGCGGTGCGGGCTGCGGCACGGGCCCCTTCGGCGTCAACGGCGGTGAAGGCGTTGAGAATCGGATTGAGCCGGGAGATCGCGGCCAGGCTTTGTTCGACGAGTTCCGCGCTCGTCGTTTGGCCGGCACGGAGCTCCGCAGCCAGGGCGCTGAGTTCGCGGTCGCGGAAGTAGCCGTTCAACACGGCGGGGTCGGCAATGTCGGTCATGTCAGATTCCTGGAAGTAGTTGCAGGGCAGGGACGATCG
Organism: Mycobacterium dioxanotrophicus; assembly: GCF_002157835.1. Taxonomy (NCBI): domain Bacteria; kingdom Bacillati; phylum Actinomycetota; class Actinomycetes; order Mycobacteriales; family Mycobacteriaceae; genus Mycobacterium; species Mycobacterium dioxanotrophicus. Next base: position 3,998,230 of record NZ_CP020809.1, on the reverse strand, counting down.
ATGCGGTGGCCACCGCCATCGCGGCCACGTTCCCGATGAAGGGATGAAAGTCGGCGGGCAGTCGTGCCGAGATCGCCGCGGCCAGCGGCGGGCTGAGCACCGCGCCGAGCACGGCGCCGGCCAGCACCGAAGGCAGGCTGCCGCCGTAGGCCAGCACGCACGCCGGGGCGACGGACACGACCGGGACGAAGGTCGGATAGAACGGCCGACGAGCCCAGCGTCCGCGCCACACGGTCACCGCGACGACGGCCGCGACCGCCTGAGCGGTCAGGATCTGCGGCAGCAGTCCCGACCCGTAGGCCGGTGCCGCCGGGTTCAGCAGGAAGGTGATGAGCGCGCCTGCTATCAACCCGAGGCTCGCCCATTCGCTGCCGAAGAACTGCGCTTCGGAGAAATCGGCCAGGCTGCGGCGCAAAACCCAGACGGGACCACGCTTTTGCGGTGCGGTGGTCGGCGCCGGTTCGGGCGGGCGGCGCAAGTGCAGTGGCGCGGGCAGCCAGGGCAGGTGCCGGCATACGGTGAAGGCGAGCACCGCCGCCAACGCCATGCCTGCCGTCACACCCACCACCGGGGCGAGTCCGAGCCTCGGGCAGATGACGCTCGCGCCGAGCACCGACAGCCCGGGTGTGACGAGCCCGCCGAGTACTCCGCCGGTGAGCACCGTCGGGATGTCGGAGCCGAACATCAGCACGATGGTCGGAGAGACCGACACGAAGGGCGCGAACAGCGGCTGCCACGTGCCCGGTGACAGGGTCCAGCCCCAGGCTAGAGCGCTGACGGCTACCCCGAGCAGGGCGCTGGCCAGCATCGGGACCCACATTCCCGAGCCGCAGGCCTGCGCGAAGCCTTGGGCTGCCCGCCTGCGGGTCTGCAGCCAATGTGCCAGCGCGCCGCCGGCCAGCAGCCCCAGACCCGAGAGCGCACTGCTGTAGAAGTTGGGTTCGCTTGCCGCAGAGGCGATCACGTTGAGCAGCGGGGCCGCGGCCCGCAGGCTGCCGCTCCACAGTAGAACGGCAACCAGGCAGACGGCGGCGATGAGCGGCCACAGGGGAAGGGAGCCGCTTCGGGACCGTGTCGACGGCGCGGATGTCATGGCGCGGCCCTAGCGGGGCAGCGCCGAGCCGCCGCGGTAACCCAGCAGCTGATCGTAGAGATCGGTGCGGCGGTCGCGGTGCAGGTCGTTGAACTGATTCCAGATCGGTGCGCCGCGGGACGCCGTGATGTCGATGTCGGCGTAGAGGATGGTGTCCTCGTCCGGCCCGGCGATCCGGTCGATGGGCCAGCCGTTGGTCCCCGCGATGAGCGAGTTGCCCATGAAGCCCGACGTCCGTTCGGTGCCGATCCGGTCAGCGGTCGCGATGAACACGTTGTTGACGTGCGCGGCCGTCATGGTCAGGTATGCGGCCATGCAGGTGCCGCTCGCGTCGTACAGGGGCGGCGGCGTCCAGACCCAGCCGGTCGGGATGCAGATGATGTCGGCGCCCTGTTGCGCGACGATCCGCGCGGTCTCCGGGAACCAGATATCCCAGCAGACCAGCAGGCCGATCCTGCCGATGCGCGTGGGAAATACCGGGTACCCGAGGTCGCCGGGGGAGAAGAACAGCTTCTCCTCGTTCCACAGATGGGTCTTGCGGTACTTGCCGATGTAGCCGTCCGGCCCGACCAGCACAGCGGTGTCGAAGAGTTCGACGCCGTCGAGTTCGGGCAGACATCCGGCGATGTACACGTCGTGGCGTGCGGCGAACTCCACCCAGCCGGCGACCGTCGCGCCCGACGGCACGGATTCGGCATGGGCATAGGCCTCTTCCCGGGATTCGAAGGTGTAGCCCGTCGTGGCGAGCTCGGGCAGCACGATGAGGTTTGCGCCCTCAGCTACCGCTGCGTTGAGGCGTTCGTAGACCGCTTCGGAGTTGGCCTTGAGGTTCTCCACCCCGACCTGGGGGTTGAACTGCACGACGGCCACCCGAGCTGGGCTGTACCGGTGATCGGTGGATGAGGCGTTTTGATCAGGCATTACGCGTCCTTGTCCCATTGTTGTCGGAGTCGAGTCGAGGAACTCGACACGTCCGGCCCATTTGCCCGAACGTTCGGGCCGAACGTTCGGGCTATACTGCTCCGTGTTGCGCGCCACTGTCAAGGGCTGGCCGCACGACCGCATCTCAGCAAACAAGAGAGAGTGAAGTGGGGAAGTCGAAGCAGGCCACGCTGCAGTCGATCGCCGATGACCTCGGCCTGCATGTTTCGACGGTCGCGCGCGTGCTCAACGGCATGCGGGCCGGGGAGCGTGCAGCCTCGGGAGCCACCGCCGAACGGATCCGTCAACGTGCGGCCGAGGTCAACTACCGCTCGAATCCGCACGCGGCGAGCCTGCGCACCAAGCGCACCAACTTGGTCGGTGTGCTGGTGCCGAGGCTCAGCGATGTCGTGCTCGCCACGGTCTACGAGGGCATCGAATCCGCCGCCGCGGAGCGGGGCCTGACGGCGTTCGTCGCAAACACCCAGGACGAGCCCGACCGGCAGCGCATGCGGATCGAGATGATGCTGGATCGCCGCGTCGACGGGCTCATCCTCGGCGACGCGCGGGCCGACGATCACGCCGTCCTCGAAGAGCTCACCAAGCGCGAGGTGCCCTTCGTGCTCGTGAACCGAAGCGTCGCCGACTACCCCTCGGCAACCTGCGACAACTACCTCGGCGGCCGGTTGGCGGCCGAACACCTGCTGGAGCTGGGGCATCGACGGGTGGGCGTCATCGCCGGTCTGGCGCACGCAAGCACCGGAATCGACCGGCCCGCAGGCTTTGTCGACCGTTTCCGCGAGGCGGGCATCGACGTCCCGGCGGGCAACATCGTGTTCTCGGGCCTGGACAGCCAGGGCGGGCATGCCGCTGCCGACCGATTGCTCGCCACCGCGTCGCCGCCGACCGCGCTCTTCGCGGTCAACGATTTCGCCGCCATCGGTGCCGCCGGCGCGATCCGCGCCCACGGGCTGCGCGTCGGCGGGGACGTGTCCCTGATCGGCTTCAACAACATCGCGCTCACCGCCGAGATGCATGTCCCGCTGACCTCGGTCGAATCGCACGCGTTCGACATGGGCTGCGATTCCGTGCAACTGCTCGCCGATGCGCTGGCCGGCCGGCCCGGCGGCCAGCGGCGCACGAAACCCGTTCTGGTGGTACGTAAGTCGACGGCCGATGTGAACTGCTCCAGCCTGGCGTGACACGGTCCGGCGGAGGTTCTTGACATTCTGGTCGAACGGATGTTCGATGAATGGATGCGCTGGGACGGGCAGGGGGTGCGGGTCGACGACGGCGCGCTACCCGGCCTGCAACGGCTGGGATTCGTGCGCAGCGTACGCACCCCGCAGTTCGACGGCATCACCTTCCACGAGGTGTTGTGCAAGTCGGCGCTGAACAAGATTCCCGCGTCGTCGGCGCTCCCGTTCCGCTTCACCGTCAACGGTTACCGGGGGTGCTCGCACGCCTGCCGGTACTGTTTCGCCCGGCCGACCCACGAGTACCTGGACTTCGACTCCGGAGTGGATTTCGACACCCAGGTTGTGGTCAAGACCAACGTGGTCGAGGTTTTGCGCCGCGAGCTTCGCCGTCGTTCCTGGACTCGGGAGGCGGTGGCGTTGGGCACCAACACCGACCCGTATCAGCGCGCGGAGGGCCAGTATGCGTTGATGCCGGGAATCATTGGCGCACTGGCGGATTCCGGGACTCCCTTCTCGATCCTGACCAAGGGCACGCTCCTGCGCCGGGACTTGCCGCTGGTCGCCGACGCGGCCCACCACGGGCCCGGGGCCAGTGTGGCGATCTCCCTGGCAGTGGGCGATCCGGATTTGCATCGTGACGTCGAACCCGGCACTCCGTCGCCGCAGGCGCGGCTGGCCCTGATCTCTGCGGTGCGCGACGCAGGGCTGGGCTGCCATGTGATGGTGGCGCCGGTGCTGCCGTACCTGACCGACTCCTCGGAACAACTCGACGCGTTGCTCAGCCAGATCGCGTCGGCCGGTGCGACCGGGGCGACGGTGTTCGGCCTCCATCTCCGTGGATCGAACCGTGGCTGGTTCATGCAGTGGCTGCAACAGTCGCACCCCGAACTCGTGCCCGAATATGAGCGCTTGTACGGGCGCAGGGCCTACCTGCCGCAGGATTACCGCAGCGCGCTTCGTAGCCGGGTGGCACCGCTGCTCGCGCGCTACGGGCTGACGGGCAGGGGACCCGCGGCGCCCGTCAGCGCCGTATCCGAGGTCGCGGCACCGGCGCAGCCCACACTGTTCTGAGGGGCCGGCGTGTCTAACTGGCCAGCTTGCGCACGAATTCGGCTACTGCGGCCCCGATCTCGTCGGGACTGTCTTCCTGGATGAAATGCGAACCGGCGACCGTCACTTCGGTCTGGTTCGGCCAGGTCCGGGCGAACTCGCGGATGCGTCCGCGCATGATGGCGCCGGGCTCGGCGTTGACGAACAGCTTCGGGACGTCACTGGCCGCAAGCCAGGTGCCATAGTCCTCGACAATGGCGACCACGTCGGCTGGTTCGCCCTCGACCGGGATGTTGCGCGGCCACGACAATGTGGGGCGGCGGTCTTCACCCGGTTCGCGGTACGGGGCACGGTAGTGGTCCATCTCTGCTTCGGTGAGGGTGCGCCGGATCGCGCCCGGTAGTACGCCTTCGACAAACATGTTGTGCTCCAGCACCATTGACTCGCCGTTGGGGGAACGGAAGCCCTGGAACACGTCCCGCACCTGGTCGGGCCAGTCCGACCACGTCATCGGCGTGGCGATGGCTTCCATATAGGCGATGCCGGCCACGCGGTCGCGATGCTGGTTGGCCCAGTCGAATCCGAGTGCCGATCCCCAGTCGTGCAACACCAGCACCACGCGGTCGCCGAGGTCGAGCGAATCCCAGAGCTTGAAGAGGAAATCGCGATGTTCTGCATAGTGATAACGGTCGGGCCCGGAATCGTCGAGTTTGTCCGACCCACCCATGCCGATGAGGTCGCACGCCACCAGCCGGCCCAGCCCTTCCAGGTGCGGCATCACGTTGCGCCACAGGTATGATGAGGTGGGATTGCCGTGCTGGAACACGATGGCCGACGCGGCGGTGCCGTCGCCCTCGTCGATGTAGGCCATGCGGCGGCCGTTGATCTCGCGGTACTGCAACCGCCCGTACGGCTCAGTGCTGGCCATGTGGTCCTCCTCGATGTGGTTGGTCCTCGGCAACTTTGGCCGCAGCGGCCTGGGCGCTCCGCAGGATGCGTGCGGAGAACTGCGGGTCGGCGACCGCGCGCGACAGGGTCATGCCGCCGACGCAGAGGGCCATCAGTGCGATGGCATCGTCGAGCCGCTTCGCGTCGGTGTCGTCGTCGCAGATCGCCGCCAGTGATGTCCGTAGTTCGCGTTCGTAGCTGCTGCGGAACTGGTCGGAGCCCCGGGCGGCTTCCGATCCGAGGGCGGCGAAGGCGCAGCTGGTGGCCAGATCGTCGCGGTGAGCCGGAGTGAGATAGCGCTTGGCCAGGCTGGTCAGGCGGGCCCGCCAGGATTCGCCGTGTGACGGCTTGATCCAGTGCGGGCGGCCGGTGCCGATGGCGTGGCCGAAGGCCGCACTCGCCAGCTCGTCCTTGGTGCTGAAGTGGGAGTAGAAGGCGCCGTGCGTCAGCCCGGCGTCGCGCATGACCGCGGCGATACCTGCCCCGCCCAAACCTTCTTCGCGGAGTCGGCGCGCGGCGGCATCGAGGATCCGGTCTTTGGACTCGCGCTTGCTGTCGGCGCGCTTCGTCGGTGGATTTCGCATGAGGCTCATCATGCTAATCGCATGATGGGCATCATGTGAAGTGTTTGGCGGTTGTCCTAGTGCTCCAACGCCTTGGCGCAGTTGGCGAGGATGGCGCGGAAGTTCCAGGGCAGCAGTCGAGAGCTCACGGCCTCCATCGCCTTGCCGCCGCTGAGGGCGGGATGGGTGTAGGTGGTGAGCCAGTCGACGTGCGTGCCCTCACCACGTCGTGTGAAAGTCAATGTGCCGCCGTCATGATGGAACGGCGGGAACGAGCCGATGATCAAGTACGAGTAGCTGTTCGGACGGTCGTAGGCGGTGATCTCCTCGCGAAACCACATACCGGCGCCGGTCACCGCGCGCACCGCACCTACAGCGGGGCCCGACGAACCTTTCGCCCAGCCGGCTTTCAGCACCAGCGGGGCGGTGCCGATAGCGGCCGGATCGGCCAGCCAGTCGAAGACCTGTTCCAGTGGTGCGGCGATCACTCGTTCCACGTGAATGGTGGGCATGAGGAATTCCCCCTGGGTCGTGTGCTCCCCACCGTACGCCGCGGTCATAGCCGCGAGGGAAATCAGCTCTTGCCGCGCTTGACCTGATTGAACGGCACCCCACGGTCGGCGGCGTATTCCCGCGGGAACCCCAGCACGCGTTCGCTGATCACATTGCGGGCCATCTCCGAACTCCCACCGCCCAACGACCCGGTCTGCCGCGACAGATAGCGCACCCCGATGTCGAGCAGACGTTCGAGGTCGCCTCCTTCGTCCACCACGCCCGCGGTGCCGGCGATGGCCAACGCGGTGTCGACCTCGAGCTCGGTGGTCTCGGCGTGGAACAGACGGATCAGCGTGCCCGCGTTCGGGGGCAGCGAACCATTGCCGATCGAAGCCGAAACATGGTCGATGAGTTGCTGTTTCACCGCGCGCCTCACCAGTGCCCGGCCCGCGAGATCCTGCACCCGCGGGTCGTCACCCTGCCCGGTGGCCTCGGCGATCCCGATGTGGTCCGGTGGCATCTCGTTGGCATTCTCGGCGCCGGTCCCGCTGGCGAATTCCGAGCCGCCCCCGACCGCGCGCCGCTCGTGGTGCAACTGACGCGACGCGACGGTCCAGCCGTCGTTGACCGCGCCGACAACGGCGCCGTCGCCGAGCTCGAGGCCGTCGAAGAACTCTTCGCAGAACTCCTCGTTGCCGTTGACCTCTTTGATCCGGCGCATCGTGATGCCCGGCGCGTCGAGCGGTACCAGGAACATCGTCAGGCCCTCGTGCTTGGGCACCGTCCAGTCGGTGCGGGCCAGCATCAGCCCGTAGTCTCCGGCAAAGGCGCTGGTGCTCCAGGTCTTGGCGCCGTTGATGATCCATTTGTCGCCGACGCGGTCTGCCCGGGTGATGACCCCGGCCAGGTCGGATCCGCCGTTGGGCTCGCTGAGCAGCTGCACCAGGATCTCGTCGCCGCGGATGGCGGCCGAAATGCGTTCGCGCTTCTGTTCTTCGCTGCCCATGTCCAGGATCGTCGCCGCGCAGATCGTGAACGACGGGGTGTTGAGGATCAACGGCATTTCATAGCAGCGGCATTCGGCGTTGAACGCCTTCTGATACGCGTAGTCCAGGCCCAGACCGCCGTACTCGCGAGGGAAGCAGATACCCGCGAACCCCCCGGCGTGGAGCCGCTTCTGCAGTTCCTTCGCCCGCTCCCAGGAAGCAGCTTCGGCGCGCACCGAGAACGGCGGATCGTCCGGATCGATGGGAGGCATGTTCTGGGCCAGCCACGTCCGAGCGCGGGCCGTGAAATCGGCGAGAGACTCCGTGGCGACCGCCGTCTGGGTCATGCTTGTTTCTCCATTGCTCCGGGCTGTTTGCGGCTCAACGCATACACGGCGCGATGGTGGTCTTCGGGTGAGCCGAACATCGCCCGGTTCAAGGCCACCCGCCGCAGATACAGGTGCAGATCGTGTTCCCACGTCACACCGATCCCGCCGTGCAGCTGCACACAGTCCTGCAGCATCACCGGAGCCCGTTCGCCCACATAGGCTTTCGCGACGCTGACCAGTTTCGGCGCGTCGAGCGAGCGTGCGTCGACGGCTGCCACGGCTGCGGCTGTGGTTGCTCGGCAGGCCTCGAACCACATCTTCATGTCGGCGAAGCGGTGCTTGAGAGCCTGATACGACGCGAGCGGACGGCCGAAGCTGTGCCGGTCGAGCAGCCACTGATGGGTCAGCGACAGCACCGCGTCCAGAACGCCGACGGTCTCGGCGCACTGCAGCGCCAGGGCGATCTGACGCTGCCGTTCGATGATCGCCGCGGTCTGCTCGGCCGTGCCGACCGCAGCGGATGCGGCGACCTCGACGCCCTCGAATTGGACTCGCGCGTAGGTCTTCACGAGATCGACAGACGTCTGCGCCGTCACGCTCACGCCGGGGGAGTCGGCCGCGACGACGAACTGGCGTAGCGCACCGTCACATTCGGCAACCACCAGAAACACGTCGGCCTGGGTCCCGGCCTCCACCCGATCCTTGACCCCATCGATCCGGAATCCGTCCGCGGTGCGCGTCGCTGTGGTGGTTGCCGCTGTAGGGTCGAACGGCTGCCGCGGCTCGTAGACCGCCCACGAGGCGATCGACTCGCCGGAGACGAGCGCCTCGATGAGGCCCTCGTGGCAGCCAGGCGCGTCCACCAGCCCGGCGAGCACCACACTCACCACATGCAACGGCCCGGGTGCGACGGTGCGCCCGGCTTGCTCGGCAACCAAGGCGAGGTCGGCCAGCCCGTCACCGGAAACGCTTCCCCCACCGAGCTCTTCGGGCACCAGCAGACTGGCCCAGCCGAGCTCTGCGGCCCGCTGCCACCACGCGTTCTCGAACGAGGTGTCGCGGGCATGCAGGTCACGCACGGTGTCAAGGGAGGCTTCCTTGTCCAGGAAAGCCCGCGCCGTCGAGGCGAACAGCAGCTGTTCGGGATTGGCCGTCATCAGGTCAGGACCAGTGCGGGCACGTCGGGATGGTAGACCACCTTGTTCTCCACCTTGAACAGCTCGACCATGTTGCGGCCCATCACCTTTCGCACGCCTTCGGCATCGAGACCGTGGGCTTCGAGGTCGGAGACCAGGTTGATCGGATCGGCGAGCCCCTCCGGATGTGGCCAGTCCGAACCGAAGATGACCCGGTCGATGCCGAGCAGTTCGGACATCTTCTTGAAGTCGTCCTCCCAGAACGGTGCGACGTACACACAGCGCCGGAACGCCTCGATCGGATCCTCCGGAAACTCCTGCGGCATCTTCGAATACACGTCTTTGAATTGGTAGAAGAGGTACGGCACCCAGGACGCGCCGTTCTCGATCGACAGCACGCGCAGGTCGGGGTTGCGGGTGAACGCACCGTGACAGACCAGTGCGGCCATGGTGTCCTCGATGGGCCGCTTACCCATCGCCACCATCCGGAACGACGTCGGCTTGAACGGCAGGAACTCGTCGGCGGGCTCCCAGTCGTTGAGGTACTGCGCGTAACCGCTGTCGGAAGCGTGCATCGCCACGGGGATGCCGGCCTTGACGCAGGCCTGCCAGAACGGGTCGAACTCCTCGGTGCCGAACGAACGGGTTCCGCGGAAGCCGGGCACCGGGGCGGGCCGCACCAGCACTGTCTTGGCGCCGCGCTCCAGACACCACTGCAATTCCTCCAGTGCGCGGTCGACGATGGGCAACGTGATCACCGGAGTCGAGAAAATGCGCCCTTCGTAGTCGAATTGCCAAGTCTCGTACATCCATTCGTTGAGAGCATGGATGATGTCGTGGATCAGCTCGGGATCATCCTTGAGCCGTTCCTCGACGAGGCTGGCGAGGGTCGGGAACATCAGCGTGTAGTCGAGTCCGAGGCTGTCCATGACCTCAAGGCGCGCTTGCGGATTGCGGAAGGCGGGGATGGCCTTCATGGGCTTGCCCATCACCTCGCGGTAGCTCTTGCCGCCACTGCCGTGCCGGAAGTACTCCTCTTGCGCGCCGGGTCGAGCCACCACTTCGAAGGTCGGATTGGGGATGTAGTCGCTGATGTGGTTGCGGACCATGATCTTGGTCCTGCCGTGCACGTCGATGTAGTCGATGACGCCCTTGCGTTTGTCCGGCAGGAACTTCGTGAGCGCTTCCTTGGGTTCGTAGAAGTGATTGTCGGCGTCGAACACCGGGTAATCGAGGATGCGCGACGGCATGTTCGCCTCCTGAAAGAGTCATGTTCGTCTAAACCGGTAATGACGTTACCACGCATGGGTGTCACGTACGAGGCAGCGGGAACGGCGCTTAGTGTTGGATGAAACACCCAGGTCAGGCGGGGTTCCGAAGGCCGCGTACGCAGAATTCGTAAATGTGGGCGGCACTGATGGGCGACCCGTTGAGTTCGACGCCCAACGAGCGCAGGCGCATGGCGCCCAATAGTGATTGCATGATGAGCACCGTGGTGGTCGCGACCTCGACGTCGGCGCGAAACGTTCCCTCGGCGATTCCGCGACGCAGAATATCCGCGATGAGCTGGTGTAACGGCGCCAGCACCCGCGCGTATTCACGCGGCAACGATTCGGCAAGGTGATCGTTGTAGAACGTCAGGCCCCGGTTGATGCTGTCCTGGGTGCTCGACGTCGCGGGCTGGGCAATCCGCTCGATCAGCGCGCGCAACGCGGTCGGTCCCGGCAGGGTGTCGGTGTCGGTGCGCCACCGCGCCGTCGACTCGGTCATGATCGTGTCGATCAGGGCGAGCAGCAGCTCATCCTTGGTGGAAAAATGCTGGTAGAACGATCGCAGCGAAGTCTTCGAGCGTTCCACCACTTCGAGCACGGTGAAATCGGTGCGCCCCGTTTCGCCCAGGATTGCCAGCGCCGACCGCATGAACCGGGCGACCCGGTCTTCCTTGACGTCGGCGCGGTCGGCTTCCGCTGCCCGTTCGGACGGCCTGGCCATTGCGGCATCTCCTTGGTCATGCTGCACTTGCGAGAATGACATTACCGGTTCTGCAGAAGCGATAGGCGACGTGTGATTACTGTGTTGCAGCGATGACCGAGTGGTTTCTGTTCCTGCCCCAGGTGCGGCTGGGCATCCCCGACATCGTCGAACGTGCCCGCGTGGCCGATGCCGTCGGATTCGACGGCATCGCCTTCATCGACCACCTGGAGGCTCCCGGTGCGACACACCAGGACATCTGGGAGGCCATGACCGTCGCGACCTGGGTGGCGGCGCGCACCGAACACCTGAGAATCGGGCACCTGGTGCTGTGCGACGCCTTCCGACATCCTGCGGTGCTGGCGAAACAGGCGGTCACGTTGTCGGCGGCCTGCGACGGCCGGTTCGAGCTCGGGCTGGGTTCGGGCTCCTGGCCGCAGGAGTTCACCAGATTCGGGATCGCCGACGCCGATGACGCAGTTGCGCGCGTAGGCCGACTCGGCCGCACGCTGGAACTGCTCGGCCAGTACTGGGGTGACGGCGAGGATGCCGCGCTACCGCGGCCCTTACACCCGATTCCGTTGCTGCTGGGCGGAACCGGCCGCCGCACCATGGAGCTCGTGCGCGCGCACGCCGACTGGTGGAACATCCCCTCACATCAACTCGACCGGCTGCCCACGCTGTTGCCCACGGTCGGCGCCGTGCGGGCGTCGCTGCAGCAGATGGTCGGCTTCGCCGGCCGCGGCGCTGACCGGCAGGCGGTCACCGAACGCAGCACCCGGCTGTTCGGGCACCTGGGTTCGGGTTTGGTGTGTGGGAATGCCGCTGAACTCGCCGAGCATTTCGCGGGCCTGGCGGCCCAGGGCATCGAGCGCTTCTACGTATGGTTCAGCGATTTCGCTGCGCCGCAGACACTTTCCGAATTCGCCGAGACCGTGATCAGAGAGGGACGACTGTGACAACCGAAACCACCCAGTGGACCGTGCAGATGCTGCTGGACCTGTTCGACGCCGAGCCGGTCGGCGAGAATCGCTTCGTCGTCCAGACCGGGATCGCCGACGCCGACGAGCGTCAGGTGGTGGAGGGTACGCAGATCCTGGCGGCGGCCGTCGTCGCTGTCGCCAAACGGTTTCCGGACAAGTCGGTGCGATCGGTGCACGCTGTGTTCGCGCGCGCCGTGCTGGCCGGTCCACCGGTCGACGTCGATATCGACGTCCTCAGCGAGGGCCGCTCCACCGCCACCGCTGTGGTCACCGCATCGCAGAACGGCAAGCGTTGCATCACCGTCACCGCCTTCACCGATGTGCCGTCGGCTGACGTGATCCGCCACCACCTGCCCAGGCCCGCGGTCGCGGCGCCGGCGGATGCGAATGCGTCGCACATGCCGATGGCAGGCCGGGAGCTGCGGCTGGTCGACGTCGTCGACGTCAACAGCCCGGACGAGGTCGGGCCGCCGGAGATCTACGCGTGGCTTCGGTATGACCCGATTCCGACCCGCGATGACCTGGCCAAGGCTCTGATCGCGTATTTCACCGGCCACCTGGGCATTTCGACGACGATGCGAGCCCATGCAGGGATCGGCACCGCGCAGGCGCATCTCACGGTGTCGACCGCGCCCATGACCGTCACGGTGAGCTTCCACGAACCGGTCCGCTGGGACGGCTGGCTTCTCTACAGCCACGAGAGCACCCAGGTCGGCGCCGGCATGTCGTACGTGCGTGGTGCCGTGCACACCGAAGAGGGCGAACTCATCGCATCGTTCAGCCAGGATGGAATGATTCGCCCGTTGCGGACCACCGACACCGCTATCGCCGCCCACTCCCGGCTCTAGATTTCTGCCGCCGATTCCCTTGCGCGAGCAGACGTTGCGGTACCGGAAACGCGGCGTGTCGCGTACCTGAGTGTCTGCTCGCGCAAGGGAATCCGCGGCAGGGGACTCGGCAGGGGATCAGATCTTCAGGTACCCCTTCTCCGCGGGGATCTGCGCTGCGGTGAGCAACGAGGACGCATCGCCTGCGAGCCACACGACGATGTCGGATATGTCGTCGGGTGCGATCAGCGACTCCGTCGGCAGCGCGCCGGGGGAGAAGCTGTGGATGTAATGCGGGTGGTCCTGCAGCAGTTGGTACATCGACACGTCGTTGCCCATCGGGGTATCGGTGCCGTATGGGTGGATGGAGTTCACCCGAATCCCGAACTCGCCCAACTCGACTGCCAACGCGTTGGTGAGGCCGACGACACCGAACTTGCTGGCACAGTAGTGGGCACAGCCGGGCACGGCCTTCACCCCGGCCGCCGAACTCACGGTGATGATCGATCCGCCGTTGCCCGCCGCGATCATCGCGGGCACGACGGCCTGCACGGTGTTGAACACTCCGGTGAGGTTGATGTCGAGGATGTCCTGCCACTGTTGGGCCGAGATCTCCCACAGCCGGCCCCAATTGAGCACACCGGCATTGGCGACCACGATGTCGAGTCGGCCGAACTGCTCGACTGCATCGGCCACCAGCCGGCGCTGACCGTCGGCGTCGCGCACGTCGACCTCACGGGCCAGCACCTTGCGACCCTCAGCTTCGACGAGGGCGACGGTCTCGGCGAGGTCGTCTGGCGTGGCCGGGGCATAGCCGTTGGCCTCGGCCACCGGGGCACAGGCGTCGAGCGCGACGATGTCGGCTCCGGCACGGGCCAGCCGCACACAATGCGAACGCCCTTGCCCGCGTGCGGCTCCCGTGACGTAGGCGACCCGTCCGGCCAGAGACGTATCGGTCATGCCGGTTGCTCCTCGGATATCGCGGCGTGGACATTGGTGAACTGGTAATCCGACAGCGGCGAGTGCCGGGCGAACTGGCGGGACCCGGTGATGGTCTGCGGGCGGTAGTACGGGGTTTCGGACTGCGAGTTGACGAAGTAGGTGTTCAAGCCGGAGGTTGCGGTGTAGTAGAGGTGGGCGACCCGGCCGTCACGATTCATCCGGGCGTTCCACCGGTTGAACGCGTCCTGGCCGACCGTGGCGATCTCGGCGCCGCGGTGCCGCGTCTCGTCGATGATCCGCACGGCATGTGCGGCCATCGTCTCGACGTAGTCGGGCCAGGCGAATCCGACGAAGCCCAGCGGACCGACGATCTCCCAGCGGTTGGGCAGCCGCGGATGCGCGGTCCCGGCGTAACTGTGCAGACCGTGCGCCCGGTAGTAGTGGGCAAGGTCGAAGCCGCATGCACCCAGGACAGTCCCCGTCCGGTAGGTCTCCGGGTCGATCCACAGTTCGTAGCCGGTGGCCAGCACCAGTAGGTCGGCCGGGTGGTCGACGCCGTCGACGGTGCGCACGCCGGTGGCGGTGATCCGGTCGATCGGCGTGGTGATCAGGTGCGTGCTCGGATTGTTCAACGCCGGTAGGAAGGCACTGGAAATCACGGGCCGCTTGGCCAGGATGCCGTAGCGCGGCACCAATTTTCGCCGGGTGGCCGGATCGGCGACGACGGCCCGCAACAACAGCCGGTAGAGCAGCCGTGACCAGCCGTCATAGAGCGGCATCAGACGGCGCAACGCCGCATCGGGCAGTCGCGAGAACACGTGCACGATGGGCGCCACCATCAAGATGTCCATCGCCAGCCGGCCGAGGGCGTTCACCGCCGGAACCACCCCCGGCACGCGGAACAACCGACGCATCCACGGTGTGATGGCGAAGTCGATCTTCGGCAGTACCCACGCCGGGGTGCGCTGATAGACATCGAGATTGGCGGCCTCGGCGGACAGGGCACCGGTGATCTGCACGCCGGAGGAACCTGTCCCGATCACCGCGATCCGCTTGCCGCGGGTGTCGTAGGCATCGTCCCAGGCGTTCGGGCGCAGAATGGTGCCGGTGAAATCGTCGACCCCGGCGATGCCGACGCTGTCCTTGGCGTTGACGTAGCCGCCGACGGAGCTGATCACGAACCGCGCCGTCACGGCTGGGCGCCCCCGGATCTGCAAGTGCCACAGGCCGCGCTCCTCATCCCACTGCTGGCGGGTGACCTCGGCGTGGGCGTGCAGATGCTCGTAGAGACCGAGCTTGGTGGCGGTGTCCTGCAGATAGCGGTAGATCTCCGGGCCCGGCGCGAAAAATCTGCTCCAGTGCGGATTCGGCGCGAACGAGAGCTGATACCACAGTGTGGGGATGTCGACGGCGAGGCCGGGGTAGTGGTTGTCGCGCCACGTGCCGCCGAAATCGTCGCCGCGTTCGATGATGACGAAGTCGTGAATACCCCTCTGGCGCAACAGGTATGCTGCGGCGATCCCGCCTGGCCCGGCTCCGATGATCGCGACTTCGTAGTGAGGGACGCGCACGCGAGGAGCAGACGGCGATGGGCTCATGGCTGCCTTCCGGTGAGGCCGACGACGATGTGGTCGGACACGAAACGCTTCACCGCGCGGGAGCTGGCGAGGTTGACGCCGATCGGCGGGAGCAGTTCGAAGCTGAGCAGCAGCCGTACGATCCATTCGCCGGCGCGCGCGGGTGCGATGTCGGCGCCGATCTCGCCGCGCTGCTGCGCCGCACGGATCCGGGGTTTCCACAGCTCGATGGAGCGGCGCATGAGCTCGTCGCCGGTGTTGCGCAGCAGCAGGACCAGGATGCTCTCGTTGAAGCCGCGCGTGGTGACGGAGTCGGACTGCTGTCGGTGGGCGCAGATGAGCGCCGCCGCGGCGGCCACCTGATCCGTCAGGCTGTCCTCGCGGTCCAGGGCGGCGGCCATGGTCTCGATGAACGCCGACGCCAGGTGGTCGAGCGCCACCTTGATGGCGTTGTCGCGACTACCGAGCGCGTTGTGCACGGTGCCGCGGGACACGCCGGCTGCCTCCGCAACCGCCGTAAGGCTGAATTGCCGTGGACCATAACGCCGTAGCGTGTCAGCGGTGGCTTCCAGCAGCATGGACGGCACCGTCCGGTCTGCTCCGGGCATTTGAACACATTAACGATATGTGTTCAAAGTGGTCAATGGGTGACGTCGTGGGCGTGATGCACGATGTCGTGCAGGTGATACAGCGCGATGGTGGCGACGGTGAATGTGCTGCCGTTGCTGCGCAGGCCGCGCCGCGACCAGGCGCCGTCGGGCACCCGGTCGTACAGGTCGGCAACGACGCCGGCCGCGTCGAACAGCTCACCGGCCACGCGCTGCGGATCCTGGGACGCGTAATCGTCGGCGACGGCGGTGGCGTCCTGATCCCAGTTGGGGAACTGCGGATCGTCTTCGGTGAGCATGAGTTCGACGCGGTGGGCGAAGATGCGGTGTACGTCGCGTACGTGGCACCCGTATTCCAGCGTCGACCATCGGTCGGGTCGGTTCCTGGTGGCGACCCCGGGCTGTTGTAGGCGGGGCACCCAGGCCGCGGCATCGTCGCGGATGTGCCGGGCCACCTCGGTGGGTGGCACGCCGGAGGCGTCGAACCCGCATTCCGGGCACGGCCGGGTGAGCACCCAGGTCCAGTCCTTGCTGTCGGGTTCGATCGGGCCGGTCATGTCGAGAGCGCCGATCGGAGTACGTCGAGCGGCAGGCCGCCGAGATCCAGTGCGCGGCTGTGGAACTGCTTGAGTGACGAGCCGGCGCGCAGTGCCTCGTCGCGCAGCTGCTGCCAGATCCGTTGACCGATCGCGTACGACGGTGCCTGGCCGGGCCAGCCCAGGTACCGGTCGAGTTCGAACTGCAGATTCTCCGGGGCCATGGCCGAATGTGAGGTGAGGAAGTTCCAGGCCCGCTCGGCGTCCCAGACCGCACCGTCGGGTGCGGGTAGGCCGCAGTGCACACCGATGTCGATGACGACGCGGGCAGCCCGGAACCGTTGCGCGTCAAGCATGCCCATGCGGTTGCCGGGGTCGTCGAGCCAACCCAGCTCGGACATCAGTCGCTCGGCGTACAACGCCCAGCCCTCGCCGTGCCCGGACACCCAGCAGCCCAGCCGACGCCACCGGTTGAGCTGGTCGGCCAACGCCACGGCACGGCCGATCTGCAGATGGTGCCCGGGAACACCCTCGTGGAACACGGTTGTGGTCTCCTGCCAGGTGTGGAACCGCTCGACACCAGGCGGCACCGACCACCACATCCGGCCCGGGCGGCTGAAATCTTCCGACGGGCCGGTGTAGTAGATACCGCCGGTCTGGGTCGGTGCGATACGGCACTCCAGACGGCGCAGCGGTTCGGCAATGTCGAAATGCGTGCCCGCGAGCGAGTCCACCGCACGGTCGGAGAGCTCCTGCATCCAGGCCTGCAGCGCATCGGTACCGGTCACCACGTAGCGCGGTTCGTCATCGAGTCGGTGCAGGGTCTCGGCGACCGTGGCGCCGGGATAGAGCTCCTGGGCGATCGACACCTGTTCGGCCACAACCGCTTCCAGCAGCTCGATACCCCATGCGTAGGTTTCGTCGAGGTCGACCTCCGCGCCGAGGAACGACCGCGAGAACAGCCGGTAGGCATCGCGGCCACAGGCATCCTGCGGGCGGGCATGCGGGGCCACGTCGTCACGCAGGGTCGCCGCGAGCCGCAGGTACGCTGCGGCGGCGGCCTCGGCCCCGTCTTGCAACTCCTGATGCAGCGCAGGGCTTCCCAGCGGTGCCCGTGCCGCCATGCCGACGAACAATTGGCCGATCCGTGCGGCTTGTTCGATACCCCGGGTGATCTGGCGGCCTGCCGGGGCGTGCCCGTTGGCCGCCGCGGTCCGCAAGGCGTTGGCGTAACCGTCGGCGCGGTCGGGAATCTGCGACAGGCGCCGCGAGATGACTGCCCAATCGTCTTCGGTCTCGGTGGCCATGAGGTCGAACACATCGCGCATCGACTGCAAGGGTGAGGCGATCACGTTCAGCTCACCCAGATCCAGCCCGGCGTCGTTCAATTCGACGATCACTTCGAGCCGCTCGGTCAAAGCCGCGATGGTCACCACGTCGACATCGTCGACCGGGGTGGTTTCGGCGAGCTCCCGCAGCGTGGCACGGGCCGCTTCGGCACGTGCCGTCACGCCCTCGGAGGAGTAGTCCGTGATCTCCGCGTCGTACTCGGTGTCCGGGCTCTTGATGCCCAGTTCGGTTGCCGCACAGGGGTCCAACCGTGCGTAGGTCTGCAGGTAGCGTTCCGCGACAGCGTCTGCCGCGCTCTGTGCCCTAACCAAGGTCGGTCGCAGCGAACGTGTCGCACTTCTTGGGGTCACCGGTTTGGTAGCCCACGGTGAACCACTTCTGCCGCTGTGCGGAAGACCCGTGCGTCCATGTTTCGGGGGTGACCCGGCCCGTCGCCGCCTTCTGGATCCGGTCGTCACCGACCGACTGGGCGGCCGACAGCGCGTCGGCGATGTCCTTGTCGCTCAATGGTTCCAGGTACGGCACCCCGGTGCTCTCCTGTTTGGTGATCGACGCGTAGTGCGCCCATACCCCGGCGTAGCAGTCGGCCTGCAGTTCCGTGCGCACGCCGGCACCGGTCGCGCCCTCCGGATCCCGTTGGGCCCGGCCCAGCACACCCAGCAGGTCCTGCACGTGGTGCCCGTACTCGTGGGCCACCACGTACTCCTGGGCCAACGGGCCGCCGCTGGAACCGAATTGGTCGACCAGCACCTGGAAGAAGCCGGTGTCGAAGTAGGCGGTCTTGTCCGCCGGGCAGTAGAACGGGCCGACGTCGGTGGTGGCGGGGCCGCAGCCGGTGTTCACCTGATTCGTGAACAGCTTCATGTGCGGTCGCGTGTAGCCCTGGATCAGTTGCGACCACACGCCGTCGACCGAGTTGCCAGTGGCCACCACGCGGCACTCCACGTACTTGTTGGCGTCGGCGCCGGTCTTGCAGTGGCTCAGGTCGATGCCTTGGGTCTGGGCGCCGCCGGTGTCGATTTGCTGTTGCTGCGGCAGGATCGTGCCGGGATCGATGCCGAGGAACATGGCCACCACGACCACCAGCAAGCCCCCGAGACCACCTCCGATGGCCAGTCCACGACCGGGACCACGGCCTCCGCCGCCGGTCGACGTGGTGCTCGTGTCGATCTGCATACCCTCGTTGAAGGTCATCGCGTCGCTCCATCGCAATTCGCCGGTAGGTCGTACTCGACAGCGTGTCCAGCTTGCCACACTAGGATTCACACGTGTCCGTCGTCGCGGAACATCCGACCATCGCCCACACCTCGCTGGGGCGGCTCCGCGGCACCGTCGAGGGCGGTGTCGGGGTGTGGCGAGGTGTCGACTACGCCCAGCAACCCATCGGGCAGCGGCGGTTTCTGGCCCCGCAACCACTGTCCGGATGGACCGGTGTGCGCGATGCCATCGAACATGGACCGTTGCCGCCGCAAGGCCGCTCGTTCGTCGGTGGCGGTCGAGACGACCCCAAGATCCGCGACGAAGCCTGTCTGACCGTCACCGTGTGGTCGCCCGATACGTCGGGATCGCTGCCGGTCATGGTGTGGATTCCGGGCGGCGCATTCGTCTACGGCGCGGGTCAATTGCAGCTCTACAACGGGTCGCGGCTGGCCGCCAACGGCAATGTCGTGGTGGTCAATGTCACCTACCGGCTCGGGGTGTTCGGCGGTTTCGAGCTCAGTGATCTCGGCCCCGGTTTCGACGACAACCTGTGTCTGCGTGACCAGCTGGCGGCGCTGCGCTGGGTGCGCGACAACATCGCCGCGTTCGGCGGGGATCCCGACCGGGTCACCGTGTTCGGCGAATCTGCCGGTGCCACCTCGGTACTGGCGCTGCTGGCCAGCCCGGCCTCGACCGGACTGTTCGCCCGCGCCATCGCGCAGAGCCCGGCGCTACCGCTCATCGCCGACCGGGACACCCGCGCCCGGCAGGCGCGTCGCTTCCTCGCCGAATTGGGCGTCGGAGCCGAAGTGGTGAAGGCCTTACCGCAGCGGCAGTTGCGCCGGGCGGCCGGGCAGTTGCAGCTGGAAAGTGCGCAGCGCACACCGACATTGGCCTACGGGTTGACCTACGGCGTCGACCTGCTGCCTGCGCATCCCATCGAAGCGGCCCGGAGCGGTGCGGTCGGCCAGGTGCCGTTGATCATCGGCACCAACAGCCATGAGGCCTCGATGTTCGCCTGGGGCAAGCCGCCGATGCTGCCGACCACGCGGGCGGGCATCCACGCCTTCTTCGCGCGCACCGATCCGCGCGCGGAATCTCGCGTGCTGGCCGCCTACCCGGAGTTCCCGCGCCGCAGCGCGTTGATCGCCATCGGCTCCGACGTCATGTTCGGCGCGCCGACGTGGGCGTTCGCCGACGCCTACAGTGCTCACGCGCCCACTCACGCCTACCGGTTCGACCACACCACCTGGACGCTGAAAGTGCTGGGGCTGGGCGCGACCCACGGCAGCGAGATCGTCCACATCCAGCACAGCTACAGCTCCTACCTGGGGCGCAAGCTGCACCCGCTGGGGCGGCGCGTGCAGCCGTCGGTGGGCCGGCGGATGCAGCGGACGTGGCTGGATTTCGCCACAGCTGAGGGGCCCGCACGTGAGGAGGACCGGATTTTTCCCGCACGCGAGGAGGACAGAATTTTCCAGGACTGGCCACGATATGACACCGATCGGCGGCTGACCCGGGTGATCCGCTCGACGCGGGACGAGACGGTCTCTGACCCCGACACGGTCAGACGGACGGCGTGGGAGGGCCTGTACTAGGTGTACTGACCTGAGAGGTTAGGCACGCGGCTGGCAGGTGGTTGACCCTTGAGTGCTGTGTGGCCGCGGTGGTGATTGTAGTTGTGTAGCCATCGCGGGTACTCGGCGCAGCGGTCGGTGTCGCTGGTGTAGAGCCGGGCGTAGGCCCATTCGTCGGCCAGGGTGCGGTGGAAACGTTCCACTTTGCCATTGGTTTGTGGCCGGTAGGGGCGGGTGCGCCGGTGCTCGATGTCACCCAGGGCATCGCGAAATTTGTGCGACCGATAGCAGGACCCGTTGTCGGTCAACACTTTCCGCACCGTAAAGCCGCAATGATTGAACCAGGCGTTGGCCCGCAGCCAGAACGCTGCGGCCGTCTCTTTGCGTTCGTCTGCCAGTAGTTCGGAGTAGGCCAGCCGTGAGTGCGCATCGATGGCGGTGTGCAAGAAGTGATACCCCCGCACCGGATTGCCGTACTTGCTGGTCTGCCCTGAACTCTTGTCGGCCTGCCTGTTGCGGCCACCGATAGGTTTTCCCAACATCCGCCAGCCGCCTCCGTCCGGGATCTTGCCCAGCTTCTTGACATCGACATGCACGAGATCGCCGCAGGCCGCGGATTCCATCCGGCGGATGACCCGCCCGGTCGGGCGGTCGAGCCAGCGCAGTTTGGCCAGGCCGTACCGGGTCAGCACGCGGTGCACCGTCGAGGGATGCAACCTCAGCAGATAACCGATACGCGCAGGCCCCCAACGCCGGATGACCCGGACTTTGATGATGCGCCGCTCAGTTCGGGTGGGTGTTCTCTTGGGGCTGTGGTGAGGCCGTGAGCTGCGATCAGCCATGCCGGCATCACCGAGTTCGCGGTACCGCCCGGCCCAGCGAGCTGCGGTGCTCACCGAGACCTGGAACCGCTCGGCAGCCCGCCGCAGCGGCCAACCGTCCTCAACAATGCACCGAGCTAGGCGCAGACGTCCGGTTTCTGACAACGGGGCATTACGGTGGGACATGAAGACCTCCGGAGTGAGTTGGTGCGTTCCTCGACAGCTCGCACTTCACTCGGAGGTCTTCGTCATGTCACTACGCCACGCCGTACCTAACGTCGGTGGTCAGTACAACTAGGTCGCGAACCGCTTGTCGGTGTAGCGCCGCAGATTGTGCAGGAACCGCTGGAACAACCAGGCCATGACGGGCCGCCCCAATGTCATACCGAGCCGGCCTGCGATGCCGCTGGGCTTCATCGCCATCACCCAGGTCAGGTGGGCGCCGTCGGCGGTTTCCACGACGCGGTAGTCCTCCGCGAACGCCGAGATCGCATCCGAGGTGGTGGTGTTGAAGCGGAACGCCATGTGGGAGAACGGTTCCCATGCGAGGAATTCTTCGTCGCCGGTGATGTGGCCGCGCATCGAGACGGTGCGGGTGGTGCCGACGCCGCGGGGCTCGGGGCTGGTCCACTCGACGTTGGTGATCACCGTCGCCCAGTGCGGCCAGGATGTCTCGTCGGCGAGTACCTCGAAGAGCTGCTCGGGGGTGATCGCCAGGTCGACCGTGCTGACGAAGCGGAACGGTGCGGAGTCGATGAAGTCCAGGTCGACGCGTTCGCAGTCGTAGGTACGGGCCATGGGTAGACACCCTAGGGCAAGGTGTCTACTGATCGGTCAGCCCGGCCCGTCGCCTGCCGCGGCCAGCAGCGGCACCACCACGTCACTGATCGGGGTGGGCAGTCCGTGGGTGGCGCCCTTGCGCCGGATCACGCCATTGCGGATGTCCCACTCCAACGGCCTGCCGGCCTCGCGGTCGGTCAGCATCGACGTGGTCAGGTCCTCCGGAGACCGCGCGAGCATGTCGACGATCTCGTCGATCACGGAGTCGCCCAGCGTCGCTCCCTCGGCCCGGGCGACGGCAAGGCATTCGGCCAGGTACCCGCGGGCCAGGGCGGCGACGTCGTCGCGCCGGAACATCCCCGAGCGCCGGCCGGAGAGCACCATCAGCCCGACCGCGGCGTTGACCAGCAGCTTGCGCCACGCCGCGCTGAGGAAGTCGGGGTCCAACTCGACGGTGTCGGGCGGGAACAGTTCGGCCACCGCACGGGCGGCTGCAGTGTCGGGCAGCACGAGACGCAGCCGATTGCGCAGCCGCACCCAGCCCCGCGGCATGGTCTCGGCCGAGATCCAGATCGCCGCGGGCACCACCGTGCCGGCCGGGCAGTATCGCCCGACCCGCTCGACCTGCTCGACACCGTTCTGCAGCGCGCACACCACGGTGCCGGGGCCGCACAATCGCGCCAACCACGTCGCCGCAGCTTCGTTCTGGGTGTCCTTGACCGCGAGGAACACCACGGCGGCGGGGCCCGCCACAGCGTCCGGGTCGGTGTGCACCGGACCTGGCACGATGATCGCCTCGCCGTCGTCGGGGCGCACGTCGATCGACTCGCGCGGCGTCCGTCCGTATACCTCGACCCGATGCCCGGCAGCGTGCAGATATGCCGCTATTGCCGAGCCGATGGCACCGGGGCCGACGACCGCGATAGGGGAGTTCACGATCGCCAAGTTACCGGTGCCGACCCACTCTCTAGACTGGTCACTCGTCCCACCCGTCTTAATGAGGAGTATTTGTGCTGCGCAGTCATGCCGCCGGTTCGTTGCGGGCCACCGATGCCGGTCAGAAGGTGACGTTGGCGGGTTGGGTGGCGCGTCGTCGTGACCACGGTGGCGTCATCTTCATCGACCTGCGCGACGCGTCCGGTGTGTCGCAGGTGGTGTTCCGCGAGGGTGACGTGCTGGCCGCCGCTCACCGGCTGCGCGCCGAGTTCTGCATCGCTGTGACCGGGATCGTCGAGGTCCGCCCGGAGGGCAACGAGAACGCCGAGATCCCGACCGGTCAGATCGAGGTCAACGCCACGTCGTTGACCGTGCTGGGGGAGAGCGCCCCGCTGCCCTTCCAGCTCGACGAGACCGCCGGTGAGGAAGCCCGGTTGCGCTACCGCTACCTGGACCTGCGCCGCGAGGGTCCGGGCCATGCAATTCGCTTGCGCTCGAAGGTCAATGCGGCCGCGCGCGGCGTGCTGGCCGATCACGACTTCGTGGAGATCGAGACCCCGACGCTGACGCGGTCGACGCCGGAAGGCGCCCGCGACTTCCTGGTGCCCGCGCGGCTGCAGCCCGGCTCGTTCTACGCGTTGCCGCAGAGCCCGCAGCTGTTCAAGCAGCTGCTCATGGTCGCCGGGATGGAGCGGTACTACCAGATCGCGCGCTGCTACCGGGACGAGGATTTCCGTGCGGACCGCCAGCCCGAGTTCACGCAGCTCGACATGGAGCTCAGCTTCGTCGAGGCCGACGATGTCATCGCCATCGCCGAAGAGGTGCTGCGGGCCGTGTGGTCGACCATCGGCTACGACCTGCCGCTGCCACTGCCGCGGATCAGCTACGCCGAGGCGATGCGCCGGTTCGGCTCCGACAAGCCCGACCTGCGATTCGGGGTGGAACTCGTCGAGTGCACCGAGTACTTCAAGGACACCACGTTCCGGGTGTTCCAGGCGCCCTACGTCGGCGCTGTCGTCATGCCCGGCGGGGCGTCGCAGCCGCGCCGCACGCTCGACGGCTGGCAGGAGTTCGCCAAGCAGCGTGGCCACAAGGGGCTGGCATACGTGTTGGTAGGTGAGGACGGCACCCTGGGCGGCCCGGTGGCCAAGAACCTCACCGACGCCGAACGCGACGGGCTGACCGAGCATGTCGGCGCCAAGCCCGGTGACTGCATCTTCTTCGCTGCAGGTCCGGCCAAGGGGGCCCGAGGGCTACTCGGTGCGACCCGCATCGAGATCGCCAAGCGGCTCGACCTCATCGACCCGAACGCGTGGGCATTCACCTGGGTGGTGGACTTCCCGATGTTCGAGTCCACCGACGAGGCGACGGCTTCCGGTGACGTCGCGGTGGGGTCGGGAGCCTGGACGGCGGTGCACCATGCCTTCACCGCACCGAAGCCCGAGTCGGAGGGCACCTTCGACACCGATCCCGGCAACGCGTTGTCCGACGCCTACGACATCGTCTGCAACGGCAACGAGATCGGCGGCGGGTCGATCCGTATCCATCGTCGCGACTTGCAGGAGCGGGTGTTCGCGATGATGGGTATCAGCCACGACGAGGCCCAGGACAAGTTCGGATTCCTGTTGGACGCCTTCACTTTTGGTGCACCGCCGCACGGCGGCATCGCCTTCGGCTGGGATCGCATCACCGCGCTGCTCGCGGGTGTCGACTCGATCCGCGAGGTCATCGCCTTCCCGAAGTCGGGTGGCGGTGTCGACCCGCTGACCGACGCGCCTGCGCCGATCACCGCGCAGCAGCGTAAGGAATCCGGAATAGATGCCAAGCCGGAGAAGCTGGAAAAAGCATGACCGAGATGGACCAGGAGAAGCTGTTCACCGACCAGGCCGCGCTCGATGCGTTCAACCGTGGCGTGGTCGACGAATTCCGCGCCAACAGTGGCAAGGTCGGTGGCCAGTTCGAGGGCGGCGACCTGCTGTTGCTGCACACCACCGGTGCCAAGTCCGGCAAGCCGCGGCTGACCCCGCTGGCCTATGTGACCGTCGACGGCAAGATGCTCATCGTCGGGTCGTATGCGGGTGCGCCCAAAGACCCGGCGTGGGTGCACAACCTGCGGGCCAATCCGCAGGTGCGCATCGAACTCGGCGCAGAGACTCTCGACGCCATCGCCCGTGAGCTGCCCGCCGACGAGCGCGACGCGACGTACCCGAAGCTGACCGAGCTGGCACCGGCATTCGCTGAGTACCAGGCCAAGACCAGCCGGGCGATCCCGCTGTTCGAGCTTGTCCGGGCGTAACTCACCTCAACTGCGCCGGAACTGCATTCCCGGTCGTTAAAGCGTGCGCTCAACGACCGGGAATGCAGTTCCGCGGGTGGGAGCCCCCGCGCGAGTGTCGGAGGCGGCGATAATCGGCTGATGACTCAGCGTGCGTCCGTCGCACCCCAGACGGTCCCGCGCTGCGTCGCGATCCTCGTCTACGACGGTGTCACCATGCTCGACGTCGCCGGCCCGGCGGAGGTGTTCAAGGAGGCCAACGGGTTCGGTGCCGACTACCGGATCGTGTTGCTGTCCCCGCTAGGTGAGGACGTCACGTCGAACCTCGGATTCAGGGTCGCGGTCGACGGCGCCGTTTCCGCGGAGCCCGCCCCGGACACCTATCTGGTGCCGGGCTCCGACCGCTATCCGCGAACACCTGTGCCGCGAAATCTGGCGGAAGCCGCCCGGGTCCCGGCCGCCGGAGCGCGTCGTGTCGCGTCGATCTGCACCGGCGCATTCATCCTCGCCGCCGCGGGCCTGCTCGACGGCAAGCGTGCGACGACGCACTGGCGGGCCGCAGCCGAGCTCACCGCCCGCTGCCCGACATGCCGTGTCGAACCCGACGCGATCTATGTCCGTGACGGCAGCACATACACGTCGGCGGGAGTGACCGCCGGAATCGATCTGGCTCTCGCACTCGTCGAAGAAGACCACGGTCCGGACGTGACCCGCGACGTCGCTCGTGCCCTGGTGGTGTACATGCAGCGTTCCGGCGGTCAGTCGCAGTTCTCCGCTCCACTGCAAGGACCACCGCCCCGGTCACCGGCGTTGCGGAAGGTGACCGACTTGGTGACGGCGAACCCGCAGGACAACCACTCGCTCGGGGAACTCGCCGAGCACCTGCACATGAGTACCCGGCACCTCACCAGGCTCTTTCACGAAGAACTGTCCACGACGCCGGCCCGCTATGTGGAGAACATCCGCTTCGACATGGCCAGGGCGCTGCTCGATCAAGGGCACACCGCAACGCGGGCAGCGGCTCTGGCAGGGTTTCCCAGCTACGAGAGCATGCGACGGGTTTTCGCCAGAAAGCTCTCCATCAGCCCCGCGGCCTACCAGCGCCGGTTCAGCACGGCACGTCGCGCCGGTGCAGACGAGTAGTGCGTGATCTGAGGTGACGTGTGCGACGCGCCTACGGGCACGCCTGACGAATGAGGGCCGCCGTCTGGGCAGGCTGTGACATGTAGACGGCAGGACCATCCGCGCGGTGCCGGATCCGAAGCGCCGCAGGGGTTCCTTGGTGACGGCGTGGAACACCGCCTCCGGCGCAGCGCCGCCGGCAACGAGCATCGCGATACGCCGCAACGACGCCTCGGTCGCCGCAAGTTCACGCAGCCGGTCAGCGTCAGCGGTGGCCACGGCGATGCGCCTCCGTCGGGCGGTGGCTTGGAACGACTTTCGTCATGGCACCACCAGCTGCTCACGGATTTCGACCGCCGTCTCGAGCATCTGCCGAGTGCTGGTGAACCAGTCCTGCAGATTCAGATCGACGATGAGTTCGTCGGCGCCGGCGTCTGCGGCCGTCCTGGCATCGTCGAGGATTTGATCGAGAGTGCCGACGAACGCCGATCGGTCATGTCCTGCCGGGCGTGTGGTGAAGGTGACGTTTCCCACCACGACCAATTCCATCCGAGATGCGTCGCGGCCATAGGCGGAGGCCATGTCGCGGATACAGTCCCAGCTTGCGCGCAGGTCCGCGGCTCCGGCCGGACCCGGTGTGGTGAGCACCGGCAACCAACCGTCGGCATGTTGGGCAATGCGCTGCAGGGCTTTGGAACTCGTGCTGCGGCCCAAGTTGCGGCCACCGCCACCCAGCATCACCGGGATTTTCGACACCGGCTTGGGCAGCACGTCGGCGTCGCGGATGACGACGCGAGATCCCCGGAAATTCACCGGGTCCGGGGCCCACACCGCATCGAAGACATCCAGCGTTTCGTCGAGAAGGCGACCACGATCGGCTCGGGTGGCGCCGGTGGCCTGCAGCTCATCGGTGGACCACCCGGTGCCCATCCCCGCGATCACGCGTCCGCCGCTGATCTGGTCCACCGTGGCAAGTGCCTTCGCCAGCTGCACGGGTGTGTGCAGTGCGGCAACCAGAACTGCGGTACCGAGGCGCACCTTTTCGGTCACCACGGCCGCTGCCGTGAGGACGGCGAGGGGGTCGGCGGCCTGCCGAGAGCTTTCCGGCCACGGCACGTTCGGCGGGGCATACGGTTCGGCGGGCATCTGCGGGAACAGCAGCCGTTCGTACGTCCACACACTGGCGTACCCGGCGGCTTCGGCTGTCCGGGCTGCTTCGACCACATCGTGTTGCAGGTCGACTCCCAGCCTCTGGGGCAGCCGTAGTCCGAGTTTCATGTGCGGTTTCCTGTCTGGCAGTGATGGTCGTGGGTGCGGCCGGATGTGTTGCGTACCGGACAGCTACTCAAACCGAGACGCAATTTGCTGGGGGACAAGAATTCCGGACGTCCCGCGTCGACGTGTCGCGGTCAGCTCGGCCAGGCCGAGCCGAGCATGCGCTCGACTGTGGTGGTACGCCGGAAACCGGGGAGGAAGTGCTCCACAACGTCGGCGTTGACGGTGCCGTTCGTCGTGTTCGGGCGGTTCTTCAAACCGTCGAAATAGGCTTGGAGGAACTCGTTCTTGAAATCACCTCGTGGGTGAACGGCGAGGATTTCGGACACCTGGTCGTCATGGAGCTCGTTCAGGCCGAACCCGACGACGTCGGTCAGCACCCCCAGATACATGGTGGCGATCTCCGGGCCCAAGCGGTCAGGGATGCCCGGTGTCGTGTGCAGTGCGATGGTCGTCCAGACCGTTTCGGCGGCCGCGGGGGAGAAGCCGCGTTCGAGCAGGAACTGGCGCCCGTGGTCGGCCCCGTCGACCTCGAAACGCTGTTCTGCGTCAGAGAACGGCCGCTGCAGGCCGGTGTCGTGGAACAGGGCAGCCAGGTAGAGCAGTTCCGGATCCGGTGCCACACCGAGCCGCTGGGCGTGGATCTGCGCGAAGAAGTAGACCCGACGGGAGTGATGGTAGATGAGCGGGGTGGTGGTCTCGCGGATGAGGTGAGTCGCTTCGGTGACGGCGGCGGTGTCCGGAACCTCAACGCCGGCAATGGTTTCTGACATGAGTTCGTGCTTTCTGGTGATGACGGTCAGCTTGGGTATGTCATCCATGCTGACGGTCACCGCGTGCTCAGCGCTGCCTTGGTTCGGCCAGAAAGCCCTCAAATGTGGACGTGTCACCACCCCGCCGCGCCGGAACTGCATTCCCGGTCGTTAAAGCGTGCGCTCAACGACCGGGAATGCAGTTCCGCGGGTGGGGTGCGACTACAGCCGCTCGATGATGGTGGCGTTGGCCATGCCGCCCGCCTCACACATGGTCTGCAGGCCGTAGCGGGCTCCGCGCTGTTCGAGCGCGTTGACCAGCGTCGTCATGAGCCGCGCACCGCTGGCCCCGAGCGGGTGGCCGATCGCGACGGCGCCGCCGTTGACATTGGTCTTCGCGAGGTCGGCGCCGGTGTCGGCCGCCCAGGCGAGCACGACAGGGGCGAATGCCTCGTTCACTTCGAACAGGTCGATGTCGGAAATCGTCAAACCCGCACGGGCAAGCACTTTTTCGGTCGCTGGGATGACACCGGTCAGCATGTAGAGCGGATCGGAGCCGACCACTGTGGCGGTGTGGATGCGGGCCCGCGGTCGCAGGCCGAGCCGCTTGGCGGTGTCGCTGCTGGTGATCATCACCGCGGCGCTGCCGTCAGACAGTGGCGACGAGTTACCCGCGGTGATCTCCCAATTGATCTGCGGGAAACGCGTCGCATAAGCCTCGTTGTAGAACGCGGGCTTCAGCCCTGCCAGCGTCTCGACGGTGGTGCCGGGCCGGATGATCTCGTCGGTGGCCAGTCCGGCGATCGGGACGAGCTCGTTGTCGAAGAGCCCGGCCTTGGTGGCGGCCGCGGCTTTCTCATGGCTGCCTGCCGAGAAGTCGTCGAGCTGGGTGCGGGACAAGCCCCACCTGGCAGCGATGAGCTCGGCGCTGATTCCTTGCGGGACAAGACCTTCGGAGTAGCGCTGGGCGAACGCGTCGCCAAATGGATCGCTGCCGGACAGGATGTTGGTGCCCATGGGTACGCGTCCCATGGATTCCACGCCGGCTGCGATGACGATGTCGTAGGCACCGGCCACCACGCCCTGGGCGGCGAAACTGATGGCCTGCTGCGAGCTGCCGCACTGCCGGTCCACCGTGGTCCCTGGCACGCTCTCCGGGAAGCCGGCACCGAGCAGGGCGTTGCGGGCGATGTTGGCGGCCTGGTCGCCCACCTGGGTGACGGCGCC
The DNA here is from genome assembly GCF_002157835.1 of Mycobacterium dioxanotrophicus. Lineage (NCBI taxonomy): Bacteria > Bacillati > Actinomycetota > Actinomycetes > Mycobacteriales > Mycobacteriaceae > Mycobacterium > Mycobacterium dioxanotrophicus. The sequence goes on along the minus strand of NZ_CP020809.1, from coordinate 3,968,751 downwards.
GCTGATGACGTCGTCGATCTGCGCCGGATCGATGCCGGTGCGATCGACCAGTTCACGCAGGCTGTGCGCGAGCAGATCCGCCGATTTCACCCCGTGCAGGGCGCCGTTCGCCTTGCCTTTACCGATGGGAGTGCGTACCGCACCCACGATCACGGCATCCCGGCCTGAATATCCGGACATCATTGCCTCCTGAGCCTCGCCGCTGAGTACTGCTGTCTATACTCAGATGTAACACCTAGGTTCAGTTCCAACAACCCAGCGATAGAGTGATGTGCATGACAGTCCTGCAGGGCGCACTCGCCGACCGTGATGCCTGGTCGGCGGTGGGGCGCTGCCCGATCGAGAAGACAATGGCCCTCGTCGGCACCAAATCGGCGATGCTGATCATGCGCGAGGCCTACTACGGCACCACCCGGTTCGACGACTTCTGGCGCCGCGTCGGCGTCACCAAGGCCGCCGCGTCGGCGCGGCTGAGTGACCTGGTCGAGGCCGGGCTGCTGGAGCGCAGGCCGTACCAGGAGCCGGGGCAGCGGGTGCGCGACGAGTACGTGCTGACACAGGCCGGCAGGGAATTCATGCCCGTGGTGTGGGCCTTGTTCGAGTGGGGGCGCCGCCACGTGCCCAACGATTCGCCGCTGCGGCTGGCTCACGCCGGCTGCGGTGCTGAGGCCACGGTCGAGATACGCTGCCAGGAAGGGCATCTGGTACCACCCGACGAACTCGTCGTCCGAATCGGCAAGGACTGACGGGAACTACCTCTGCCCGTCGGCCAGGAACTTCTTCGCCACAGTCTTCGGTGCCTGCGTCAGCCATGATTCGGTGATCAGCTCGGTCAACTCCGGGATGTCAATTGCCGCCAGCCGCACCAGTATTGCCGGATAGCCGTCGAAATGCGGGGTGGTGAAGTAGACATCAGGCTTGTCGGCGATCAGCGCCCACTTCACGCCCTCGTCGGGTACCCGCGCGCCGAGAATGTCGCCGTCGGGAGCGTCGTCACCGAGCGCCTCGAAATCCGCCTTGCGCAACGGCCGCTCCCAGGCCACGAGTTTCTTCCGTACCCGCCACGTCCGCGGCGAGGTTTGGCCGGTCTCCGGTAGGGCGGCCACCACCTGGGCCACGTCATCCCAATTCGCCATGGGCCAGAACGCTACTCTCGGGCCGTGTTGCACCTCCGCGTGATCGCTCCTGCCGAACTGCGCAATCCGATCCTCAACGTCCTGCAGCGAGAGCCCGGTGTCACCCACATCGTGCTGCATCCCAACGCGGCCGTGGAGCCGGCCGGTGACGAGATCACTGCCGACATCGCCCGCGAAGCCGCCAATGACGTTGTGGAGCGGCTCAAGTCGCTCGACGTGCAGAATCTCGGCGCGATCACGCTCGAAGTGCTCGACACGGTGTTGTCCAGTGCGGCCTACCACGCCGAGGATGCCGCTGACGGCGACGCCGCCGATGCGGTGGTCTGGGACGAGCTCGTGGCACGTACCCGCGACGAATCCCAGTTGAACGTCACGTTCCTGCTGTTTCTGTGCATCGCGTGCCTGCTCGCCGCCGTCGGCGTCCTCACCGACTCGCCGGTCACCGTCGTCGGGGCGATGGTCGTCGGGCCCGAATTCGGCCCCCTCGCCGCCTTGGCCGTCGCCCTGGTGCGCCGTCGCATGTCGTTGGCGCGGCGGGCGTCCGCAGCACTGCTCATCGGCTTTCCGGTGGCGATGGCCGTCACCGCAGGCGCCACGTTGGGGTTCGAGGCCTTGGGCTGGGTGGAACTGACCAGCACGCGCGAGCTGCACGGGGTCGATTTCATCTTCCAGGTCGGGCCGTTCTCGTTCGTCGTGGCGCTGCTTGCCGGTGCGGCGGGAATGCTGTCATTGGTATCGGCCAAATCAGCGGCGTTGGTGGGTGTCTTCATCTCGGTCACGACCGTGCCCGCGGCCGGCTTCGCGGTGGTGGCGGCCACGATGGGGGACTGGGACATCGCTGCTCAGTCGGTCGCGCAACTTGCCGTCAACCTCGTCGGGATCACGATCGCCGGCGTGCTGGTGCTCGCGGTGTACCGCAGGCTGCAGACGGCGAAAGAGTCCGGCGGGCGGCGTTCCGCCGGCGTCTGATCACAAGTGGCTGATACCCAAGCCGACGAAGAACACGCCGACCGCACCGGCGATCATCGCGACCACCAGCCGGTGATGGGACTTCATCCAGGCGTACAGCCGCTCGACGCCCGAGCGGGTGGCGTCAGGCGCGATCCAGAAACTCAGGATCGGAATCAGCGCCCCGGAGAAGGCCACCAGGTTGAAGGTCACCAGCGCGCTCAATTGCTGGCCGACCGCGGTACCCGAGGTGAGTACCGCCGCGATGGCGCCCAGGTAGTACGGCGAGGGAATGCCGTTGCTCAAGCCAAGCAGTCCCGCCGCCCATGCGGCCTCGCCGCGCAGCGCGGCCTTGATGCTTTCGGGCAGTTTGGAGATCACCGGCAGGGAGTCCAGTGTCGGCGGTTCCACCGGCTCGGTGGGCGAGGAATCCGTCGTCGGATCACCCGGATGGTCGCCGACGCCGGCGGGCACCGCCACGCGCTTGTTGCGGACCCGGTGGAACAGCCGCTCCAGCAGGCCGGTGGCCGACAACACCGCGATGAGGCCCGCCAGCACGCCGATCGTGATCTCGATTCCGGGGTGCACGGTGCGGTCACCGAGCGCGCTCTCCCGGAACACGAATACCACCGCCACGGCGACGGCCACGTTGGAGGTGAAGCCGGCGAGGAAGAACGGCAGCAACAACTTGACGGGCCGCGCGCGCGACACCATGTACGCGATCACCCCGATGCGCAACGGGTCGGTTGCGGCCACGAGAGCCATCACCAGCACCGTGCTCCACATGCGGGCGGGCCCATCCTTTCGTCAGCTATCTCCTGCTGATTGAACCAGCGCGCGCTGGGTGCGGCCCGTGCGGCATGCTCCGGGCGGCTCGTCCGACGCGGTGACCAGGGCCGGGAGGTCACGTCTTCGACATCCGAGGCGGGCGGCCGGCGAGCCGATGTGGGCGCGCCGGGCAGCCGGACGGGTGGCGGTTGCGTACCGTTCTGCAGTGATGGTTCTTCGCGCAAACGGCTCGCCGGACGCCGCTGCCGGTGGCGTGAGCACCGATGTCGACGGTGTGCTCGCGAGTTATCGCCGCACCCGCGCTCAGCAGGCGCTGTTCGAGGTGCGCGGAGCCCGGGCTGCCACCGGCTACGACGAGTTCCTCGACGCCGCGGGCAATGTCCGCCCGGCCTGGCGGGAGGTCGCGGACTGTGTCGGCGAGCGGGGCCGCAACGGGCTCGACCGGTTGCGCGGCGTGGTGCGTGGCCTGGTGGACAACGACGGCATCACCTACATCCAGGTGGATCGGCACGGCGAGGTGGTCACCGACCCGGACGGCACGACGTTGCCCGGCCCTTGGCATCTGGACGCGCTGCCGCTGGTGATCTCGTCGGCCGACTGGGACACACTGGAATCGGGTCTGGTGCAGCGGTCCCGGCTGCTCGACGCGGTGCTCGCCGATCTTTACGGACCCCGGCGGTCGATCACCAGCGGCACGCTGCCCGCTCAGCTGCTGTTCGCCCATCCCGGTTATGTGCGCGTCGCGCGCGGCATCGAGGTGCCGGGTCGGCACCAGCTGTTCCTGCACGGCTGCGATGTCAGCCGCAGCGGCGACGGCTCATTTCTGGTCAACGCCGACTGGACGCAGGCGCCGTCGGGTGCGGGCTATGCGCTGGCCGATCGGCGGGTGATCGCCCATGCCGTCCCTGAGCTCTATGAGCGCATCGGCCCGCGACCGGCCTCGCCCTGGGCGCAGGCGCTACGCCTGGCCCTGATCGACGTCGCACCCGAGGCGGCCGAAGAGCCGGTGGTCGTGGTGCTCAGCCCCGGCATCCATTCCGAGACGGCCTTCGATCAGGCGTATCTGGCGGGGGTGCTGGGTTTTCCCCTCGTGGAGAGCGCCGATCTGGTGGTGCGTGAGGGCAAGCTGTGGATGCGGTCGCTCGGCACCCTCAAACGGGTGGATGTCGTGTTGCGCCGCATCGACGCCGATTACGTGGACCCGCTTGATCTGCGGCCCGATTCGCGCCTGGGCGTGGTGGGGCTGGTCGAGGTGTTGCGGCGCGGCGCGGTGAGCGTGGTGAACAGTCTGGGCAGCGGTGTGCTGGAAAGCCCTGGGCTGCTGCGGTTTCTGCCTCAGCTGGCCCAGTTGCTGCTCGACGAGACCCCGCAGCTGCAGACCGCGCCCGTGTACTGGGGCGGTATCGACGTGGAGCGCTCGCAACTGCTCACCAAGTTGGCGTCGTTGCTGATTCGCTCTGCCGACGGCGTCGAGTCGATCGTCGGGCCTACGCTGTCGATCGCTCAGCGTGACACCCTGGCCGCCCGCATCGAAGCCGCGCCGTGGCGTTGGATCGGGCAGGAGCTACCGCAGTTCTCGTCGGCGCCGAGCGATTACCGGTCGAGCGGGTTGTCGGCGAGCAATGTGGGGATGCGGCTGTTCACCGTCGCGCAGCGCAGTGGTTACGCACCGATGATCGGTGGGCTGGGGTATCTGGTCGCCCCCGGCGCCGCCGCGTACCGGATGAATACCGTTGCAGCCAAGGATATCTGGGTGCGGTCTCCGACACGGGTGACGGCAGAGAAGATCCCAACGGCACCCGTCGAGCTTGTCGTTCCGACGATGACGTCGAGCCGAACCGAGGCCGTCAGCTCGCCGCGCGTGCTGTCCGATCTGTTCTGGATGGGTCGCTACGCCGAACGTGCCGAACAGATGGCGCGCCTGCTCACCGTCACCCGCGAGCGGTACCACGAATACCGCTACCGGCAGGACACCCCGGAAAGTCAGTGCGTGCCTGTGTTACTCGCGGCCGTCGATGCCATCACCGGTGCCGACGCCGAAGCCGACAGGGATGATCACGAGACCATCGCCGTCGCGCCGACCACGCTGTGGGCGGTCACCGCCGACCGGCACCGGCCCGGTTCGCTGGCGCAATCGGTGGAACGGTTGGGGTTGGCCGCCCGCTCGGTGCGCGACCAGATGTCCAACGACACCTGGATGGTCCTGGCCGCCGTGGAACGGGCAGTGTTGCGTGCCTCGGCATCTCCGCCGGATTCGCAGACCGCCGGCGAGACCTACCTGGCGACGGCGCACAGCCGAACGTTGTCGGGCATGCTCGCGCTGTCGGGCGTGGCGGCCGAATCCATGGTGCAGGACATCGGCTGGAGCCTGATGGATGTCGGCAAGCGCATCGAACGCGGCCTGGGCCTGACGGCGCTGCTCTGTGCCACCCTGACAGAGGTGCGCAGCCCGGCGGCCGAACGCACGGTGATGGAGTCCACCCTGGTGGCCTGCGAATCGTCGGTGATCTACCGGCGGCGCAACCCCGGAGTCGTCAGCGTCGCGGCACTGGCCGAGCTCATGCTGTTCGACCCGCAGAACCCGCGTTCGCTGGTGTATCAGTTGGACCGGCTGCGTACTGACCTCAAAACCCTTCCGGGAGCATCGGGTTCGTCACGATCCGAGCGGCTCGTCGATGAGATCGCCGTCCGCCTGCGCCGAATCGATCCGGCGGACCTGGCGATCGCAACAGCCGACGGCGTGCGGTCCGAACTCGCTGAACTGCTCGACAAGATGCACAGCGATCTGCGCGACCTCTCGGGCGTCATCACCGCCGCGCACCTCTCGCTGCCCGGCGGTATGCAGCCGTTGTGGGGGCCCGACGAAAGACGTTTGGTGCCGTCATGACCGGACCCGATGCTGCGAGCCGTCGCTACGACATCACCCATCGCACCGTCTACCGCTACTCCGACGACGTCACCAGCTCCTACGGTCGCGCCTTCCTCACGCCGCGCGAATTGCCCGGGCAGCGCAGGCTTTACCACGAGCTGCTGATCGAACCTGACGCCGCCGACAGCTCGACCGGCCGCGACGCCTACGGCAACATCAGTTCCTACTTCCATGTCCTGCAGCCACACCGCACACTGAGCATCACCGCGCGGTCGGTGGTGGAGGTGCAGCCGCCCGCTCCGGAGCGTTACACCGCCGGTTCGGCACGGGCGCCCTGGGAGATCGCCCGGCCGGTCGGCGGCGACGGCGCGCTGGCCACCGAGTTCACCATGGACCTGCAGCCGTCGGAGATCACCGATGCGGTACGCGATTATGCCGCACCGAGTTTCGTTCCGGGTCGGGCGCTGATCGATGTGCTGCGCGATCTCAACTCGCGGATCTTCGCCGACTTCACCTATCGATCCGGGTCCACCACGGTGTCCACCCAGGTCGCCCAGGTGCTCCGGGCCCGCGAAGGCGTCTGCCAGGATTTCGCGCGGCTGGCCATCGCATGCCTGCGGGCCAACGGGCTGGCCGCCAGCTACGTCTCCGGATACCTGGCGACAGACCCACCGCCCGGCAAGGACCGCATGATAGGCGTCGACGCCACACATGCCTGGGCCTCGGTATGGACCCCGCAGAACGTCTGGCTGGGCCTGGATCCCACCAACGACCAGATGGTCGACGAACGGTATATCGTCGCGGCTTTCGGGCGCGACTACGCCGACGTGCCGCCGCTGCGCGGCATCATCTACACCGATTCGGACAGCAGCACGATCGAGGTTTCGGTGGATGTGGCACCGTACGCGGGAGGTGTGCTCAGTGCGTGACTTCAACTGCCCGACATGCGGTCAGCGGTTGGCGTTCGAGAACTCGCTGTGCCTGTCGTGCGGCAGCGCGCTGGGCTTCTCGCTCAAGGACATGGCGCTGCTGGTGATCACCGACACCGATCAAGCCGCCCACGCCGGGGCCGTGGACGAGGACAAGTATCGGCTGTGTGCGAATCTGCATGTGGCTCAATGCAATTGGCTGGTACGAGTCGGTGGGGACCCGTTGTGTGCGTCGTGCGCGCTGACCCGCACGAGGCCGGCCGACACCGACACGTCGGCCCTGGCGGCATTCGGTGAAGCCGAGATGGCAAAGCGCCGCCTGATCGCCGAACTGCACGAACTGCGGTTACCGATCGTCAGCCGCAGTCAGGACCCGCAATTCGGGTTGGCGTTCGATCTGCTCTCCAGCGCGTCCGAGCAGGTGATGACCGGGCATCAGAACGGTGTCATCACGATCGATCTCGCGGAAGGCGACGACGTGCACCGCGAGCAGTTGCGCATCGCGATGGACGAACCGTACCGCACCCTGCTCGGCCATTTCCGCCACGAGATCGGGCATTACTACTTCTATCGGCTGATCGCCCCTTCGGCCGACTACGGTGAGCGGTTTCACGAATTGTTCGGTGACCCCGACGCGGACTACCAGGCTGCGTTGGACCGGCACTACGCCGACGGCGCCCCGGCGGGCTGGGAGGACACCTACGTATCGTCCTACGCCACCATGCATCCCGCCGAGGACTGGGCGGAGACCTTCGCCCACTATCTGCACATCCGCGACACCCTGGACACCGCCGCGGCGTTCGGATTCGCCCGCGCGGGTGCGACGTTCGATCGACGGGTATTGGGCCCCAGCGGTTTTGACACCATCATCGAGATGTGGCTACCGCTGTCATGGGCGCTCAACATGGTCAACCGCTCGATGGGCCACGCCGACCTGTACCCGTTCGTCCTGCCGCCGGCGGTGCTGGAGAAGATGCGGTTCGTGCACACCGTCATCGACGAGGTCACCGCGTAGCCGCTCACCCTTTCCCCGCGAACAGACACGCAGGTCCGCGACACACCGCGTTTCCGGTACCGCGATGTCTGCTCGCGGTCTAACAGCACGGTCACGATGGCATGTCGCAACGGCGTTCCGGCCGTGGACGTTTTTAGGATCGCCCGCGTGACTGATCGCTACGGTTCCGACATCCTGTCCCGAAACCCGCACACCCCCAAGCTGACCCGGTCCACCGAACAGCCCGCGGAAAAGGGGCTGGTGGTCGAGGACGCGCAGAGCGGTTATGTGGGTGCCGTGGTGCGCATCGAGGGTGGCCGCGTCGAACTCGAGGACCGCAGAGGCAAGGTGCGGGCATTTCCGATGGGTCCCGGATTCCTGATCGACGGCAAGCCGGTGATCCTGACCGTGCCGAAGCGGACCGCCGCGCCGGCTAGGACGGCATCGGGTTCGGTGGCGGTGGCGGGTGCCAAGGCCCGCGTCGCGCTGGCCAGTCGCATCTATGTCGAAGGCCGCCACGACGCCGAGCTCGTCGAGCAGGTGTGGGGCGCCGACCTGCGCATCGAGGGTGTGGTGGTCGAGTACCTCGGCGGCGTCGACGATCTGGCAGGCATCGTCGAGGAGTTCGCGCCCGGGCCCGGCCGCCGGCTCGGTGTGCTGGTCGACCACCTGGTGACCGGCTCGAAGGAGGCCCGCATCGCCGATGCGGTGCGGCGCGGCCCCGGCGGCGAGCACACCCTGGTCGTCGGCCATCCGTTCATCGACATCTGGCAGGCCGTCAAGCCGGCCCGGCTCGGAATGACCGCCTGGCCCGAGATTCCCCGCGGCACGGACTGGAAGAAGGGCATCTGCCAGGCGCTGCGCTGGCCGTATGCCACCCAGGCGGACACCGCGCGGGCCTGGCAGCGGATCCGCGGTCAGGTCCGCGACTGGAACGACCTGGAACCCGCGCTGATCGGCCGGGTGGAGGAGCTGATCGATTTCGTGACCGCGCCGGAGTCGCCCGACGACGCGGCGTGGTAAGCAGAACACGTGTCCGACAGTTTGTTCGATGTGCCCGGCGACCCGGGGCCCGGTGATCCCGGCGCTCTGGTCCCGCCCGGCACGGGTCCGCTCGCGGTGCGGATGCGTCCGGCCAGCCTCGACGAGGTCGTCGGGCAGCAGCATCTGCTGCGGGCCGGTTCACCGCTGCGTCGGCTGGTGGAGGGTTCCGGCGCGGCGTCGGTGATCCTCTATGGGCCGCCCGGTACCGGTAAGACCACGCTGGCCTCGCTGATCTCGCAGGCCACCGGCCGCCGGTTCGAGGCGCTCTCGGCACTGTCGGCCGGGGTCAAGGAGGTCCGCGCGGTGATCGACACCGCTCGGCGTTCGGCGGTCCACGGCGGCCAGACCGTCCTGTTCATCGACGAGGTGCACCGCTTCTCCAAGACGCAGCAGGATGCGCTGCTGGCGGCAGTCGAGAACCGGGTAGTGCTGTTGGTCGCGGCGACGACCGAAAACCCGTCGTTCTCCGTGGTGGCCCCGCTGCTCTCGCGTTCGCTGATCCTGCAGCTGCAGCCATTGACCCCGCAGGACATCGAGAGCGTGCTGCGCCGCGCGATCACCGATCCGCGGGGTCTCGGTGGCGCCGTCGAGGTCACCGACGAGGCGGTCGATCTCCTCGTGCAGCTCTCGGCAGGTGATGCCCGGCGTGCCCTGACCGCGCTGGAGGTGGCATCAGAGCCGGGAGAACGGGTCACCGTCGAGATCATCGAGCAGTCGCTGGACAAGGCCGCCGTGCGCTACGACCGCGACGGCGATCAGCACTATGACGTGGTCAGTGCGTTCATCAAATCGATGCGTGGCTCCGACGTCGACGCGGCGCTGCACTACCTGGCCCGGATGCTGGTGGCGGGGGAGGATCCGCGCTTCATCGCCCGGCGGCTGATGATCCTGGCCAGCGAGGACATCGGGATGGCCGATCCGAGTGCGTTGCAGATCGCGGTGGCCGCCGCCCAAACCGTGCAGCTGATCGGCATGCCCGAGGCGCAGTTGACGCTCGCCCACGCGACCGTCCATCTGGCGACCGCACCGAAGTCCAACGCGGTGACGACTGCGCTGGCCGCGGCGATGGGCGACATCCGAGCGGGCAAGGCTGGGCCGGTGCCACCGCATCTGCGCGACGGCCACTACTCCGGCGCCGCCAAGCTCGGCCACGCCGTCGGTTACCGCTATCCCCATGACCATCCCGACGGCGTTGTGCCGCAACAGTATCCGCCCGACGATCTGGTCCTGGCGGACTATTACCAGCCGACCGGTCGGGGTGTGGAGCGTGAGATCACGACCCGGCTGGACAAGTTGCGCGCCATCGTCCGTCGTAAGCGCTGAAAACCTCTTGACACCGTCGTACAGCTGCTTCTACCTTTGTAGTCAACCAGTTGATTGATCAACAGAAAGATTGATTATTGGCCAGTGATGACGATGGTGAAGTCAGGTTGGACCGTGCCTTTCTGGCATTGGCCGACCCGGTGCGACGGGCGATCGTGGCGCGGCTGTCCCGCGGTCCGGCGACCGTCAACGAATTGGCCGAGCCGTTCGACATCACGAAACAGGCTGTGTCCAAACACATTCAGGTTCTCGAACAGGCGGGCCTGGTGACCCGGACCCGAGACGCGCAGCGTAGACCCGTACACCTCGACGCGGCCGCCCTGGAGCGGCTGACCGCGTGGATCGACGGCTACCGCCTGAATGCCGAGCGCAGCTACCGCCGGCTGGACGCCCTGCTGGCAGCCATCGAAGAGGAGGACAAGAAATGACCAAGGCGCTGGATCTCACCGTCCCCGTCGACACCCTCGCCATGGAGTTCACCAGGGAGTTCGACGCGCCCGTCGCGGCGCTGTTCCGTGCCCACGCCGAGCCGGATCTGGTCACCCGGTGGCTGGGTCCGCACGACATCGCGATGGCGATCGAGCACTGGGACTTCCGGACCGGAGGCGGCTATCGCTACGTGCACTCCCGTGCCGACGAGCAGTACCGGTTCAACGGCGTGTTCCACACCGTGCGCTCGGACGAACTCATCATCCAGACCTTCGAATTCGAGGGCGCACCGGACATGGTGAACATCGAATTCATGTGGTTCGACGACCTTGGCGCCGGCCGCAGCAGGTTGCGCGGCCGGTCGATCTGCCCGAACACCCAAGCTCGGGACGCGTTGCTGTCCTCGGGCATGGAAGCGGGCATGATCGAGAGCTACGAACGCCTCGACGCGCTGCTGCCGACGCCATAGCCGACGAGCTATCGCATCAATCCCGAACGTCGACCACCGAACAACCCGCGCCGACGGCCCATCAACGACGCAGCGAGGGCCACGCCGAGTGCCGCGACGATCACCTGGACGAGCAGTTCGAGCCAGTCGACACCGTTGGTCTCGGTCGGAATCCCGAGCGCCCGCGCGATGGCGGTGCCGATGAACGCCGAGACGATGCCGACCAGGATCGTCACCAGGAACCCGATGGGCTGCCTGCCGGGCACCAGCAGCCGGCCGATGAAGCCGACGACGATGCCGATCAGGATTGCACTGACGATGCCGGTAATGGTCATTTCTCCTCCAAGGCTTGCGGACTGGAGGGGAGATACCCCGGCTGATCACCACGCAAACGGCTGCGTCAATTCAGCTGCGGCATCAGGCCAGTTCCGGGACCCGCAGATGGGCCAGTACCAACTCGAACTCGCCGACATCGAGCTGATCGGCTCCGAGATCCCGCAATCGGGCCGTGCGCAGCGACCGCGCCTGGTCACGGTTGTGGTCCATCGCCTCCTGGCTACGGAACGTCGCCGACGACACCGCCCGCCCGGTGGTGCGGTCGAGCATCAGGCTGGCGCTGCAGAACCCCGCCAGGTCGTCCAGGGCCGGAAGCACCGCGGACCGGTAGTAGTCGATGGCCCGGTCGAAGAGTTCCGGACGCGTCTGCAACCAGGTGGCCCGCACGCAGGCACCCGGTGCCGCGTACTGCTCGCGGTGCACCACCGCGATCTCCCACTCGTCGATCGTCGCGCTGCCTGCGAAAGCCTCGACGGCCCGATGCCGGATCGGTGCCAGGATCGGCGCGCTGGCCTGCATCGCGTCGTGGGAACGCCAGGCCGTGGTGGCGATGCAGCGCCCGGATTCCCGGTCCACCATCAGCGACAGGCCGACACACCCGTCGATCGCATCGACGGCGGGCATGACCTCGTCGCGAACGTGTGCGATGCCCGCATCGATGGCCTCGCTGTGCGCCGTGATCGTGGTAGAGCGTGCGAACACGATCCACCCCCTCTTGTCGGGGCAGCGCCCCGGTGGCGCCACCGGTTCCATCACCACCTTCCTCCGCGCGATCACGACTTGCAATGGCCCGCAGGACGACTCGTAGGCTGGGACAAATGGACACTGATGTGATCGACGTCGACACCACCCGGCGCCGCATCGTCGACCTCACCGACGCGGTACAGGGCTTCTGCGACGGACGCGGTGACGGGCTGTGCAACGTGTTCGTGCCGCACGCCACCGCCGGGGTGGCGATCATCGAGACCGGCGCCGGCTCCGACGACGACCTGATCGACACGCTGGAGCGGCTCCTGCCGCGCGATGACCGCTACCGGCACGCACACGGATCCTTCGGCCACGGTGCCGACCATGTGCTGCCCGCGCTGGTATCTCCGTCGGTCACGGTGCCGGTCCAGGCCGGACGGCCGCTTCTGGGGACCTGGCAAAGCGTCGTGCTGGTCGATCTCAACCGGGACAACCCGCAACGGTCGGTACGCCTGAGTTTTCTCGCGGCCTGACCAGCGCTGTTCAGGGCGACCACGCTGACCGGTAATGTAAGGCGGTCGAATTATTCGCGGTGAACACCGACCGGTACCCACAGCGACCATCTACTAAGACGAGGGCAGAGGCGACGTGCAGACACACGAGATCAGGAAGCGCTTCCTCGATCATTTCGTGAAAGCGGGCCATACCGAGGTGCCGAGCGCATCGGTCATCCTCGACGACCCCAACCTGCTGTTCGTCAACGCGGGCATGGTGCAGTTCGTGCCCTACTTCCTCGGGGCCCGCACGCCGCCCGCCGACCGCGCGACCAGCGTGCAGAAGTGCATCCGGACGCCCGACATCGACGAGGTCGGCATCACCACCCGGCACAACACCTTCTTCCAGATGGCCGGCAACTTCTCGTTCGGCGACTACTTCAAGAAGGGCGCCATCGAGCTGGCCTGGACGCTGCTGACCAACCCGGTCTCCGAGGGCGGCTACGGATTCGACCCGGAAAGGCTCTGGGCCACCGTCTATCTCGATGACGACGAGGCCATCGGCCTGTGGCAGGAGGTGGCCGGGCTGCCACTGTCGCGCATCCAGCGCCGCGGCATGGCCGACAACTACTGGTCGATGGGCATCCCTGGGCCGTGCGGCCCGTGTTCGGAGATCTACTACGACCGTGGCCCCGAATACGGCATCGACGGCGGGCCCGAGGCCAACGAGGACCGCTACATCGAGATCTGGAACCTCGTGTTCATGCAGAACGAGCGTGGCGAGGGCACGTCGAAGAACGACTTCGAAATCCTCGGCCCGCTGCCGCGCAAGAACATCGACACGGGGATGGGCGTCGAGCGCATCGCCTGCCTGCTGCAGGGCGTGGACAACGTCTACGAGACCGACCTGGTGCGTCCGGTGATCGACCTGGTCGCCGGGATCGCCCCCCGCGGCTACGGCGCAGGCAACCACGACGACGATGTGCGCTACCGCATCATCGCCGACCACAGCCGCACCGCGGCCATCATCATCGGAGACGGGGTCAGCCCCGGCAACGAAGGCCGCGGCTACGTGCTGCGCCGGCTGCTGCGTCGCATCATCCGCGCCGCCAAGCTGCTCGGTGTCGAGGAGCCCATCATGGGCCGGCTGATGACCACCGTGCGCGACGAGATGGGCCCGTCCTACCCCGAACTGGTCACCGACTTCGAACGCATCAACCGCATCGCCGTCGCCGAGGAGACCGCGTTCAACCGCACCCTGGTCTCGGGTTCGCGGCTGTTCGACGATGCCGCGAAGTCGACGCGCGCCGCCGGAAAATCCACGCTGTCGGGCGCCGACGCCTTCACCCTGCACGACACCTACGGTTTCCCCATCGACCTCACCCTGGAGATGGCCGCGGAAGCGGGCCTGACGGTCGACGAGGCAGGCTTCCGCAGCCTGATGGCCGAGCAGCGGGCGCGTGCCAAAGCCGACGCAGCGGCCCGCAAACAAGCCCACACCGACCTCACCGCGTACCGCGAGCTGGTCGACACCGGGCCCACCGAGTTCACCGGATTCGATGAATTGACTTCCGAGGCAAGGATTCTCGGCATCTTCGTGGACGGCAAGCGGGTTCCCGTGGTCGGTCATGAGGGTCTCGAGGCCGATCGGGTCGAGCTGATCCTGGACCGCACGCCGTTCTACGCAGAATCCGGCGGGCAGATCGCCGACGAGGGCGCCATCACCGGAACCGGAAGCTCCGAGACGGCCCGGGCCGCCGTCACCGATGTCCAGAAGATCGCCAAGACGCTGTGGGCGCATCGCGTCAACGTCGAATCCGGCGAGTTTGTCGAAGGCGACACCGTCGCCGCCGCGGTCGATCCCAAGTGGCGCCATGGCGCCACCCAGGGCCACTCCGGCACCCACATGGTGCACGCGGCGCTGCGACAGGTGCTGGGCCCCAACGCCGTCCAGGCCGGCTCGCTGAACCGGCCCGGCTATCTGCGGTTCGACTTCAACTGGCAGGGCGCGCTCTCCGAAGACCAGCGCTCACAGATCGAAGAAGTCACCAACGAGGCCGTCGAAGCCGACTTCGAGGTGCACACCTTCAACACCGAGCTCGACAAGGCGAAGGCCATGGGCGCCATGGCGCTGTTCGGCGAGAACTACCCCGACGAGGTGCGGGTGGTCGAGATCGGCGGGCCGTTCTCGCTCGAACTGTGCGGTGGTACACACGTGCACAACTCGGCACAGATCGGTCCCGTGACGATTCTCGGCGAATCCTCGGTCGGTTCCGGCGTGCGCCGGGTCGAGGCCTACGTCGGCCTGGAATCGTTCCGGCACCTGGCCAAGGAACGCGCCCTGATGGCCGGGCTGGCGTCATCACTGAAGGTGCCGTCCGAAGAGGTCCCCGCCCGGGTGGCCACACTCGTCGAGCGGCTCAAGGCCGCCGAGAAGGAACTCGACAAGGCCCGCCTGGCCAACGCCAGGGCCGCTGCCGCCAACGCCGCGGCCGGCGCGGAGCTCATCGGCAAGGTCCGGGTGGTGGCGCAGCGGATGGCCGCGGGCATGTCGGGCGGCGATCTGCGCACCCTCGTCGGCGACATCAAGGGCAAGCTCGGCAGCGACCCTGCCGTCATCGCGTTGATCGCCGAGGGCGAGGCTGACACGGTCCCGTTCGTGGTGGCGGCCAACCCGGCCGCGCAGGATCTCGGGCTGCGGGCCAACGAACTGGTGAAACAATTTGCCGCACCGGTGAACGGTCGCGGCGGCGGCAAGGCCGATCTGGCACAGGGTTCCGGTAAGGGGGCGGCGGGTATCGACGCGGCGTTGGCCGCATTGCGTACCGAGATCGGCCGGAGCTAGCCCGGTGCCGAGCAGCGGGGATAGGCTGCCGGACCGCCCGGGGGACGACGACCCCGGCCGCGGCCGACGCATCGGCATCGACGTGGGCACCGTTCGCATCGGCGTGGCCACAAGCGACCCGGACGGTATTCTGGCAACGCCGGTGGAGACGGTGTTGCGGGATCGGCGTGACAAGGCCGGCGGGAAGCATTTGCGCCGGCTGGTGGGCATTGTCGGCGAGTACGAGGCCGTCGAGGTGATCGTCGGACTGCCGCGCACCCTGGCTGATCGGGCGGGCACGTCGGCGCTCGACGCCATCGACCTCGCCGACCAGCTGGCGCGGCGCATCACGCCGACGCCGGTGCGGTTGGCCGACGAGCGCCTCACCACCGTCTCCGCACAACGATCGCTGCGCGACGCGGGGGTCCGCGCGAAGGGACAGAAAGCGGTGATCGACCAAGTGGCTGCAGTGGGCATTCTGCAGAGCTGGCTGGATCAGCGGCGGGCGGTCCTGGCCGCGCGCGACGACGGCCGCGGAGAGGGCATGGATGTCTGACAAGTGGGGTCCCGATCGGGCGCAGCCCGTCGCGGTGGGACCACCGCGACGGGGTATGAGCCGCGCCGAGCGGCTGCGTCAGGCCCGCAACAACCGTCGTCGTCGCATCGCCCGCGCCGCATCGCTGGCGCTGCTCATCGTTGTGGCGATCGCCGCGGTGTTCCTGGGCTCGAAGCTGTGGCACAGCTTCTCCGGGGGCAACAGCAATGACTACGCCGGCGACGGCGTGTCCGACCTGGTCATCCAGGTCCACGACGGCGACTCCACCACCGCGATCGCCAAGACGCTGCACGACCACAAGGCGGTGGCCACGGTCAAGGCGTTCGTCGACGCCGCCCAGCGCAACTCCGCCATGTCGGAGATCCAGCCGGGCTACTACAAGGTGCGCACCGAGATTCCCGCGTCCAACGCCGTTGCGCGGCTGGTCGATCCGAGCAACCGGGTGGGCAAACTCACCATTCCGGAGGGACGTCAGCTCGACGACATCGCCGACGTCAAGACCAACGCCGTCACAGACGGCATCTTCAGCCTGATCTCGAAGGCATCGTGCGTGAACCTCGACGGCGCAAAGCGCTGCGTGTCCGTCGACGACCTGCGCGCCGCCGCCGGAACGGCACCCGTGGCCGCGCTGGCGATTCCGCAGTGGGCGGCGGGGCCCGTGGGGGCGATGGGCGCCGACCATCGCCGGATCGAAGGTCTCATCGCGCCGGGCACCTGGAACATCGATCCGGCAGCGCCCGCGCAGTCCATCCTGTCGACATTGATCACGTCCAGCGCCACGGTGTACACCCAAGGCGGGCTGCTGGACACCGCCGCAGCCATGAACATGTCGCCCTACCAGATCCTCACCGTCGGATCGCTGGTGCAGCGGGAAGCCAAGCCGCAGGATTTCTCCAAGGTCGCCCGGGTGATCTACAACCGGCTCGCCGAGCACCGCAAACTGGAATTCGACTCCACGGTCAACTACTCGCTGGACCGCCAAGAGGTGGCGACCACCGACGCTGACCGCGCCAAGCCCACGCCGTGGAACTCCTATGTCCGCGAAGGGCTTCCGCAGACCCCGATCTGCTCACCGGGCGCCGAGGCGCTGGACGCCGCCGAGCACCCCGCGCCGGGGGACTGGCTGTACTTCGTGACCATCGACATGCAAGGCACCACACTGTTCACCCGGGACTACAACCAGCACCTGGCCAACATCGAACTGGCACGACACAACGGTGTTCTTGACAGTGCCCGATAGGCGGCGTCCGGCCGCCGTACCTGACACGGCGCGCAAAGCCGCGGTCCTCGGTTCACCCATCGCCCACTCGCGGTCTCCGCAGCTGCACCTGGCCGCCTACCGGGCATTGGGCCTGCCCGCCTGGACCTACGAACGCATCGAGTGCACGGCCGAGCAGCTGCCGGCACTGGTGTCCGGGCTCGGACCCGAATGGGTCGGCCTCTCGGTCACCATGCCCGGCAAGTTCGCCGCCCTCCGATTCGCCGACGACCACACCGAGCGGGCCCAGCTCGTCGGTTCGGCGAACACGCTGGTTCGTGTTCCCCGCGGCTGGCGGGCGGACAACACCGACATCGACGGTGTGACGGGCGCGCTCGGTGCGGTCGACGGGGCGGCGATCGTCGTGGGCTCCGGCGGCACCGCCCCGGCCGCGGTGCTCGGGCTGGCCGAGCTCGGGGCCAAGCGGATCACGGTGGTCGCCCGCAATGCCGACAAGGCCGCGCCGCTGGTCGATCTCGCGGCGGGACGCGGCGTCGAGAGCGCCTGGTGCGATCTCGATGGTGCGGACCTGGCCGATGTGGTCGCCGGCTCCGCCGTCGCAGTCAGCACCATCCCGGCCGATGCTGCCGCGCCGTACGCCTCGGTGCTCGCCGGGGTGCCGCGGCTGCTCGACGCCATCTACGACCCATGGCCCACCCCGCTGGCCGCGGCGGTACAGGCCGCAGGCGGCGAGGTGGTCAGCGGGCTGCACATGTTGCTGAACCAGGCTGTCACCCAGGTGGAGCTGTTCACCGGGCTGACCGCACCCAAGGACGTCATGCGGGCCGCCCTGTTCAGTTGAAACAGCCGTCCTCCCGACCCCGCGGCGCGGATTAGGCTCCATCGGTGGGGGTGTTGGCTGCCGGGGTGACGGTCGTCTGGCTGGTGACGCTGTGTGGGTACGACGTCAGGCAGCGTCGGCTTCCGAACTGGTTGACCCTGCCCGGCGGTGTGGTAATCGTCCTTGCTGCAACGCTTTTCGGTCATGGCGTCGAGGCGCTCATGGGTGCCGGCGCGTTGGCCGGGGTCTACCTGCTGGTGTACCTGGGCGCCCCGACCGCGCTCGGTGGCGGTGACGTCAAACTCGCCGTCGGTGTCGGTGCCCTGACCGGAATCTTCGGGCCCGACGTGTGGGTGCTGGCGGCGTTGGGTGCACCGCTGCTCACCGCGGTGCTGGCTGCCGGCGCCGCGATGCGCGGCATACCGACTGTGCCGCACGGCCCGTCGATGTGTGTGGCCAGTGCCGCGGCCATCGGGTTGGTGGTGCTGTAGCCCGGCGAATGTGAAGTTGTTTGCGAAGATTCGTCGAAATCTCGCAAACAACTTCACATTCGCCGGCCCGGCGGGCCGAGGGTCAGCGATAGCCGCGCTTGAGCAGGTGCTTGGCGCCGGCCTCCATCGCAGCGGGTGTGGCCAGGTCGAAATCGAATGCATTGGCCAGCCGCGCGGTGATGTTGAACGCGAAGCCCACGGCGAGGGCGTCTTTGATCTGAGCGGGAGAGACACCCGCTGACAGCACGTCGCGGATGGCGTCCTCGTCGACGGCATCCGCCTGGGACAGCTTGCCCAGCAGGCGAAGCGTCGCACGCAGTGGCTCATCGATCGGTGCGGTGTCGAGATCGGCGAGGACGGCGGTGACCTTGTCCGGATCGCCGTACCACTGGCCCGACGTGGCGGTGTGCGCGGCGACGCAGAACGGCGACGCATCGGCGTGGGCGATGTAGGCCGCCATGAGTTCACGCTCGCCGACCGACCACTCCGATGGTCCGCGCATGGCCTCGTGGGTGAGAGCGCCTGCACCGTAGAAGTCCTTGCGGTACAACGCCAACTTGACGGCGTCGACCACCGGTTGGCGTGAGACGACGCGGATCATGCCCAGCAGGGCCTTGGTTCCCAATCCATGCCCGCTGTCCAAGATGTCGAGCCTCATCGCCGATCAGCTCCGGTCACCCGGGCCAGCGCGTCAAGCGCGCCGGTGTACTGTCGGTCGGCTTGGCCGACCGCGGCGCACACGACGATCTCGAAGATCTGGTCCTCGCTCAGGCCCGTCGACCGGGCTGCAGCGATGTCGTCGTCAGTGACCCCGTCCGAGCGGCGAGCGATCTTGTCGACCAGGGTCCGTGCCGGCTCGTCGAGGCCGCTGTTGTCGAATGCGTTCTGCCGCAGAACTTTTGGTGCAGTGCCCGTGCTGCCGAGGATGCGGGCGATCAGCTCGCCACGTAGCCGGGTGATGTCGGTCATCGTGCAGATTCCTTTCGCTGGGCACAGGCGATGCGCGCTTGCAGTACTGCCTGTTCGGCGGGATTGTCGGTGAGTTCCAGCGCGCGGCGATCGGCGCTGCAGGCGGCGTCGGTGTCGCCGAGATCGCGCAGCAGATCGGCGCGCGTGGCGTGATAGAGGTGATAGTGATCGAGATCGCTTGCCAGCAGGTCCAATTCGACCATCGCCGCTTCGGGCCCCGAGCGGTACCGCAGCGCGATCGTGCGGTGCAGCCGGGTGACCGGAGACGATTCGAGATGCAGCAGCATGTCGTACAGCAGGACGATCTGCTCCCAGTCGGTGTCCTCCCAGCGTCCGGCCTCGGCATGGCAGGCGACGATGGCGGCCTGCAGCTGGTACGGGCCGGGGCGTCGCTGCCCGGCCGCGCGGGTCAACACCCGGACGGCCTGCTCGATGGCCTCCGAGTCCCAGAGCGACCGGTCCTGATATTGCAGCTGGACAAGGTTGCCATCTGCGTCGAAGCGAGCCGCGGCCCGCGCGCGATGCAGGCGGATCAACGCGAGCAGGCCGGCGACCTCCGGCTCGGTCGGCATCAACTGGTCCAGCAGCGACGCCAACCACTCGGCGTCGTCGACCAGATCATGGGCCTGTGCCCGCTCGGCCGTCGACAGGTAGCCCTCGTTGAACAGCAGGTAGATCACGGCGAGCACCTCGGACAGCCGCGGGCCCAGCTCGTCGTCGGCAGGAACCCGGTAGGGGATCGCGGCCTGCGTGATCTTCTGCTTGGCGCGGGTGATCCGCTGCGCCATCGTCGCCTCGTGCACCAGAAACGCCCGGGCTGTCTGCGCCGTCGTCAGCCCGCACACCACCCGCAGCGTCAGCGCGATCTGCGCCTGCCGCGGCAGCGCCGGGTGGCAGCACGTGAAGATCAGCTGCAGCCGCTCGTCGGGCTCGGGCTGCACGGGCCACTGCAGTTGCGCGAGTTTGGTCAGGTAGGTCTGTTCGCGCCGCAGCATGTCGAGGGCGCGGCGGCGGGCAACGATGAACAGCCAGGCGTCCGGCCGCGATGGGATCCCTTCGGCGGGCCAGTGCCGCAGCGCGGCCAGCACGGCGTCCTGAACCAGATCTTCGGCGGTGGCGAAATCGCCGGTGACGTGGATCAGCGACGCGGCCAGCCGGCCTGCGTGCTCGCGCACCACGTGGGCCAACTGGTCACTGACCGCGTCGCTCACATCGGCTCGAAATCGATGGGGCGGACCTCCACCACCGGACAGCCCGGCCACGTCTTGGCGGCTTGCAGCGCCTCGTCCAGATCTGCGACCTCGATCTCGACGTAACCGCTCACGACCTCTTTGCCCTCGACGAACGGGCCGTCGATGACGACCGGCTCACCGCGGTCGAGGCGCACCGTCGTCGCGGTCTCGGCGGCCTTGAGCTTGCTGCCCCCGCGCAACTTGTCGGCGTTGCCGGCGAACCATTCGTTGACCCGCTCGTAGGCACGTTGGCGCTCGGCGTCGCTCAGCGCCGCCATATCGCGGGTGAACTGCTCGGTTTCGACGAACATCAGTACGTATTTCATGAACCCTTCTCCATGTTATTTGCGGTTTCTACAATCAAGACGATCGGCAGCACCCGTGATACGACATCCTGCGACGCTCGAGCAGGGATTTCCGCGGGCAAAACCCGACGTGGGAGAATGACAAGCGTGTTGCGTTGGACCACAGCTGGTGAATCGCATGGCCGCGCCCTGGTGGCCATGGTCGAGGGCATGGTGGCCGGTGTTCCGGTCACCTCCGAGGACATCGGGGCGCAGCTCAAGCGCCGTCGTCTCGGCTACGGCCGCGGGGCCCGGATGAAGTTCGAGCAGGACCAGGTCACCATGCTGGCCGGGGTCCGGCACGGGTTGACCCTGGGCGGCCCGATCGCCATCGAGATCGGTAACACCGAGTGGCCCAAGTGGGAGACCGTGATGGCCCCCGACCCGGTCGACGAGGCCGAACTCGACGTGGCGCGCAACGCACCGCTGACCCGGCCGCGGCCCGGCCACGCCGATTACGCAGGCATGCTCAAGTACGGCTTCGACGATGCCCGCCCGGTGCTCGAACGCGCCAGCGCCCGCGAAACCGCCGCCCGGGTGGCCGCAGGCACCATCGCCCGCGCGTTCCTGCGGGAAGCGCTCGGCGTCGAGGTCATCTCACACGTCATCTCCATCGGCGCATCGGCACCGTATGCAGGCCCGCCGCCGCAGCCTCAGGACCTTGAGGCCATCGACGACAGCCCGGTGCGGGCGTTCGACAAGGACGCCGAGGCCGCCATGATCGCCGAGATCGAGGCCGCCAAGAAGGACGGCGACACCCTCGGCGGCATCGTCGAGGTGGTCGTCACCGGGCTGCCGATCGGGCTCGGCTCGTTCACCAGCGGGGAGAACCGGCTGGACAGTCAGTTGGCCGGCGCGGTCATGGGCATCCAGGCGATCAAGGGCGTCGAGATCGGCGACGGCTTCGAAACCGCGCGCCGCCGCGGCAGCGTCGCACACGACGAGATGTACCCGGGCCCGGACGGCGTGCTGCGGTCGACCAACCGCGCCGGCGGCCTGGAAGGCGGCATGACCAACGGTCAGGCGCTGCGGGTGCGCGCCGCGATGAAACCCATCTCGACGGTTCCGCGGGCCCTGGCCACCGTCGACATGGCCACCGGCGAGGAGGCCGTCGCGATCCATCAACGCTCCGACGTGTGCGCGGTGCCGGCCGCCGGTGTGGTCGTGGAGACCATGGTGGCGCTGGTGCTGGCCCGTGCCGCACTGGAGAAGTTCGGCGGGGATTCGCTTGCGGAGACCCGCGCCAACATCGACGCCTACCTGCGTGCGGTGAGCACGCGAGGAGCAAGTCCGGACGACGCTGAGCGCGAACCGGCGGCGCAGGCCCTGGGCTGATGGCGCCCCGAGCGGTACTGATCGGCCTACCGGGTTCAGGGAAATCGACCATCGGGCGCCGATTGGCCAAGGCGCTCGGCGTCACCATGCTCGACACCGACGCGGTGATCGAGGAGACCACTGGCCGCACCATCGCCGACATCTTCGCCAACGACGGCGAGCAGGAGTTCCGCCGGATCGAGGAAGAAGTGATCCGCGAAGCCCTCGACACCCACGACGGCGTGCTGTCGCTCGGTGGTGGCGCGATCACCACCGAAGGGGTGCGTGAGGCACTGGCCGGTCACACCGTCATCTATTTGGAGATCAGTGCCTCCGAAGGGATCCGCCGGACCGGTGGCAACAGCAACCGACCCCTGCTGGCCGGCGGTGACCGGGCCGAGAAGTACCGCGCGCTGATGTCGCAGCGCGTACCCATGTACCGGCGCGCGTCGACCATGCGGATCAACACCAATCGACGCAACCCCGGCGCGGTGGTGCGCACTGTCGTCGCGCGCCTGGAGAACACTCAGCCGCCCAAGCCGGTACCCGTCAAGCCGCGACGCCGGCGCCGTCCACGCTGGCGGCGGGGCCCGGCCACCTCGGGTGCCGACAAGGACCCGGCCGGAGCCACCGCCGTCCACGCCGACTCGACTGCCATACCCACACCCGCGGCCCTGGCCGCGCGCAACGCGGAGCGACACCATGACTGAGCCTGTGACCGTCGACGTTCTGACCGACCCGCCCTACCCGGTGATCATCGGCACCGGGTTGCTCGGTGACCTGGCCCGCACCTTGGAAGGGCGGCACAAGGTCGCCATTCTGCACCAGCCGACGCTCACCGAGACCGCTGAAGCCATTCGAAGTCACCTCGCGGACAAGGGAATCGACGCGCACCGCATCGAAATCCCGGACGCCGAAGGTGGCAAGGAACTGCCGGTCGTCGGATTCATCTGGGAAGTGTTGGGCCGCATCGGAATAGGCCGCAAGGACGCCGTCGTCAGCCTCGGCGGGGGAGCCGCCACCGACGTCGCGGGCTTCGCTGCGGCCACCTGGTTGCGGGGTGTGGACATCGTGCACGTCCCCACCACCCTGCTCGGCATGGTCGACGCCGCGGTCGGCGGCAAGACCGGTATCAACACCGATGCCGGCAAGAACCTGGTTGGGTCGTTCCATCAGCCAGCCGCCGTGCTCGTCGACCTGGCGACACTGGAAACGTTGCCCCGCAACGAGATCGTGGCCGGAATGGCCGAGATCGTGAAGGCCGGATTCATCGCCGACCCGGTGATCCTCGACTTGATCGAGGCCGATCCGCAGGCCGCCCTGGACCCGACCGGTACGGTGCTGCCGGAATTGATCCGGCGCGCCATCGCGGTCAAGGCCGAGGTGGTCGCGGCCGATGAGAAGGAATCGCAGCTGCGCGAGATCCTCAACTACGGCCACACGCTTGCGCACGCCATCGAACGGCGTGAGCGGTACAAGTGGCGCCACGGCGCGGCGGTGTCGGTCGGCCTGGTGTTCGCGGCCGAACTCGGCCGGCTGGCGGGCCGGCTCGACGACAAGACCGCCGACCGGCACCGTGCGGTGCTGACGGCGCTCGGACTGCCGGTCAGCTACGACGGCGACGCGCTGCCGGAGCTGCTGGAGTACATGGCGGGCGACAAGAAGAACCGGTCGGGTGTGTTGCGGTTCGTCGTCCTCGACGGGCTGGGCAAACCAGGCCGGCTGGAAGGGCCCGATCCGTCACTGCTGGCGGCGGCGTACGCAGAAGTGGCGCGGGACCCCAAGAGCTGAGGCTCCGCGTCACTGGCGCACCGGCTTTACTTGTTGTGCTGGTCGGGAATCTCGACCGGGCCGGTCTTCTCGGTGTCCTCCGACGGGGTTCCGGCATTGACCGCGGCGAACACATCGGTGTCGGCCCGCTCGTCCCCGACGTGGTCGTGCCTGGTGACCGGCGGCGCCTTACGGTCGACCAGCCAGCGGCCCAGCGTCACCCCGGCGACCGCGGCGAGGAACATCAGCAGCGCGGTGAACGCGGCGAACGTGGTGAGCTCGTTGAGCAGCGCCTCGACGTAGATGCTCTTGTAGAACAAGCCGATGATCCACGACACCGCACCGCTGACAACGCCCGCGAACAGCCCGGCCAGCAGCCAGGTCATCGCCAGATCGGCGCGACGGTCCGGGTCGGGATTGCGCCGGGCGTCCGCTCCGCCGTCGACATAGCCCCAGATGAACACGGCGATGGTGAACACCGCAACCAGCGTGATACTGAACCACATGGCGTTCTGAGGCGACGCGTTGATCAGTACACCCTGCAGCAAGCGCACGATCACCATCGCCGTTGCGAACACCACTCCGCGCAGTAACCACTTACTCATGAGGGCACAGCGTAGCGAGTAGCGTCACAGACCGTGACTATTTCCCAGCGCAGGGAGCGGCTGCGGCGTCGGCTGGAAGCGGCCGATCTACCCGCCATGCTGGTAACAGACCTGGTCAATGTGCATTATCTGTCCGGGTTCACCGGGTCCAATGCGGCGCTGCTGGTGCGCGTCGACGACGAAACGCCGGTGCTTGCCACCGATGGTCGCTACCGCACGCAAGCCGCTGCGCAGTGCCCGGATGCCGAGGTGATCATCGAACGGGCGTGTGCGCCGTGCCTGGGCCGGCGGGCGGGCGCCGACGGGGTGCGCCGGCTGGGCTTCGAGAGCCACGTGGTGACCGTCGACGCGTACACCGCGCTGAGCAAGGCCGCCGGCGACGGCGTCGAGCTGGTTCGGGCGCCCGGCGTGGTCGAGGCGCTGCGGGAGATCAAAGATGCCGGTGAGATCGCCATCCTGCGGCTGGCGTGCGAAGCGGCCGACGCGGCGCTGACCGATCTGGTGGCCCGGGGCGGGCTTCGGCCCGGTCGCACCGAGCGTCAGGTCCGCAACGAACTGGAGGCGCTGATGCTCGAGCACGGCGCCGACGGCCCGTCCTTCGAGACGATCGTCGCAACCGGGGCCAACTCGGCGATACCGCATCACCGGCCGACCGACGCCGTGCTGGCCGCGGGCGACTTCGTCAAGATCGACTTCGGTGCGCTGGTCGCCGGCTACCACTCCGACACCACCCGGACCTTTGTGCTGGGTCAGGCCGCACAGTGGCAGCGCGACATCTACGAGCTGGTGGCGACGGCCCAGCAGGCCGGTTGTGAAGCGCTGGCGCCGGGGATGTCACTCAGTGCCGTCGACGCGGCGTCGCGGCAGGTGATCGCCGACGCCGGGTATGCCGAGAACTTCGGCCACGGCCTCGGGCACGGCGTCGGATTGCAGATCCACGAAGCGCCGGGAATCAACGCCACAGCCGCCGGTACACTGCTTGCTGGCGCTGCGGTGACCGTTGAGCCAGGTGTCTACTTGCCCGATCGCGGCGGTGTCCGTATCGAGGACACCCTGGTCGTCGGAGAAACGGCACCCGAACTGCTTAGCCGGTTCCCCAAAGAACTGGCCATCCTGTGAACTGAAAGCTAGGAGCTACCCGAACCATGGCATCGACTGCCGACTTCAAGAATGGGCTCGTCCTGCAGATCGACGGCCAGCTGTGGCAGATCGTCGAATTCCAGCACGTCAAACCGGGTAAGGGCCCGGCCTTCGTGCGGACGAAGCTGAAGAACGTGGTGTCCGGCAAGGTGGTCGACAAGACCTACAACGCCGGCGTGAAGGTGGAGACCGCCACCGTCGACCGTCGCGACGCCACCTACCTGTACCGCGATGGCAACGACTTCGTGTTCATGGATTCCGAGGATTTCGAGCAGCACCCGCTGCCCGAGGCCCTGGTCGGCCGCAATGCGGACTTCCTGCTGGAGAGCATGCCCGTGCAGATCGCGTTCCACGAGAGCGCCCCGCTGTACCTGGAGCTTCCCGTCTCGGTTGAGCTCGAGGTGAGCCACACCGAGCCCGGTCTGCAGGGAGACCGCTCCAGCGCAGGCACCAAGCCCGCCACCATGGAGACCGGCGCCGAGATCCAGGTGCCGCTGTTCATCAACACCGGCGACAAGCTCAAGGTCGACACCCGCGACGGCAGCTACCTGGGCCGGGTGAATGGCTGATCGTCGTGGTGACCGCGGCCGCCACCAGGCCCGCAAGCGCGCCGTGGACGTGCTGTTCGAGGCGGAGGCGCGTGGTCTGACACCCGAGGCCGTGGCCGACGGCCGCATAGCGCTGGCCGAGGACGACCCCGAGGTGGCTGCGCTCAACCCCTACACGGTGACCGTGGCGCGCGGCGTGACAGAACACGCCGCGCACATCGACGATCTGATCTCTGCGCACCTGCAGGGCTGGACGCTCGAACGGTTGCCCGCCGTGGACCGTTCGATCCTGCGGGTGGCGGTGTGGGAGCTGCTGCACGCCGAGGACGTGCCCGAACCGGTCGCCGTCGACGAGGCCGTGGAGCTGGCCAAGGAGCTCTCCACCGATGAGTCGCCCGGCTTCGTCAACGGTGTGCTCGGCCAGGTGATGTTGGTGACCCCGCAGATCCGGGCGGCTGCACAGGCTGTCCGAGGGGCCGGCACTCAGGACAGTTAGCACTTGCACCGCGAGCGCGCGTGTTTGCGGGCCAACACGCCGTCATTGGTCGGCATAACGCGCACGCTCGCACTGCATTGGTGAACCTCACTGCGCAGCAGCGCAATCTGTGGCGTCCTCCCGCCAAATCGCTCACCAGTGGAAGGGCGTGACGAAACCCCTACTGCGGAGGCAGCACCGGAGGCCGGCACACATTCGCGACCGGATCCCACCACCAGCCGTTGTCGCACCCGAGCGGCGTGGTACCGATCGCGGGCCGGCAAGTGTTGGCCACGGGATCCCACCAGCCGTCTGGGCAGTTCGGCACCAGCGGCGCCTGGCAACTGTTTGTCACGGGATCCCACCACGAGCCGTTGTCGCAGTCTGCCCGGCTCACCGCGGGTGTGACCGCCGCGGTGAATGCCATCGGAACGAATGCCGCCACGGCGATTACGGCGGCGCGCTGCAGTGTCTTCACGGTGCCCTCCCTGGACCGTTCTTCAATGCATCTGTTGTCACCATAAGCGGTGCATCCGCGTTTCGATCAGCGCGATTGTAAATTCTCGACCCGCGGCAGGTGGCGCAATACCGTCCCGGCACCCGGTTTGACCTGGTGTGGGACCCGTTGCGGCGGCGTAATCAGTTAACCTGCGTCAGCAGTGGATTCGCCGCGCTGCACGGGCCTCATATGCGCCCTTACCGTGTTTGCGTGTCGCAGCCCGAAGCTCATCCCGGTCCGGTGCCGATCCGCCGTCCCCGCGCCGACCAGGCCCGTCAGGTGGCCGACGTGCTGCGCCATCAGATCTACGACGGGGCCTACGCGGACGGCCTGCCCACGGAGGCAGAACTGGCCGGCGAGTTCTTCGTCTCCCGCAACACCGTGCGCGAAGCCCTCTCTGTGCTCAAGAACGAGGGTTTGATCGACCGCGGCACCAAGGTCGGCACGCATGTGGCGGTCCGCAAGTACGACCACGGCCTCGACGCGCTCGTCGGACTCAAAGAGACGTTCAAGGACTACGGCGACGTCCGCAACGAGGTCCGGGCGGTACTGCACCTGGCAGCCCCGCCCGCCGTCGCGCGCAAGTTGGCTTTGGAGCCCGGCGCGCAAGTGGTCTACATCGAACGGCTGCGGTATCTCGGTGAGCTCCCCGTGTCGCTGGACCTGACGTATCTGGTCCCCGACATCGGGGAGCAGGTGATCGGCTATCCGCTGGAGACCAACGACGTGTTCTCGCTCATCGAGCAGGTCAGTGGGCAGCGACTGGGCGGGGCAACCTTTGCGCTGGAAGCGGTTTCGGCCGACCCGCACTCGGCGGCCACCCTGCAGGTACCTGCCGGGTCGGCGCTGCTGATGGCCGAGCGGCTCACCGGCCTCGACGACGGCAGACCCGTCGACCTCGAATACATCCGGATGCGCGGTGACCGAATCACCATGCGCGGCAATCTTGTTAGGAGCGATACATGACTCTGGTCAATCAGCGCGCCGATGTCCCGGTGACGATCGACGAGTCGCTGTGTATCGAGGGCTGCACGTTGTGCGTCGATGTCTGTCCTCTCGACGCACTGGCGATCAACCCCGCCAACGGCAAGGCCTACATGCACGTCGACGAGTGCTGGTACTGCGGGCCGTGCGCCGCGCGCTGTCCCACCGGCGCCGTGAACATCAACATGCCCTACCTGATCCGTTAGAGGACTCCCGTGAAAACAGCCCTGATCGCCCTTGCCGTCGGCGTCACGCTCGCCTCGGCCGGTTGCTCGCTGGATTCGGCAACGAAGTCGGCCAACACCGTCGACGTCGTCGTCGGCTACCAATCGAAGACCATCAACACCGTCACGGCCGGAACACTGCTGCGCGCCCAGGGGTACCTGGAACGGCGACTGGCCGACATCACCACCCGCACCGGCACCAAGTACAACGTGACCTGGCAGGACTACGACACCGGCGCTCCCATCACGGCGCAGATGGTGGCCGAGAAGATCGACATCGGCTCGATGGGTGACTACCCGATGCTGATCAACGGCTCGAAGACCCAGGCCAACGAGCGCGCCAAGACCGAGATCGTCTCGGTCACCGGGTACAACCCCAAGGGCGGGCTGAACATGGTTGTGGTGGCGCCGAATTCACCGGCACAGACACTGGCCGACCTGGCAGGCAAGAAGGTGTCGGCCAGCGTCGGGTCGGCTGGGCACGGCATGCTGGTGCAGGCACTCGGCAAGGACGGCATCGATCCCAACACCGGGGTCGAAGTGCTCAACCAGCAACCGCAGGTCGGCGCGTCCTCCCTGGAATCCGGTCAGGTCCAAGCGCTTTCGCAGTTCGTCGCCTGGCCCGGTCTACTGGTGCAGCAGGGCAAGGCGCGATTGCTCTATGACGGGGCCGAGTTGAACTACCCGACCCTGCACGGCGTGGTGGTGCGACGCGCGTACGCGGCCGAGCATCCGGAGGTGCTCGACGCGTTCCTGCAGGCACAGCTCGACGCGACCGACTTCCTCAACACCAAACCGCTGGAGGCGGCGAAGATCGTCGCCGACGGCAGCGGATTGCCCCAGGAGGTGGTGTACCTCTACAACGGGCCCGGCGGAACATCGTTCGACACCACACTCAAACCGTCCCTGGTGGAAGCACTCAAAGGTGATGTGCCGTACCTGAAATCGATCGGCAACTTCGCCGATCTCGACGTCACCGGGTTCGTACAGGACGCTCCGCTGCGCGCCGCGTACGCCGCCCGGGGCGAGGATTACGACGCGGCACTGAAGTCGACAGCGAATCCCTCGGTGCTCGGTGGCACCGACGAGCTATGCCAGGCGCCCGTCGACAACCCGGCGACGGCCAGTGAGCTGTGGCTGGACGGCGCGGAGAGCACCACGGCGGCGGCCAGCCCGACCTGCCTGCTCAAGGCCATCCGCGACGCCCAGGCCCGCGGCGCCAAGGTTCGCGCCGCCTATGTCCCCGACGCCGAACTGGGTACCCGGTGGTTCGCCGACAAGGCGGTCTGGATCCGTGACGGCGCCAACTACCTGCCGTTCGGAACCGCGGCGGGCGCACAACGTTACGCCCACGCACACCCGGGCAGCACCGTCGTCGACTACCAGCAGGCCCTGGCAGGTGCGGTATGACCACCACCGACGCCGTTCCTGTCTCGGGCATTTCGATTCCTGCGGCTACCCCAGAGGTCACCGGCCGCCGCACCGCCTCCCCGTGGCCACACCGTCTGGTGCGGGTGGCATCGGTGCTCGCCGCCATCGGACTGTGGCAGGTGCTGACGGCCAACCACGTTCGCGTCGGACTGCGCTTCGACACGCTGCCCACCGTCACCGAGATCGCGGCGGCGTTGGCGCACCGGGTGGGGGCTGAAGAGTACTGGCTGGATCTGGGCCAATCGTTGATCCGCATCCTCACGGGCTTCGGACTGGCCGCGGTCGTCGGCGTGATCACCGGCATCCTGCTGGGCCGCTCGACCCTGTTCGCCGACGTGCTCGGCCCGTTGACCGAACTGGCCCGGCCGATCCCGGCCATCGCGATGGTGCCGGTGGCCATCCTGCTGTTCCCGAGCGACGAGGCCGGAATCGTGTTCATCACGTTCCTGGCGGCGTACTTCCCGATCATGGTCAGTGTGCGGCACGCGGTGCGCGCCCTGCCGACCATCTGGGAGGACTCGGTGCGCACTCTCGGAGGTGGACGCCTCGACGTGCTGCGGCTCGTCGTGCTGCCGGGCATCCTGCCGGGCCTGTTCGGCGGGCTCTCGGTGGGCATGGGTGTCGCGTGGATCTGCGTGGTCTCGGCCGAAATGATCTCGGGCCGGCTCGGTGTCGGCTACCGCACCTGGCAGGCGTACACGGTGCTGAACTATCCCGACGTGTTCGTCGGCATCATCACCATCGGCGTGCTGGGCTTCGGCACGGCGGCAGCGGTGGAGCTGATCGGTCGCCGCGCCACCCGCTGGCTGCCGCGGGCCGAGGAGGCAACCCGATGAGCGCCCCCACGGTGACTGCCGGCATGCGGCTGGAGCTCGACGCAATCACGTTGTCCTACACCGGAAGTCCGGTGATCGACGGGCTGAGCCTGACCGTGCAGCCCGGCGAGATCCTCGTACTCACCGGACCGTCTGGCTGCGGCAAGTCGACGCTGCTGCGCGCGTTGACCGGGCTGCTGCGTCCCGACGCGGGCCGGGTGTTGGCCGACGACGTGCCGGTCACCGCCACCTCGCGGGATCGGGGCATGGTGTTCCAGGACAGCGCGCTGCTGCCGTGGCGCACGGTGCGGTCCAACATCGAACTCGCGCTGCAACTCCGCGGCGAGCCGCGCAATAGCCGCCGCGGCGAGCCGCGCCATAGCCGCCGCGGCGAGTCCAAGACCGGCAGGCGGGATCGGGCCGAGCGGTGGATCGACGAGGTGGGGCTGAGCGGCTTCGCCGACTTCCTGCCCAAGAGCCTGTCCGGTGGTATGCGCCAGCGGGTCCAGTTGGCCCGTGGTCTGGCCGGCGCGCCCCGCGCGGTGATGATGGACGAGCCGTTCGCCGCGCTGGACACTCAGACCCGCGCCGCCATGCAGCGGCTGCTCATCGACACCTGGCGGGCTCACCCCACCACGATCGTCTTCGTCACCCACGACGTCGACGAGGCGTTGACGCTGGGGGACCAGGTCGCCGTCCTCGGCCGCGCCGGCCAACCGCTGCGCGCGCTGCTGGAGGTGCCCGAACCCCGTACCGACCATGTTGGACGCTCGGCGTTGCGCGCCGAGATCATTGCCGCACTGGAGCAATCATGAGCGAACCCACCGTCATCCCCGACATCGCCGACGCGCTGCGCCTCGAGTGCGATGTGCTGGTGATCGGGGGCGGTACCGCAGGTACGATGGCGGCGCTGACGGCGGCCGAGAACGGTGCGCAGGTGCTGCTGCTGGAAAAGGCGCACGTGCGGCACTCCGGTGCACTGGCCATGGGCATGGACGGGGTGAACAACGCCGTCATCCCCGGCAAGGCCGTCCCCGAGGACTACGTCGCCGAGATCACCCGTGCCAACGACGGAATCGTGAACCAGCGCACGGTGTATCAAACCGCAACCCGTGGTTTCGCCATGGTGCAGCGGCTCGAGCGCTACGGGGTGAAATTCGAGAAAGACGAACACGGCGAGTACGCGGTGCGCCGGGTGCACCGCTCGGGGTCCTACGTGCTGCCGATGCCCGAAGGCAAGGACGTCAAGAAGGCGTTGTACCGCGTTCTGCGGCAACGCTCGATGCGCGAGAAGATTCGCATCGAGAACCGGTTCATGCCGGTGCGGGTGCTGACCGATCCGGATACCGGAAGGGCCATCGGGGCTGCCGCATTCAACACGCGCACTGGGGAATTCGTCACCGTCGCGGCCAAGGCCGTGATCCTGGCGACCGGGGCCTGCGGACGGCTGGGGCTGCCCGCGTCGGGATACCTGTACGGCACCTACGAGAACCCCACCAACGCCGGCGACGGTTACGCGATGGCGTACCACGCCGGCGCCGAGCTGTCCGGTATCGAGTGTTTTCAGGTCAATCCGCTGATCAAGGACTACAACGGGCCGGCGTGCGCCTATGTGGCCAACCCGTTCGGTGGCTATCAGGTCAACGCGCTCGGCGAGCGGTTCGTCGACTCCGACTACTGGTCGGGCCAGATGATGGCCGAGGTGAAGCAGGAGATCGAATCCGCGCGCGGCCCGATCTACCTCAAGCTCAGCCATCTCCCCGACGAGACGCTCACGGCCATCGAGAACATTCTGCACACCACCGAACGGCCCACCCGCGGCACCTTCCACGCCAACCGCGGACACGATTACCGCAGCCACGACATCGAGATGCACATCTCCGAGATCGGTTTGTGCAGTGGCCATTCCGCGTCCGGTGTATGGGTCGACGAGCACGCCCGCACCACTGTGCCCGGGCTGTACGCGGCGGGCGACCTGGCCTGCGTGCCGCACAACTACATGATCGGGGCCTTCGTCTACGGCGACCTCGCCGGCGAGCACGCCGCCTCGACCCGTGCCGATGTGGAACTGCCACAACAACTTCCGGCAGACCAACTGGCCGAAGCGCACGAGCTGATCTACCGGCCGCTGCGTCAACCCGACGGCCCGCCGCAGCCCCAGGTCGAATACAAGCTGCGGCGTTTCGTCAACGACTATGTGGCGCCGCCCAAGACCGCGACCAAGCTGTCGATCGCGGTGCAGACCTTCGAGCGGATGACCGGCGAGGTGGCCGGCATCGGCGCCCGCACCCCGCACGAACTGATGCGCGCCGCCGAGGTGTCGTTCATCCGCGACTGCGCGGAGATGGCGGCCCGCTCGTCGCTGACCCGCACCGAATCGCGCTGGGGTCTCTACCATGAGCGTGCCGACCTGCCCGACCGTGATGATCAGGGATGGCGTTACCACCTGAACCTGTACAAAGACGCCGACGGCACGATGCGGTTCGTCAAGCGCCCGGTGGCACCGTATTTCGTGCCGGTGCCCGGGCTGGAGCATCTGCCGTCCGATCATCCCGTGACGCCGGTCGAGCAGCCCGAACTGCACGGTGGGCGGGCGCCGGCCGAACCGCGCTCGCGCGTGCGCACCGAGGCTCCGGCGCAGCCGCCCTCGCCGCGGATCGCCGCGGTGCTGGCCCTGCAGGAGCCGTCGCTGGCCGAGCTGGGTGACTATCTGGCCGACGAGGATCCGGGGGTGCGGCGCACCGCGGTCGCCACGCTGGTCGAGCAGTTGCCCGACGGCTACCAGGCGGCACTGATCACCGCCCTGGGCGATGCTGACGCCGCGGTGCGGCAGGAAACCGCCGAGGGGGTCAGGGAACTCGTCGAGGTGCTGCCTGCGCCCGCACAGTTCGTCGACCGGTTGCAGTCACCGGATCCGGTGGTGCGTGCGGTCACGGTGTATGTGCTCAGCGCGCGACGCGTCGGTACTGCCGGCGCCTACCGTGCGGCGGTCGCCGATCCCGACCACCGGGTCCGCATCGAGGCGGTGCGGGCCCTGGTGTCCGTCGACGACGCAGAGGGGGTGGCCGAGGCGACCCGGGACACCAACCGGGAGGTGCGGATCGCCGCTGCCAACGGGTTGGCCACGCTGCGCTCCGGCGCCGCCGCGGTGCGCGAATTGCTCGCCAATCCGGACCCGTTGGTGCGTGCGGCCGCGTTGGCGTCGTTGGGCGCGGTCGGCTGCGACGATGTCGACGTGCCCAATGTGCAACGCGCACTGGGGGAGTCGGCCTGGCAGATCCGGCAGGGCGCGGCGCGCGCGTTGGCCGGTGCGCCGCCCGCGGTCGCGGTGCCCTCGCTGTCACAGGCGTTGACCGACCAGCACCTCGACGTCCGCAAGGCTGCCGTGCTGAGCCTGAGCCGGTGGGTGGGTACCGAGGACGCCGCCCGGGAGGCGCTCACCGGGGCACTCGACGACGGCGACGCCGACGTCCGTGCGTATGCGCGACATGCGTTGGCTCCGCGTTGAGGGCGGCGACTACTCGAACGTTGTCGCCTTCACCGCAGGCTCAACGTCAGCGTTCGAGGGCTTGGTAGGTGCGCCGGACGAAGCGGGGCTGGGCCGACTGCAGCCGGGCCAGTGAGGTGTTGCCCGCGACTGCGGCGGCGTCCACCGACATCTCCGGATGATTCTGAATCAGGTACAGCAGGATCAGGTCGGCCGACGGATCGGCCTGCCACCACGTGCCGTACGCGCCCGGCCAGCTGAACGTCCCCAACCCGCCGGGCCCGTACAACTGCCGAGACTTCGCCGGATCGGTCACCAACGACAGGTTCAGCCCGAACCCGCGGCCCACCCAGAACGGCGCTCCCAGAAAGGGATACTGCTTCTGCTCGGCGGTCAGCCGGTCGGTGCGCATCAACGTCACCGATTGCTCGGAGAGCACCCGTACCCCGTCGACGGTGCCGCCGGCCAGCAGCATGCAGGCGAACCGCAGATAGTCGTCGACGGTCGAGAACAGGCCCGAGCCGCCGGTGCAGAAGGG
Source organism: Mycobacterium dioxanotrophicus (assembly GCF_002157835.1). Classification (NCBI taxonomy): domain Bacteria; kingdom Bacillati; phylum Actinomycetota; class Actinomycetes; order Mycobacteriales; family Mycobacteriaceae; genus Mycobacterium; species Mycobacterium dioxanotrophicus. Next base: position 3,934,040 of record NZ_CP020809.1, on the reverse strand, counting down.
CGGGTCCACGATCGGCGGCGGGCCCATCACGTCATCGCGCAACAGCATTCCCTCAGCGGCCTTGCTGTCGAGTTGGTACATCGTCGCCGCCCGGCGCCGCCCCGCCGGGGTCACCGAGAACGCGGTGTCGGTCATGCCCACCGGCTCGAAGATGCGCTCGGCCAACACCTGCGCGAGCGGCTTGCCCTCGATCCGCGACAGCGCGATGCCCAGCACGTCGGTCCCATGGCTGTAGGTGAGCCGATCGCCGGGCTGATGGGCGAGCGGCAACTCGGCCAGCGCGGCCAGCCACCGGTCCTGGTCCTGACGCAACGGCAGCTTGCCGTACTCGCGGCTGAGCGGGCCGAGTACCGAGAACACGTAGGCCAGGCCGCTGCGGTGGGTCATCAGATCGTCGAACGTGATGGGTCTGCGGGCCGGTTCGGTCCGGTCCAGCGGACCGCGGGGTTCGGTCAGCACGCGCATGTCGGTCAGTTCGGGCAGCCAGCCGGTGATGGGCTCGTCGAGACGCAGCTTGCCCTCTTCCACCAGAGCCATCGCGGCGGCGATCGTCACGGGCTTGGACATCGACGCGATCCGGAAGATGGTGTCGCGCTGCATCGGCAGCCGGGCGTCGACGTCGCGGTAGCCCAGCTCGTTGACCTGCAGGACTTTCCCCGCCTGCCAGACCAGCGTGACCGCGCCGGAGAGCAGCCCGGCGTCGATGGCCTCCCGGATGGATGCTTGATTGCCGTCGAGGTTCACCCCGCCACGTTAGCCGTCACCCGAGCGGCGCAGCGCCGTGGTCCCGCCGCGCATTCGCGACAAGAATCCGACTCGACTGCGCGATACTTCCCTGCGAACACCATGGCGTGAGAAGAGGCAGATGACCCAGCAGGACCAGATCAACGGCGAACCGAACTCCGCCGCAGGCCCCACACCCAGCCCGATGAACAAGGTGGCCTTCGCCAGCTTCATCGGCACGGCGATCGAGTTCTACGACTTCTACATCTACGGCACTGCCGCCGCGCTGATCTTTCCGCACGTGTTCTTCCCGAACATGGGGTCCACGATGGCGACCATCTCGTCATTGGGCACCTTCGCGGTGGCGTTCCTGTCCCGTCCGATCGGGGCCGCGGTGTTCGGGCATTTCGGAGATCGCCTGGGCCGCAAGAAAACTCTCGTCGCGACGCTGCTGATCATGGGCTTGTCGACGGTGTGCGTCGGGCTGGTGCCCAGCGCGGCGACCATCGGTATCGCCGCGCCGATCATCCTGCTGACGCTGCGGCTGCTGCAGGGGTTCGCCGTCGGCGGGGAGTGGGCGGGCTCGGCGCTGCTGAGCGCCGAATACGCGCCTGCGGGCAAGCGCGGCACCTACGGGATGTTCACCCAGCTCGGCGCCGGCGCAGGCCTGGCCGTGAGCAACCTGGTGGTGTTCATCGTCAGCGTGACGGTCGGGGAGAAGAGTGCGGTGTTCCTCGACTGGGGCTGGCGGCTGCCCTTCCTGTTCAGCGCGGTGCTGCTCATCGTGGCGCTGTATGTGCGGCTGAGTATCGACGAGACACCGGTCTTCGCCCGCGAGCAGATCGCCGGAGGCGTGCCGAATGCCCCGTTCACCGAGCTGTTCCGCACCCAGAGCCGACAGGTGGCGCTCGCCGCAGGCTGCATGGTCGGCATCTTCACCATGAGCTTCCTCGGCGGCACCTACCTGATGAGCTACGCCAGCACCCGCGTCGGGCACCCACGCAGTCTCATCCTTGGCGTCGGTGTGCTCGCCGGCGTGGCTCTGATGGCCTTCTCCGCGATCTCGGCGGTGCTGTGCGACCGGTACGGCCGGCGCCGCATCATCCTCATCGGCTTCGCGCTCGCGCTGCCGTGGGCGTTCGTCGTGATGCCGCTGATCGACTCCCATTCCGCGGTGGGCTTCGCGGTCGCGATCGCCGGCATCTTCTGCATCTTCGGGCTGTCCTACGGACCTATCGGGTCCTTCCTGCCTGAGATCTTCGCCACTCGCTACCGCTACACCGGCGCCGGGATGGCGTTCAATCTCGCGGGCATCGTTGGTGGCGCCATCCCACCGCTGGTGGCAGGCGCGCTGGTGGCCAGCCTCGGCAGCTGGGCAGTCGGCCTGATGATCGCCTTCTTCGTCGTGGTCAGCATCGTGTGCACGGCCCTGCTGCCCGAGACGAAGGGTGCCGCGCTGGAAAAGGACGCCGCTGTCGCCGGATAGCGGCACCGCCGATGTCGCCTGCTAAGCTGCACGGCAGTTCGACGTCCTTTAACGATCCGTCCCGAGAGGCGGAGAAGGAGGTCAGGGTCACCTTATGGGCTCTTCAAGTGCCGACCGGGAATTGATGTCTGCGGCGGACGTCGGCCGAACCATTTCCCGGATCGCCCATCAGATCATCGAGAAGACCGCGCTGGACGATCCCGCCGAGCGGGCCCGCGTCGTCCTTCTCGGAATCCCCACCCGCGGTGTGATACTCGCCACCCGGCTGGCGGACAAGATCAACGAGTTCGCCGGCGTGACGCTGCCGCACGGCGCACTGGACATCACGCTCTACCGCGACGACCTCAACTTCAAACCGCCGCGCCCGCTGGCCTCGACGTCGATCCCCGCCGGCGGCATCGACGGCGCCGTCGTGATCCTCGTCGACGACGTGCTCTTCTCAGGGCGGTCGGTGCGCTCGGCGCTCGACGCCCTGCGTGACATCGGCCGGCCGCGCACTGTGCAGCTCGCCGTGTTGGTCGACCGCGGCCACCGGGAACTGCCCATCCGCGCCGACTACGTGGGCAAGAACGTGCCGACCGCACGCAACGAGAGCGTGCACGTTCTGCTGGCCGAGCATGACGACCGCGATGGGGTGGTGATTGCGCGATGAGCGCTTGCGCGAAGAGGGGACAGCTGCGATGACGACTCGTCATCTGTTGGCAGCGGCGGAGCTGACCCGGGAGGACGCGACGGCGATCCTCGACGACGCGGACCGGTTCCGCGAGGCGCTACTGGGCCGCGAGGTCAAGAAGCTGCCGACGCTGCGCGGCCGCACCGTCATCACGATGTTCTACGAGAACTCGACCCGTACCCGGGTGTCCTTCGAGGTGGCAGGCAAGTGGATGAGCGCCGACGTGATCAACGTCAGCTCGTCTGGATCGTCTGTGGCCAAAGGAGAGTCGCTGCGCGACACCGCGCTGACGTTGCGCGCTGCCGGCGCCGACGCCCTGATCATCCGCCATCCCGCCTCGGGTGCGGCCCAACAGCTCGCGGAGTGGACCGCCGAGGAGGGCGGGGGAGGGCCCAGCGTCATCAATGCCGGTGACGGCACGCACGAACACCCCACCCAGGCGCTGCTCGACGCCCTGACCATCCGTCAGCGGTTCGGCTCGATCGAAGGCAAGCGCGTGGTGATCGTCGGCGACGTGCTGCACAGCCGGGTGGCCCGGTCCAACGTGTCGCTGCTGGCCACGCTGGGCGCCGAGGTGGTGCTGGTCGCACCGCCCACGCTGCTGCCGGTCGGTGTGGCCGGATGGCCGGTCACGGTGTCGCACGATCTGGACGCCGAATTGCCCGCCGCCGACGCGGTACTGATGCTGCGCGTGCAGGCCGAGCGGATGAACGGCGGGTTCTTCCCGTCCGCCCGCGAGTACTCGGTGCGCTACGGGCTGTCCGAGAAGCGTCAGGCGATGCTGCCCGGCCACTCGGTGGTGCTGCACCCGGGCCCGATGCTGCGCGGCATGGAGATCGCCTTCCCTGTCGCCGACTCGTCGCAATCGGCTGTCCTGCAACAGGTTTCCAATGGTGTCCACGTGCGGATGGCGGTGCTGTTCCATCTGCTGGTTGGCGCGGACCAGGAGGCGATCAGCGTATGAGCACGACCGTGCAGGACAACCCGCAGGTGCTGATCCGCGGTGTGCGGCTCTACGGCGAGGGTGAGCCCGTCGACGTCCTGATCGCCGACGGGCAGATCGCGGAGATCGGCTCCTCGGTGCAGGCCCCCCAGGATGCCGAGGTGATCGAGGCGGCCGGTCAGGTGCTGCTGCCCGGATTCGTCGACCTGCACACCCATCTGCGCGAACCCGGCCGGGAGTACGCCGAGGACATCGAAACAGGTTCTGCGGCTGCGGCATTGGGCGGCTACACCGCGGTGTTCGCGATGGCCAACACCGATCCGGTGGCCGACACCGCCGTGGTCACCGATCACGTGTGGGCCCGCGGCCAGCAGGTCGGTCTCGTCGACGTGCACCCCGTCGGTGCGGTCACGGTGGGCCTGGAGGGCAAGCAGCTCACCGAGATGGGCCTGATGTCCGCGGGGTCGGGCCAGGTCCGGATGTTCTCCGATGACGGTCTGTGCGTGCACGATCCGTTGGTGATGCGCCGCGCGCTGGAGTACGCGTCAGGCTTGGGTGTGCTCATCGCCCAGCATGCCGAGGAACCTCGGCTGACCGTCGGTGCCGTCGCGCACGAAGGCCCCAACGCCGCCCGGTTGGGCCTTGCGGGCTGGCCGCGATCGGCCGAAGAATCCATCGTCGCCCGCGACGCCATCCTGGCTCGTGACGCCAAGGCCCGCGTGCACATCTGCCACGCCTCGACGGCCGGCACCGTGGAACTGCTGAAATGGGCCAAGGCGCAGGGGATTTCGATCACCGCCGAAGTGACGCCGCATCACCTGCTGCTCGACGATTCCCGGCTGGCCGACTACGACGGCCGCAACCGGGTGAACCCGCCGCTGCGCGAGGCCGCCGACGCCCAGGCGTTGCGGCAGGCCCTGGCCGACGGTGTCATCGACTGCGTGGCCACCGATCACGCCCCGCACGCCGAGCACGAGAAGTGCTGCGAATTCTCCGTGGCCCGGCCCGGCATGCTCGGGCTGCAGACGGCGCTGTCGGTGGTGGTCGAGACGATGCTGCGTCCGGGTCTGCTGACCTGGCGCGGCGTGGCCAAGGTGATGAGCGAGGCGCCGGCGGCCATCGTCGGCCTGCCGGATCAGGGCCGGCCGCTGGAGGTCGGTGAGCCGGCCAACCTGACGGTGGTCGACCCCGATGCCACATGGACCGTGGCCGGAGCCGATCTGGCCAGCCGTTCGGACAACACGCCGTTCGAGCAGATGGAGCTGCCTGCCACGGTGACCGCGACGCTGCTGCGGGGACGGATTACGGCGCTGCACGGGAAGTCCGTAGCGGCGGGCAGGAGCGTAGCGACCCGGGGATCAGGACGGTGAACACCCCCACGCTCATCGCCTCGTTGATCATGGCGGTCCTGGTCGTCCTGCTGATCGCGTTCCTGATCAGGCAGATGCTGCGCGGCTGGTTGCACCGGGTCCAGCGGCAGGCCGACATGATCGGTGCCCTGCCGCCGCTGCCGGACACCGTCAGTGCCGCATCGGTCGCGGCCACCAAAGGCCTCTATGTGGGCACCACGCTGGTACCGCACTGGAATGACAAGGTCGCCGCCGGTGATCTGGGTTTCCGCGCCAAGGCCGTGCTGACCCGCTATCCCGAGGGGATCATGTTGCAGCGCGTCGGCGCCGGGCCGATCTGGATTCCGCAGGAGTCCATCACCGCGATCCGCACCGAGCGCGGCATCGCGGGCAAGGCGCTCACGCACGACGGAATTCTGGCCATCCGGTGGAAATTGCCCTCGGGGACCGAGATCGACACCGGATTCCGCGCCGACAACCGCGCAGAGTACGACCGCTGGCTTGAGGAGAAGGCATGACGAAGACAAATGGACAGGGCAGCGGATCAGCAGGCACCACCGCGGTGCTGGTGCTGGAGGATGGGCGCATCTTCACGGGAACCCGATTCGGGGCCGTCGGCCAGACACTCGGCGAGGCCGTGTTCTCCACCGGCATGTCCGGCTATCAGGAGACGCTGACCGACCCCAGCTACCACGGGCAGATCGTGGTCGCCACGGCGCCGCAGATCGGCAACACCGGCTGGAACACCGAGGATGGCGAAAGCCGCGGGGACAAGATCTGGGTGGCCGGGTACGCAGTCCGCGACCCGTCGCCGCGAGCATCGAACTGGCGCGCCAGCGGAACTCTCGACGATGAACTGGTGCGCCAGGGCATTGTCGGGATCGCAGGCATCGACACCCGCGCCGTGGTGCGGCACCTGCGCACCCGCGGATCGATGAAGGCCGGCGTGTTCTCCGGTGATGCGTTGGCCGATGCCGACGTGCTGCTCGACCGGGTGCGCAGCCAACCGTCGATGCTGGGCGCCGATCTGGCCGGTGAGGTCAGCACCGATGCCTCGTACATCGTGGAACCCGAAGGCGGACACCGCTTCACCGTCGCTGCCATCGACCTGGGCATCAAGACCAACACCCCGCGCAACTTCGCCCGCCGCGGCATCCGCAGCCATGTGCTGCCGTCGTCGATCAGCTTCGAGGCGATCGCCGACCTCAAACCTGACGGGGTCTTCCTGTCCAACGGGCCCGGCGACCCGGCGACCGCCGACCACATCGTCGGGGTCACCCGCGAGGTGCTCGACGCCGGAATCCCGTTGTTCGGCATCTGCTTCGGCAACCAGATCCTGGGCCGGGCCCTGGGCCGCGCCACCTACAAGATGGTGTTCGGCCACCGCGGCATCAACGTCCCGGTGATCGATCACCGCACCGGCCGGGTCGCGATCACCGCGCAGAACCACGGCTTCGCGCTGGAAGGCGAAGCGGGCGAGACCTTCGAGACCCCCTTCGGCCCTGCCGAGGTCAGCCACACCTGCGCCAACGACGGTGTGGTGGAAGGCATCCGGCTCGCCAACGGCCGAGCGTTCTCGGTGCAGTACCACCCTGAGGCCGCTGCCGGCCCGCACGACGCCAACTACCTGTTCGACCAGTTCATCGACCTGCTGTCAGGGGAGAAGTAACCATGTTCCCCTGCAGCACCGCGAGCGTGCGTGTCTGTCCCTCGACACGCCGCATTTCCACCAGCAAATGCGCACCGTCGCGCCCGACCGGAGGTGCACTCAATGCCACGCCGCTCTGATCTCAACCATGTCCTGGTGATCGGCTCCGGCCCCATCGTCATCGGACAGGCCTGCGAGTTCGACTACTCGGGAACCCAGGCGTGCCGCGTGCTGCGCGCCGAGGGCCTGCAGGTCAGCCTGGTCAACTCCAACCCGGCGACGATCATGACCGATCCCGAGTACGCCGATCACACCTACGTCGAGCCGATCACCCCGGCGTTCGTCGAGAAGGTCATCGCCCAGCAGGCCGCGCGCGGCAACAAGATCGACGCGCTGCTGGCCACCTTGGGCGGGCAGACCGCGCTGAACACCGCGGTCGCGCTGCACGAGAACGGGGTGCTGGAGAAGTACGGCGTCGAATTGATCGGCGCCGACTTCGAGGCCATCCAGCGTGGCGAGGACCGTCAGCGGTTCAAGGACATCGTCGCCAAGGTCGGTGGCGAATCTGCCCGCAGCCGGGTGTGTTTCACCATGGACGAGGTCCGCGAGACCGTCGCCGAACTCGGCCTGCCGGTCGTCGTGCGGCCGTCGTTCACGATGGGCGGGCTCGGTTCGGGCATGGCCGCGACCGTCGAGGACGTCGAGCGGATGGCCGGTGACGGCCTGGCCGCGTCGCCCAGCGCCAACGTGCTGATCGAGGAGTCCATCTACGGGTGGAAGGAATACGAGCTCGAGCTGATGCGCGACGGCCATGACAACGTCGTGGTGGTCTGCTCGATCGAGAACGTCGACCCGATGGGCGTGCACACCGGTGACTCGGTGACCGTGGCCCCGGCGATGACGCTCACCGACCGTGAATACCAGGTCATGCGCGATCTCGGTATCGCGATCCTGCGCGAGGTCGGCGTCGACACCGGCGGCTGCAACATCCAGTTCGCGGTCGACCCGCGCGACGGCCGGCTCATCGTCATCGAGATGAACCCACGCGTATCGCGTTCCAGCGCCCTGGCCTCCAAGGCCACCGGGTTCCCGATCGCCAAGATCGCCGCCAAGCTGGCCATCGGCTACACCCTCGACGAGATCCTCAACGACATCACCAAGGAAACCCCGGCCTGCTTCGAGCCCACGCTGGACTACGTCGTCGTCAAGGCCCCGCGGTTCGCGTTCGAGAAGTTCCCCGGAGCCGACCCGACGCTGACCACCACCATGAAGTCGGTGGGCGAGGCGATGTCGTTGGGCCGCAACTTCATCGAAGCACTCGGCAAGGTGATGCGCTCGTTGGAGACCAGCCGTGCCGGATTCTGGACAGCACCGGACTCGGAGCTGACGGTCGAGGAGTTGCTCACCAACCTGCGCACGCCGACCGACGGCCGGCTCTACGACATCGAGCAGGCATTGCGGCTGGGCGCCAGTGTCGAGGACGTCGCCGAGGCCTCCGGCGTCGACCCGTGGTTCGTCGATCAGATCGCCACGCTGGTCGCGTTGCGCGCCGAACTGGTCGACGCCCCGGTGCTCGACGAGACGCTGCTGCGGCGGGCCAAGCACAGCGGGCTCTCGGACCGTCAGATCGCCGCGCTGCGACCGGAATTGGCCGGCGAGAGCGGGGTTCGCGCGCTGCGGGAACGCCTCGGCATCCACCCGGTGTACAAGACTGTCGACACGTGCGCGGCCGAGTTCGACGCCAAGACGCCGTACCACTACAGCAGCTATGAGCTCGACCCCGCGGCCGAGACCGAGGTGGCGCCCCAGACCGACAAGCCCAAGGTGCTGATCCTGGGTTCGGGGCCCAACCGGATCGGGCAGGGCATCGAATTCGATTACAGCTGTGTGCATGCTGCGACGACGTTGAGCGCCGCCGGATTCGAGACCGTTATGGTCAACTGCAACCCCGAGACGGTGTCCACCGACTACGACACCGCCGACCGGCTGTACTTCGAACCGCTCACGTTCGAGGATGTGCTGGAGGTCTACTACGCCGAACAAGCTTCCGGCGCAGGGGGACCCGGTGTCGTCGGGGTCATCGTGCAGCTCGGCGGGCAGACCCCGCTCGGGCTGGCCGAACGGCTGGAGAAGGCCGGAGTCCCGATCGTCGGCACCAGCCCCAAGGCCATCGACCTGGCCGAGGACCGTGGCGCGTTCGGCGAGGTGCTGACGACCGCGGGCCTGCCCGCCCCCCGCTTCGGCACGGCCACCAGCTTCGAGCAGGCCCGCCGGATCGCCGCCGACATCGGCTACCCGGTGCTGGTGCGGCCGTCCTACGTGCTCGGCGGGCGCGGCATGGAGATCGTCTACGACGAAGAGACCCTGCGGGGCTACATCACCCGCGCCACCCAGCTGTCCCCGGAGCATCCGGTGCTGGTGGACCGGTTCCTGGAAGACGCCATCGAGATCGACGTCGACGCCCTGTGCGACGGCACCGAGGTGTACCTCGGCGGCATCATGGAGCACATCGAGGAGGCCGGCATCCACTCCGGCGACTCGGCGTGTGCCCTGCCGCCGGTCACGTTGGGGCGCAGCGATGTCGAGGCCGTGCGCCGCGCCACCGAGGCCATCGCCCACGGCATCGGCGTGGTCGGGCTGCTCAACGTGCAGTACGCGCTGAAGGACGATGTGCTCTACGTGCTGGAGGCCAACCCGCGGGCGAGCCGCACGGTGCCGTTCGTGTCCAAGGCCACTGCTGTTCCGCTGGCCAAGGCTTGCGCGCGGGTGATGCTCGGTGCCACCATCGCCGAGTTGCGCGAGGAAGGCATCCTGGCCCGCACCGGCGACGGCGGGACAATCGCGCGCACCGCCCCGGTGGCGGTCAAGGAGGCCGTGCTGCCGTTCCACCGGTTCCGCAGAGCCGATGGCGCACAGGTCGATTCGCTGCTCGGACCGGAGATGAAATCGACCGGTGAGGTCATGGGCATCGACCACGACTTCGGCACGGCGTTCGCCAAGAGTCAGACCGCGGCCTACGGATCGCTGCCGGCGCAGGGCACGGTGTTCGTCTCGGTGGCCAACCGGGACAAGCGCTCGCTGGTGTTCCCGGTGAAACGCCTGGCCGATCTCGGGTTCCGCGTGCTGGCTACCGAAGGCACCGCAGAGATGTTGCGCCGCAACGGTATTCCGTGTGACGAGGTGCGCAAACACTTTGAGGAGCCGAGTGGCGCCCATCCGTTACCGTCGGCGGTCGACGTGATCAAGGCCGGGGAGGTCGACATGGTGATCAACACGCCGTACGGCAACTCCGGGCCCCGCGTCGACGGTTACGAGATCCGCTCGGCGGCGGTGTCGATGAACATCCCGTGCGTCACCACGGTGCAGGGCGCTTCGGCGGCCGTACAGGGTATCGAGGCGGGCATCCGCGGTGACATCGGCGTGATGAGCCTGCAGGAGCTGCACAGCTCCTTCGAGGCGCGGTGACCGTGGGCGGGTTCGGGGAACGGCTGACGGCTGCGGTCGCTGCCCGGGGCCCGCTGTGTCCCGGCATCGACCCGCACCCCGAATTGCTGCGGGCCTGGGGACTGGATGCCGACCCCGACGGGCTGCGCCGGTTCTGCGACACGTGCGTGACGGCATTCGCCGACTTCGCGATCGTCAAACCCCAGGTGGCGTTCTTCGAGGCTTACGGCGCAGCCGGTTTCACCGTGCTCGAGGACACCATGGCGGCGCTGCGCGACGCCGGGGTGCTCGTGTTGGCCGATGCCAAACGCGGTGACATCGGCTCCACGATGGCGGCGTACGCGGCGGCGTGGGCGGGCGACTCGCCGTTGGCGGCCGACGCCGTGACGGCCTCGCCGTATCTCGGGTTCGGCTCGCTGCAGCCGTTGCTCGACACCGCGACGGCAAACGGGCGCGGGGTTTTCGTGTTGGCCGCCACGTCCAATCCGGAAGGTGCAGGCGTGCAGCGCGCAATGGCGGGGGACCGCACGGTCGCGCAGTCGATCGTCGACGCGGTGGCCGAGGCGAACCGGGCGGCCGACGGTGCGTTCGGCGTCGTGGTGGGTGCCACGGTGACCGAGCCGCCCGACCTGAGCAGCCTGGGCGGGCCCGTCCTGGTGCCGGGGGTCGGCGCGCAGGGCGGCCGTCCCGAAGCGTTGGGCGGGCTCGGGGGCGGAAAACAGCTCCTGCCCGCGGTGTCGCGCGAGGTGTTGCGCGCAGGGCCCGGGGTCGACGAGCTGCGGGCGGCTGCCGAGCGGATGCGTGACGCGGTGGCCTATCTGGCCTGACGCCGGGACTTGAGTATCCGCGCCGCAATCAGGGCGGTGACGGCCGCACAGAGCGCCGGGACCACTGCGACGAGCGCCAGCCCGGTGAGGTCACCGCGGTCGCGCTCGCGGTAGATCACCTGTTGATACGGCGTGTCGTTGGCTGCCGCCGCGAACATGTAATCGCCGGAAATCCTTGCCGGAGTGCCGATTTCGTTGGTCCAGCGGGTCAGGAACGCGCCGTCACCGACGAACGGCGCAAGGTCGTCGGAGACCGCGTCGGAGTCCAGGTGCCCGGCGAACTGCAGCGTCGGATCGTCACCCGGCACCGGAACCGCCGTCGGATCCATCCGGTGCTCGGCCAACACATAGAGGTCGACCGACTGCGGGGTCTTCGCGGATTGCGACAAGCGCATGGGATAGACGGCACGGTCGGCGTCGAACGACAGTCGCAAAGGTTGCAGCGCGCCGGTCAATGTGGCTCCGCGCGCGTCGGGTACGAGCCGGATGGCCACCACCTGCCAGCCGTCGGCCAGATAGGGCGCCAGATTCCGGTCCAGGCCGGCCGGGTGGGCGAACCCCTTCGAGGCCAGCCAGGCGCTCAGGGCCGCCGGATCGTCGGCCGCCAGCCGCGTGACGTCGAACGGGCCGATGCGCTGGTTGCTGAGCACGTCGACGTGATGCCCGGGTGCCGCAGCCGACACCAGGCCCTCGGCACCGCCGAAGCCGTGCAGCCAGCCGAACGTCGGCCACCACGAATCGCGGTACTCGATGCGGGGTGCCGTCAGCCGGGCCAGTTCGTCGAAGATTCCCGTCTCGCCCAGCGTGACGTCGGCGGCAGACGGGACCGGCATGATCCACGCCGCCGTGTTGGACTGACCCCGCACGTTCAACGACATCAGGATGTCCTCGCGGTGCCCGTTCCAGGCCAGCAGCGAGCGTTCGTTGACCACTGCCGGGCCCGCGGTGTCGGGGATGTATGCGCCGCAGCCGCAGGCCCACGCAGGAGCCGCGACATTGGCCGTCAGACCGACCAGCAACAAGATGAGTGCGGCACATGCCGACCGAATCACGATCAAATCTTAGTGCCGTCGCCGCTGGACGACGCGCATGCGTAGGGGCCGACGCGCGGACGGCGGGCCGCCGTATTCGGCGACCCGCCGCCACCTGGTGGTAGCTCTCACCCGATCACAGGGGAATCCAGATGCCGAACAGCCAGAAGCCCCAGGCGTTGTAGCCCGGATCGAAGACCGGGGTCACCCAGTTGCCGTTGTAGTTGAACGGCTGGTGATCCCAGCGGCCCTGATCGATGCCGCGCCAGCCGAGGTCCGGCGGCGGGGGTGGTGGGGGATCCCACCGGTGGTCGCCGCCGTGGTCATCTCCACCGGGCCAGCCACCCGGGCCTCCCGGCCCGCGATCGGGGCCGCCAGGCCACCCGCCGGGTCCGCGATCAGGTCCGCCCGGGTTGCCCTGCCAGCGTCCGGGATCCCCGGGGCCGTTGTCCGGGCCCCTGTGATCTTGACCGCCTGGTCCTTGGCCGCCCGGCCCCGGGCCCTGGCAGTTTCCGAAATTGCACGGCGGCGGACCCGGCTGCGCGGAGGCCACCGGCGCCCCGAGGGCGAGAGTGGCCGCTCCGACCGCGACAGTCGCGGCGGAAGCGCAGGTCAGTCGCTTGATATTCATGTCCAGCTTCCCTCCGAATGGAGTTTGGTACCCGACTCTGGCGACGTTATTTAGCTAAGCTGTGCATCGGCTTTGTGGCAGTTAGGTGGGCGTTAGGCGTCACATGGGCGCCGGGTTGTCGGGCTTGTCACGGCCCTTGCCGACACGCCCGACACGCCGTGACCAGCGAAAATTTTCTCGGAGCCGCTGTGTGACCACTGGTCGTCCTCGGTCGTGACAGCGGCGCGCTTGTACCAGGTCAGCCGCCGAGTGCGCGAAAACCGTTGACGTGCAGCGATATCCGCTCCGGCCGGTGGAGTTCGAGGTGCCGGCGGAGGCGCCCGGCCCGCTCCCCGGGGTCTACCGCGGCGCACTACACGCTGGGCTTTTAGCGCTGTAACCAGGGGGTGGGGTTAGCTTTCGTCAGCCCGCGTGGGTACGGTCGTCGTCGCTGGCTGGTTTGTTTTCCAGCCGATCAAAACAAGTGATGGCCGAAGAAGAATTGCCAGGAGACGGAGGAACCCGTGGCCCTTCCCCAGTTGACCGACGAACAGCGCGCGGCAGCGTTGGAGAAGGCTGCTGCCGCACGTCGAGCGCGAGCCGAGCTCAAGGACCGGCTCAAGCGCGGCGGCACCAACCTCAAGCAGGTGCTCACCGACGCCGAGACCGATGAGGTCTTGGGCAAGATGAAGGTCTCCGCGCTGCTCGAGGCCCTGCCCAAGGTGGGCAAGGTCAAGGCGCAGGAAATCATGACCGAACTGGAAATCGCACCGACGCGCCGGCTGCGCGGCCTCGGCGACCGGCAGCGCAAGGCCCTGCTGGAGAAGTTCGACCAGTCCTAAGGCGCACAGGTTGAGCGTCGGCCGAGGGGTCGGACAACCCCGAGTCGTGGTGTTGTCCGGCCCCTCTGCCGTCGGGAAGTCCACCGTGGTCCGCTGCCTGCGGGAGCGGCTTCCCGACTTGTATTTCTCCGTCTCCGTCACGACCAGGGCCCCGCGGCCCGGCGAGGTGGACGGCGTCGACTACTTCTTCGTCAGCCCCGAGCAGTTTCAGAAACTGATCGAGACCGACGCCCTGCTGGAATGGGCCGAGATCCACGGTGGCCTGCACCGATCGGGCACGCCACGGGAACCGGTGCGTGACGCCGCCCGGGCCGGCCGCCCAGTGCTGATCGAGGTCGACCTGGCCGGCGCCAAGGCCGTCAAGAAGGCGATGCCCGAGGTCGTCTCGGTCTTCCTCGCACCGCCCAGCTGGGACGAACTGGTGAGCCGATTGACCGGGCGCGGCACCGAGACGCCCGAGGTGATGGCCCGCCGGCTGGAGACGGCGCGGGCCGAAATGGCCGCCCAGGGCGACTTTGACCAGGTCGTGGTGAACCGCCAGTTGGATTCGGCGTGCGCTGAATTGGTATCCTTGCTGGTGGGCCAAAACTGACCTGGCCTCCGCCCGACCTGATCGGGCCCGCGGGCCACCCCGCCGATAATCCAAAAGCATTTTCGTATAACCGCCAGGAGACCTTTTCGTGAGCACCCCGCATGCCGATGCGCAGCTGACCGCTGCGGACGATGTGGCCATTGATTCGTCCGCCGTCAGCGCCTACGACACGCCGCTGGGCATCACCAACCCGCCCATTGACGAGTTGCTGGACCGCGCGTCGAGCAAGTACGCCCTGGTGATCTACGCCGCCAAGCGTGCACGTCAGATCAACGACTACTACAACCAGCTCGGCGACGGCATCCTCGAGTACGTCGGCCCGCTGGTCGAGCCCGGCCTGCAGGAGAAGCCGCTGTCCATCGCGATGCGCGAGATCCACGAGGATCTGCTCGAGCACACCGAGGGCGAGTAAGCAACCCGGGGCCGTGCGTCGATGAGCCTCTCGGGCGAAGAGCAGATGTCATGAGCACGACGCGGAAGCACATCGTCGTCGGAGTTGCCGGCGGCATCGCCGCCTATAAGGCGTGCACCGTCGTCCGACAACTGACCGAGGCCGGTCACTCGGTGCGGGTGGCCCCGACCGAATCGGCCCTACGGTTCGTCGGTGCCGCCACGTTCGAGGCGCTGTCCGGCAACCCGGTGCACACCGGCGTCTTCGAGGACGTTCACGAGGTTCCGCATGTCCGGATCGGCCAGGAGGCGGATCTCGTCGTCGTCGCACCGGCCACCGCGGACCTGCTGGCCCGGGCCGCCAGCGGACGGGCCGACGATCTGCTGACCGCCACGCTCCTCACGGCGCGATGTCCAGTGCTGTTCGCGCCGGCCATGCACACCGAGATGTGGTTCCACCCGGCCACCGCCGACAACGTCGCGACGCTGCGCCGACGCGGCGCCGTGGTGCTGGAACCTGCTTCCGGCCGGCTCACCGGACAGGACAGCGGCGCCGGCCGCCTGCCCGAAGCCGAGGAGATCACCACCCTGGCGCAGCTGCTGCTCGACCGCGGCGACGCCCTCCCGTACGACATGTCCGGGGTGAAGGTGCTGGTGACCGCGGGCGGTACCCGCGAACCCCTTGATCCGGTGCGGTTCATCGGCAATCGCAGCTCCGGAAAGCAGGGCTACGCCATGGCGCGTGTGCTGGCCCAGCGCGGTGCCGAGGTGACGCTCATCGCCGGGAACACCGCGGGGCTCGTCGACCCGGCCGGCGTCGAGGTGCTGCACATCGGGTCGGCCACTGCGCTGCGCGACGCGGTGTCCAAGCGTGCGCCCGGCGCGAACGTTTTGGTGATGGCGGCTGCCGTCGCCGATTTCCGGCCGGCCCATGTCGCCACCAGCAAGATCAAGAAGGGCGCATCCGAGCCCAGTTCGATCGACCTGGTCCGCAACGACGACGTGCTCGCCGGTGTCGTCCGGGCGCGAGCCGACGGTCAATTGCCAAACATGCGCGCGATCGTCGGGTTCGCCGCCGAGACCGGCGACGCAAACGGGGACGTGCTGTTCCACGCTCGGGCAAAACTGCAGCGCAAAGGCTGTGACCTGCTGGTGGTGAACGCGGTGGGGGAGAACCGGGCCTTCGAGGTCGACCACAACGACGGATGGTTGCTGAGCTCCGACGGCGCGGAAGTCGCCCTGGAGCACGGATCGAAGACGCTGATGGCGACCCGTATCGTGGACTCGATCGCGGCTTTCCTGCGCAGTCGCGGCGCCTGAACCGGCGTCCGAATTTCGGTGCGGGTAAGCCTTGCGCAACGGCGTTCCACACGCTTGGGTGCAAACTGGGCAGAGATATAATTCGCCTAACTAAGCTTTTTGTAGGTTTTGAAACGTGAACGGAAAGGAAGCGGACCCGTGAGCCAAGGTCGCCTGTTTACCAGTGAGTCGGTAACCGAAGGGCACCCCGACAAGATCTGTGACGCGATCAGCGACTCTGTGCTCGACGCGCTGCTGGAGCAGGATCCGAAGTCGCGGGTCGCCGTGGAGACGATGGTGACCACCGGCCAGGTGCACGTCGCCGGCGAGGTCACCACCTCCGCCTACGCCGACATCCCCAAGATCGTGCGCGACCGCATCCTGGAGATCGGCTACGACTCGTCGACCAAGGGCTTCGACGGCGCCTCGTGCGGCGTCAACATCGCCATCGGCTCGCAGTCACCGGACATCGCCCAGGGCGTCGACACCGCGCACGAGGCCCGCGTCGAGGGCGCCGGTGACCCGCTGGACGCCCAGGGTGCCGGCGACCAGGGCCTGATGTTCGGGTACGCGATCAGCGACACCCCGGAACTCATGCCACTGCCCATCGCGCTGGCCCACCGGCTGGCCCGTCGGCTGACCGAGGTCCGCAAGAACGGCGTGCTCGACTACCTGCGCCCCGACGGCAAGACCCAGGTCACCATCCAGTACGACGGCAAGACTCCGGTCCGACTCGACACCGTGGTCCTGTCGACCCAGCACGCCGAGGGTGTCGACCTGGACGCGACGCTGACCCCGGACATCCGGGAGAAGGTCGTCAACACCGTCCTCAACGATCTCGGCCACGAGTCGCTTGACACCTCCGACTACCGACTGCTCGTCAACCCGACCGGCAAGTTCGTGCTGGGCGGTCCGATGGGTGACGCCGGTCTGACCGGCCGCAAGATCATCGTCGACACCTACGGTGGCTGGGCCCGTCACGGCGGCGGCGCGTTCTCCGGCAAGGATCCGTCAAAGGTGGACCGGTCCGCGGCGTACGCGATGCGCTGGGTGGCCAAGAATGTCGTCGCAGCCGGGCTGGCCGAGCGTGTCGAGGTCCAGGTGGCCTACGCGATCGGCAAGGCGGCCCCGGTGGGTCTGTTCGTCGAGACCTTCGGCACCGAGACCGTGGACCCCGCGCGCATCGAGAAGGCCATCAGCAGCGTGTTCGACCTGCGGCCCGGCGCCATCATCCGCGACCTGGACCTGCTGCGCCCGATCTACGCCCAGACCGCCGCCTACGGCCACTTCGGCCGCACCGATGTCGAGTTGCCCTGGGAGCAGACCAACAAGGTCGACGACCTCAAGGCCTCGGTCTAGTACCCCTTCTGCCGAGGCTTCCCTCGGCGAGCAGTCCTCAAAGCCCCCGACACTCTGGTGTTCGGGGGCTTTGACTAGGGTCCCTCCCGCTTGCGGGGGACTGCTCGCGCTTGGCCGGAACCTTTGCTGTGCGCTCGGCCACACAGCGTGAACATAGCTGGACCCTAAGGGTTTCCCATCGCGATTGATCAAGATATCCCGGTTGCTCAACGCACCCCACGGGAAGGAATCTATGCGATGACGATGAAATCTGAGGCGACGACGACCTGGCGCCGCCGCGCCGCCCTCGCGCTCGGCATGGCTGCATTGGCGGCCGCCTTCGCGGTGGCATGCGGCTCGAACGGCTCAACGCCGCAGAAGTCCAGCACCACCACGACCACCACCACGACGACGACCGCGACCACCGCCGCCAACGACAGCGGCAGCTCGTCAGGTGGTGGGGGCGGTGCCGCGCCGCACCACCACGAGGAGGGGCAGGCGCCGGCCACCGACACCGTCACCCAGACCGACACTGCCACCGCCACACAGACCGAGACGCAGACTCAGACCGAGACATCGACGGCCACACAATCCGTGCAGCAGCGTCCGGGCGGGCAGGAGCAGCGTCCCAACGACCGCAACCAATACGGCGGACAGACCCAGTACAACGGCGCGAACCAGCCCAGCCAACAGCCCAACGGCCGCTGACGCTCGCCGAGCAGACGTGAAGGTCCCGGAGAACCGGCGTGTCGCGGACTTTCACGTCTGCTCGCCGGAGAACGTGCGGGAGAACTCGCCGGAGAACGTGCGGGAGTGGGCTACCCGGTGAACCGATAGTCGTCGAGGTCGAAGCTGCGGCTGCGCCAGTACGCCTCGGGCGTGCTGGCCGGCCGCAGTGGGACATCGCCGTTGCGGTCGAAGTAGTAACTGTTGGCGTTGCGGCAACTGTCCTGCCAAAAGATCTGGCGGTGACGCTTGCGCATCATCTCGGCGAAATAGCGATCATTGGCTTCCTGCCGCACCTCGACGCGGTGAGCGGCCCGCCGGTCGGCCTGGGCGATGCAGCGCACCAGGTGGTGGGTCTGGGCTTCGATCAGCGCGAAATAGGACGACCCGACGTAGCCGTATGGGCCCATCACCGTGAAGTAGTTCGGGAAGCCGGGGATGCTGACGCCTTCATAGGCCTGCATGCGGTGCTCTTCCCAGAATGCGCTGAGGGTCTGGCCGCCGGGCCCGGTGATGTCGAAGGTCATCGCGTCGACGTCCATCACCTTGAAGCCGGTCGCCAGGATCAGCACGTCCGCCTCATAAGTTGACCCGTCGGCGGTGGCCACAGCGGATCCGGTGATTTTTTCGATCGGCTCTGTGACGAGAGCGACGTTGTCGCGGTTGAACGTCGACAGATACGTGTTGTGGAACCCGGGCCGTTTGCAGCCGACGGCATAACGGGGGGTGAGCTTGTCGCGCAGCACCGGGTCGCGCACCTCGCGACGCAGGTAGGCCCGGCCCGCGGCGTCGGCCCGCTTGGCGAACGGATTGATCGTGAAATACTGCGCGGCCAACGGAAAAGTGAATTCGACGTAGGCCTGGCTGAGCAGGCGGTGGAGCGTCCGCCCGCCGGGCACGCGCATGGCCCAGCGTGCCGCGGCAGGCAGCGGCACATCGAATTTCGGGAAACACCAGATGGGTGTGCGCTGAAAAACCGTGAGCTGCTGGACAATCGGCGCGATCTCGGGAATCACCTGAACCGCGGTGGCCCCGGTCCCGATGATCGCCACGCGCTTGCCGGTGAGGTCCTGGGTGTGGTCCCACCGCGCGGTGTGCATCGTGACGCCGGAAAAGGAGTCCACGCCGTCGATGTCGGGGAGTTTCGGGATGGTGAGCACACCGCTGGCGTTGACGAGGAACCGTGCTGTGATGACCTCGCCGGTGTTCAGTTCGACGCGCCAGAGGTTTTCGTCGGCATCGAACATCGCACCGGAAACCTCGGTGTCGAACCGGATCCGCGACCGCAGCCGGTATTTGTCGACGCAGTGCTCGGCGTATGCGCGCAGCTCACGTCCGGGAGCGTACGTCCGTGACCAGGCCGGCGACTGTTCGAACGAGAACTGATAGGAGAACGACGGAATATCCACGGCCACACCGGGATACCTGTTCCAGAACCAGGTGCCCCCGACGCCGTCACCGGCCTCGACGATGAGGTAGTCGCGCAATCCGGCCTTGTCCAGATTCACCGCGGTGCCGATGCCGGAGAATCCGGCACCCACGATCAGGGTGTGGTAGTCGGCCATCAGCGCGCCTCCCTCCTGCGCCTCGCCCGCGTCGAATCCGACCGTGATCGTCGCGCGTCGCGTGTCATGTCCCATATGCCCAGCCGCTGCGGCGGTGCTCCCATCAGTCCACGGTATGGCGGACACCCGCAAATGAGAATGGGATTATCGGACACGGAGACGGGAGTTTGGGACACGCCGCCGAATACAACGCGGGTGTTGTGCGAGGTGGCGCCGAGCGCCTTCTACCGCGGGCAGTAGCCCCGGTCAGCCGTGCAGCGCAGCCCGCAACGCGGCCAGCGCCCGGTCGGACGCCTCGGTCGCCGCGGGGACGACACCCACATATCCGAGGTAGCCGTGCACCAGCGTCTCGGCGACGTGCAATTCGACGGGCACCCCGGCCGCACGCAGCAGTTCGGCGTAACGCGCACCGTCGTCGCGCAGCGGATCGTGACCCGCGGTGGCGATGTAGGCCGGCGGCAGATCGGCCAGGCTCTCGGCCCGGGCCGGCAGCAGGGTGGCCGGGGGATCGGTCAGGTCGACGTCCTTGCTGACGTACCACTTGGTGAAACCCTTGACCGCGGCCAGATCCAGGATCGGGGCATCGGCATTCTCGGTGAACGACGGCAGCGACGTGTCGCCGGTGGTGGCCGGGTACCAGAGCAACTGGAACCGGATCGCCGGACCGCCCGCGTCGCGCGCCAGCTGCGCCATGACCGCGCTGAGGTTGCCGCCGGCCGAATCCCCGGCGACCGCCAGCCGGTCCGGGTCGGCGCCCAGTTCGGCGGCATGCGCGGCCACCCACCGGGTGGCGGCCCAGGCGTCGTCGACGGCGGCCGGGAACGGATGCTCGGGAGCCAACCGGTAATCCACCGACACCACCACGGCATCGGCGCGCACGGCGTGGTCGCGGGCAGTGCCGTCATAGGTGTCCAGATCACCGACCGACCAGCCGCCACCATGGATGAACACCACGACCGGCAAAGTCGTCCCGTCGGCCGTCGGCGGCCGGTACACCCGCAGCGGAATCGGGCCGGCCGGGCCCTCGATGATGCGGTCCTCGGTCACGACCTCGGGATGAACGTCGCGGCGCGGCAGTTCCTTGAACTTCCGTCGGGCCTCCTCGACGCCGTCGGCGGTGGAGAGTTGGAACGGCACCACCTGCAGTACCTTCTGCAGGATGGCATCGACAGCCGGCTTCTCGTCAGCAACAGACACTCCGTCACCGTACGCACACCGCCGCACGGCCTGGCTGTGGGTCGCAGCTGCGGTGGTCGGGGCCGGCTACGGGGTTTTCCTGATCGTGGCCGCGACGGGCCTGCCGACCGGGGCCGACCTCACCGGGCAGTTCCCGGGCCAGCCCGCCGTCAAGGCGCTGACGGCCGTGCTGCTGGCCGTTGCCGCGCTCGGCCATCCGATCGCCCGCGAACGACGGTGGTTGGTTGCGGCGCTGGGCTTTTCGGCAGCGGGGGATTTCCTGCTCGCGATGCCGTGGTGGCAGCCGTCGTTCGTCTTGGGCCTGGCCGCCTTCGTGGTCGCACACCTGTGTTTCCTGGCCGCGCTGTTCCCGCTCGCGCACCGGACGACGCCGCGGCTGGTCGCGGTCGCTGGCACCGTCGCGGCGTGTCTGGCTCTGCTGGTCTGGTTCTGGCCCCGGCTGCTCGAGCAGGGCATGGCGGTGCCGGTTACGGCCTACATCGCGGTGCTCGGAGCCATGGTCTGCACGGCACTGCTGGCGGACCTGCCGACCCCGTGGACAGCGCTGGGCGCGGTGACGTTCGCGGTGTCGGATTCGATGATCGGGATCAGCCAGTTCGTGCGCGGTGACCAGTTGCTGGCGGTCCCGATCTGGTGGGCCTACGCGGCATCGTTGCTGCTGATCACCGCCGGGTTGTTCTTCGCCAGGACGTCAGGGCGTTCTGGTACACCGGCGCCGTGACCACCACCCGGCAGGCAGCCGAGCACGAGCCCATCGCGCGAGTCCTGCCGATGCTGTCGGTGCCGCATCTGGACCGCGAATTCGACTATCTGGTCTCGGCCGAGCAGTCCGACGACGCGCAGCCCGGGGTCCGGGTCCGGGTGCGGTTCCACGGTCGACTGGTCGACGCGTTCCTGCTGGAGCGCCGATCGGACACCGACCACACCGGCAAGTTGGGCTGGTTGGATCGCGTGGTGTCGCCGGAATCGGTGCTCACCCCCGAGGTTCGGCGGCTGGTCGACGCCGTCGCCGCGCGCTACGCCGGGACGCGAGCCGACGTGCTGCGCCTGGCCGTGCCGCCGCGGCACGCCACGGTGGAGAAACAGACACCGGCCGAACCTGACCCGGTGCCGCCGGCCGCGGTCGATCCCGCCGCATGGGCCCGCTACGGACGCGGCGAACAGTTCCTCACGGCGTTGCAGGACGGCCGTGCGGCTCGCGCGGTGTGGCAGGCGCTGCCGGGGGAGCAGTGGTCGCAGCGGCTGGCCGAGGCCGCGGCGGTGACGGTGTGCGCCGGCCACGGTGTGCTGGCGATCATGCCGGACCAGCGCGACGTGGACGCGCTGTACGCCGCGGCGGTCGAACATGTTCCGGCGTCGCGGGTCGCGGCACTGTCGGCCGGGCTGGGTCCGGCGCAGCGGTACCGACGCTGGCTGTCGGTGCTGCGAGGAGATGCCCGGCTGGTGATCGGCACCCGCAGTGCGGTGTTCGCCCCTGTCCGCGATCTCGGCCTGGTGCTGGTGTGGGACGACGGCGATGACAACCTCGCCGAGCCGCGCGCGCCGTACCCGCACGCCCGCGAGGTGGCGATGTTGCGGGCACACCAATTGCGTTGTGCGGCAATGATCGGTGGCTACGCCCGCACGGCCGAGGCCCAGGGGATGGTGCGCACCCGCTGGGCCCACGACCTGGTGGCGGCCAGGCCGGTGGTGCGTGCGGCGGCGGCCCGGGTGGTGGCGCTCGAGGACAGCGGGTATGCGCAGGAACGCGATCCGGCCGCGCGCACCGCCCGATTGCCGTCGATGGCGTTGCAGGCCGCCCGCGCGGCGTTGCAGGCCGAGCGTCCGGTTCTGGTGCAGGTACCCCGCCGCGGTTACGTGCCCGCGCTGGCCTGTGCGCGTTGTCGCACGATCGCCCGCTGCAGGCACTGCACCGGTCCGATGGCGTTGCCGGATCGCGACAGCGCGGCCGCCGAATGCCGATGGTGTGGACGCCCCGAACCGACGCTGCGGTGTGTGCGCTGCGGTTCTGATGCCGTGCGCGCCGTCGTCGTCGGAGCCCGCCGCACCGCCGAGGAACTCGGTCGCGCCTTCCCAGGGGCCAGCGTGATCACCTCCGGGGGCGACGCCGTGGTGGCCACCGTGGGCGACGGGCCCGCGCTCGTGGTCTCGACACCGGGCGCCGAACCCGTCGCCGAAGGCGGTTACGGCGCCGCCCTGCTGCTCGACGGCTGGGCGCTGCTGGGCCGGCAGGACCTGCGAGCCGCCGAAGACACCCTGCGGCGCTGGATGGCCGCCGCGGCCCTGGTGCGCCCCCGCAGCGACGGCGGCGTGGTCGCGGTGGTGGCCGAGGCGGCCATACCCACCGTGCAGTCGCTGATCCGCTGGGATCCCGTCGGCCACGCCGACGCCGAACTCGACGCCCGCGGCGAGGTGGGGTTGCCGCCGGCCGTTCACATGGCGGCGGTCGACGGCACCGCGCCCGCGGTGACAGCCCTGTTGGACGCCGCACAGTTCCCCGACTCGGCCGAACTGCTGGGCCCGGTCGAGTTGCCGCCGGGTGCCCGGCGCCCGCCGGGGATCGAACCGAATGCCGACGTGACACGGATGCTGGTCCGGGTGCCGCGCAACGACGGATTGGCGCTGTCTGCGGCGCTGCGCCGCGCGACGGTAGTGCTCAGTGCGCGGCGCGAGCAAGAGCCGTCCCGTGTCCAAATCGATCCGTTGCACATAGGGTAGGCCGGACATCGCACCAGCACATCGATGTGCCGGAGGGGAGGTGTCATGCGTCGGGTTCTGGCCTGGTCGCTCGCGTTGGTGCTCGTCGTGTTCGGTCTGCTGTGGCCCACATTCTGGCCGAGCGGCGGCGGTGGCGCGGCCACCGACGATCCGGTCGTCATCACCGACTACGCGGCGGATCTCAGGGTCGGTGCCGACGGCGGGTTGACCGCTGTCGAGACCATCACCGCGGACTTCCCGGCCGGACGCCACGGGATCTTTCGCTACTGGGATATCGCCAACCCGAACAACCCGCGGCTGCGCCAGCCCCCCACGATCACCTCGGTCCGACTCAACGGGGCGCCGGCCCACTATGAGCTGCTGGACGAAGACGGTGGCCGGTTCGCGGTGGCCAAGATCGGCGACCCGAACCGCACCCTGAACTCCGGCCGCCAAATCTTCGAGATCCGCTACACCATCGACGGCGTACTCGACCCCGGACGAATCGGCGCGGACAAGACGTTCGCGGGATCGATCGGCAATCCCAGCTCCACTTCGGCGTTCTACTGGAATGTCATCGCCCCGGCATGGAACAACCGGATCGATCGCGCCAGGGTCAGCCTCACGCTCCCGGGCGCGGCCACCGGTGCCCAGTGCAGCGTCGGCTATGGGGTCGGCCGAGCCTGCAAAGACCTGGCCACCATGGGCGACACCGTCCAGCTCACCGCCCTCAACCTGGATCCCCACACCCCGGTCACGCTGCGCGCCGGGGTCGACGTGCCCACCCCGCCGCAGTTCACGCTGCCGTGGCCGTACACGTGGGATCAGGTGCTGGGCCGATCGGTGGCGGGAGTGATCTGGGTGGCGGCACTGTCGGTGGCACTGGGCTTGGCCGCCTTCGGTTGGTGGCGGCGGACCTCGGAACGACCGCCTGGTTTCCCGCTGCAGTACACACCGCCGGACGGGATCGGCCCGGTGCAGGCCGAGTACATCCGCACCGAGGCGATTCCGAAGAGTGCGCTGACCGCGACGCTGTTCCACCTCGCCGACCGCGGACTGATCGAGTTGCGTCAGGTCAGCGCCGAGCACTGGAACATCCGCGGCCTCGCCAGCCAGTCGGCGTGGGCCGACGTCGACCCGGTCGGTGCCGCCGTGGGACACGCGCTGGGGGTTTCGTACAAGAACAGCGAGTTCCGTGCTAGGAAAACGGCCACCTCAGGCCAGAAACTCAACAAGGCGAAGACCAATATGGCTGCCGCCGTGCGTAAGTGGGCCTTCGACAATGATCTGATGGTCAAGCGTCCCGAGGAACTGTGGCTGCGCGGCGCCAACGCGGTGGCGCTCGTCGCGGCACTGTGCGGCTTCCTGACGTGGTTCGGTGCCGGGGTGACCATGTGGGGTCTGCCCTTTGCGGTGTTCTTTCTGGTCACGGCCCGCGCGTGGCGTCCCGGGCTGGGCACCAGACGCACCGCCGCGGGACGCGAACTCTGGTCGCGGGTGGGCGGATTCCATCGGCTGCTGTCCACCGACTCGGCCGAAACCCGGTTCGACTTCGCCGCGCGCAAGGATCTCTACACTGCCTACATCCCGTTCGCCGTGGCCGCCGGGACCGCGGCGTTGTGGGCCAAGAAGTATCAGGACGTCACGGGTGACGTTGCCCCACAACCTGATTGGTATCACTCCTCGTCATCGAGCGTCGGGTGGGCCATGACGGGTGGATCCGGCGGGATGAGCTTTGACAGTTTCGATTCGGCGCTGTCGTCATCGATCGGCGCGTACACCGCAGCACAGTCATCGTCTTCGTCGTCCGGTGGCGGAGGATTCAGCGGCGGTGGCGGCGGGTTCAGCGGTGGCGGCGGCGGTGGCGGCGGCGGAGGAGGAGGTGGGTCATGGTGACGGTGCTGCTGGTCGTGGTGCTGGCGCTCGCGGTGCTCGTGCTGTTCGGCTTTGTGGCGGGCTACAACAAGATTCGTGCAGCGGACATCACCGTGTCCGAGGCGCTCAGCGGCATCGACGTCGAACTGACTCGCCGCGCCGCGCTCATCCCGGCGTTGGTGCACACCGTGCAGAGTTTCGCCGCGCATGAACAGGCGATCCTGGACCGCGTGAGCTCTGCACGGGCCGCCCTGGCGTCGGCGACCGGCGGCACGTCGGTCGCCCAGCGCAGCGCCGCCGAGCAGAATCTGGACAACGCCCTGGCGGGCGTGCTGGCGCTTGGCTCGTCCTACCCGCAGCTCAACTCGTCGAACAACTTCCTGGACCTGCAGAAGAACCTGGCCGACACCGAGAACAAGCTGGCCTTTGCCCGGCAGTACTACAACGACGCGGTGTCCACGCTGAACCGCTTGGTCGCCACCATCCCCTGGATGTACGTGGCGCCGCTCGCCGGGGTGTCCGAACGCGAGTACTACCGGATCCCGAAGTAGCCAACGCTGCGCCACTACACTGGCGCGGTGCGACTCGTCTTTGCCGGAACCCCCGAACCCGCGCTGCCGTCGCTGCGCCGATTCATCGACTCGCCGCGCCACGAGGTCGTCGCCGTGCTCACCCGCCCGGATGCCGCCGCGGGCCGCCGGGGAAAGCCCGCGCCCTCGCCGGTGGCCGAGTTGGCACTGCAGCACGACATCCCGCTGCTGCGGCCGGCGCGACCCAACGATGACGACTTCGTCGCCGAGCTGACCGAACTGGCCCCGGACTGCTGCGCCGTGGTGGCCTATGGCGCCTTGCTGAGCCGGCGGCTGCTGGCGGTCCCGGCGCGAGGCTGGGTCAATCTGCACTTCTCGCTGCTGCCGGCCTGGCGCGGTGCAGCGCCGGTGCAGGCAGCGATCGGCGCGGGGGACACCGTGACCGGTGCGACCACATTCCTCATCGAACCCGCGCTGGATTCGGGCCCCGTCTACGGCGTGGTCACCGAAGCCGTCGGCACATCCGACACCGCGGGCGATCTGCTTGGCCGCCTTGCCGTTTCGGGCGCAGCACTGCTCGAGGCCACGATCGACGGGATCGCCGACGGCTCACTGACCGCGGTGCCGCAACCGACCGACGGCATCACCGTCGCGCCCAAGATCACCGTCGAGTCGGCCAAGGTGCGCTGGGACCTACCGGCCCATGTCGTCGACCGCCACATCCGCGCGGTCACCCCCAACCCGGGCGCCTGGACGATGATCGGTGATCAACGGGTCAAGGTCGGCCCGGTGACGGTGGTCGAGGACGCAGATCCATTGGCTCCGGGCGTGATCCAGGCGCACCGCAAAGATGTGGTTGTAGGCACGGGTTCTCAGCCGGTGCGATTGGGTCAGATCCAGCCGCCGGGCAAGAAACTGATGAATGCCGCCGACTGGGCGCGAGGCGCCCGGCTCGACGAATCGGTACGCGCTTCATGACGCGCCCCGACAAGCGGCCACCGCAACGCAAGCGTCAGCCGCGACGCACGCCGCTGGACCCGGCGCGCCGCGCGGCGTTCGATGTGCTGCGCGCGGTGTCCGAACGCGATGCGTACGCCAACCTGGCACTGCCCGCACTGCTGACCGAACGCAAGATCGAAGGCCGGGACGCCGCTTTCGCCACCGAACTGACCTACGGCGCCTGCCGGGCCCGCGGTCTGCTCGACGCGGTGATCGAAAAGGCGTCCGGGCGGCCCACCGATCGCATCGATCCCGTGTTGCTCGATCTGCTGCGGCTAGGTGCCTACCAATTACTGCGCACGCGGGTCGAGCCGCACGCCGCGGTGTCCACCACCGTCGACCAGGCCGGTATCGAATTCGACACGGCCCGAGCGGGTTTCGTCAACGGGGTGATGCGCACCATCTCCTCGCGCGACGAGCAGGCCTGGACCGACGAGCTGGCCCCGGCGGCGGACACCGACCCGGTCGGGCACGCGGCGTTCGTCCATGCCCATCCACGCTGGATCGCCCAGGCGTTCACCGACGCGCTCGGTGCACGGGCCAGTGAACTCGACGCCCTGCTGACCAGCGACGACGAGCGCCCACTGGTGCATCTGGCGGCCCGGCCCGGCGTGTTGACGGCCGATGCTCTCGCCGAGCAGTCCGGCGGCACCGTCGGCAAGTACTCGCCGTACGCGGTGTATCTGCCCGGCGGCGATCCGGGGCGGCTCAGTGCGGTGCGCGACGGCGGCGCCCAGGTTCAGGACGAGGGCAGCCAGTTGGTGGCCCGGGCTTTGACGCTGGCCGCGCTCGACGGGCCGGACACCGGTCGGTGGCTGGATCTGTGTGCCGGACCGGGTGGCAAGACCGCGCTGCTGGCCGCGATGGGGACGGCCTCGGGCGCCAGGATCACCGCCGTCGAGCCGGGGGAGCGCCGCGCTGATCTGGTCGAGGAGAACACCCGCGGCCTGGGCGTCGACGTGCACCGGGTGGACGGCCGCGAATCGGGCCTCACCCCGGGCTTCGACCGGGTGCTGGTCGACGCACCCTGCACCGGCCTCGGTGCGCTGCGGCGCCGTCCGGAAGCCCGCTGGCGGCGCGCCCCCGGCGATGTGCCCGGCCTGGCGAAACTGCAGAAGGAGCTGCTGGCCGCGGCCATCAAGCTGACCCGCCCCGGCGGGGTGGTGCTCTACGCAACCTGTTCCCCGCACCTGGCCGAGACGGTCGGGGTGGTGGCCGATGCGCTGCGCCGGCAGCCTGTGACCGCGCTGGACACCCGCGAACTGTTCGCCCCGGCCGACGACCTCGGCGCCGGGCCGTACGTGCAATTGTGGCCACACCAGCACGGCACCGACGCGATGTTCGCCGCGGCCCTGAGGGTGCGATGACCACACCGACGACCGACGCCATGATGCGCCTGGCGGTCGAGCAGGCCAACGGGGTCAAGGGCACGACCTATCCCAACCCGCCCGTCGGCGCGGTCATCGTCGACCGCGACGGTCAGGTCGCCGGGGTGGGCGCCACCCAGCCGCCCAGCGGGCCGCACGCCGAGGTGATGGCGTTGCGCCGGGCCGGGCAGCGGGCGCTCGGCGGCACCGCGGTGGTCACCCTGGAACCGTGCAATCACCACGGCCGTACCCCGCCGTGCGTAGATGCGCTTGTGGCAGCTGGTGTTTCGAGAGTGGTGTACGCCGTCTCCGATCCCAACGAGGTGGCTGCCGGCGGTGCGGCACGGCTGGCCGATGCGGGTATCGAGGTGGTGCCCGGCGTGCTGACCGACGAGGTCACGCGTGGTCCGCTGCGCGAATGGCTGCACAAACAGCGCACGGGTCTGCCGCACGTCACCTGGAAGTTCGCCACCAGCGTGGATGGTCGCAGCGCCGCAGCCGACGGATCCAGCCAGTGGATCACCAGCCCGGCGGCGCGCGCGGACGTGCACCGCAGGCGTGCGGTGATCGATGCCATCGTGGTCGGCACCGGCACGGTGTTCGCCGATGATCCGGCGCTCACGGCGCGCCTGGCCGACGGCAGCCTCGCCGAGCACCAGCCCCTGCGCGTCGTGGTCGGGTATCGCGAGGTGTCGTCGGAAGCCAAAGTGCTCAACGATGATTCGCGCACGATGGTGATTCGTACCCATGACCCGCACGAAGTGATCAAGTTCCTCGCCGACCGCACCGATGTGCTGTTGGAGGGTGGGCCGACGTTGGCCGGCGCGTTCCTGCGGGCCGGTGCGGTCGACCGGATCATCGCCTATGTGGCACCGATTCTGTTGGGCGGCCCGATCACTGCGGTCGACGATGTCGGCGTGCTCAGCATCGCCCATGCCCAGCGCTGGCGCTTCGACGGGGTCGAACCGATCGGCCCGGACGTGCTGCTGAGTCTCGTACCAGGCTGAGCGGTGCGGTTGGACTACCTCAGCGAGGCGTGAAGCTCCAGGGTGGTAGTTACTGCACTGGCGGCCTCGGCGCCCTTCTGCACGAAATGCTTCGTGAAATAGCCGACGTGCTCGTCATGCTCGTGGAAATGGTGCGGAGTCAGCACCACGGAGAACACCGGCACGTCGGTGTCGAGTTGCACCCGCATGAGTCCGTCGATCACCGCGGTGGCCACGAATTCGTGGCGATAGATCCCCCCGTCGACCACCAGGGCGGCGGCGACGATGGCGCGATAGCGCCCGGTGAGCGCGAGACGTTTTGCGGTCAAGGGGATTTCGAAGGCGCCCGGTACTTCGAAGTATTCGAGTTCGTTTTCGGTGACACCGAGGGTTTGGATTTTGTCGGTGAAGCCGTGGCGTGCCTGGTCGACGATATTGCGGTGCCAGGTGGCCTGAACGAACGCGATCTGGGTGGCTGCCTCAGTCATGCCGATGACGCTATCGCACCGTCACTGGGTACCGAGTAGATGGCGCGCCGCGGTGATGTCGGTGACCAGTACGTTGATCCATCCGCCCTGCAGCACGCCGCGTAGTGCGGAAAGCTTGCGCGTGCCCCCGGCCACACCGATCCGTCGCGGCACGGTCATCAGCTGCTCGGGTTCGATGCCCATCACCCTGTCGTCCAGGTCGGAAGCCACTAGCCGGCCGGACTCGTCGAAGAACCGCAGACAGATGTCACCGACCGCGCCAAGCTTTCGCAGGGTGTCCTGGTCGGCCGCCGCGATGCTGTTTCCGCTCTGGGCCAGCAAAGGTGACGGCTCCAGAGCTCCGATACCGACCAGTGCGGTGGTCAGCTCCGCCCAGCGAGCAGTCACTTGTTGCACTGCCGGGTCGGACATCAGGCTTCGGCGGGCGTCAGCGGTGCCGAGCAGGCCGGGTGCGGGCAGGAAGATCGGGGTGGCTCCAGTGGCGGCTGCGAAGGTGGTCAGCAGCCTGTTGGCCTCGATCTGGACCTGCGGATCCCCAACGCCGCCGACCAACTGCACGACATCGCTGACCACCGGGCTGCTGGTCGGGCGGAGGAAGGTTGCTGCGGCCAGCAGGTTCGCGCTCCATGACGAGATACCAAGGACTTCGTCCCCCAACAGAGTGTTGTCGAGGTAGGCCGCGGCCGCGGCGCCCAGATTTTGTGCGATGTCGCGTTCGTCGGTGCTCATCACATCGACGACAACCGCTTCGTTGAGGCCGAACCGGTCTTGGAGCTGGTCCTCCAACTCGGTGTGGACGCCAGGCGGGGAGACTACGACCGTCTTGACGACGCCGACGTCGACCGCGCGCCGGAGCAAACGCGACACCCGCACCTGGGTGATTCCGAGAGCCTCGGCGATCTGCGCCTGCTTCTGGCCGCGTTCGTGATACAGCCGGGCGACTTTGACCATGAGACGCGACTGATCGTCGCCGGGTGGACGGCGGGTACTGCGCGTCACCACGGCCTCCTCCCATGCGTACAGAGTCATCAGAGACTAGACATTCGCCTCAATCGTAGGGTCAACGCGAGCCCTGGTCCGTGCGACCGCCTCCGCCCAGGCGCGGCGTCGCGCCTGGCGGTCGTCGTCGGTTATGGCAGGTGCCAGCTCGAGAGCGGATTCGCCGGACCCGGGCAGGCCGGTTTCCAGCTGAGCAGCCGTCCACCAGCCCAGACGCAAACCGGCCAGGTGCGCGGCACCCATGGCCGAGAGGTTCGCGGTCGACGAGATCGCTACCGGCAGTGCGCTGACATCGGATTGCAGTTGCATCAACGCCCGCGATTTCGTCATGCCGCCGTCGCACCGCAGTTGCGCCAACGGACCGGTCACGGTCTCGAAAGCAGCCACCACGTCGTCGATCTGGAAGGCAATGGCCTCCATCGCGGCTCGGGCCAGTTGCGGTCTGCGAGTGCCAAGCGACAGCCCAGCGATGACCGGCGTGGCGTCGCGGTCCCAATGCGGTGCGCCGAGCCCTCCGAAGGCCGGCACCACTGCAACCCCGTCGCTCGTCGCGGTGGTGGCTTCGTCCCAGAGTGTGTCGATGTCAACGTTGAACAAGTCCGCCAACCAGGACATGGTTTTCCCGGTGGAGCGGATGTTGGCTTCCAAGGCATGGGCGGTGCCGTCGACATCCCAAGCGATCGTCGAGCACACCCCGGTGGACGCCGCAGGCCTGGGCCCCAACGCCATCACCGAGCTGCCGGTGCCGTAGGTGGCCTTCACCACCCCCGGACGCCAGCCGGCGTGGGCGAACAAGGCGGCATGCGAATCGGCCAGCACCGCAAGCACCGGCACACCGTCGGGCAGCGGATCCAGATCACGCACGCCCGGGAACGGACCGGTCGAGGCCACCACCGTGGGAAGTGCCTCGCGGGGAACCCCGAAGATGTTGAGCAGAGCTTCATCCCAGGTACGGGTGGTGATATCGAGCAACTGGGTGCGCGAGGCGTTCCCGGCCTCGGTCACCGGCTCGCCGCCGAACCGCGAGAGGATCCAGGCGTCGATCGTGCCTACGCGCCAGCGGCCCGACTTGGCGCGGGTGCGGAGCGGATCGTATTCATCGAGCAGCCAGGACGCCTTGAGTGCCGAGAACATCGGATCCAGCGGCAAGCCGGTGGTATCGAAGATATACGGGGCATGCCCGTCATCCTCGATCCGGGCGGCTGCCGCGGCGGTGCGTTGATCCTGCCAGCTGAGGATCGGCCCGATGGTGTCACCGGTGTTGGTGTCCCACATCGCAACCGTCTCACGCTGCACGCTCAATGCCACCCCCACCACGGCCGGCGCGATCTCGTCGGTGACGCAGTCGCGGACCGACCGAGTGATGCTCGCCCAGATCTCGCCTGCACTCTGTTCGACCCAACCGGGATTAGGGTGCACCTGGCTCAATGCCACACTGGCGGTGCGGAACACCGCACCCCGGCTGTCCACCAGCATCGCCTTGGTCGAGCTGGTGCCCTGATCGATCGCGAGGATGAAGCTGCTAGGCGCGGCCATCGTGAATCACACTACGGGCTGCGTCGGCGATGCCGTCGGCGTTGAGATTGAAATAGTCCAGTAGGAACGCCGCATCCCCGGTCGGAGCGAATCCGGGCACGCCGAGAATCCGCATCCGTGATGGATGTGACTGCGACACCAGGGATGCCACTGCGGCCCCGAGGCCTCCGCTGACGATGCTCTCCTCGACGGTGACGATGCCCGCGGTCTCCCGCGCTGCGGCCAGCACGGCTGCCTCATCGAGCGGCTCAACGAACGCCATGTTCAGTACGCGTGCCGAAACACCTTCGGCGGCAAGCTGATCAGCGGCCCACAGGGCGCGTGAGACCATCGTGCCGATGGCGATGATGGTTACGTCGTTGCCCGGTCGGGCGATGACGGCCCGTCCGAAGGCGAACGTATCTGCCGGATCGCTGATCGCAGGCACCTTGAAGCGCGGGATGCGCAGGTAGGAGCCCTTGCCGTGCTCGACGGCCCAACGCACGGCGGCGCGGGTCTGCGCGCCGTCGGCCGGAACCACCACTGGCAGTCCGGACACCGCACGCATCCAGGACAAGTCCTCGATGGAATGGTGGGTCGGGCCGAGCTCGCCGTAGGCCATGCCCGGACTCTGCCCGCACAGCACCACATGACGCTGGCTGTAGGCCACGTCGGCCTTGATCTGTTCGGTCGCACGTCCGGTCAAGAACGGTGCGGCAGCGCAGACGAACGGGATCCTGCCGGCATTGGCCAGGCCTGCACCGACACCGACCAGATCCTGCTCGGCGATACCGACGTTGATCAGACGGTCGGGGAACTCCTCCCGGAACTTCACCAGGTTGCTGGAACCGACGGAGTCGTTGCAGACCGCGACGATTCGCTCGTCGGCACGGGCGAGCGCAGCCAGTTCATCGGCGAAATCGGCACGGCAGTCGAAGGTGGGCGCGTCGGTGGTCACGGTGGTCATGCGGAGAGCTCCTCGAGTGCGGCTTGAACTTGGTCGTCGCTCGGCACCTTGTGGTGCCATTCGACGCGATCTTCGATGAAGGAAACGCCCTTGCCTTTGATGGTGTCGGCGACAATCGCCACCGGTTTGCCGGTTGTGGACGGACCGAGCGCCTCCAGCAGCGCCCGATGGTCGTGGCCGTCGATGCGACGTGTCTCGAAGCCGAAGCTAGTCCACTTGTCATGCAGGGGCTCAAGGGTTTTGGTCTCTTCGGTGCGGTCGCCCTGCTGGAGCCGGTTACGGTCGACGATCGCAGTGAGGGAGGCAAGGCCGTAGTGCGCCGCAGTCATCGCTGCCTCCCAGTTGCTACCCTCCTGCATCTCCCCGTCACCCATCACGACGATGGTGCGGTAGTCGGCGCCACTGAGTTTGGCGCCCAACGCACATCCGGTGGCCACCGGAAACCCATGCCCCAGGGGTCCGGTATTGGTCTCCACGCCAGGCACTTTCACCCGATTGGGGTGGCCGTTGAGAGCCGACAGCGGCTTGGCGAATGTGCTGAGGGCGTCGTGCGGAAAGAAGCCGGCCGATGCCAGAGTCGAGTAGAGCGCGGCGGCGCAGTGCCCCTTGCTGAGGATGAACCTGTCTCGGTTCGGGTCGTTGGGATCGAGTGGATTGACCGACATGGCACCCCAGTAGGCGGCGACGAGGATGTCGGTAACCGACAAGTCGCCGCCGATATGGCCGATTCCGGCCTGCTGGATCGTTCGGACAATGTCACGTCGAATGCCTGTTGCGATATCGGCAAGCACCGGTGCGAGTTGTTCGGGCGGCATGACCCGATGTTTCTGCATCTTCGCCAGATAAGCCTCGGCGGCAGCGCGGTCGACGCTGAGTTGCGATGGTTGAACTGTTTGCGTCATCTTTCTTCCTTCATTGGGGTTCGGGATTACTGGGCGCAGAATCCGCCGTCGACCAGCAGGTCGATGCCGGTGACGAAGCTGGCCGCGTCAGAAAGCAGAAACACTGCGGGCCCGCCCATTTCGGCCGGGTCGGCGATGCGCTGCATGGGTGTCTCGGAGGCGAACACCGCCATGCTGTCGACCATCTCGGGTCGGGTGTTCATCGGAGTGGCGGTGTAACCCGGGCTTAGTGAGTTGACCCGGATACCGCGCGTCGCCCATTCCATGGCGAGCGATTTCGAAAGGTGGGTGACTGCGGCTTTTGCGCTGTTGTAGTGGCACTGGAACAGACCCCGGTTGACGATGGTGCCCGACATCGAAGAGATGTTGACGATTGATCCTGTGCCGTTGCGCAACATCGCATTTGCCTCGGCTTGGCAGCTTAGGAACACCCCGGTTGCGTCGATCGAGTACACCCGCTGCCATTGCTCTACCGGCATGTCCTCCGCGGGGCAGGCATTGGCGATTCCTGCGGCGTTGACCGCCAGCGTCAGCGGACCCAATTCAGATTCTGTCTGGGCGACAGCGTCGCGCAGCTGTTCGGCCGATTCCACGCTGGCCGGCGTGAAGACGGCCCGCGACCCGCGTGCCGTCAGGCCCTCAAGGGTTGCAGTGGCATCGGCGCCCGGCAGGTCAAGAACAGCGACGTCTGCGCCGTGCTCGGCGACGGCGAAAGCGATGGCCCGACCGATTCCGCTGGCACCACCGGTGATCAGCGCGACCCGACCGCTGAGATCAAAGCCGGGCATCAGCGGACCGCCATTTCCATCACGGCGGGGCCGGTGAGCCCTTCGCCGTCGAGCATTCCTTGGCAGCGGCCCCGGGCCAGAACCATGACACGGTGGGAAAGTCCGAGGATTTCGTCGAGGTCGGAGCTGACCACGATCACGGCAGTACCTGCTTTCGTCAGCTCGGCGATGAGTTCATAGATGGCCGAGCGGGCGCCGACATCGATCCCGCGGGTCGGCTCGTCGAGGATGACCAAGCGGGGATTGCGCTGGAGCCATTTGCCGAGCACGACCTTTTGTTGGTTGCCGCCGGACAGCGACGAGACCGGATTGTCCGGTCTGCCTTTGATGCCGAGACGCTTACCGACTTCGATACCCAATGTGCGCACGGTTTTCGGTGCGACCCAACCCTGGCGCTGCACACTGTCGAGATTCGGCAGCGCGATGTTGTCCTCGATGGTGTCGGAGACGATGAGACCCTGCTGTTTGCGGTCTTCTGGGACCAGGACGATCCCGGCGTCGATAGCCGCGCGCAACCCGGGCTTGACCGTCCTGCCGTCGAGGGTGACGGTACCGCTGGAGTAGGAGTCTGCTCCAGCGATCGCGCGCACGATCTCGGTCCTTCCGGCGCCGACGATACCGGCGATACCGAAGATCTCACCGGCGTGCACGTCGAACGAGATGTCGACGAATCGACCTGTGGGGGAGGATAGTTCGCGAACCGAGAGCACCACCCGGTCCGAAGGGTCGGCCGTGTCGGGAAACAGGCGGTCCACCGGACGTCCCACCATCTCGCGGACCAGCTGGTCTGGTGGCACCTGGCCGCTGGCGTGTTCGCTGATCTTGTGTCCGTCGCGCAGGACCACGATGCGGTCGGCGATCCGGGCGATCTCGGCGAGCCGGTGGCTCACGTAGATGAACGAGACACCTTCCTGGCGCAGCGCGTCCACGGTGGCGAAAAGCGCATCGGTCTCGTCCTGGCCCAGGGCAGCTGTGGGTTCGTCGAGGACCAGTAGTCGTGCGCGTAGTGCGAGCGCCTTGGCGATCTCGACCTGTTGCTGGCCTGCCACGCTCAGTTCGCCGACGAGCTGGTTCATCCGTCCGGTGAAACCGAGCCGGTCGAGATGTTTCTTGGCTTCGCGGGCCATCTCTGCCTGCGATACCCGGCCCCCACGCATGGGCCACCGGCCGACCATCACGTTCTCGGCGACGCTGAGCTCCGGCAGCAGCCGCATCTCCTGATGGATCATGCCGATACCCGCGTCGATGGCATCTCGAGGCGAGGTGGGCGCGTAGGGCTGTCCGCCCCAGGTCATGCTGCCCGCAGTCGGTGTCGTGGACCCGGCGATGATGCTCGACAGGGTCGACTTGCCCGCGCCGTTCTCCCCAAGCAGGGCGATGACCTGGCCGGGTCCGACGGTGAGGTCGACGCCGTCGAGCGCGATGGTGCCGGGGTAGTGTTTGGCGACTCCGGTGACCACCAGTGTTGATTTCTCAGTCATGATGTGCTCCAGAAACTTTCGTCGGTTCAGGGGTGCTGTTCGAGGAAGTGGGCAGCATTCTCGCGGGTCGTCAGCACGCCCTTTTGCAGCTGTTCGGCGGGCACTGCTTGCTTGTCGATCAGCTCGCGCGCCGATTTCACGGCCAGTCGACCGATCGCGAACGTGGGCTGGGTGATCGTCGCGGCCAGCTGGCCATCGCTGACCGCCTTGAGCCCGGCGATGTCCCCGTCGAATCCGACGACCTTGATGTCCGGGCGTCCGGCGGCGCGTGCGGCGGACGCCGCCCCCAGCGCCAGGGCGTCCGCCCGACCGAACAGCACTGTGATGTCGGGATGGGCCTGGAGCATGTCGGTGGTGATGTCGAAGCCTTCGCTCTGTGACCACTGCTGGGACGCCTGGCGGGCGACTTCATGCATCCCCGGTGCTGTCTTGAGTGCTTCGCTGAAACCCTGGTCGCGGGCCTGTTCAGGGGTGGTGCCGATCTGGCCCTGAATGACGCCGATGTTGGCCTTGCCGTTGGTGATGTCGATTACGTACTGGCCGAGTTGCTTCGCCGCGGCGACACTGTCGGTGGCGATGAAGGTGTCGGCGGGTGCGCCTGCCGGGTTGCGGTCGACGGCGATGATCGGGATGCCTGCCGCCTTGGCATCGCGCACCGGCACGGTCGCGGCGGTGGCGCCCGCCGGGATGTAGATGATGGCGTCCACGTTCTGGGTGATGAAGTTCTGCACCTGGCTGACTTGAGTATCGCCGTCGCCTTTGGCATCGGCCACCACAACGCGGAATCCGGCCTCGTCAGCGGCGGCCTGAACGGCTTGCCGGATCATGTTGAAGAAGTCGGCTTGCTGGTTGGCGACTGCGAGGCCGATCGTCGGACGGCCGTCACTGTTGTTGTTCAGCAACGTCTTGCAGCCGGTGCACAGTGCCAGTGTCACGATCAGCGTGGCAAGTGCGGCGAGGATGCGTCGGGTCATGGCGATCACCGATTGTTCTTGCGCCGCAGCACATCTGCTCCGACAGCGATCGCGATGACGCAGCCGATGACGATCTGCTGAATGAACGGGGATACGCCGAGCAGGTTCAGGCCGTTGCGCAGCACCCCGATGATGAGCACACCGATGACCGTGCCGGTAACTCGTCCGGTGCCGCCCATCAGGCTGGCCCCGCCGATCACGACTGCGGCGATGACGTCGAGTTCGTATCCCGTTGCCGCGCTGGGGGCGGAGGCATCCAGGCGCGAGGACAAGACCACCGCGCCGACCCCCGCCATCAGGCCGGCGGTGACGTACACCATGGTGGTGATTCGGCGGACGTTGAGACCGGCGAGGCGGGCCACCTCCGGGCCACCGCCGATGGCATACAGGGCGCGACCCGCCCGGCGATACCGGAGAAACATCCAGCCGGCGATGTAGAGGATGACGAGCACGGCGACAGTGACACTGATGAATCCGAAATACCTTGCGGTGGAAAGCTTGTAGAACCACTCGGGATAGCCGACGATCTGCTGGCCGTCGGTGATCAGGTTGGCCAGGCCCCGGGCCACCGACATCATCGCCAAGGTCGCGATGAACGCGGGTAATTTGAAGATGGTGACGCCCAGGCCGTTTATCAGGCCGGCGATGCCGCCGACGACGATTGCGGCCAGCATTGCGACTGGCAGTGGTACGCCTGCGTTATGGGACAACCAGCCCATCACAATGCCGGAGAGAGCGAGGACCGAACCCACCGACAGGTCGATGCCGCCGATGATGATGACGAACGTCGCGCCCAGCGCCAGGATGCCCAACACCGTCACCTGATCGACGATGTTGGTGAAGTTGCGCGCGGACAGGAAGTTCGGTGCGGTGACCGAAAGCGCGACGATCAGCAGTAGAAGCCCGGCGAACGCACCGCCGGATCCGGCGAGAGCTCTGCTGGTCAGCTCTTTGATGCGGGGTGACTGGCTGGTCGTCGGGGGCGTGGCGATGGCGCTGGTCATGGTGTCTCCGATTCGGGGGTTGTGCGGGTGGGGGACCAGAAACTGTCAGCTCATGAACATGCCGCCGTCGACGTTGACGGCTTGTCCGGTGATGTATTCAGCAGCTGAAGAAGCCAGGAACAGAACAAGATTCGTGACGTCGGTTTCGCTAGCAGGCCGGCCCAGCGGGATGTCGGCGATCCATTCTGCGATCAATTCGCCCG
Source organism: Mycobacterium dioxanotrophicus (assembly GCF_002157835.1). Classification (NCBI taxonomy): domain Bacteria; kingdom Bacillati; phylum Actinomycetota; class Actinomycetes; order Mycobacteriales; family Mycobacteriaceae; genus Mycobacterium; species Mycobacterium dioxanotrophicus. The sequence goes on along the minus strand of NZ_CP020809.1, from coordinate 3,895,582 downwards.
GCTTGTAGTCGCCCAGGCGGCGACCCCACTCTCGGTCGTTGTACTCCCACATCTCGGTGTGCACGATGCCCGGGCAGTAGGCGTTGACCCGGATGTTGTCTTTGGCGAGCTCCTTGGCCAAGGACTGGGTCAGCCCAAGTACACCGAACTTGCTCGCCGCGTAGGACGGTGTGTAGATGAAGCCTTGGCGGGCCTGGCCGCTGGCGGCATTGAGGATGCTGCCGCCGCCTGCGGTCCGCAGCAGGGGAGCGGCTGCCCTTATGGCGATGAACATTGCCGTCGTGTTGACGCGCAGAACCCGTTCGAAGTCCTCGAGGCTGGTGTTCTCCAGGTCGTTGATGGTGATGATGCCTGCGTTGTTGACCAGCACGTCCAATTTGCCCCAGGTGGAGGCCATTTGGTCGAATGCCGCGGCCATCTGGTGCTCGTCGGTCACGTCGGCTTGCGCGCCGAGGGCGTCGAATCCGTCGGCGCACAGCGTCTCGACGGCCTGGGTGACGTGCTCGTCCCGGTCGATCAGGAAGACCGACGCGCCGTTTTCGGCGAACCCGCGAGCGATGGTGTGGCCGATGCCGTGCGCTGAGCCGGTGACCGCGACCCGCCGGCCGGAGAAATGTCCGCGGAACAGGGATGTGGCGTCGCCAGTGTCGGGCATTGAGAGCCTCCGTTGAGTGAATAAATAATCGTCTATGATTGGATAATCAAATTGTGGACCTGATCGAGTGTGATGTCAACCGCGTCAATGAGCCGCAGTGATAACGGTCACGGACCCGGACGGCCGTTGGGGACCTGGCCGTCGACGCCGGTGACGGGCTAGAGGTCGCTTTCTGCGGCCATCCCTAGGCCGGACGCCGCGATGGCCTCAACTCGTGTCGGTCTATTCGTCGTCCAGCGACCGGTGCTCGATGAGGTTGCGCACCCCGGTGGGGCCGAGCCGTTCCCGGAATGTCTGCACGGTGTAGCCCACGACGGTGGCGTCGGTGCGGGCCCGAGCGGTGGCCGACCGGGGCAGCCCGAACAGCGGACCCATTTCACCGAAGTAATCGCCCGGTGTGGAGATTCTGACCATTTCCTCTCCGCCGGTTGCCAATTCGCGGGAGATGGAAATCTCACCGGCGGTCACCACGTAGATCAGGTCACCCATCGTGCCCTGGGCGAACAACACGTCGCCGGCCCGCAGCCGCACCGTTTCGGGCCCCTCGTGGGCCTCGGTCGCGTGCGGCACCAACTCGACCACCTGGTCGGCCAGTGGCAGGATGCGCGTGTCGTGTGTGGCGACGACCACAACGCGCTCGTCCTCGGCGAGTTCGCGGATCAGCCGCAGTACCTCCTCGACCTGGATGAAGTCCAGGTGGGCGGTGGGCTCGTCGGCCAGGATGAGCGGCGGGTCCAGCGCGATGGCCCGTGCCACCGCGACCCGCTGCTGCTGCCCGCCACTCAAATCGCCTGGGCGGTGGCGCATCCGGTGTTCGAGGCCGACCCGGGCGAGCAGCTCCTCGGCGCGCCGGCGCGCGTCCTGCCGGAACATCCCCGCGGCGTGCATCGGCACCATCACGTTCTCCAGCGCGGTCAGACTGGGCACGAGGTTGAACGCCTGGAAGACGATGCCGACCGTGTCGCGTCGATACGCGGAGAGCTCCCGGCCGCCCAGCGCCGTCACGTCGACATCGCCGAACTCGATGCGTCCGGCCGCCGGTTTGAGGATCCCGCCGAGGCACGACAGCAGGGTGGTCTTGCCACATCCGCTGGGGCCCAACAGAATTGCTAACGACCCGGCCTCGACCCCGAGGTCAAGGCCGTCGATGGGCCGCACGGCGTAGTCGCCGCTGGAGTATTCGACGACGAGATCCTTGATACGCAGATCGGACACGGTCAGGGCCCTCCGAACGCGAGTGCGGGGTCGACCCCGACGGCGCGGCGCAGCCCGGCGATGCTGGCCAGCAGACCGATCACCACCGCGATGACCGGCAGCGCGGTGAAGGCCACTGTCGGGACGTCGCAGCGCATCGGGAACAACGGGCCCAGCACGATCGATAGGGCGCTGCCGAGCAGGGCCGCCAACACCGCCACCAGAACGGCCTGCATCGCGAGCCCGGCGAGGATCGACCGGGTGGCCACCCCGACCGCCTTGAACACCGCGAAATCACGGGTGCGTTCGAGCGCGGACAGGTAGACCACCGAGCCGACGATCATCGCGGCGACGGCCCACAACAGCCCCGCCATCAGGGTCATCGCCTGGTTGGCGCCCCGCAGCGGCCGCACCATGTCGTCCACCGCGCCGCCGCGGTCGACCACTCGGTAGCCGTCGAGCGCCCCGGTGGGCTTGCCCCGCAAGCCGATCGACGAGATCAATGGTTGCCCGGAGAACAGCAGCTGCTGCGCGCCGGTGACGGTGAGGTAGACGTTGGCCTGACCGGCCAGGGCGGTCGAATCGTCGACGAGGCCGACGACACGCAGCCTCCGGGCGCCGATGTCGACGACGGCGCCGACGTCGCGCCCCATGGTCGTCGAGGCGGCGACCTCGTCGGGCGCTGCGGGGGAGCGGCCGGTGATCACTGCGGGCGCGCCCGGGCCCCGCTCCGGCACGCCGAACACGTTGACGTTGCGCGGCGACGAGCCGTCGGGGATCGTCGAGCTGCCGTACACCAGCGGCACCGCGGCCGTGACGCCCGGAAGGCGTTCGGCCCGTTGGACTTCGGCCATCGGAATCGGTGCCGAACCCAGGAACGGACCCGCCGCGCCGGCCTTGATCATGAACGCGTCCAAACCCAGCGCGTCGACGGTGCGCTGGGCCTCGACGCGGAAGCCGTTGGCCAACCCCGTCAGCACCAGGGTCATGGCGAACACCAGGCCGGTGCCGACGACCGCGATGGCGAAGCGTCGGCGTCGCCACTGCAGGTCACGCAGTGCCGCCATCAGCATGTCGACGCCTCGGCCATGGCTGGAGATTACCGAGCGGCAGTGGGGCCAGGGGCCGATTTCACGGGGTGCAGGAGCGTTCTGGGGCGGCCGGTTGTCGGTCGGTCTCGGTACACTCGTACCAAAGCGCTTTCGCCGACGAACGTGCGCCCGGTGAACTTGAGCAAAGGAACACGAGCGTGACCGCTCTGCAGGACTGGCTCAGTACCTCCCCGCTGAACCCACGAATATCCCAGCGAACCGTCAAAGCCCTGGTGTGCGCCCAGCTACGTGGGGTACTCCCGGCCCGGCGCGCGGCGGTCCGTGAAGAACCACCGCGCATCCGGCCCGGCATCGAGCGTTGCTGACCTACTGACTGCGGTGCCGGCCCGGGTGGTCGGCCGGCCCGTTGGTCACCGGAGTCGGTGCGCTGGTCAGCTCGGTCGCGGCATCATCGGCATCCTCGGATCCCTCGGCGGGGATCTCCTCGGCGTGCTCATGCCGCCCCGCGATGAGCAGACCGACCAGCGCACCGATGACACATACGATTGCCGCGCTGAGGAAGATGTCGCCGTACATCATCACGTACGCCTCGCGGTAGCGGGCCGCTTGCGCGGTCAGGCGCTCGACGAGGGACATGTTCGGGTTGGCATGCGCGACGGCGAGCGTCGCCAGGTGCTGATTGAACCGGTAGAAGCCCCAGGCCCCCAGCGCCGCGATGCCGATCAGCATGCCGATCATGCGGGAAACCACCACGGCCGCCGACGCGATGCCGTGCTCGGCGGAGGGGACGGCCCGCAGCGCCGCCGAGGTCAGCGGGCCGATCACGACACCCAGACCGAGACCCACGATCGCCAGGTCGGTATCGAGCACCGGCAGAGTGAACAGGCCCAGGTTGTGCCGGTCGGCCAGAACGTTGACCGACCAGTGCGAGACCAGGACGAAACCGCCCGCCGCGATCAGCAGACCGGCGAACACCATGAGTCGGTCGCCCAGCTTGGTGGCCAACCAGCCGCCGATGAGCGCGCCGATCGGCAGTGCGATCAGGAAACGCAGCAGCAGGAACGCCGAGTGGTTCTGATCCTGGCCCAGCACGCCCTGGCCGAACAGTTCGACATTGACCAGGGTGACCATCAGCGCCGCGCCCGCGCACAGGGACGCGGCCAGGGCCGCCAGGAACGGCCGGAAGTGCACGCCCGCGGGATCGATCAGCCGCGTCCGGGCCACCTTCTCCCACGCGAAGAAGGCGACCGTCGCCACGGCAGCGCCGATGAGCACCGGAACACCCCAGGACGGCAGCACGTGCTTGCCGTCGGGTTCCGGGTTGTAAAGCCCTACGACCGTGAGCCCGAGCGCGATCGCGAGCAGCACGCCGCCAACGACGTCGACCTTCTCGGGCGCCTGATCCTTGTCCTTCGGCGGCAGGCTGAAGTGGATCATCACCATCGCGATGAGAGCCAGCGGCACGTTGACCCAGAAGACCGCCTGCCAGTGGTTGAACAGCCACACCAGCGCGATGCCGTACATCGGGCCGAGCACCGCGCCCAATTCCTGCGCCGCACCCACCCCGCCCAGCACGCCGGCGCGGTTACGTGCGGACCACAGATCGGCCGCCAGCGCCAGCGTCACGGGAAGCAGGGCGCCACTGGCCGAGCCCTGGATGAGCCGGCCGATGACCAGCACGGTCACGTCGGTGGACAGCGCGGTCACGACCGAGCCGACCGCAAAACCGGCCAGGCCCACCTGGATCAGCATCTTGCGGCCGAACCGGTCCGACGCGCGGCCCAACAGCGGCATCGCGGCGATATAGCCCAGCAGGTAGCCCGTGATGATCGGGGTGACCCGTTGGATCTGATTGACCGCGATCCCGACGTCTTTCATGATGTCGACGATGATCGTGATCACGACATAGGTGTCGAGGGCGCCGAGCAGCACGGCGAGGCTGCCTGCGCTGATCGCGATTCCGCGGCTTGATGTCCGGGGCATCGGCATCAGCCCGCGGGCTTGGCGACGGTGACCTGCTTGCCCCAGTCGGACAGCGTCATGGTGACGCTGTTGCCCTCACTCGGGGTCAGCTTGGCCTGCATCAGCGCGTGGTCGCCGTCGGACTTGATCCACGCCACGGCCGGGACCGGCGCGGTGGCCTTGATCGACGGGGCGATCGCATTGACCGCGTCGGCCGAGACCTGGCCGGTGACTCGCACGGTGTCGACGCCGCCGATGGTCTCGCGGCCCTCGGCCTTGGGGTCGGTGAAGTTGGCGAGGATGTTGGCCAGGCCCTTGTCAGGGCTGAGGATGGCCGCGATGTCGTAGATGTTGGCCGCCGGGCCCCAGTTCGACAGCGGATCACCGGGGGTCAGCGCCGCCCACAGATCGTTGTCGACGACCGCGAACTTGGCGTCGCTGATCTTCTGGCCGGCCACGGTGACGTCGGCCGTGCCCTGGGCGGCGACCGCCGGGGAATTGGTGAGGTCGCCGTCGAGCTTCTGGATCGGCAGCCCGCTGACGGTGCCCTGCGTGGTCAGCTGCAGGTGAACGCTCTGCTGGCCCTTCGTGGTCGTGGTGGACTCCTGGATCAGGGTGGCCCCGTCCGGCAACGGTTCGTTGGATTTGTCCGCGGATTTGCCAGAACATCCGGCGATCAATGCGACCGCGGCGAAAAGGATTGCGAGCAAGGATTGGACAGCGAAGCGTGGGCGCGTCTGCATGTCTGCATCGTAGAGGCTCGTGGTGACGGGCTGCTTTCTCCGACCGCAGGCAGGCTCCAATACTCTGGGGGCCGTGTTCACCGGAATCGTTGAAGAGCTGGGCGTATTGGTCGACAAGCAAGAGCTGACCGATGCGGCGCGATTGACCATCCGCGGGCCTGTCGTCACTGCTGACGCGGGCCATGGCGATTCGATCGCGGTGAACGGCGTGTGTCTGACCGTGGTGGACGTGCTGCCCGACGGTGCCTTCACCGCCGACGTCATGGGCGAGACCCTCAACCGGTCCAGCCTGGGGGTTGTCGGGGTGGGCAGCCAGGTGAACCTGGAGCGCGCGGCGGCCGTCAACAGCCGGCTCGGCGGCCACATCGTGCAGGGCCACGTCGACGGCACCGGCGAGGTGGTCTCCCGCACCCCCTCCGAACACTGGGAAGTGGTGCGGATCGCGCTGCCACGCGAGCTGTCGCGGTACGTGGTCGAGAAGGGCTCCATCACCGTCGACGGGATTTCGCTCACAGTGTCCGCGGTGAGCGACGAGTGGTTCGAGGTGTCGTTGATTCCCACCACGCGTGAGCTCACCACCCTCGGCACGGCCGCGGTGGGCACCCGGGTGAACCTCGAGGTGGACATCATCGCCAAATATGTTGAGCGGCTGATGGGCGGCGCGGCTCAGTAAGAGCTGGCAATAACCGCTGGGTTCCGGTGGTTCATACTGGACACGATGACAATGGGTTCCGTGCCGGAACAGGCGACGACGGGTTCCCTGCCGGAGCCGGCACTGGAACAGGCAAGGTGGCGAAGATGACCAGGCTCGACTCCGTCGAGAGGGCGATTGCCGATATCGCCGCGGGCAAGGCCGTGGTGGTGATCGACGACGAGGATCGGGAGAACGAGGGCGATCTGATCTTCGCCGCCGAGAAAGCCACCCCGGAGCTGGTGGCGTTCATGGTGCGGTACACCTCTGGTTACCTGTGCGTCCCGTTGGACGGCGAGATCTGCGACCGGCTCGGCCTGCTGCCGATGTATGCGGTCAACCAGGACAAGCACGGTACTGCCTACACCGTCACCGTTGACGCGAGAACCGATATCGGCACCGGCATTTCGGCGTCGGACCGGGCCACCACGATGCGGAAGCTCGCTGATCCGTCGAGCATTGCCGGTGACTTCACCAAGCCCGGTCATGTGGTGCCACTACGCGCCAAGGACGGTGGCGTCCTGCGTCGCCCCGGGCACACCGAGGCCGCTGTCGACCTGGCCCGACTGGCGGGCTTGCAGCCGGCCGCCACCATCTGCGAGATCGTCAGCCAGAAGGACGAGGGCGACATGGCGCAGACCGACGAGCTGCGGGTGTTCGCCGACGAGCACAACCTGGCGCTGATCTCCATTGCGGACCTGATCGAGTGGCGGCGCAAGCACGAGAAGCACATCGAGCGCATCGCCGAGGCCCGAATCCCGACGCGGCACGGCGTGTTCCGCGCGGTCGGCTACAAGAGCATCTATGACGACGTCGAGCACGTCGCGCTGGTCCGCGGTGAGATCGCCGGACCGCACAGCGACGGCGACGACGTGCTGGTGCGGGTGCACTCGGAATGCCTGACCGGCGACGTATTCGGGTCGCGGCGCTGCGATTGCGGTCCGCAGCTGGATGCGGCCATGGCGATGGTGGCCCGGGAGGGTCGCGGCGTGGTGCTCTACATGCGCGGCCATGAGGGCCGGGGTATCGGCCTGATGCACAAGCTGCAGGCCTATCAGCTGCAGGATGCCGGTGAGGACACCGTCGACGCCAACCTGAAACTCGGCCTGCCGGCCGACGCACGGGACTACGGCATCGGCGCCCAGATCCTGGTCGACCTCGGTATCCGGTCGATGCGGCTGCTGACCAACAACCCGGCCAAGCGCGTCGGGCTGGACGGCTACGGGTTGCACATCATCGAGCGGGTCCCGCTGCCGGTGCGCGCCAACGCCGAGAACATCCGTTACCTGATGACCAAGCGCGACCGGATGGGCCACGACCTGGTGGGGCTCGACGATTACGACGAAGCGGTGAGCATGGACGACTACGACGAGGCCGTATATCTACTGGGGGACCGCCGTCCACCGAGTGCGAATGATTCCGGCGACATCCCGGGATCAGGTGCGGCCCCGGTGGGTGGCGTTGTCGGAGACGACACAATGAGTGGCGTCGTCGGAGACGACAAATGAGCGGAGGCGCGGGCGTTCCCGACATGCCGAAGGTCGACGCCTCGACGGTCAAGCTGGCCATCGTGGCCAGCACCTGGCACACCACGATCTGTGATGCCCTGCTCGACGGCGCCCGCAAGGTGGCGGCGGAGGCCGGCGTCGCGGAGCCGACCGTGGTGCGGGTGCTGGGTGCGATCGAAATCCCGGTGGTGGCACAGGCATTGGCTGCCACGCATGACGCAGTAATCGCGTTGGGCGTGGTGATCCGTGGTCAGACACCGCATTTCGACTATGTCTGCGACGCCGTCACCCAGGGACTGACCCGGGTGTCGCTGGACGCGTCGACGCCGGTGGCCAACGGTGTGCTGACCACCAACGATGAGCAACAGGCGCTGGACCGGGCCGGGTTGCCCGGGTCGGTCGAGGACAAGGGGGCGCAGGCCGCCGCCGCGGCTCTGTCCACCGCGCTGACGCTCCGGGAACTGCGCGCGCTGGCATGACCAAGCCGATGACTGAAGCCGGCTGGGACGTTGAGATAAAGCCTTATCGCACACCGCAATTCGCTTATGCTGCGGCGTTCGTACTCGTCGCTGCGCATATCACCGTCGGGGCGCTGCTGAAGGTGGGCTCCACCGGGGTGGTGTTCCAGACCTCAGACCAGGTCGCCATGGCATTGCTCGGCGTCATCCTTGCCGGCGCGGTGTTGATGTTCGCGCGGCCGCGGCTGCGTGTCGGAGCGCAGGGCCTGGCGGTGCGAAATCTCGTGTCCTACAAGCTCATTCCGTGGTCCGACGTCGTCGGGGTGTCCTTCCCGGTCGGGGCCAGATGGGCCAGGGTCGACCTGCCTGACGACGAATACATCCCGCTGATGGCCATCCAGGCGATCGACAAGGGCCGGGCCGTCGACGCGATGGAACAGCTGCGGACGTTGACCGACAAGTACCGTCCGAGTGCCGGCTGATTTCAACCGGCCTTGCCCGCTGGGGCGTGCCGAGATTCACAAGAGGGACGAATCGGAAGCCGGATCTGTCCCTCGCGTGAGCCTCGGTGAATGCACGACTCAGCGGGCGTCGCCCATCACCAGACCTTCTCGGCGCGGGTCCGCGCCGCCCACCCAGCCCGGCTGTGCGCGCATGATCGCCGAGAGCCCGCTGGACTGGTCGGCGACGTTGACCCGATGGCCCAGCTTGCGCAGCCCGGCCACGAGCGGATCGTGATCGCCCTGGGCGCCCGGTGGACCGGAGGCGTCGACGGCGGGATGCTCGCCGCCGACATTGGTCTCCGGGGTGTTGGCGGCACCGAAATCGACCATGGACACCGCCTGCTGCGGATCCAAGCCCCAATCCAGCATGCCGACAATCGTTTTGACGACGAACTGGATGATCACCGAGCCACCCGGGGATCCCAGCACCGCGTACAGCGGCCCACGCCCAGGCCCGGTCTTGTCGAACACCAGCGTCGGCGCCATGGAGCTGCGCGGTCGCTTGCCCGGCTGCACCCGGTTGGCCACCGGGACTCCCTCGGGGCTGACCGGATCGGCCGCGAAGTCGGTGAGCTGATTGTTGAGCAGGAATCCGTCGACCATGTGGAACGAGCCGAACGACGATTCGATCGTGGTGGTCAATGACGCCGCATTGCCGTAGCTGTCGACGATGCTGACCTGGCTGGTGCCGTGTTCACGGGCCGGCGCTGCGGTGGCCGGCGGGCCGAACTCGCCGGGCTGCGCGGTGCCCATGGTGTGCTGCTGGGAGATCAGCGCGGCGCGCCCGGTCAGGTATGCGCTGCCCAGCAGGGTCGCGGGGGTTCCGCCGGGCAGCGGCACGAAGTCGGTGTCGGCGACGTAGCGGTCGCGGTCGGCGTAGGCCAGGCGTTCGGCTTCGGAGACCAGGTGCACGCCCATCACGGTGGGGTGCCCGCCGTTGAGGTCGATGTCGGTGGGCCGGTCGGCACTCATCGCGAAGTGTTCGAGGATGCCCAGCGTGGCGGCCACGGCCATCCCGCCGGACGACGGTGGCGGCATGCCGCAGATCTCCCGACCGCGGTACCCCGTACACAACGGTGGGCGTTCCTTGGCGGTGTAGCCGGCGAGGTCCTGTTCGGTCATCAGGCTCGGCGTGCGCCCACCGGCAGTGTTGGTCGCGGCCGCGACGATGGCCCTGGCGATGTCGCCGGTGTAGAAGGCCTGGGCGCCGCCGGATCCGATGGCGCCCAGGGTTTTGGCGTATGCGGGATTGGTCAGCCGGGTGGCCACCGGTTTGGGGCTGCCATCAGGGTTCAGCAGGTATGCCGCGGCGGCGGGATCACCGCGCAGTTGAGGTGAGGCGTCGGCGATGGCCTCGGCCATCCGTGGGCTGATGTCGAAGCCGTCGTCGGCCAGTCGCACCGCGGGATCGAACAGGTCCCGCCACGACTTCTTCCCGAAGGTGCGGTGGACGTCGTCGAGCATTCGCACGATGCCGGGTACGCCGATGGAGCGTCCCGAGGCCCTGGTATCGGGACGGGGCTCGACGCGCTCGGTGTCCGACACCCACCGTAAATAGTTCTCGGTGGCCGCGGCCGGTGCGGTTTCGCGGCCGTCGAACGTCCGCACCGCCCCGGAGGCGGCGTCGTAGTAGACCAGGAACCCGCCGCCGCCGATACCGGAGGACTGCGGCTCCACCAGGCCCAGCACGGCCTGCGCGGTCACCAGGGCGTCGGCTGCGGTGCCGCCGTTGCGCAGCACCTTGCAGGCGGCTTCGGTGGCAAGCGGGTTGGCGGTGGCCACCGCGTACGTGGCGGTGTGGACGGCGGTCATGTCACGGCGGTAGCCCGTCGCCACTTCGGGATTGGTGGCCAGGTTGGCGGTCGTGCCCGGCGCGGGTGGTGGTGCGGGTGGTGGTGCGGGCGCGGTCGGTGTCTTGGGTGTCGGGGTGCCGTTGGAGGCGATGGTGCACGGCGCGGGCGTGGTCGCGCTTCGGCGCTGAGCGTCGCCGGCGCATCCGCCGAGAACCAACACGACGCCAGTGAGCAGGGCGATGACCAATCGCGTGGACGCCAGCATCCGCACCCTCTCGACGGTAGCGGAGATCAGTCGGATCGCGGCAGTAACCTTGAATCCGTGCCCGATCCAGCGACATACCGGCCGGCGCCCGGATCGATCCCAGTTGAACCGGGCGTCTACCGGTTTCGCGATCCCCATGGGCGGGTCATCTATGTCGGCAAGGCCAAGAGCCTCCGCAGCAGGCTGACGTCGTACTTCGCCGACCTCACCGGCCTGGCGCCGCGCACCCGGCAGATGGTGATGACCGCGGGCAGCGTCGAGTGGACGGTGGTGAACACCGAAGTCGAGGCGCTGCAGCTCGAGTACAACTGGATCAAGGAGTTCGACCCCCGCTTCAACATCCGTTACCGCGACGACAAGTCGTATCCGGTGCTGGCCGTCACGCTCAACGAGGAATACCCGCGGTTGATGGTGTACCGCGGCCCGCGCAAGAAGGGCGTCCGCTACTTCGGTCCGTACTCGCATGCCTGGGCCATCCGCGAAACCCTGGACCTGCTCACCCGGGTGTTCCCGGCCCGCACCTGCTCGGCGGGAGTCTTCAAGCGGCACAACCAGATCGGCCGTCCCTGCCTGCTCGGGTACATCGACAAGTGCTCGGCGCCCTGTATCGGCAGGGTCACCGCCGAGCAGCATCGGCAGATCGTGCTGGACTTCTGCGACTTCCTGGCCGGCCGCACCGACCGGCTGGCCCGCGACCTGGAGCAGCAGATGCTCGCCGCTGCCGAGGAGCTCGACTTCGAGCGGGCAGCACGCTTGCGGGACAACATCTCTGCGCTCAAGCGGGCGCTGGAGAAGCAGGCGGTGGTGTTCGGCGACGGGACCGACGCCGACCTGGTGGCCTTCGCGGACGACGACCTGGAGGCTGCCGTCCAGGTGTTCCACGTCCGCGGTGGCCGGGTGCGCGGCCAGCGTGGCTGGATCGTGGAGAAGTCGGGTGACCCGGAGCAATCTGGTCAGGAGCAGTTGGTCGAGCAGTTTCTCACCCAGTTCTACGGTGATCAGGCCGAGCTGGGTGGGGCCGCCGACGAGGCGACCAATCCGGTGCCGCGACAGGTGCTGGTGCCGGTGCTGCCGCCCAACGCCGACGAGCTGGCGGTGTGGCTGTCGGGGTTGCGTGGCTCGCGGGTGGCGCTGCGGGTGCCGGTGCGCGGTGACAAGCGCGCGCTGGCCGAGACCGTGCAGCGCAACGCGCAGGAGGCGCTGGCCCAGCACAAACTCAAGCGGGCCGGGGATTTCAACGCCAGGTCCGAAGCTCTGCAGAGCATCCAGGAATCGCTCGGGCTGGCCGACGCGCCGCTGCGCATCGAGTGCATCGACATCAGCCACGTCCAGGGGACCGACGTGGTGGCGTCGCTGGTGGTCTTCGAGGACGGGCTGCCGCGCAAGAGCGACTACCGCCACTACGCCATCCGGGAGGCCGCGGGAGAGGGACGTTCCGACGACGTCGCGTCCATCGCCGAGGTCACCCGGCGGCGGTTCCAGCGGCACCTCGCCGACACGAAACCCGATGCGACGGCCGAGCAGCGGCCGCGCCGGTTCGCCTACCCGCCCAACCTGTTCGTCGTCGACGGCGGCGCACCGCAGGTCAACGCCGCGGCCGCGGTACTGGAAGAACTCGGCGTCCACGATGTCGCGGTGATCGGTCTGGCCAAGCGTCTCGAAGAGGTGTGGGTGCCCTCCGAGCCCGATCCGGTGATCCTGCCGCGCACCAGCGAAGGGCTCTACCTGTTGCAGCGGGTGCGTGACGAGGCGCACCGCTTCGCCATCAGCTACCACCGCAGTAAGCGGTCCAAGCGGATGACGGCGTCGGCTCTCGATGCGGTGCGCGGGCTGGGGGAGAATCGGCGCAAGGCGCTGGTGACACATTTCGGGTCCGTGGCCCGGCTCAAAGAAGCGACCGTGGAGGAGATCACCGCGGTGCCGGGCATCGGCGTCGCCACGGCGCGGGCCGTCCGCGAGGCGCTCAGCGCGCCGGATTCCGGCGCACCTGCAACCGTTATCCAGGATGATCGATCGAGGGGCAATGCGATGACAGGGGCGGACATGGACACCAGTGAGCGGCAGGTGGATCGGGCGTGACAGAACAGCCACATCGGGACCCTCTCGACAGCACGGGGGCGGTCGCCGATTCCGGCATCGACGTGGTCCTGGTCACCGGCTTGTCGGGGGCGGGACGCGGCACCGCGGCCAAGGTGCTCGAGGACCTCGGCTGGTATGTCGCCGACAATCTGCCGCCCGAGCTGATCGCCCGAATGGTCGAGTTCGGTCTGGCGGCGGGCTCGCGCATCACCCAATTGGCGGTGGTGATGGATGCGCGGTCCCGGGGCTTCACCGGCGACCTGGATTCGGTGCGCAACGAACTTGCCACGCGGAACATCACGCCGCGGGTGCTGTTCCTGGAGGCGTCCGACGCCATCCTGGTGCGCCGCTACGAGCAGAACCGGCGCAGCCACCCGTTGCAGGGCAATCAGACCCTGGCCGAGGGGATCGCCGCGGAGCGCGCGATGCTGGCCCCGGTCCGCGCGGTGGCCGACCTCGTGATCGACACCTCGGCGCTGCCGGTGCCCGCGCTGCGGGCCAGCATCGAGCGCGCCTTCGGCAGTGAGACAGTGTCGGACACCAACGTGACAGTAGAGTCGTTCGGCTACAAGTACGGGCTGCCGATGGACGCCGACACGGTGATGGATGTGCGGTTCCTGCCCAATCCGCACTGGGTGGACGAGTTGCGCCCGCACACCGGTCAGCATGCGGCGGTGCGGGACTACGTGCTCGGTCAGCCCGGGGCCCACGAGTTTCTGGAGACCTACCATCGGCTGTTGGACGTCGTGATCGACGGATACCGCAGGGAGGGGAAGCGCTATATGACCGTGGCCATCGGGTGCACCGGCGGCAAACATCGCAGTGTCGCGATCGCCGAAGCCCTGGCGCAGCGGTTGGCCGGCGGCGACAAACTCACGGTGCGGGTGCTGCACCGGGATTTGGGTCGCGAATGAGGCCCGGACGCGAGGAGGGCAATTCACCCATCCGCATCGTCGCCCTGGGCGGTGGACACGGCCTGTACGCGACGTTGTCGGCGGCTCGGCGGCTCACGCCGCACGTGACCGCGGTGGTCACGGTGGCCGACGACGGTGGCTCGTCGGGCCGGCTGCGCTCGGAGCTGGACGTCGTCCCGCCCGGCGATCTTCGAATGGCGTTGGCGGCGTTGGCATCGGACAGCCCGCACGGCAGGCTGTGGGCAACCATCATCCAGCACCGGTTCGGTGGCAGCGGAGCCCTGGCCGGCCATCCCATCGGGAACCTGATCCTGGCCGGGCTCAACGAGGTCCTGGCCGATCCGGTGGCGGCGCTCGACGAGCTCGGCCGCATCCTCGGGGTCAAGGGTCGGGTGCTGCCGATGTGCCCCATCGCGCTGCAGATCGAGGCCGACGTGGCCGGGCTGGAATCCGATCCCCGGATGAGCCGGGTCATCCGCGGGCAGGTGGCCATCGCGACCACCGTCGGCCAGGTGCGCCGAGTCCGGTTGCTGCCGGGTGACCCTCCCGCCACGCGACAGGCCATCGACGCGATCATGGCCGCCGACCTGGTGGTGCTCGGCCCCGGCTCGTGGTTCACCAGCGTCATCCCGCATGTGCTGGTGCCCCAGTTGGCGGCTGCGCTGCAGGCGACGACGGCCCGACGGGCGTTGGTGCTGAATCTGGTGGCCGAGCCCGGCGAGACTGCGGGCTTCTCGGTGGAACGGCACATCCATGTGCTGGCCCAGCATGCGCCGGAGTTCACGGTGCATGACATCATCGTGGACGCCGGCAGCGTGCCGAGCCAGCGCGAACGCGAGCAGCTCAGCCGCACGGCCAAGATCCTCAACGCCCGCGTTGAGTTTGCTGACGTGTGCCGACCTGGTACACCTTTACATGACCCGGCGAGGTTGGCCGCGGCCCTGGAAGGAGTCGGCCTGCGCGCCAAGACACCCGACGGCGGCATCGTGCAGGAACCCACGGTTCCTACGCCCACCGCCAGGTCGGTTGATGTCGTGCGGCAGGAACCGGCACCAAACAGATCGAGAGGGGACGATCCGTGGCGATGACAGCCGAGGTCAAGGACGAGCTGAGCCGGCTGGTGGTCAATTCGGTGAGTGCTCGTCGCGCCGAGGTCGCGTCGCTGTTGCGGTTCGCCGGCGGATTGCACATCGTCGCGGGACGCGTCGTGGTCGAAGCCGAGGTGGATCTCGGCATCATCGCGCGCCGGCTCCGCAAGGACATCCACGACCTCTACGGCTACAACGCGGTGGTGCACGTGCTGTCGGCCAGCGGTATCCGCAAGAACACCCGCTACGTGGTGCGGGTCGCCACCGACGGCGAAGCGCTCGCGCGGCAGACCGGCCTGCTCGATCTGCGTGGCCGTCCCGTGCGCGGGCTGCCCGCGCAGGTGGTGGGCGGTAGCGTCGGCGACGCCGAAGCCGCCTGGCGAGGAGCGTTTCTGGCGCACGGTTCGCTGACCGAGCCCGGCCGGTCGTCGGCGCTTGAGGTCAGCTGCCCGGGGCCCGAGGCGGCGCTGGCGCTGGTGGGCGCGGCGCGGCGGCTCGGGGTCAACGCCAAGGCTCGCGAGGTGCGCGGCAGTGACCGCGTGGTGGTCCGGGACGGTGAGGCCATCGGTGCCCTGCTGACCCGGATGGGCGCCCAGGACACCCGACTGACCTGGGAGGAACGCCGCATGCGCCGGGAGGTCCGGGCCACGGCCAACCGGCTGGCGAACTTCGACGACGCGAACCTGCGCCGGTCGGCACGCGCCGCGGTGGCCGCCGCCGCCCGCGTCGAGCGTGCGCTGCACATCCTCGGCGACGGGGTGCCCGACCACCTGGCGGCCGCGGGCAAGCTGCGCGTCGAGCATCGGCAGGCCTCCCTCGAGGAGCTGGGTCGGCTGGCGGACCCGCCGATGACCAAAGATGCTGTGGCAGGCCGGATTCGGCGTTTGCTGTCGATGGCCGACCGCAAGGCCAAACAGGACGGCATTCCCGACACCGAGTCGGCGGTCACCCCGGACCTGCTCGACGACGCCTGAGCCGGTTCGGCTACACCGACAGCAGCGCCCAGCCGACGCCGAAAGCCGTCAGCACCGACACCGCGGTGAGCGGCAGGCCGAAGCGCACGAAGGTCGCCGAGCTGTACCCGCCGGGGCGCATCACCATCAGGTTGGACTGGTGGCTGAACGGGTTGAGGAACGTGAACGAGATGCACGTCCCGACCAGGATCAGCAGCAGAACCGGATTCAGCCCGGTGGAGGTGGCGATGGTCAGCACGACCGGTGTCAGGATCGCCGCGGCGGCGGCGTTGGTGACGACGTTGGTCAGCAGCGTGGTGCCCACCACCACGACGAGCACGACCAGCGGGATGCTGCTGCCCGACAACCGCAGGATCGCGTCGGAGATGTAGCCGCCCAGGCCGCTGTTCACCACGATCGTGCCAAGGCCGATCGACCCCGCGATGATGGCCAGGATGTTCCAGTTCAGCGCACGGGCCGCGGAGCGCGGCGTGAGCACCCCGCTGAGCACCATCAGCACTGCGCCGGTCACGGCGACGAGCTCGACAGCGGCCAGGCCGAGAGACCCGGCGACGATGACAGCGGTCAGGATGGCCAGGGCGATCCAGGTTTTGCCGGTCTGCGGTGCGGTGCCGGTGGCCTGCTGCCACAGCCCGACGAGCGGCTGCTCGGAGAGCGCCTCGGCCGAACTGGCGGTCACCAGGCACAGTTCCCCAGGTTCGGCGTGGGCCTCGCGCAGCAATTTGTCGGTCTGCGCCGCGACCACCACGATGTCCTCGTCCTCCTCCAGATCGCGCACCGTGGCCTGCTCGTTGTTCGCCACCGCGACGAGGTAAAGGCGCTGCGGCGACAACCCGAATCGTGGACTGCCCCAAAGCATTCGGACGCCGTCCTCGGTGCACTTGTAGACCAGCACGTCGTCGGCGGCCAGCACCGAATCGGACGTCACCGCCTTGCCCCACCGGCGGATTTCCAGCAGCTGGTATTCCAGCGTGGTGTGCACGCCCAATTCCGCGGCGGTGCGGCCGATGGCGTTGGCGCTGACCGATACCGGGATCTCAGCACGCCAGGACAGCTCCCGTTCGGCCTCGTCGGCACGGCCCCGCAGCATCACCGGGGCGGTGACGAGCAGGACCAGCCAGCCGATGATCGCGACCGGCACGGCGACGGGGACGAACGAGAACATCGACAGCATCACGCCCGACGGGGCGGCCAGCGCGGCGATCAGGAGGTTTGAGCTGGTACCGATCAGGGTCGCCGAACCGGCCAGGGTCGTGGCGTGCGCGACGGGCAGCAGGACACCGCGGGCCGGCACTCCGGACTGCTGCTGGAGTTCCTTGGCGGCCGGGATCAGCATCGCCACGATCGGTGTGGTGTTGATCAGCGCCGAGACGAAACCGACCGGCGGGATCAACCGGCGCAACGCCTGCCCGGCGGTGCTCACCCCGGACAGCAACCGGAACGTCACGCGTGACACCACCCCGGTGTGCAGCACGCCCTTGGCGATGACCAGCATCGCGGCGATCGTGACGACCCCACCGTTGCTGAGTCCGGCAAACAATTCGTTGGGTGTTGCGATACCTAGCAGGCCGGCCGCCACCAGCGCACAGATCAGGGCCAGCACCGCGGGTGTTCGGCCGGTTGTCATCACGACCAACGTGACGACGATGATCACCGCAGCGGTCAGTGCCATGCCCAGATTGTCAACCAGTCCGGTCGGCGGCGCGTGACGGCACCCACACTGAGCTCGCGGGCCCTGCGCTGACCAGATCGCGCGCACTGAGACCGGCACCACTAGGCTGTTGCGCGAGCAGTCCACTGGCGACATAGGGAGAAATCACGTGACCATCCGGGTAGGCGTCAACGGCTTCGGCCGCATTGGCCGCAACTTTTACCGGGCCGTTGCGGCGCAGCAGGCCGAGGGTCAGAACACCGACATCGAAATCGTGGCGGTCAACGACCTCACCGACAACGCCACCCTGGCTCACTTGCTGAAGTTCGACTCGATCCTGGGCCGGCTGGCGCAGGACGTCAGCCTGGAGGGCGACGACACCATCGTCATCGGCGACAAGAAGATCAAGTCGCTTGAGGTCAAAGAAGGCCCGGCGGCCCTGCCGTGGGGCGACCTCGGCGTCGACGTCGTAGTCGAGTCCACCGGCATCTTCACCAACGCTGCCAAGGCCAAGGGCCACCTCGACGCGGGGGCCAAGAAGGTCGTCATCTCGGCGCCGGCCACCGACGAGGACATCACCATCGTGATGGGCGTCAACGACGACAAGTACGACGGCAGCCAGAACATCATCTCCAACGCGTCGTGCACCACCAACTGCCTCGGCCCGCTGGCCAAGGTCCTCAACGACGAGTTCGGCATCGTCCGCGGCCTGATGACCACCATCCACGCCTACACCCAGGACCAGAACCTGCAGGACGGCCCGCACAAGGATCTGCGCCGCGCCCGTGCCGCTGCACTGAACATCGTGCCGACCTCCACCGGCGCCGCCAAGGCCATCGGCCTGGTCCTGCCTGAGCTCAAGGGCAAGCTGGACGGCTACGCCATGCGCGTGCCGGTCCCCACAGGTTCGGTGACCGACCTGACGGCCGAGCTGGCCAAGTCCGCCACCGTCGCCGAGATCAACGCCGCGATGAAGGCCGCTGCCGAGGGCCCGCTCAAGGGCATCATGAAGTACTACGACGCCCCGATCGTGTCGAGCGACATCGTCACCGACCCGCACAGCTCGCTGTTCGACTCGGGTCTGACCAAGGTCATCGACAACCAGGCCAAGGTGGTCTCCTGGTACGACAACGAGTGGGGCTACTCCAACCGCCTCGCCGATCTGGTCGCACTGGTCGGCAAGTCGCTCTGAGCAAGATGGGCGTCAAGACACTCAACGATCTGTTGGCCGAGGGTGTGGAAGGTCGGGGCGTGTTGGTGCGCTCGGACCTGAATGTCCCGCTCGACGACCAGGGCAACATCACCGATCCGGGCCGCATCATCGCCTCTGTCCCGACGCTGCAGGCGTTGGCCGAGGCGGGCGCGAAGGTCGTCGTCACCGCCCACCTCGGGCGCCCCAAGGGCGGCCCCGACCCCAAGTTCTCGCTGGCCCCGGTGGCCGTGGCGCTGGGGGAGAAGCTGGGCCGGCACGTGCAGCTGGCCGGCGACGTGGTCGGGACCGACGCACTGGCCCGCGCCGAAGGCCTCACTGACGGCGACGTCCTGCTGCTGGAGAACATCCGCTTCGATCCGCGTGAGACCAGCAAGGACGACGCCGAGCGGCTCGCGCTGGCCAACGAACTCGCCGCCCTCGTGGAAGGCGCCGACGGGTCGCCGGGTGCCTTCGTGTCCGACGGCTTCGGTGTGGTGCACCGCAAGCAGGCGTCGGTGTACGACATCGCGACGCTGTTGCCGCATTACGCGGGCACGCTCGTGGACGCCGAGGTCAAGGTGCTCGAGCAGCTGACCAGCTCGACCGAACGGCCGTACGCCGTGGTGCTGGGCGGCTCCAAGGTGTCCGACAAGCTCGCGGTCATCGAGAACCTCGCCACCAAGGCCGACAGCCTCATCATCGGTGGCGGCATGTGCTTCACCTTCCTTGCGGCACAAGGCGTTTCGGTAGGAACCTCGCTGTGCCAGGAGGAGATGATCGACACCTGCAAGCGCCTGCTGGAGACCTACGCCGACGTGATCCACCTGCCGGTCGACATCGTCGTCGCCGACAAGTTCGCCGCCGACGCCGAGCCCGAGACGGTCGCTTCGGACCGTATCCCGGACGGCAAGATGGGCCTCGACATCGGCCCGGAGTCGGTCAAGCGGTTCAGCGCGCTGCTTTCGAACGCCAAAACGGTGTTCTGGAACGGCCCGATGGGTGTGTTCGAGTTCCCGGCATTCGCGGCAGGCACCAAGGGGGTGGCCGAGGCCATCATCGGTGCCACGGCCAAGGGGGCCTTCAGCGTCGTGGGCGGCGGAGACTCGGCCGCGGCTGTGCGTCAGCTCGGGCTGCCCGAGGACGGTTTCTCGCACATCTCCACCGGTGGCGGTGCGTCGCTGGAATATCTAGAGGGCAAAGACCTGCCCGGTATCGAAATTTTGCAGTAGTTCGTCCACTCAAGATCAACGAGGAGACCCGTGGCGCGCAAGCCGCTCATCGCCGGCAACTGGAAGATGAACCTCAATCACTTCGAGGCCATCGCTCTGGTGCAGAAGATCGCATTCGCCTTGCCGGACAAGTACTTTGACAAGGTTGATGTGACCGTCATCCCGCCGTTCACCGATCTGCGCAGTGTGCAGACGCTCGTCGACGGTGACAAGCTGCGCCTGACGTACGGCGCCCAGGACCTGTCGCAACACGACTCCGGTGCCTACACCGGCGACATCAGCGGCGCGTTCCTGGCCAAGCTGGGCTGCAGCTACGTCGTGGTGGGGCACTCCGAGCGACGCACGTATCACCACGAGGACGATGCGCTGGTGGCCGCCAAGACCGCCGCGGCGTTCAAGCATGGCGTCACGCCGATCGTCTGCATCGGTGAGCAGCTCGAGGTGCGTGAGGCCGGCGACCACGTCGAGTTCAACATCAACTCGCTGCGCGGCTCGCTTGCCGGGCTGTCGAAAGAGCAGATCGGCCAGGTCGTCATCGCCTACGAGCCGGTGTGGGCCATCGGCACGGGCCGGGTGGCCAGCGCAGCCGACGCGCAGGAGGTCTGCAAGGCCATCCGCGACGAACTCGGCAACCTGTCGACGCCCGAGCTCGCCGCGGGTATCCGGGTGCTCTACGGCGGCTCGGTGAACGCCAAGAACGCCGGTGAGATCGTTGCGCAGCCCGATATCGACGGTGCCCTCGTCGGTGGTGCGTCGCTGGACGGCGAGCAGTTCGCCACCCTGTCGGCCATCGCCGCAGGTGGACCCCTGCCGTAACCCCGGGGCCGGGACCGGCAGCCTGACCAGGTATTCTGGCGGCCATGCAATTGGCGCTGCAGATCATCCTGGTCGTGACCAGTGTGCTGGTCGTGCTGCTGGTCCTGCTGCACCGTGCCAAGGGTGGCGGCCTGTCCACCCTGTTCGGCGGCGGCGTCCAGTCCAGCCTGTCCGGCTCCACGGTGGTCGAGAAGAACCTCGACCGACTGACGCTGTTCGTCACCGGCATCTGGCTGGTGTCGATCGTCGGCGTTGCCCTGCAGATCAAATACGCCTGACGGTTCGGGCGCACAGCTCGGCCCGTCACCACCCCGCCGCGCCAGTCCACCGGTCATCCGCATTCGGGTACCAGGAACCACTCAGCACAGCCTCCTAGGATCGCCGTCGGTGCCTGAATCAGTCACCGACCAGACCTTTTTGGGGCTTAGGCGGGGTGCACGTGTTCAGACTTCTCGGCGCCGGCGTCGGTGCGGTGTCGCTGCTCTGCCTGGCAGGTGGGGTAGCCGTCGCGGATCCGCTTCCGGTGGCCGACGTCACGCAGTCGGCTGACACCGACGACGGGTGGCATCTCAGCGCGTCGCTGACCCGGATGACCATCAATTCGGTGCCGAACATGGCAGCAACCGCGTTCACCCGCGAGGGATTCGTCACGGGCAAGGCCGCGGCCACGATCGACGGCAACGGCGGCGTCGCCGTCAACTCCGGCACCCTGGTCCTCGGGCTCCAATTGGGCTGCCAGATCGACCTCAGCGAGGGTGCCAGCGTCGGCGGCAACGCGGACATCGGGATCAACCCCGGCATCAACGGCAACGTGCTGAACGACATCGGGCCGTATGCGGATCTTGGTGGCAACGTGTCGGTGAACCTGTTGCCGGGCACCATCACCAACATCGGACTCGGCAAGAAAGAACTCAAGGGCCGCACCGGGGAGATCGTCGTGCACGATGCGCACGTCAAGGTCGATGCGTGCGGTGGCCCGGTGCCCATCCGGTTCTTCGCCACCGCGATGATCGACACGGATACCTCCGACGACAGCGTCAACGCCTACGGGGACATCCTCTCGCTATGACGGCCCGACCCTTCCGGATAGCGGTACTTGTCACGTGGGTGGCCGCGATGGTCATCAACATGCCCGCAGCCAGTGCCGACAATTGCACGGGCGCAGGTGATTTCGGGGCAGCTGCGGGCTGTGCGGCGCCGGGCGACGGATCGGGGAAGACCGAAAGCTGGCCACCGACGTCGGTGGATTGGCCGCCTGACTTCAGCTCCGACTCCGAGGCCGGGGCCAAGGACACCGACCAGGGCGCCGCGACCCCGATCGTGCTGCCGGACGGCCGGCCCGCGCCGCATGCCAAATCGTCGGCGGGCCAGGGTGATTCAGTCGGCACATCGACAAGTCCGACACCGATCGTGCCGGTGGGCGGTGCGCCGTCGGCGGCAGTCCCGACGCCCACACCGATCGTCGGGCCCACGTCGCCCACCCCGTAGGCGGGTACCACCCGCTGTGCGCCCGGTTCGCCGACCCCCGATACTGGGACACATGGCAGAGGCTTTCGACACCACCCTGTTGCCCATCGGTTCGGTGTACCGCACCCAGGTGGGCCGGGAAGCCACCGAGCCGATGCGCGAGGACATCAGACTGCTCGGCACGATCCTCGGCGACACCGTGCGGGAACAGAACGGCGAGGAGGTGTTCGACCTCATCGAACGTGCCCGGGTGGAATCGTTCCGCGTCCGGCGCTCCGAGATCGACCGAGCGGAGCTGGCCGGCCTGTTCGGCGGTATCGATGTCCACCAGGCCATTCCGGTCATCCGGGCCTTCACCCACTTCGCGCTGCTGGCCAACGTGGCCGAGGACATCCACCGGGAACGGCGCCGCGCGGTGCACGTGGCGGCAGGCGAACCCCCGCAGGACAGCAGCCTGGCGGCCACCTACCGCAAGCTGGACTCGGCGGCTCTCGACGCTGCCGCCGTTGCCGACGCGCTGACGGGCGCGCTGGTCTCGCCCGTCATCACCGCGCATCCCACCGAAACTCGGCGCCGCACGGTGTTCGACACCCAGCACCGCATCACCGAGCTGATGCGGTTGCGGCTGCACGGCCAGACCCGCACCGCCGACGACCGCGACATCGAGGTCGAGCTGAGACGCCACATCCTGACGCTGTGGCAGACGGCGTTGGTGCGGCTGTCCCGGCTGAAGATCTCCGACGAGATCGAAACCGGCCTGCGGTACTACCCGGCGGCGTTCTTCGAGGTCATACCGCAGGTCAACGCCCAGGTGCGCAGCGAGCTGCAGAGCCGCTGGCCCGACGCCGGACTGTTGGAGGTCCCGATCCTGCGGCCGGGGTCGTGGATCGGCGGCGACCGCGACGGCAACCCCAACGTCACACCGGAGATCGTCCGGCTGGCCACCGGCCGGGCCGCGTACACGGCGCTCGGGCACTACTTCACCGAGATCACCGCTCTGGAGGAAGAGCTGTCCCTGTCGGTGCGCCTCGTCCGGGTCAGCCCGGAGCTCACCGCGCTCGCCGATGCCTGCACCGAGCCGGCACGCGCCGACGAGCCGTATCGGCGCGCGCTGCGCGTGATCCACGGGCGTCTCACGGCCACCGCCGCCGAGATCCTCGACGAGCAGCCCGAACAGGTGCTCGACCTGGGGCTGACCGCGTACCGCACGCCCGCCGAATTGCTCGCCGACCTCGATACCGTCGATGCGTCACTGCGCGGGCACGGCAGCGCCGTACTGGCCGATGATCGCTTGGGCCGCCTGCGAGAGGCCGTGCGGGTCTTCGGTTTTCATCTGTGCGGCTTGGACATGCGGCAGAACTCGGAGACACACGAGCAGGTCGTCGCCGAGCTACTGGCCTGGGCCGGAGTGCATCCCGACTACGCGTCGTTGCCGGAGGCCGAGCGGGTCGAGCTGCTCGCCGCCGAGGTGGCCACCCGCCGCCCGCTGATCGGCGAGGGCGCGCAGCTCTCGGAACTGGCGCGCAAGGAACTCGGGATCGTCGCCGCGGCGGCCAGGGCGGTCAAGGTGCTCGGCCCCGAGGCGGTGCCCAACTACATCATCTCGATGTGCCAGTCGGTCTCCGATCTGCTGGAGGCCGCGGTGCTGCTGAAAGAGGCTGGGCTGCTGGATGTTTCGACCGGGTACTGCCCGGTCGGGATCGTGCCGCTGTTCGAGACCATCGACGACCTGCAGCGCGGTTCGACGATCCTGGAGGATGCGCTGGACCTGCCGGTGTACCGCGAGATCGTCACCGCGCGCGACCAGCAGCAGGAAGTGATGCTCGGCTACTCGGACTCCAACAAGGACGGTGGCTATCTGGCCGCCAACTGGGCCCTGTACCGTGCCGAACTCGACCTCGTGGAGTCGGCACGTAAGACCGGAATCCGGTTGCGGCTCTTCCACGGTCGCGGTGGGACCGTCGGCCGCGGCGGCGGCCCCAGCTATGACGCCATCCTGGCCCAACCGCCCGGCGCGGTGAAGGGCTCGCTGCGCATCACCGAACAGGGCGAGGTGATCGCGGCCAAGTACGCCGAACCCCGGATCGCGCACCGCAACCTGGAGACTCTACTGGCGGCCACCCTGGAATCGACCCTGCTCGACGTCGAAGGCCTCGGCGACGAGGCCGGGCCTGCGTACGCCGTGCTCGACGACCTCGCGGCCCGGGCTCAGCGGGCCTACGCCGAATTGGTGCACGACACACCGGGTTTCGTCGATTACTTCAAGGCGTCCACACCGGTCAGCGAGATCGGCGCGCTCAACATCGGCAGCAGGCCGACTTCTCGCAAGCCGACCACCTCGATTGCCGATCTGCGTGCCATCCCCTGGGTGCTGGCCTGGAGCCAGTCGCGCGTCATGCTGCCGGGCTGGTACGGCACCGGGACGGCGTTCGAGGAATGGATCGCCGAGGGGGACGGGCGACTGGAGGTGCTGCAAGATCTGTACCAGCGCTGGCCATTCTTCGCGACCGTGCTGTCCAACATGGCCCAGGTGCTCGCCAAGTCCGATATGGGCCTGGCAGCGCGGTATTCAGAGCTGGTCGACGATGAGGATCTGCGGGCCCGGGTGTTCGACAAGATCGTCGCCGAACACGAGCGCACCATTCGCATGCACCGGCTGATCACCGGCCAGGACGATCTGCTGGCCGACAACCCGGCGCTGGCCCGCTCGGTGTTCAACCGGTTCCCGTACCTGGAGCCGCTCAACCATCTGCAGGTGGAACTGTTGCGGCGCTACCGTTCCGGGGACACCGACGAGCTGGTGCAGCGTGGCATCCTGCTCACCATGAGTGGGCTGGCCACCGCGTTGCGCAACAGCGGTTAGACCCGGCCACTAGATTCCCGCCGTACGGCGCACCACGTCGACCACCCGGCGCACCGCATTCTCGGCCGTGGCCATCGGCGATGCGACCGCCTCGCCGATGTCCACGATGGCTTCGACGCGGTTCACGATGCCTTCGAGCCGCTCGACCATGGCGATCAGCCGCGGGGCCAGCTCATCGATGCTGGTGATGGTCCGATTGAACCGCTCGAGGGTGACATCCAAGTCGCCGATCGAGTTGTTGAGGCTGGTCACCGTGGTGTCGAGGTCGGTCAACAGGGCATCGATCTGATCGACCGTGGCGTCGGCGTTCAGCGCCGCCTGGGTGAGTGTCTTGATCCGCCGGCGCGGCGCGGGACGGGCCCGGCTGTCGCCTCTGTCTGCCATGACAGTCAGTATGGCCGGTGACGGAACCGAACCCGGCATCGGTGCGTCTGAACGGGTGTGACGAAATACTGTTCGTACCGCTGGCAACTGAGGTGTGAGCGCCCCGAGCGGGCCCCGTCCGATTACCTGGCGGGGTACCGGGAGGCGCTGGTGGACGCCGGTCATGGGCGACGGTGTGACGCCGAGGACACATGAGGCGCCGGGCAATTAGTCGCGGACCAGCGCGTCGCGCCCGGCGCGGATCATCTCCTCGCGCGCGACCACCTTGACGCGCTCGCGGCCCTGCACCTCGCCGAGGCTGATCTCGTGTGCGTCAAGGCGTTCCCACTCTGCCCAGGTGGTGTAGTCGACATCCTTGGCCGCTAGGTGCTCGAGGATCGCATCGGGGTCGGTGACCTCGGGAACACGCAGCCCGGGTAGATCGCTCAGCAAGCTGTTGACGGTCTCGGCGGCGTCGGACTTGGTGTGTCCGATGAGCCCGATCGGACCGCGCTTGATCCAGCCGGTCACATAGGTCGCGTCGATGAGGCCGCCGTCGATGTCGAGCACGCGGCCGGCGTCGTGCGGAATCACCCCGGCATGGTGGTCGAACGGCAGCCCCGCCAGATGCGACGACAGGTAGCCCACTGCGCGATACACGGCCTCGACGGGCCATTCGGTGAATTCGCCTGTGCCGCGGACGGTCCCGTCGCCGATGAGCTCGGTACGTTCCGTGCGCAGCCCTTCTACCCGGTCTTCACCCAGCACCGCGACCGGCGCCTGGCACAGGTGGATGTGAATGCGGTGCGGTGCGCCGGTCGGTTCCCGCTCCAGGTACTTCATCATGGTGTCGACGACGAGCTTGGTCGACTTGCTGGTGTTGATGGTCCGCTGGCTGGCCTCGTCGATCTCGAAACCCTCGGGATGCACGATGACGTCCACGTTCGGCGAGTGCGACAGTTCGCGAAATTCCATGGGGCTGAACTTGATCTGCGCGGGACCGCGCCGGGCGAACACGTGCACATCGGTCGCGGCGTTGGCGGCCAGACCCTGGTAGACGTTGCCGGCGATCTCGGTCGTGAGTTGTTCGTCGGCGGGCTTCGCGAGCATGCGGGCGACGTCGAGGGCGACGTTGCCCGCGCCCAGGACCGCGACATTCTTCGCGGTGAGCGGCCAGCTCCGCGGTACGTCGGGATGTCCGTCGTACCAGGACACGAAGTCTGCCGCGCCGTAGCTGCCCGGAAGTTCGATACCGGGGATGTCGAGGTCACGGTCGGCGCGTGCACCGGTGGAGAAGATCACCGCGTCGTAGTGACGGCGCAGGTCCGGCAGCGCAACGTCGGAGCCGTAGTGCACGTTGCCGATGAACCGGATCTCGTCGCGCGACAGCACCCTGCGCAGCGCCTTGATGATCTCCTTGATCCGCGGGTGATCGGGAGCGACGCCGTACCGGACCAGACCGTAAGGGGCTGGGAGACGGTCGAATACGTCGACGCGTGCGTGCCCGTACTCCTTGGTCAGGATGTCTGCGGCATAGATTCCCGCGGGACCTGCACCGATGACTGCTACCTGGATCGTCCTCATAACCGCCTCACGTATTAGGTGAGGCAAGCCTAAGTTATCACCGGGTACGCCGGGCAAGCCCTACGCGGGAGATCCGTGTCACAGGCTCAGGCGGGCAGCTTGGAGGCGGCCTGCTCGTCGAGCAGCCACACCGTGCGGTCACGGCCGATCGCCCCGGCGGCGGGCACGTCGACCGGGGCGGCCCCGCCCACCGCAGCGGCCACTGCTTCGGCCTTCTCGGCGCCGGCCACCACGAGCCAGACCTCACGCGCGCGGTGTATCGCCGGCAGCGTCAGCGTGATGCGCCGGGGCGGTGGCTTGGGGGAGTCGGTCACCGCGACCACCAGCCGCTCGGTTTCCCGCACCGCGGCGGTGTCGGGGAACAGCGAGTTGATGTGTCCCTCGCCCCCCATTCCGAGGAGATGCACGTCGAACTCCGCGGGCAGCACCTCGGCGTATGCCGCAGCGGCGTCGTCGATCGCATCGCCGAATTCACCGTCGCTGGTGGCCATCCGGTGCACATTGGCCGGCGGTATGTTGACGGACTCCAGCAGGGCGTCGTGTGCCTGCTGATCGTTGCGGTCGGCGTCGCCGGCCGGTACGAAGCGGTCGTCGCCCCAGAACAGCTGCACCTTGGACCAGTCGATCTCCGCCCCGGCGACGTGGCGCAGCATCGCGATCCCGACGGTGCCGCCGGTCAGCACGATGGACGCCTCGTCGCGGGCCGCGATGGCCGACGTGATCGCCCCGACCAGCCGGGCTCCTGCCGCAGCCGCCAATTGCTCTGCGTCGACGTAGGTTTCGATCACGCTCTCAGGCATATGTCACCTTCTCGATACCCTGCAGCGCTTCGAAATAGATCTCGTCGTCGTCGAGCCGGCGCATGTCCTCGGCAAGGCAATCACGAGTCTCCCTGCGGGCCAACGGAATCTGAGCGTCGGGCCGACCGGTGCGGGTCAGTGTCGCGGTGACACCCTCCTGCGGCCGGGTCAACGTGATGGTCTCACTGGCCCGGGTGAGCTCGACCTTCAGCTCACCGACGGCCCTGGTCACCGGACCGTCGATACGGCTGGCCAGCCACCCCGCCAGGACGTCAAGTGCCGGTTCGTCTTTCAGCCCGGACACCAGCGCCGACGTGATCGGTTCGTAGGGGCCCTGGTCCACTGCTGCGGTCAGCAGGGCCCGCCAGTACGTCACCCGGCTCCACGCCAGGTCGGTATCGCCGGTGCTGTAGCCGGCCAGCCTGCTCTTGATGCAGGCCAACGGATTCTCGCCGTTGGTGGCATCGGTGATTCGGCGAATGGCCAACTTGCCCAACGGATCCTTTGACGGAACCTTCGGAGCCAGATCCGGCCACCACGTCACCACTGGGGTGTCGGGCAGCAGGAACGGGGTCACCACGCTGCTGGCATGGTTGGCCAGCGGGCCGGACAACCGCAGCACCACCACCTCGTTGGCGCCCGCGTCACGACCAACCCGCAGCTGGGCATCCAGCCGAGCCTCGGTGGCCAGCCGGTCACCCGGAATGACCACGATGACGCGGCAGGGATGCTCGCGGCTCGCGGCATTGGCCGCCTCGATGGACTCTTCGAGCAGCGACTCGTTGTTGGGCGCGACGACCAGCGTCAACACCCGGCCCAGCGTGATGGCACCGCCCTCTTCGCGCAGCGCGACGATCTTCTTGTTGATGGCACCGGTGTTGGTGTCGGGCAGATCGAGAATCATAGTTAGGGCCGCCTCCATTCCCGGCCGGAGCGACGCAACATCTCGAACGCAGAGTCCGGGCCCCATGTCCCGGATTCGTACGGGTCGGGCTTACCGTGCGTGGCCCAGTACTCCAGCGCGGGATCGAGGATCTTCCACGACAATTCGACCTCGGCGTTGACCGGGAACAGCGACGGCTCACCGAGCAGCACGTCGAGGATCAGCCGCTCGTAGGCCTCCGGCGATTCCTCGGCGAATGCCGAACCGTAGGAGAAGTCCATGCTGACATCGCGCACTTCCATGATGTGGCCCGGAACCTTGGATCCGAACCGCAGCGTGATGCCTTCGTCGGGCTGCACGCGGATCACCAGTGCGTTCTGGCCGAGCTCATCGGTCATGCTGGCATCGAACGGCAGGTGCGGCGCACGCTTGAACACCAACGCGATCTCGGTGACCCTGCGGCCCAACCGCTTTCCGGTGCGCAGATAGAACGGCACACCGGCCCAGCGGCGGGTGTCCACCTCCAGGGTGATGGCCGCGAACGTCTCGGTCGTCGAGGTCTGGGAGAAGCCCTCCTCGTCGAGCAGGCCCACGACCTTCTCGCCGCCCTGCCAGCCACCGACGTATTGACCGCGCGAGGTGGTCTCGTCGAGCGGCTCGACCAGCTTGGTGGCCGAAAGCACCTTGATCTTCTCGGCCTGCAACTCGGCGGGGGAGAAGCTCACCGGCTCCTCCAGCGCCGTGAGCGCGAGCAGCTGCAGCAGATGGTTCTGGATCACGTCGCGGGCCGCGCCGACACCGTCGTAGTAGCCGCCGCGCCCACCGAGGCCGATGTCCTCGGCCATGGTGATCTGCACGCTGTCCACATAGTGCGAGTTCCACACCGGCTCGAACAGCTCGTTGGCGAAGCGCAGCGCCAGGATGTTCTGCACCGTCTCCTTGCCCAGGTAGTGGTCGATGCGGAACACCGACGACTCCGGGAAGACGCTGTTGACGACGCTGTTGAGCTCCTCGGCGCTCTTGAGGTCATGGCCGAACGGCTTCTCGATGACCACCCGGCTCCAGCTGCAGTCCGGCTTCTCGGCCAGCCCGCTGCGGGAGAGCTGTTCGCAGACCTGGGGGAACGCCTTGGGCGGGATCGACAGGTAGAACGCGTGATTGCCGCTGGTGCCGCGCTCCTCATCGAGCTTGTTGAGGGTGTCCTTGAGCCGATCGAAGGACGCGTCGTCGTCGAACGTGCCCTGGACGAACCGGAAACCCTCCGCCAGCCGGTCCCAGACCTCCTGGTGGAACGGGGTCCGGGCGTGCTGCCGCACCGCGTCGTAGACGATCTTGCTGAAGTCCTCGTCCGCCCAGTCGCGGCGGGCGAAGCCCACCAGGGCGAAGTTCGGCGGCAGCAGGCCGCGGTTGGCCAGGTCGTAGATCGCCGGCATCAGCTTCTTGCGGGCCAAGTCGCCGGTGACGCCGAAGATCACTACCGCACACGGCCCGGCGATCCTGGGCATGCGCTTGTCACGTTTGTCCCACAGCGGGTTGACCCAGTCTGCCGGACGCCTGTTGGTCTCGGTCATTTCTTCGCGGCGTCGAGCTGGCCCTGAGTTGCGTCGAGCAGTTCC
Organism: Mycobacterium dioxanotrophicus; assembly: GCF_002157835.1. NCBI lineage: Bacteria > Bacillati > Actinomycetota > Actinomycetes > Mycobacteriales > Mycobacteriaceae > Mycobacterium > Mycobacterium dioxanotrophicus. Next base: position 3,865,239 of record NZ_CP020809.1, on the reverse strand, counting down.
TGCCACGACTTCTCGAACTTGTCCAGGCCCTCGTCTTCGAGAAGTTTGAACACATCGGGCAGATCGACGCCGATCGCTGCGAGCTTGTCGAAGGTCTCCTGCGAGGCCGCGGCCGTGCCGGAGATCGTGTCACCGGTCACGACACCGTGGTCGGCGACGGCCTCGATGGTCTTCTCCGGCATGGTGTTCACGGTGTTCGGGGCCACCAACTCGGTGACGTACAGCGTGTCGGAGTAGTCCGGGTTCTTCACGCCGGTCGACGCCCACAGCGGCCGCTGCACGCGTGCGCCGTCAGCCTTGAGCGCCGCATACCGGTCGCCGCCGAACACCTCTTCGTAGGCGGCGTAGGCCAGCCGGGCGTTGGCGACCCCGGCCTGGCCGCGCAGGGCCAGCGCCTCCTCGGAGCCGATCTTCTCCAGCCGGGCGTCGATCTCGGTGTCCACGCGGGATACGAAAAACGATGCGACGGAATGGATCTTGGACAGGTCGTGGCCGGCTTCGCGGGCCTTCTCCAGGCCTTCCAGGTAGGCGTCCATGACGGCCCGGTGACGCTCCACCGAGAAGATTAGCGTGACGTTCACCGAGATGCCCTCGGCGATCACGGCGGTGATGGCGGGCAGGCCGGCCAGCGTCGCCGGGATCTTGATCAGCACATTGGGCCGGTCGACGATCTTCCACAGCTCGATGGCCTGCAGGATCGTCTTGTCGGTCTCGTGCGCGAGCCGCGGGTCGACCTCGATGGACACCCGGCCGTCGATGCCGTCGGTGGCCTCGAAGGTCTTGGCCAGCACGTCGCACGCGTTGCGGACGTCGTCGGTGGTGACGGTACGGATGGTGGCATCGACGTCGGCGCCCCGCTCGGCGAGCTCCTTGACCTGCGCGTCGTAGGCCGTGCCCTTGGACAGAGCGGCCTGGAAGATCGACGGGTTCGTGGTGACGCCGACCACGCTGCGGGTGTTGATCAGGTCCGTGAGGTTCCCTGATTGCAGCCGCTCACGCGACAGGTCGTCGAGCCACACGGATACTCCCGCGGCACTCAGCGCCGCGAGATTCGGGTTCTGAGTCATGATTCGCTTCCTCTACTAGTTGTTCAGGGATCGTTCCGCCGCGGCGACCACAGCCTCTGGCGTGAAGCCGAACTCGCGGAACAGGGTCTTGTCGTCGGCCGATGCGCCGTAGTGCTCGATGGACACGATCTGCCCGGTGTCGCCGACCAGCTTGTGCCACGGCTGGGCGATACCCGCCTCGACCGCGACGCGCGCCGACACGCTCGGCGGCAGCACCGAGTCCTGGTAATCCTGCGGCTGCTTCTCGAACCACTCCACACACGGCATCGACACCACGGCGGCGACGATGTCCTTCTCGGCCAGCGCCTTCTGCGCCGCGACGGCCAGTTGCAGCTCCGAGCCGGTCGCGATGATGACGACGTCGGCGTCGTCGGCGGGCTTGCCGCCACCGAGCACGTAGCCACCACGGGCCACGCCTTCGGCGCTGGTTCCCTCCAGTACCGGGACACCCTGTCGGGTCAGGATCAATCCGACGGGGCCGGTGTTGGCCGTGCGCTCGAGCACGGTCTTCCACGCGTACGCGGTCTCATTCGGATCACCCGGGCGGACCACCGACAGGTTCGGGATGGACCGCAGGGCCGCCAGGTGCTCGATCGGCTGATGGGTCGGACCGTCCTCGCCGAGACCGATCGAATCGTGTGTCCACACGTAAATCGGGTCGATGTCCATCAGGGAAGCCAGCCGCACCGCGGGCCGCATGTAGTCCGAGAACTGCAGGAACGTCCCGCCGTACGCCCGGGTCGGGCCGTGCAGCACGATGCCGGACAGGATGGCGCCCATGGCGTGTTCGCGGATACCGAAGTGCAGGGTGCGGCCGTACCAGCTCATGGTCCAGTCGTGGGTCGACTGTGACGGCGGGCCAAAGGATTTGGCGCCCTTGATGGTGGTGTTGTTGCTGCCGGCGAGGTCCGCCGAACCACCCCACAGTTCGGGCAGCTTCGGCCCGACGGCGGCGAGCACCGCACCGGAGGCGGCGCGGGTGGCCACCGGCTTGGAGTCGGCCTCCCAGTGCGGCAGGTCGGCGTCCCAGCCCTCGGGCAGTTCGTGGGCCAGCAGGCGGTCGAGCAGCGCCTTGCGCTCCGGCTCCCGCTTGGCCCAGGCGTCGAACGAGATCTGCCAGTCCTCGTGGGCCTTCTTGCCGCGGGCGACCAGCTCGCGCGTGTGGGCGATGACGTCATCGCGCACCTCGAAGCTCTTGTCGGGGTCGAAGCCGAGCACCTTCTTGGTGGCCGCGACCTCGTCGGCGCCCAGCGCCGCGCCGTGCACGCCACCGGTGTTCATCTTGGTGGGTGCGGGGTAGCCGATGATGGTGCGCACCGCGATGAACGACGGCTTGTCGGTCACCTTCTTGGCTTCCGCGATGGCCGCCTCGATGCCGGCGACGTTCTCGCCGCCTTCGACTTCCTGGACATGCCAGCCGTAGGCCCGGTACCGCGCCGGGGTGTCCTCGGTCAGCGCGATCTGGGTGTCGTGCTCGATGGAGATCTTGTTGTCGTCCCAGAACACGATGAGGTTGCCCAGCTCTTGGGTGCCTGCCAGCGACGACGCTTCGCTGGTGACGCCCTCCTCGATGTCGCCGTCGGAGGCGATCACGTAGATGTAGTGGTCGAACGGGCTCTCACCGGGAGCGGTGTCGGGGTCGAACAGGCCACGCTCGTAGCGGGCGGCCATCGCCATGCCGACGGCCGACGCCAGGCCCTGGCCCAGCGGGCCCGTGGTGATCTCGACGCCCTTGGTGTGGCGGTACTCGGGGTGTCCGGGGGTCAGCGAACCCCACGTGCGCAGCGCCTCGATGTCGGCCAGCTCCAGGCCGAACCCGCCGAGGTACAGCTGGATGTACAGCGTGAGGCTGGAGTGCCCACACGACAGCACGAACCGGTCGCGGCCGATCCAGTGGGTGTCGCTGGGGTCGTGGCGCATCTGGCGCTGAAACAGCGAGTAGGCCAGCGGGGCCAGGCTCATGGCGGTGCCGGGGTGGCCGTTGCCGACCTTCTGCACCGCATCGGCGGCCAGTACGCGGACCGTATCGACGGCGGCCGAATCGAGGTCCGTCCAGTCGTCCGGATGGTTCGGGCGGGTGAGGGCGGAGATCTCTTCGACGGTGGTCACTACCTCGCTCCTAAGTTCCGATTGCATGTGCTGAGCTGTGCGCGGCCGGCCCGCAGCTCCATCCAACACCCTAGTGCCACCGGGTCATCGAGTGCGGTTGGTTGGGGCACGATTAGGCCGCCGTTCACCTCGGCCGGGTTCGCAAATCCGACCCTGCGGTGTCGGGCACTCAGCCATGCGGTCTACCATCGTCTGTAGTAGAAGTCGCGTGCAGTCACCCGAGGAGTTATTTGCGTGAGCATTCGCGAGCGCCGTTCCCTCGGTGGGGCGCCGAGCCGAATACGCAGCACTTTCCTGGCGTATGTGGCACTCACCAAGCCGCGTGTCATCGAGCTGTTGCTGGTGACGGCGATACCGGCCATGCTGCTGGCGCATCGCGGTGTCGTTGATCCGCTGCTGATCCTCAACACGCTGATCGGCGGCATGATGGCGGCGGCGGGTGCCAACACCCTCAACTGCGTGGCCGACGCCGACATCGACAAGGTCATGAAGCGCACCGCGCGCAGGCCGCTGGCCAAGGCGTCGGTGCCGACCCGGCACGCGCTGATCTTCGGGCTCGCCCTGACGGTCGCCTCGTTCGCATGGCTGTGGTGGACCACCAACCTGCTCTCGGGTGTGCTGGGCCTGGTGACCATCGCGTTCTACGTCTTCGTCTACACCCTGCTGCTCAAGCGGCGCACGTCGCAGAACGTGGTGTGGGGCGGGGCGGCGGGCTGCATGCCCGTGATGATCGGCTGGTCGGCGGTCACCGGAACCATCCAATGGCCCGCGCTGGTGATGTTCCTGGTCATCTTCTTCTGGACGCCGCCGCATACCTGGGCCCTGGCGATGCGCTACAAGGACGACTACAAGGCGGCCGGCGTGCCGATGCTGCCCGCGGTGGCCACCGAACGCCAGGTGACCAAGCAGATCCTGATCTACACGTGGCTCACCGTGCTGACCACGATGGTGCTCGCACTGGCCACCGGCTGGCTCTACGCGTCGGTCGCGCTGCTGGCAGGGGCATGGTTCCTGGTGATGGCCCACCAGCTGTACTCCGGCGTCAAGCGCGGCGAGCCGGTCAAGCCCTTGCGCCTGTTCCTGCAGTCCAACAACTACCTGGCCGTGGTGTTCTGCGCGCTCGCCGTGGACTCGGCACTGGCACTGCCGACGCTGTTCGGGCGGTAATCTGCGGGCGTGCTGGTCACCCCCGACAACTTCGCCCGCGCCGAATCCGACCTCTATTTCGCCAATATCGTCAAAGACGGCGGCTTCGCGGCGCTGCACCACATCCGTGAGTTGAGTCCGCTCGACAACCAACTGGTGATCCGGCAGAACCGGGACACCCTCTACTCGGCAGGGGTGTTCGATCTGGACGCCGGGCCGGTCACGGTGACCCTTCCCGACAGCGCCGGGCGCTTCATGGCCCTGCAGATCATCACCGAGGATCACTACGTTCCGACAGTCGTCTATGCGCCTGCGGAGCTCACCCTCACCCGGGCGGATATCGGCACCCGATATGTCGCAACAGCGATCCGGACCCTCGTCGACCCCAACGACCCGGCAGACGTCGAGGCGGTGCATGCGCTGCAGGACGCGATCTCGGTCAGCCAGGCCGCGCAGGGCAGCTTCGAAGTGCCGCAATGGGATCCGGTCAGCCAGAAGACGGTCCGCGACGCACTGATCACGTTGTCGACCACGCTTCCGGACAGCAAGGCGACCTTCGGGCCGCGGGACTCCGTCGACCCGGTGCGGCACCTGATCGGTTCGGCGTACGCCTGGGGCGGCAACCCGGAACGTGACGCGCTGTACCTACCGGTCTTCCCCGCCGCCAACGACGGCGCCACCGTGCACCGGCTCACCGTCGAAGATGTTCCGGTGGACGGGTTCTGGTCGGTGACCGTTTACAACAAGGACGGGTACTTCACACCGAATGCCCGGAACGCGTACTCGCTGAACAACATCACCGCGGCGAAGGGCTCCGACGGTGCGACCGTCATCCAGTTCGGCGGTGCCGACGCGGTGAACCTGCTGCCGATCACCGACGGCTGGAACTACATCGTGCGGCTCTACCGGCCCCGCCAGCAGATCCTCGACGGGTCATGGACGTTCCCGGTGGCCGAGCCCATTTAGCGGACTGGACTGTCCGCGAGTTCGACGAAAGCGTCGTAGCGCCCGCGGCGCAGCGACGTTTTCGTCGAACTCGGCGTCGCGCGTAGGCGACTCTAGGGCACCAGCACGATCGAGCCGACGGTCTTGCGGCCCTGCAGATCGGTGTGGGCCTGGGCGGCCTCGGCGAGCGGATAGCGTCCGCCCACGGTGATGTTGATGGTCCCGTCGGCGATCGCGTTGATCAGTTCCCCGGCCCGCCAGGAGAATTCGTCGGGTGTGCGGGTGTAGTGCGCCAGCGTCGGGCGGGTCAGGAACACCGAACCCGACGAGTTGAGGCGCTGCGGGTCGACCGGCGGGACCGGGCCACTGGCGGCGCCGAACAACGCCAGCGTCCCGCGCACGGCCAAACTGGCCAGGCTCGCGTCGAACGTCGACTTGCCCACCCCGTCGTAGACGGCGGCGACCCCGAGGCCGCCGGTGAGATCGCGGATCTTGTCGGCGAACTCTGCCGGGTCATCGGGGTAGTCGAGCACCTCGACGGCTCCGGCCTGCCGGGACAGCTCGGCTTTCTGCGGCGTGGATGCCGTGGTGATCACCCGGGTGCCGATGCTGGTGGCCCACTGCGTGAGGATCAGTCCCACGCCGCCTGCGCCGGCGTGCAGCAGCACGGTGTCCGACGGTTGCACCGGATAGGTCGACTTGATGAGGTAGTGCGCGGTCATGCCCTTGAGTAGTGCGGAAGCCACCGCGTCCGGCGCCACGCCGTCCGGCACGTAGGCGCTGAAATCGGCCGGGGCGACGCAATATTCGGCGTATGCCCCGGTCGCGTTGGCGGTCACCACCCGGTCGCCGACCGCCAGTGCCGCCACGTCGTCACCGACGGCGGCGACGGTGCCGCACACCTCGGTGCCGACGACGAACGGCAGCTCCCGCGGGTACAGCCCGGACCGGAAGTAGGTGTCGATGAAGTTCACGCCGATCGCTTCGGCCTTGATCAATATCTCGCCGGGCCCGGGGGTGGGCTCGGCCAGTTCGATGAAATTGAGGACCTCGGGTCCACCGGTCTCGGCGACTTCGATCGCGTGCATGGTGACCATCCTGCCAAGCCTCGGCCGTTCGCGTGTGCCGCAACACCCCGCCGGATCCCGTGACACTCTTGGTTTAGCCCGTCGCCACCGACCCTGGAGGATTGTGTGAAGCTCGCCCGCCCGGACATCTTCCATCCGCGCATCGTGTTCGCCGGTTGTCCGTCACTGCCCGACGGCGACGGCGACGACGCGGGTCTGGTCGCCGCGCTGCGCACGCGGGGCCTGCATGCGCGGTGGCTGTCCTGGGACGACCCTGCGACCCGGGATGCGGATCTGGTGGTGCTCAGGGCCACGTGGGACTACGCCGACCGGCTCGACGAATACCTGTCGTGGACCCGCTCGGTGCGCAACCTGATCAATGCGCCTGCGCTGGTCACCTGGAACGTCGACAAGCACTACCTGATCGACCTGGACAAGCTCGGTGTGCCGGTGGTGCCTACACAGCATTTCCCGGTCGGCCATGCCGTGACCGTTCCGGCCGGCGAGGTGGTGGTCAAACCTGCGGTCGGGGCGGGTTCACAAGGGGCGCAACGCTTCGTCGACGCCGACGCCGCCGTCGCACACGCCGCCCAGCTGCACGCACAGGGACGCGCCGTGCTGGTGCAGCCCTACGACGCGCGCATCGCCGACGGGGAGACCGCCCTGGTGTTCATCAACGGCGAGGAGTCCCATGCGTTCATCAAGGGACCGATCCTTCCGCCGGCGGGCAGCGCCCCGGAATTCGAGGAGACCGGAACCTATGCCACCGAAACCTTGTCACCGGCCGAGCCCGAGGATGCCATCTGGGAAGTCGGCCGGCTGGCCATTGCGGCCGTGACACGGATTTTCGACATCGCCGCGAGCGATCTGCTGTACGCCCGGGTGGACGTGATCGGCGGGGCCCGGGCGAGCGCAGCGACGGGGAATGGTCTCGACGATCCTCGGCTCTTGGAACTCGAGTTGGTCGAGCCGTCCCTGGGTTTCCGTCAGCTAAGCGCTGTCAACCGGGCTGACGCCGAACGTCGATTCGCGCTCGGGGTCGAATCGGCCCTCGAGCGGCTCGGCCTCGGTCCGCTCTCGCATCGACGCCCATAGTGCCGCCGTGGCGGCCGTGCAGGCCGCTGCGCCGGCAACGTGCACGGCGACCAGCGCGGCCGGCACGCCGGTGTAGAACTGCACGATCCCGACCAGTCCCTGCGCGCACACCAGGGCCAGCAGCACACCGAGCCGGACCATGATCGGCCGGGCCGCGTGCACCGCGGCGAGCGCGAACCCGAGCGCGATGATCATCGACAGGTAGGCGATCAGAAGCGACGAGTGGGCGTGCACCAGGGTGGTGATCTCCACCTGCAGGCGCGGCACCACACGGTCGAGGCTCTTGTCACCTGCGTGCGGACCTGCGCCGGTGACCAGCGTCCCGGTCACCAGGATCGCGGCGAGGATGACGGCGCTCAGCGCGGTCAACTGCCGCAAGGGTTTTGCCACGCGCACGGCGGGGGATCCGGCGTCGGGCTGGCCGACCTTCACGTACAGCAGCACCGACAGCCACACCATGGTCATCGAGGCCACCAGGTGGATGGCGACGGTCCACCACAGCAGGCCGGTCCGCACGGTGATGCCGCCGATGATGGCCTGGACCACCGTCGAGGCCGGCATCAGCCACGCGTAGATCAGCACCTCGCGGCGGCGCCGGGCCCGGGTGACGGCCAGCACGGCGGCTATCGCGGTGAACACCACCAGGAAAGTGATCATCCGGTTGCCGAATTCGACGGCCTGATGCACCACGGCGACCTCGGCGTGCGGTACCGGGGTGAAACTGCCGGGGAAGCACTGGGGCCATGTCGGGCAACCCAGACCCGAGGCGGTCACACGGACGATCGCGCCGGTCACCGCGATGCCGCCCTGGGTGAGGATCACCAGGAACGCGATGATGCGCTGGACCCGCAGGCTCGGTAGTGGCAGCAGATCGACCAGTCGCAGAAAAAGACGTCCGACGGTCACGGGCTGATCGTAGATGAACCGGAACTACAGCTCGTAGTAGGGGCCGCCCGGCGCATCAGGTGAATCGGAACCAGCGCATGGCGCACACGGCCGCGACGGCGCCCCACACCACCAGTACGAGGATGCCGAACCAGTCCACCGACAGCGACATCGCACGGGTCAGCGCCTCGGTGAGGGCACCCGACGGGGTGAGCCGCGCGGCCCACTGCAGGGCCGACGGCACCAGGCCGCCTTCCAGCGTCAGCGCGCCCAACCCGGCGAACACGAACCACAACAGGTTCGCCAACGCCAGCACGATCTCCGCCTTGAGCGTGCCGCCGAGCAGCAGTCCCAATGCCGCGAACCCGGCCGTGCCGAGCGCGATGATCACCGCGCCCAGCGCCAGACCCGCGACCGGCGGCCGCCAACCCAGTGCGACACCGATGGCACCCAACAGGATCGCCTGCAGGAAGACGACCGTGACCACGGCCAGCGCCTTGCCCGCGATGATGCCCCACACCGGCAGCGCCGTCGCGCCGAGTCGTTTGAGCGCGCCGTACCGGCGATCGAACGCCACGGCGATGGCCTGCCCGGTGAAGGCCGTGGAGATCACGGCCAGCGCCATGATCGGCGGGGTGAACGCCGCAGCGCGGTGGTCCCCGAACGACCCGAGCGGCAGCAGGGTCAGGCCGATCAGCAGTGTGATGGGGATGAACATGGTCAGTAGCAGCTGCTCGCCGTTGCGCAGCAGCAGCTTGAGCTCGAGCCCGTACTGCGCGGCCAGCATCTTCGGCACGCCGGCCGGCCGCGGATCGGGGGAGAACGTCCCGGGTTCGAAACGGTTGGTCGTGGTCATCTCGTTGTCCGTCATGTCGTCCGTATCGTCGTCAGTTCCTCGCGCGAGCGCTCGTCAGCCGCCCCGTAGCTCGCGGCCGGTGAGGTCCAGGAACACGTCCTCCAGGCTGCGTTGCTCCACCCGCATGTCGGTGGCCAGCACGTCGAGCCGGGCACACCACGCCGTCACGGTGGCCAGCACCTGCGGGTCGATAAAGCCCTCGACGAGGTATTCGCCCGGTGCGGTCTCGCTGGCCTTGTAGTTCTCCGGTAATGCGCCGACCAGCAGCGACAGATCGAGCTTGCGGGGCGCGCTGAACCGCAGCTGGTTTTCGGCGCCGGTGCGCATCAGTTCGGCGGGCGTGCCGGTGGCCACCGCCACGCCGTGGTCGATGATCACGATGCGGTCGGCGAGTTCCTCGGCCTCGGTCAGCTGATGCGTGGTCAACACCACTGTCACGCCGTCACGGCGCAGGGCATCGATCAACTCCCACACCACGATTCGCGCGTGCGCGTCCATGCCCGCGGTCGGCTCGTCGAGGAAGACCAGCTCGGGGCGCCCTACCACGGCGCATGCCAGCGCCAGCCGCTGCTGTTGCCCGCCGGAGAGCCGCCGGTAGGTGGTGCGGGCCGATTCGGTGAGGCCGAGGGTATCCATCAGCCAGGCCGGATCGAGTGGGTTGGCCGCGTACGACGCCACGAGGTCGAGCATCTCGCCGGCCCGCGCCGCCGGATATCCGCCGCCACCCTGCAGCATCACCCCGATCCGCTCACGCAGCCGCGCGTTGTCGCCGACGGGGTCCAGGCCCAGGATTTCGATGGTGCCGCCGTCGGGCCGGATGAAGCCCTCGCACATCTCGACGGTGGTGGTCTTGCCTGCCCCGTTGGGGCCGAGCAGGGCCAGCACCTCGGCCTTGTGTACTTCGAGGTCGAGGCCGGATACCGCTGTCGTCGTGCCGTACTGCTTGGTGACGCCGCGCAGCAGCACGGGTGTATCAGTCGGCGAAGCGTCGGAACGCGAGTTCACGGGGACTCAGCGTAGGCGTCGGAGGTGGTGGCCGGTGCCGCTGGTGGGCTGGTGGTGGTGTCGGGCAGCTTGCGCCAGGGCAACCGGCGCCAGGTCAGCCCGATCAGGATGAGGACGATCACCGTGCTCGCCAGCGTCGCCATCACGATCTGGAACAGCGCGAACCGGTCGCCGTTGGCGGTGGGCCCGAAGATACCGACGACCAGTGTGAGCACGATGGTGGCGCCGCGGAAGCCGGGGCGGGTGGCCCACGCGGCCAGCGGCACGATGGCCCACAGCAGGTACCACGGCTGCACCACCGGGAATAGCAGGACGGTCGCTCCGAGGGCGACGCCGAGGCCGCCGACCGGATGTAGCCGGCCACGCATGACTGCCAGGAGCAGCCAGGTGACGACGACGGCGATGATCGAGACGCCGATCGCGCGGGTCAACGCCAGGACGGCGGTGGTGTGGTCGCCGAGCCCGAGCAGGATGCCGACCTGGCCGGTGCCCAGGGCCAGCAGGGTCGGCGGCGACATCCAGCTGCGCACGACGTTCGCGGTGCCCAGGGTGAACAGCCAGCCGAACCCGAGCCCGCTGGCCCAGCCGATGATCGCCATCACCACCAGCGATACCGCGCCCAAGGAGAAGCTCGCGAGGAAGAACGCTTTGACGGTGCCGCCCCAGCGCCACGCCAGGGCCATCGCGACGAACCCGAGCGCCAGCAGCGACGGGAGTTTGACCTGCGAGGACATCGTGATGAGCACCGCGCCGAGGAGCAGCATCGCCATCGGTCGCCAGCGGACCCACTCGGCCGAACCGTGTGGCCAGGCCAACGGTCGCGGAAGCAGCGGGTGGCTCGAATCGATCCCCCGCAGCGCGAACTCGGTGCCGGCGAGCATGAGGCCCAGCATCAGCGCCTCGTTGTGGATGCCCGCGACCAGGTGCATGAACAGCAGTGGGTTACACGGCCCCAGCCACAGCGCACTGACTTCGGCGACGCCGCAGCGGTGCGCGAGCCGTGGGGTGGCCCACACGATGAGGCCGACGCCGAAGAGCACGACCAGGCGGTGACACAGCACGGCCGCGACGATGTTCTCGCCGGTCACTCCCGAGATGGTCTGACCGATCCACAGGAAAAGCGGACCGTAGGGGGCCGGCGTCTCGCGCCACAGGCTGGGGACGGACAGGGTGAAGACGTGGTCGAGACCGAGGCCGGTGGCCGGGCCCACGCGGTACGGGTCGAGCCCGAGCAGCGCGATCTCGCTCTGGGCCAGGTAGGAGTAGACGTCCTTGCTGTACATCGGTGGGGCGATCAGCAGCGGCAGCGCCCACAGCAGCAGCGTGCGGTCGAGCTGGCTGCGGGACATGCGGCGGGGGCCCAGCGCGAACCGGCCCAGCATCAGCCACGCGAGCGCCATCATGACCGCACCGGTGGTGGTCATGGTCAGCGACACCGTCTGGATCCGGGACGGCAGGTTGAGCAGCCGTACCCCAAACGTCGGATCCTGCACCACCGGGCGAGCGCCTGCGCCCAGCGCCCCGATGGCCATCAGCACGGTGCCGGTGGCGCCGAAGAGCCTGGTCCGGCGCAGCGCGACGACCTCGGCGTCGTTCAGTGGGGAGCCGACCGCACGTTCGTCGCCGTGCCACCGGGCGATCGACGAGCTGAAGGACGACAGGCGGCTGGCCATCAGAGCAGAGTAACCGCCAGGATCGAGTGGTCCGGGTCGGCGAGGGCGCGCGCGAGTGGCCCAGGTCACGTAAGGCCACCCTTGCTAGAACCTGTCGCCGAATTCCGTCACAATGGTGTTGTGAAAATCCGCTCGGACGGTACGCGCAAGGCTGGGGTCGGTACGCCGACCCCTGTCGGCGTTGCCGGCGTGCCGGCTTCAGCTGGTTTTGCCGGCTCGCCGGCGGCCGCTGGCGACGTCGTGCCCGCCTCTGACGGACAAACCCGCCGGGCCATCATCCAGTTGCTGCTCGAGGGTCCCATCACCGCGGGCCAGATCGGCGACCGGCTCGGCATCTCGGCCGCGGGGGTGCGCCGCCATCTCGACGCCCTCATCGACGCAGGCGATGCACAGGCCAGTGCTGCGGCGCCCTGGCAGCACAACGGCCGCGGCCGGCCGGCCAAGCGTTACCGGCTGACGTCGGCCGGGCGGGCCAAGCTCGGGCACACCTACGACGATCTGGCGGTGGCGGCCATCCGACAGCTGCGCGAGATCGGCGGCAAGGATGCGGTCCGGACGTTCGCCCGCAGGCGCATCGACACCATCCTGGCCGGGGTCACCGCTGGCTCCGGTGATGTGGCCGAAACCGCCGACCGCGTCGCGGCGGCGATGACCAAGGCCGGCTACGCGACCACGACCAATCCGGTCAGCGGGCCCGTGCGCGGTGTGCAGATCTGCCAACACCACTGCCCGGTGTCGCACGTCGCCGAGGAATTCCCCGAACTGTGCGAGACGGAGCGCGAGGCGTTCGCCGAAATCCTGGGAACCCATGTCCAGCGGCTGGCCACCATCGTCAACGGTGACTGCGCCTGCACCACCCACGTTCCACTCGACACCGACAATTCGTCCGATGTTCGGAGCGCGGCCCACGCCCGAACCGCCATCACCAACAACCAAGGAGCGTCGACATGACCATCACGCCCGATACGCCACTGACCCAGGAAGAGGCCATCGCGTCACTGGGGAAGTACGGCTACGGCTGGTCGGATTCCGATGCCGCGGGCGCCAGTGCGCAACGCGGCCTGTCCGAGGCCGTCGTGCGTGACATCTCGGGCAAGAAGAACGAGCCGGAATGGATGCTGGAGAGCCGGCTGAAGGCGCTGCGCACGTTCGACAAGAAGCCGATGCCGCACTGGGGTTCCAACCTCGAGGGCATCGACTTCGACAACATCAAGTACTTCGTGCGGTCCACCGAGAAGCAGGCCGCGTCCTGGGAGGAACTGCCCGAGGACATCCGCAACACCTACGACCGCCTCGGCATCCCCGAGGCGGAGAAGCAGCGGCTGGTTGCCGGTGTGGCGGCCCAGTACGAGTCCGAGGTGGTGTACCACCAGATCCGCGAAGACCTTGAGGCGCAAGGCGTCATCTTCCTGGATACCGACTCGGGCCTGCGCGAGCATCCGGAGATCTTCAAGCAGTACTTCGGCACCGTGATCCCGGCCGGCGACAACAAGTTCTCCGCGCTGAACACCGCGGTGTGGTCGGGCGGGTCGTTCATCTACGTGCCGCCGGGCGTGCACGTCGACATCCCGCTGCAGGCGTACTTCCGGATCAACACCGAGAACATGGGCCAGTTCGAGCGGACGCTGATCATCGCCGACGAGGGCTCCTACGTGCACTACGTCGAGGGTTGCACCGCGCCGATCTACAAGTCGGATTCGCTGCACTCGGCGGTCGTCGAGATCGTGGTGAAGCCCGGCGCACGGGTTCGGTACACCACCATCCAGAACTGGTCGAACAACGTCTACAACCTGGTCACCAAGCGGGCCCGGGCCGAAGCAGGCGCCACCATGGAGTGGATCGACGGCAACATCGGCTCCAAGGTCACCATGAAGTACCCGGCGGTGTGGATGACCGGCGAGCACGCCAAGGGCGAGGTGCTCTCGGTGGCGTTCGCGGGCGAGGGGCAGCACCAGGACACCGGTGCCAAGATGCTGCACCTGGCGCCCAACACGTCGTCCAACATCGTGTCCAAGTCGGTGGCCCGCGGCGGTGGCCGCGCCTCCTACCGGGGCCTGGTCCAGGTGAACAAGGGTGCGCACGGATCGCGCTCCAGCGTGAAATGTGATGCGCTGCTGGTCGATACGATCAGCCGCTCGGACACCTACCCGTACGTCGACATCCGCGAGGACGACGTGACGATGGGCCACGAGGCCACGGTGTCCAAGGTCAGCGAGGATCAGCTGTTCTACCTGATGAGCCGCGGCATGACCGAGGACGAGGCAATGGCAATGGTGGTGCGCGGCTTCGTCGAGCCGATCGCCAAGGAACTGCCGATGGAATACGCACTTGAGCTCAACCGGCTCATCGAGCTGCAAATGGAAGGCGCGGTCGGCTAGTGGGGCGAGCGAAGCGACGGGGAGATATCTAGTGGCAGGGCTTACGGAAGCTGTTGAAGGCACCAAAACCGGTTCGGCGTTGGCCGGCGCCAACAAGGGCGAGATTTTCACGTCCTTCGACGTCAACGCGTTCGAGGTGCCGCACGGCCGCGACGAGATCTGGCGCTTCACGCCGCTGAAGCGGTTGCGTGGCCTGCACAACGGGTCCGCCCCGGTGACCGGCAGCGCGCTGATCGAGGTGTCCGAGCGTCCCGGCGTCACCGTCGAGACCGTCGAGCGCGGCGACGAGCGACTCGGTCAGGGTGGGGTGCCCGCGGACCGGGTTGCGGCCCAGGCGTTCTCGTCATTCGGCCACGCCACGATCGTCACGGTGGGGCGCAACACCCAGGTCGCAGAGCCCATCGAGATCACCGTCAACGGGCCCGGTGAGGGCTCGACGGCCTATGGCCACCTGCAGGTGCGGGTGCACGAACTCGCCGAGGCGGTCGTTGTCCTCGACCACCGTGGCGGCGGAACCTACGCCGACAACGTCGAATTCGTCGTCGGCGACGCAGCACAGCTGAAGGTCGTGTCCATCGCCGACTGGGACGACGACACCGTCCACGTGAGCACGCATCACGCGACGCTGGGCAAGGATTCGGTGCTGCGGCATTTCGCGGTCACCCTCGGTGGCGACGTCGCACGGCTCACCGGTCGGGTCCGGTTCACCGCTCCGGGCGGCGATGCCGAACTGCTTGGCCTGTACTTCGCCGACGACGGTCAGCACTTCGAGTCGCGGCTGCTGGTCGACCACGCCCAGCCCAACTGCCGGTCGCATGTGACGTACAAGGGTGCGCTGCAAGGGGATCCGCAGTCGAACAAGCCCGACACCCACACCGTGTGGATCGGTGACGTGCTGATTCGGGCCGAGGCAACCGGCACCGACACCTATGAGGTGAACCGGAACCTGGTGCTCACCGACGGCGCGCGCGCCGACTCGGTGCCCAACCTGGAGATCGAGACCGGCGAGATCATCGGTGCCGGGCACGCCAGTGCCACCGGACGATTCGACGATGAGCAGCTGTTCTACCTGCAGGCCCGCGGTATCCCCGAAGACCAGGCCCGCCGCCTGGTGGTGCGCGGATTCTTCGGTGAGCTGATCCAGAAGATCTCCGTCCCCGCGGTCCGAGAGCGCCTCACCGCGGCCATCGAACACGAACTTGAGCTAACTGAAGGAATCACCCACGCATGAGCACTCTGGAAATCAAGGACCTCCACGTCAGCGTCGCTGCTAAGGACGGCGCCGAAGACGGCGGCGCGATCCCCATCCTCAAGGGCGTCGATCTCACCGTGAAGTCGGGGGAGACGCACGCGGTGATGGGCCCCAACGGCTCGGGTAAGTCGACGCTGTCCTACGCCATCGCGGGCCACCCGAAGTATGTCGTGACGTCCGGTTCGATCACCCTCGACGGGCAGGACGTGCTCGAGATGAGCATCGACGAAAGGGCCCGCGCGGGACTGTTTTTGGCCATGCAGTACCCGGTCGAGGTGCCCGGCGTATCCATGTCGAACTTCCTGCGCACCGCCGCGACGGCGGTCCGCGGCGAGGCGCCGAAGCTGCGGCACTGGGTCAAGGAAGTCAAGGCCGCGATGAGCGACCTGGAGATCGACCCGGCGTTCGGTGAGCGCAGCGTCAACGAGGGCTTCTCCGGTGGAGAGAAGAAGCGGCACGAGATCCTGCAGCTGAGCCTGCTCAAGCCGAAGATCGCGATCCTCGACGAGACCGACTCGGGTCTCGACGTCGATGCGCTGCGGGTCGTCAGCGAGGGCGTCAACCGCTACGCCGAGGAGACCCACGGCGGCATCCTGCTCATCACGCACTACACCCGCATCCTGCGCTACATCCAGCCGCAGTTCGTGCACGTGTTCGTCGGTGGACGCATCGTGGAGTCCGGTGGGCCCGAGCTGGCCGACGAACTCGAAGAGAACGGATACGTGCGCTTCACCCAAGCCGTCGGAGCCTGACCATGACTACCGCCTCGGTCGACTTGGACGTCACCCGGATCCGTGCGGATTTCCCGATCCTTTCTCGGGTGATGCGCGGCGGGAATCAGTTGGCCTACCTGGATTCCGGGGCGACCTCGCAGAAGCCGTTGCAGGTGCTCGACGCCGAACGGGACTTCCTGATCACCTCCAACGGGGCGGTGCACCGTGGTGCGCACCAGTTGATGGAAGAGTCGACCGACGCCTACGAGCAGGGCCGCGCCGACATCGCGGCATTTGTCGGCGCTGAGCCCGATGAGCTGGTGTTCACGAAGAACGCCACCGAATCGCTCAACCTGGTGGCGTATGTGCTGGGGGACAAGCGCTTCGACCGTGCTGTCGGTCCGGGCGACGTGATCGTCACAACCGAACTGGAACATCACGCCAACCTGATTCCGTGGCAGGAACTGGCGCAGCGCACCGGGGCGACCCTGAAGTGGTACTCGGTCACCGACGACGGCCGCATCGACCTGGATTCGCTCGACCTCGACGAGCGCGTGAAAGTGGTGGCGTTCAGCCATCATTCGAACGTGACGGGCGCTATCGCCCCGGTGGCCGAGCTGGTGTCACGGGCCAAGGCGGTCGGGGCGCTGACGGTTCTCGACGCCTGCCAGTCGGCGCCGCACCAGCCCGTCGACTTCCACGCGCTCGATGTCGACTTCGCCGCGTTCTCCGGGCACAAGATGCTGGGGCCCACCGGAATCGGTGTGCTCTACGGCCGGTCGGAACTGCTGAACGCGATGCCGCCCTTCATCACCGGCGGTTCGATGATCGAGACCGTCACGATGGAGAAGACCACCTACGCGCCTGCGCCGCAGCGGTTCGAGGCCGGCACGCCGATGACCTCGCAGGTCGTCGGATTGGCTGCTGCCGCACGGTATCTGACCGCCATCGGGATGCCCGCGGTCGAGGCGCACGAAGCCGAACTGGTGGCCGCCGCGCTCGAAGGGCTTGCCGGGTTGCCGAACATCCGCGTGGTCGGGCCGACGACCATGCAGCACCGTGGGTCGCCGGTGAGCTTCGTCGTCGACGGAATCCACGCCCACGATGTCGGGCAGTTCCTCGACGACGACGGCGTGGCCGTGCGCGTCGGGCATCACTGCGCCTGGCCCCTGCACCGCCGCTTCGGCATCGCCGCGACCGCACGCGCGTCGTTCGCGGTGTACAACACGCTCGACGAGGTCGACCGGCTGGTGGCCGGGGTGAAACGCGCTGTGGAGTTCTTCTCGTGAGAATGGAACAGATGTACCAGGACGTCATCCTGGACCACTACAAGCATCCGCACCACCGTGGGCTGCGGGAGCCGTTCGCGGCCGAGGTGCATCACGTCAACCCGACGTGCGGGGACGAGGTGACCCTGCGGGTGTCCCTGTCCGACGACGGTGACACCATCGCCGACATCTCGTATGACGGGCAGGGCTGCTCCATCAGCCAGGCGTCCACTTCGGTGCTCACCGACCAGGTGATCGGGCAGAGCGTCGGGGACGCCCTCGATACCGTCGCCGCGTTCACCGAGATGATTTCCTCCCGCGGCAACGTCGAGGGGGACGAAGATGTGATCGGTGACGGCATCGCGTTCGCCGGGGTCGCCAAGTACCCGGCGCGCGTGAAATGCGCGTTGCTGGGTTGGACAGCTTTCAAGGCCGCGCTTGCCGAGGCCAACGATTCGCACAGGGAGACGGCATGACCGAGACCACCAATGAGGCATTCCTCGCCGACCTCGAAGAGGCCATGCGCGACGTGGTCGACCCGGAGCTGGGGATCAACGTCGTCGACCTCGGTCTGGTGTACGGCCTGAACGTCGAACAGGCAGACACCGGAACCGTCGCGCTGATCGACATGACCCTGACATCGGCAGCGTGCCCGCTGACCGACGTGATCGAGGACCAGTCGCGGACCGCGCTCGTCGGTGCCGGGCTGGTCGACGAGCTCCGCATCAACTGGGTGTGGAACCCGCCGTGGGGCCCCGACAAGATCACCGACGACGGTCGCGAACAGCTGCGCGCGCTCGGTTTCACCGTCTAGCCGCTCTCCTCCCCGTCACAATGACGGTGTGCTGACGGTCCCGGCCTTCGTGTGGCGAGGTGGCTTCTTCTACCGCGCGGTGATCATCGGGGGCGCTGTCGGCGTGTGCCTGGCGGTGCTGGCCCTGTTGGACTCCGGGTTCTGGGTGGCAGGCGTCGCGGTGTTCGTGATCATGGGCGTCTTCTACGGGATATGGATGCCGCGGCGGATGGCCAGGTACTGGCCTGCCGCCAAGCAGCTCAATGGCGACGACCGGGTCGCGGTGGTGACGGCGGCCCGCAACGGTGACCGGATCGACGATCCCCGACTGGTTCCCGCGTTGGTCGACTATCACCGCGGTATGCACGCCGCGGCGGCTGACGCACGGCCGCTGAGGTGGCTGTTCCCGGTGGTTCTGGTCGTCGCGGCCGCGACCGCAGCCTGGGACGCGGTGTTCGGTTCGTGGGGCAACGCCGTGGCCTCGGTGATCTATCTCGTGGCCTTGCTGGTCGAAATGTTCTGGTGGCCGAAGCACCGCGAACAACTACTTGCCAATGTCGACCAGGCCTGTGGATAACTTCCGATTCCGTTCTGTTTTTGTCGGCTGTCCTCGTTAGCTTTCGGCCAGACGGGACCGATGGCGGGCCCGCAGGTTCGGAAGGCACCGATATGAGTACTGACGTTGAGCGGTTACGGGCTGCATGCGAACGCGATCTCGGCGATCCGGCCGACTGGCCGGGTCCGTTCGGATACCCAGATGCCTTGGCGCTGTGCATCATTGACGCGATCTACGTGACCGGAGCGCGGCACCTGACAGTCGAGAAAGTGGTCGAGCGATACCGCGGCTACCGAGCGGCCCAAGGTGGTGACGCCGATACCGACGGCGCGCCGGAACTCCTCGCGAATGTCGAGGAGCTCGGTGGTCCGGTGCAGTGGGCGGCGGAGATCGGCAATCGCCGTCCCACGTCGACGGTGAAGGGTGCGCCGCTGCGGTCGGCGGCGCTCATCGAAGTTGCCCAGGCTCTCGTCGGGCTCGGGATCCGCACCACCGCGGACCTCCGTCGGGTCACCGAGGACAGTGAACGCTACGCCCAAGCGAAGGCGGCGTGGTGTGCGGTGCCGGGGCAGCGGTCAGGTTTCACCTGGCGGTACCTCGTGCTGCTCGCTCAACAGCCCGAGGTCGCTGCGGATCCGTCGGTCGCCGGCTACGTGGACCGCGAACTCGGCGCGGCGGATCCCGCGGGCGTGGCCCGGCTGCTGCGGGACGTGTCCGAGAGCGCAGGCTGGGACGCTGCGGCACTGCACCACGCGATCTGGCGGTTCGAATCGGCACGTCGGGACCAGCGCGAGCTGCCGTCCACTGCATGAGCTGCTCATCCTGACGAAAGTTCTTCGCGCTCGGCATTTATCTGACTAAGGTCAGAGATATGTCCGCGGAGATGGTCGCGCAGGTCCGTAGATTCAACCGGGTCGTCACCCGCAGCGCGGGCGTGCTCAACGAGAACTTCCTGGCCAGCGGTCGGTCCCTCGGCCAAGACCGGCTGCTGTGGGAGATCGGCACCGACGGAAGCGACGTGAGGGATCTGCGGGAGCGGCTCGGGCTGGATTCGGGATACCTGAGCCGGCTCCTGCGGGCACTGCAGCGGGAGGGTCTTGTGGCCGTCGCACCCAGTGACGCCGACGGGCGCGTGCGCACCGCGCAACTCACCGCGGCCGGACGCCGCGAGCTCGACACGCTCAACGAGCGCTCCGACGATGCGGCGGCCGGCGTGCTGCGTACGCTGACCGACAGCCAGCAGGACCGGCTGGTGACGGCGATGGCCCAGGTCGAGCGGCTGCTCACGGTATCGGCGGTGCGAGTGGAGGCATGCGACCCACGCCATCCCGACGCCCGGTACTGCCTGGCCACCTACTACGCCGAACTGGCGCAGCGGTTCACCGGCGGCTACGACCCGGCGGTCAGTCCGGTCGCCGACGACGAGATGACGGCGCCCGCGGGGATGCTGCTCGTCGCATCCCTGCACGGGCGGCCGGTGGGCTGCGGTGCGGTGATCTGGTATCCGGGCGGCGTTGCGCTGGTCAAGCGGATGTGGGTCGCCCCAGCTGTGCGCGACCTCGGCCTCGGCAGGCGCATCCTGAGCGAACTCGAGGCCCGCGCACGCGCTCACGGGGACCGGCTGATGCGGCTGGAGACCAAGACTGAGCTGGCCGAAGCCCTTCGGATGTACCGCAGCTGCGGATATCGGGAGGTCGAACCGTTCAACGACGAGGTGTATGCCGATCACTGGTTCGAGAAGTCGTTACCGAGCGAGACTCGCGGTGAATAAAACGGAATCCCGGCGCAGCGCCCGATGTTGGTTGGACTTGTGAATCAGCCACGCCCAGAGTTGTTCAGCCCGATCACCGTCGGCTCTCTGACGATCCCCAATCGGTTTGCCATGGCCCCGATGACCCGTCGTGCTTCGCCGGGCGGTATCCCGGGCCCCGATGTCGCCGCGTACTACGCGCGACGCGCTGCCGGGGGTGTCGGTCTGATCATCACCGAGGGCGTGCGGCTGTCCGATCCCGTCGCCGGCTGGCCGTTCAGCATACCGACCCTCGCTGGTCCAGAGGTGCTCGCCGGCTGGCGGGCCGTGACCGACGCCGTACACGCTCACGGCGCGACGATCGCGGCGCAGCTGTGGCATCAAGGTGCTGAACGCGACGACCGCGACGGGCTGGTCCCGGTGAGTCCGTCCGGCCTCAACTCGCTCGGCGAGGCCAAGGGGCGCGCGTTGGGAACCGACGAGCTCGCCGGTGTGGCCGCGGGCTTCGCCGAAGCTGCCCGCAACGCCAAGGCGGCCGGGTTCGACGCCGTCGAACTGCACGGCGCACATGGTTATCTGCTCGACGAATTCCTTTGGGAAAGAACGAATCAGCGCACCGACGGGTATGGGGGATCGGTTGCCGCGCGCACCCGGTTCCCGGTCGAGGTGATCACCGCGGTGCGGGAGGCGGTCGGTTCGGAATTCCCGATCATCTACCGGTTCTCGCAGTGGAAGGCCAACGCCTACGATGCACATATCGCCGCCGACCCGGCTGAGCTGGAGGCGGTGCTGACCCCGCTGGTGAGCGCCGGCGCCGACATCCTGCACCCGTCGACCCGCAGGCACTACCTGCCGGCGTTTTCGGGGTCCACCCGCAGCCTCGCCGGCTGGGTCAAGCAGATCACCGGGGTCCCGGTCATCGGCGTAGGCTCCGTTGGGCTGGCCACCGAATTCAAACCTGGCCGGGCCGACGGAGATGTGATCATCCCGGCCCCGGTGGACCGGCTGCTCGAGCAGTTCGCGGCCGGCGAGTTCGACGTCGTGGCGATCGGGCGGGCGTTGCTGGCAGACCCGGGTTGGGTCAACCGGTTGCGCGACGACACGCTCGACGGCTTCGGCGGCTACCACGCCGAAACCGCACTCGCCGGCTTGCATTGACCATAGGCTGGGAACAGCCCGTCGCACCGTAACGTTAGGAAAGTCGTGACTACGCAAGACATCACCGCAGAACAGTTCAACGCCACCATTGCCGACAACGAGATCGTGCTGGTGGATTTCTGGGCGTCGTGGTGCGGGCCGTGTCGTGCGTTCGCGCCGACTTTCAAGGCCGCATCGGAGAAGCACCCGGACGTGGTGTTCGCCAAGGTCGACACCGAGGCTGAGCAGTCGCTGGCGGCTGCTGCCGAGATCCGGTCCATTCCGACGCTGATGGCCTTCAAGAAGGGCAAGCTGGTGTTCAACCAGGCCGGCGCCCTGCCCCCGGCAGCGCTTGAGGACCTGGTGCAGAAGGTCAAGGATTTCGACGTCGACGCGGCCATTGCCGCACAGGGTGACGGCGAGCAGGTCTAACCCGGCCTGATCCGCGGCCGCTGCGCGCTCAGGCGGTCGGACACGCGATAGCGTGCTGTGCGTGACAGAGCCCAACCAGTTCGTCCTGGTCGACCATCCGCGGCCGGGTGTAGCCCTGGTGACCCTCAATCGGCCCGAGCGGATGAACTCGATGGCGTTCGACGTCATGGTTCCGCTCAAGCGGACGCTCGAAGCCCTCCGCTACGACAACTCCGTGCGGGTCGTGGTGCTGACCGGGGCCGGCCGGGGCTTCTCTTCGGGCGCCGACCACAAGTCGGCCGGGTCGGTGCCACACGTGGATGGTCTGACCAGGCCGACGTTCGCGCTGCGGTCCATGGAAGTGCTCGACGAGGTGATTCTGGGCCTGCGGCGGCTGCACCAGCCCGTCATCGCGGCGGTCAACGGTGCGGCGATCGGCGGCGGGTTGTGCCTGGCGTTGGCATGCGACATCCGCGTGGCCGCCGAGAGCGCGTACTTCCGGGCGGCCGGCATCAACAACGGGCTGACCGCGAGTGAGCTGGGCCTGTCCTACCTCCTGCCTCGGGCGATCGGGGCGTCGCGGGCCTTCGAGATCATGCTGACCGGCCGCGACGTCGACGCCGAGGAGGCCGCGCGCATCGGTCTGGTGTCACGCTCGGTGCCCGGCGATGAGCTGTTGGAGACCTGCTACACGATGGCCGAGGGCATCGCGGCGTTCTCCCGGCCGGGAATCGAGTTGACCAAGCGGACACTTTGGAGTGGACTGGACGCCGCTAGCCTTGAGGGGCATATGCAGGCCGAAGGCCTCGGGCAACTCTTCGTACGCCTGCTCACCGCAAATTTCGAGGAAGCGGTGGCTGCGCGCGTGGAGGGGCGCCCACCGGCGTTTACTGACGAGCGCTTGCGCGAGGAATCGACAAGCACTGACGAGCGCTTGCGCGAGGAATCGACAAGCACTGACGAGCGCTTGCGCGAGGAATCGACAAGCACTGACGAGCGCTTGCGCGAGGAATCGACAAGCACCGACGACAAATAGCCGACAGGCGACGACAAATAAGAACGACAGGCAGGGAGGCAGTAGCGTGATCACCGCAACGGACCTGGAGGTCCGCGCCGGCGCGCGCACACTGCTGTCCATCGAGGGTTCGGCACTTCGGATCCAGCCTGGCGACCGCATCGGTTTGGTCGGCCGCAACGGCGCGGGCAAGACCACCACGATGCGGATTCTCGCGGGTGAGGGCGAGCCGTATGCCGGCACGGTCACGCGCACCGGCGACATCGGTTACCTGCCACAGGATCCGCGCGAAGGCAATCTTGACGTGCTGGCCCGTGACCGGGTGCTCTCGGCGCGCGGCCTGGACACCCTGCTGGCCGATCTGGAGAAGCAGCAGGCGCTGATGGCCGAGGTGGCCGACGACGCCGCCCGGGACAAGGCCGTGCGGAAGTACGGTCAGCTGGAGGAACGCTTCGCCGCCCTCGGCGGATATGCGGCCGAGAGCGAGGCGGGTCGCATCTGCGCGAGCCTGGCGTTGCCCGACCGTGTCCTTACCCAGCCGCTGCGGACCCTCTCGGGTGGTCAGCGCCGCCGGGTGGAACTGGCCCGAATCCTGTTCGCGGCCAGTGATACGGGATCCGGTTCGGCCACCACCCTGCTGCTCGACGAGCCCACCAACCACCTCGACGCCGACTCGATCGGGTGGCTGCGGACCTTCCTGCAGAACCACTCCGGCGGTCTGGTGGTCATCAGCCACAACGTCGAGCTGTTGGCCGATGTTGTCAACCGGGTGTGGTTCCTGGACGCGGTGCGTGGCGAGGCCGATGTCTACAACATGGGCTGGCAGAAATACCTCGACGCCCGTGCGACCGATGAGCAGCGGCGCCGTCGGGAACGCGCCAACGCGGAGAAGAAGGCAGGCGCGTTGCGCGCCCAGGCCGCCAAGATGGGCGCCAAGGCCACCAAAGCTGTTGCCGCGCAGAACATGTTGCGGCGTGCCGAGCGGATGATCGCCGAGCTGGACGCCGAGCGGGTTGCCGACAAGGTGGCTCGGATCAAGTTCCCGAGCCCGGCGCCGTGCGGCAAGACGCCGCTGGTGGCCAAGGGGCTGACCAAGACCTACGGGTCGTTGGAGATCTTCACCGGTGTCGACTTGGCGATCGACCGCGGATCGCGGGTGGTGGTGCTCGGCCTCAACGGTGCCGGCAAGACCACCCTGCTGCGTCTGTTGGCGGGTGCGGAAACCGCCGATGCGGGCGCCTTGGAGCCGGGCCACGGCCTCAAACTCGGCTACTTCGCGCAGGAACACGACACCCTCGACGACCATGCCACGGTGTGGGAGAACATCCGGCACGCGGCGCCGGACACGGGGGAGCAGGATCTGCGAGGTCTGTTGGGCGCCTTCATGTTCACCGGGCCGCAGCTGGAGCAGCCGGCGGGCACCCTGTCCGGCGGTGAGAAGACTCGCCTGGCGCTGGCCGGCCTGGTCGCCTCGACCGCCAATGTGCTGCTGCTCGACGAGCCGACCAACAACCTCGACCCGGCATCGCGCGAGCAGGTGCTCGACGCGTTGCGCAGTTATCAGGGTGCGGTGGTGTTGGTGACACACGATCCCGGTGCGGCCGAGGCGCTCGACCCGCAGCGCGTGGTGCTGTTGCCCGACGGCACCGAGGATTTCTG
Organism: Mycobacterium dioxanotrophicus; assembly: GCF_002157835.1. Classification (NCBI taxonomy): domain Bacteria; kingdom Bacillati; phylum Actinomycetota; class Actinomycetes; order Mycobacteriales; family Mycobacteriaceae; genus Mycobacterium; species Mycobacterium dioxanotrophicus. The sequence goes on along the minus strand of NZ_CP020809.1, from coordinate 3,840,459 downwards.
GTCGGCGGAGTACCGCGACCTCATCGAGCTGGCTTGAGTTCTTGCACTCGCCAAAACTCGATCGACGCCAAATCCTAAGACGTTGGCCAATTTCGCCCGCTGACGTGTGAGCTGTTTCTAGTCTGGGTAACCGTCGGGACATCCACAGCGGGGAGATGTCGATGAAGGAAACCAACAAGACCCGGGACGAATTGCTGACCGAGTTGCGCAGCGCCTACGAGAGGGGCGCCAGCATCCGCTCGCTGGTTGCGACGACGGGTCGGTCCTACGGTTCGATACACAGCTTGCTGCGCGAATCGGGCACCACCATGCGCAGCAGGGGCGGGCCCAACCACCGCACCAGAGCCCGGGCCTGAGCCCATAGCCGTTGCGGCACCGCCGGTTTCAGTGATCGGCTGACGTCGGGTGTTGTTGCCGCACCGATGCCTCCACGAGGTCGAGGACCGCATTGAGATTCTTGGGGTCCTCGCCGGAGGCCAGCCGCGCCACCAGACCGTCGAGCACGAGATCGAGGTAGATGTGCAGTACCGCGCTCGGGACGTCGTCGCGCAATCGCCCGGCCTGCTTCTGCCGCCGTAACCGTTCGGTGGTGGCAGCAGAGAGTTCGGCGGACCGTTCTGCCCAGCCCTGGTGAAAAGCCGGGTCGTTACGCAGTTTTCGGGCGATCTCCAGCCGCGTGGCCAGCCAGTCGAACTGCTCGGGCGCGGCCAGCATGTTTCGCATCACCTGGATCAGACCCTCACGGGCGGCCACGTCGGCCATCCGCTCGGCGTCTTCGCGGGCCAGTTCGAAGAACAAGGTGTCCTTGTCCTTGAAGTGGTGAAAGATTGCGCCGCGCGACAGCCCGATGGTTTGTTCGAGCCGCCGCACGGTCGCACTCTCGTATCCGTTCTGAGCGAAGCAGCGCCGGGCGCCGTCGAGAATCTGGCGGCGGCGGGCTGCCAGATGGTCGTCGGTCACCCGAGGCACTGGTTCACTCCTCGCGCAGGCGCCTGTCGTAGCGCCATAGCTGATTTGGTTGCTCCGGCCGGGACTACTTGGACTTCAGCATGTTGCGCAGCACGTACTGCAGGATGCCGCCGTTGCGGTAGTAGTCGGCCTCACCGGGGGTGTCGATGCGCACGACGGCGTCGAACTCGACCTTGGATCCGTCTTCCTTGGTGGCCGTCACGTGCACGGTCTTCGGCGTCTTGCCCTCGTTGAGCGCTTCGATTCCGGTGATGTCGTACACCTCGGTGCCGTCCAGCTTCAGGCTGGCCGCCGATTCGCCTGCCGGGAACTGCAGCGGGATGACGCCCATGCCGATCAGGTTGGAGCGGTGGATGCGCTCGAAGGACTCGGTGATGACGGCCTTGACACCGAGCAGCACCGTGCCCTTGGCCGCCCAGTCACGCGACGAGCCGGAGCCATACTCCTTGCCGCCCAAGACGACCAGCGGGATTCCGGCCTTCTTGTAGTTGACCGACGCGTCGTAGATGAACGACTGCGGGCCACCCTCCTGGGTGAAGTCCCGGGTGTAACCGCCGGACACATCGTCGAGCAGCTGGTTGCGCAGCCGGATGTTGGCGAAGGTGCCGCGGATCATCACCTCGTGGTTGCCGCGACGCGACCCCAGCGAGTTGTAATCCTTGCGCGCCACGCCGTTGGCGTCGAGGTACTGCGCGGCCGGGGTGCCCGGCTTGATCGAACCGGCCGGGCTGATGTGGTCGGTCGTGACCGAATCACCCAGCAGCGCAAGAACTCTGGCGCCCGTGATGTCGGTGACAGGCTCTGGCTCGGCGGGCATGCCGTCGAAGTACGGGGCCTTGCGCACGTAGGTCGATGCCTCGTCCCACTCGAAGATGTTGCCTTCGGGGGTGGAGAGCGAACGCCAGCGGTCGTCGCCCTTGAACACGTCGGCGTAGGAGTCGGTGAACATGTCCCGGTTGATCGACGACGCGATGGTCTCCTCGATCTCCGCCGCAGACGGCCAGATGTCCTTGAGGAAGACGTCCTTGCCGTCCTGGTCCTGGCCGAGCGGGTCGGTCTCGAAGTCGAAGTCCATGGTGCCCGCGATGCCGTAGGCGATGACCAGCGGCGGGGAGGCGAGGTAGTTCATCTTGACGTCGGGGGAGATGCGGCCCTCGAAGTTGCGGTTACCCGAGAGCACCGCGGTCACCGACAGGTCGTTGTCGTTGATGGCCTTGGAGATCTCGTCGGGCAGCGGGCCGGTGTTGCCGATGCATGTGGTGCAGCCGTAGCCGCCCAGGTAGTAGCCGAGCTTCTCCAGGTACGGCCACAGGCCGGCCTTGTTGTAGTAGTCGGTGACCACCTGCGAGCCCGGCGCCATGTTGGTCTTGACCCACGGCTTGCTGGTCAGGCCCTTCTCGACGGCCTTCTTGGCCAGCAGCGCCGCGCCGATCATGACCGACGGGTTGGAGGTGTTGGTGCAGGACGTGATGCCCGCGACCACCACGGCGCCGTGGTCGAGCACGAATTCACCGCGCTCTTCGGAGCGCACGGTGATCGGCTTGGTCGGCCGGCCCTCGGCGCCGTTGGCGGCCGACGGACGGACGTCCACGGCGCCGTCGTCGGCGAAGGTCAGCTTGGCCGGATCGGAGGCCGGGAAGGACTCCTCGATCGCCTCGTCGAGCTTGGTGTGCTCGACGGGGAGATTCTCCTCGACGTAGTTGTGGATGTCCTTGCGGAACGCGTTCTTCGCGTCGGACAGCTCGATGCGGTCCTGCGGACGCTTCGGGCCGGAGATCGAGGGCACCACGGTCGACAGGTCAAGCTCGAGGTACTCGGAGAACACCGGTTCCCGGTCGGGGTTGTGCCACATGCCCTGCGTCTTGGCGTAGGCCTCGACGAGTGCCAACTGCTCCTCGGTGCGCCCGGTCAGGCGGAGGTAGTTGATGGTCTCGTCGTCGATCGGGAAGATCGCTGCGGTGGAACCGAATTCGGGGCTCATGTTGCCCAGGGTGGCGCGGTTGGCCAGTGGCACCTCGGCCACACCCTTGCCGTAGAACTCGACGAACTTGCCGACCACGCCGTGCTTGCGCAGCATGTCGGTGACGGTGAGCACGACGTCGGTGGCGGTCACGCCGGGCTTGATCTCGCCGGTCAGCTTGAAGCCGACGACGCGGGGGATGAGCATCGAGACGGGCTGGCCCAGCATGGCGGCCTCGGCCTCGATACCGCCGACGCCCCAACCCAGCACGCCGAGGCCGTTCTCCATGGTGGTGTGGCTGTCGGTGCCCACACAGGTGTCCGGGTACGCGACCCCGTTGCGGGTCATCACGACGCGGGCCAGGTACTCGATGTTGACCTGGTGCACGATGCCGGTGCCGGGCGGGACGACCTTGAAGTCGTCGAAGGCGCCCTGGCCCCAGCGCAGGAACTGGTAACGCTCGGAGTTGCGCTCGTATTCGAGTTCGACGTTGCGCTCGAACGCGCCGGCGTTGCCGAAGACGTCGAGGATCACGGAGTGGTCGATGACCATCTCGGCCGGCGACAGCGGGTTGACCTTGTTCGGATCACCGCCGAGGGCGGCCACGGCTTCACGCATGGTGGCCAGGTCGACGATGCACGGCACACCGGTGAAGTCCTGCATCAGCACGCGGGCCGGGGTGAACTGGATCTCGATGCTCGGCTCGGCCGAGGGGTCCCAGTTGGCGATGGCCTGGATGTGGTCTTTGGTGATGTTGGCGCCATCTTCGGTGCGCAGCAGGTTCTCGGCGAGCACCTTGAGGCTGTACGGCAGCTTTTCGGTACCGGGTACCGCGTCCAGACGATAGATCTCGTAACTCTGGTCCCCGACTGTCAGCGTGTCGCGGGCACCAAATGAGTTAAGGGACGAATTTTCCGTATTCTCGCTGCTCACATCAACTCCCGGCTTGATCTCGCCGCGACGGGCTGTGTCGGCGGCGTTCCGATGTTAACAGTACGCTTGTCCTGCAATACGCCGCAGGGCGCGTAACAGTCTTCTCTTGTTGTTTCCGCGGTGCTACCCGGACGCCCGGATTCGGCGGGCGCCCAAATTTACCGGGGTCTCTCACGCCGGGTGGGACAGCCGTGTCGCTGCCCGGTGGGTTGGCGACACGGCGTACCGTGCCCCTGTGACTGGACCGCACGTCATCCCGTTTCTGCCTGCCTTCATCCCGGTCGAGGTATGCGACACCGTGGGGCTGAGCCCGGCGCAACCCGATGGCGTCGCGCACTGCATGGCGGCCGTACAGGCCGACGTCGCCGACGACGGGGTGGCCGCACCTGCCGCCGACGTGCCGGAGCTTCGCCAGGTGGTCAGTGACGCGCGCCAGGAGGGTGTCGACCTGAAGATCATCGTGGTGCCGAAGAATCCGTTCATCGACACCCCGCTGCGGGATATCGCCACCGAGGTCGGTCAGGCCAATCCCGGGTCGACGGTGATCGCCATCAGTCCGTCATTTGCCGGCACCTACAGCGAGTCCATAGATCGGGTCACTTTGGAGGCCGGACAAGACGTTGCCAAGACGGGTAACCCCGTGCAGTCGGCACGGAATTTCGTCGATCAGATAACGACTCCGATTTTCCCGTGGACAACCCTCACGATCGCGTTGACGCTAGGGGTGGCCGCAGCCGCCGTCATCACCCGCGTCCTGCAGGTTCGTGGCAAACGTGCCGCCGCGCCGGCGGCTCCGACCGACCCCCATCCGGAGCCCGCGGATCCATCGAACATTAGTTCGTAAATTCCTCGAATATCACTAAACGGTCACACTATTCGCAATTACATATCTGTAATTTGTGACTAAAGTTTCTTTAGCTTCTTCTGTGACGTACGGTGCAAACGGTACCCATTGTTGTAGTTGTGCTTTGTGTGACTTCTGCGCAAAGGCTGCGAGCAAACCTGCCGGTACGCCGTCGTTGAGCCCAAGGAGACTTGAGTCGCATGAGACGCTCCCTTCGCGCCTCTAGGTCGCAGTGGTACGGCCGCATCTGTGCCGTATCGCTGACGGTCGGGATGCTGCTCGCCACATCATGGGCCGGCGGCGTCCCACCGGCGACGGCCGAACCGGGCGGCCCGGAAGACGTCGCGACTCTGGTTGCCGCCGTGGCCAATGCGAACCAGAAGCTGCAGGAGTTGGGCGCCGCGATCCAGACCCAGCAGGAAAGCGTCAACAAGGCGATCGTCGCGGTGCAGGACGCGCGCGATGCGGCCGACGCGGCCAACCGTGAAGTGACTGCCAGTCAGCAGGGCATCGCCGACGCCAACGCCGCCATCGCCGCGGCGCAGAAACGCTTCGACAACTTCGCCGCAGCCAGCTACGTCAACGGCCCGTCGAGCTCGTACCTGACCGCAACGAACCCCGCCGACATGATCGACGCGGCCGCCACCAGCCAGACGCTGGCCGTCAGCTCCGACCAGGTGATGGCCGACCTGCAGCGGGCCCGCACCGAACAGGTGAACCGGGAATCGACGGCGCGGCTGGCCAAGCAGAAGGCCGACCAGGCCGCCCGCGATGCCCGGGCCAGCCAGGATTCCGCGGTGTCGGCGCTCAAGGACGCTCAGCAGACGTTCGGCGCCCAGCGCGACCAGTTGCAGCAGCTCACGGCGCAACGAGCTGCGGCCCAGGCCAAGCTCGACCAGGCGCGGCCCATGTCGGCTCCGGCCGGCAGCGCGCCCGCCGGGATCCCTGCGCAGGTGAACCCGGGTAACTGGGACCGTGCACCCGGGGCGGCGGGGCAGCGCCCAGCCAACTGGGACGGCCAGTGGGACCCCACACTGCCCGCGATCCCGAGCGCGTTCGTGCAGGGTGACCCCGTCGCGATCATCAACACCGTGCTGGGCATCTCGTCGACGTCGGCGCAGGTCACGCAGAACATGGGCCGGAGCTTCCTGCAGAAGCTGGGCATCCTGCCCACGCCGACGGGCTACACCAACGGCGCCATCCCCCGGGTGTACGGGCGGCAGGCCTCCGAGTACGTCATCCAGCGCGCGGGTTCGCAGATCGGTGTTCCGTACTCGTGGGGTGGCGGAAACGCCGCGGGCCCCAGCCGAGGAATCGATTCCGGTGCCGACACCGTCGGTTTCGACTGCTCTGGCCTGATCCTGTACGCGTTCGCCGGCGTCGGCATCAAGCTGCCGCACTACTCGGGGTCGCAGTACAACGCCGGCCGCAAGATCCCGTCCTCGCAGATGCGCCGCGGCGACGTCATCTTCTACGGCCCCGGCGGGGCCCAGCACGTGACGCTCTACCTCGGCAACGGCCAGATGCTCGAAGCGCCGTACACCGGGTCGACGGTCAAGATCTCACCCGTCCGCACCAGCGGCATGACACCGTACGTCGTCCGCTACATCGAATACTGAATCGTAGGGATTGCATTGCGCTCCAAGTCATTTCGCCCCACCAGAATCCTGGCTTCGACGGCGGTCGCAATCGCGCTCGCCGTCGGGGGCGCATGGCCTGCCGCGGCCGCACCCGACGACGGCTCCTGGGACCCGACACTGCCGAAGGTGGTCAGCTCCGGAGCCCCCGGTGATCCGGTGGCGATCGCCAACGCGTCGTTCCAGGTCAGCCAGATCGCGCTGCAGACCACCCAGAGTCTCGGGCAGCAGTTCCTGCAAAGCATCGGCCTGGCGCCCAAGACGGCCGCGGCATCACCGCTGCCCGCGGGCGCGGTGCGGGGCCCGCAGGCCATCGAGTACGCCATCCGGCGGGCCGGCAGCCAGATGGGCGTGCCGTATTCCTGGGGTGGCGGCACGCTGACCGGACCGGGTCCCGGGGTGGACTACGACGCCGGAAAGATCGGCTTCGACTGCTCGGGCCTGACCCGCTACGCCTTCGCCGGCGTGGGTGTGCAGATTCCCAAGTACTCCGGCGACCAGTACAACACCGGCCGTGCCATCCCGCCGTCGCAGGCCAAGCGTGGCGATCTGATCTTCTACGGCCCGGGCGGTAGCCAGCACGTCGCCATCTATCTCGGCGGCGGGAAGATGCTCGAGGCCTCCGGCAGTGCAGGCAAGGTCACCGTCAGCCCGGTGCGGACCGCGGGTATGTCGCCCCATCTGTCCCGCATCATCGAATCCTGAGCGGAACCTGAACTCTTCCGGGCAGCGTCGACGGATTCCGGAGTGCCTGGAATAGTTGACCACGGGCACCCGGCTGCCCGGCTATTGGTATTGATGCGTTTGCAGACGAACACTGTGGGAGGAAGTTGATGACGTCACCGAGTGGACCGCCGCAGGGCGCCGGAGGTTACCCCGGCTCGAGCCCGGCGCCGGGCTATCCTCCCGGCTCCCCGGCTGCGCCCGCTGCTGCGCAGCCCGGCGCGCACGCCGCCCCGGCGTCGAACAACGGCGGCCTGCAGGGTGAGGTGCATACCCTTGAGCGGGCGATCTTCGAGGTCAAGCGCATCATCGTCGGCCAGGATCAGCTGGTCGAGCGCATGCTGGTCGGCCTGCTCGCCAAGGGCCACGTGTTGCTCGAAGGTGTGCCCGGCGTCGCCAAGACCCTGGCCGTGGAGACGTTCGCCAAGGTGGTCGGCGGCACGTTTGCCCGCATCCAGTTCACCCCCGACCTGGTGCCCACCGACATCATCGGTACCCGTATCTACCGCCAGGGCAAGGAAGACTTCGACATCGAGCTCGGCCCCGTTGTGGTCAACTTCCTGCTCGCCGACGAGATCAACCGTGCGCCCGCCAAGGTGCAGTCGGCACTTCTCGAGGTCATGGCCGAGCGCAAGATCTCCATCGGCGGCAAGACCTTCCCGCTGCCCAGCCCGTTCCTGGTGATGGCGACCCAGAACCCGATCGAGCAGGAGGGCGTGTACCAGCTGCCCGAGGCGCAGCGTGACCGCTTCCTGTTCAAGCTCAACGTCGACTACCCGTCGCCGGAGGAAGAGCGCGAGATCATCTACCGGATGGGCGTCAAGCCGCCGGAGCCCAAGCAGATTCTCAACACCGGTGACCTGCTGCGCCTGCAGGATGTCGCGGCGAACACGTTCGTGCATCACGCGCTGGTGGACTACGTGGTGCGGATCGTCACCGCGACGCGTGAGCCCGAGAAATTCGGCATGCCCGACGCCAAAGCGTGGATCGCCTACGGCGCCTCGCCGCGTGCGTCGCTGGGCATCATCGCCGCGGCCCGCGCGCTGGCACTGGTGCGCGGCCGCGACTACGTCATCCCGCAGGACGTCGTCGAGGTCATCCCCGATGTGTTGCGGCACCGCCTGGTGCTCACCTACGACGCGCTGGCCGACGAGATCTCGTCGGAGACCGTGGTCAACCGCATCCTGCAGACAGTCGCCCTGCCGCAGGTGAATGCCCTTCCGCAGCAAGGACATTCGGTTCAGCCCGCGGTGCCCGCCGCTGCCGCCGCGGCCGCGGGTCGGTGACGGCTCCGGGCCGCCGCTCAGTCGACCTCCCGTCGCTGCAGCGCGGCGAGATCCGTGACCCCGCCCTGTCGGCGGCCCTGCGCAAGCTCGAGCTGACGGTCCGTCGCAAGCTCGACGGCGTGCTGCACGGCGACCACCTCGGGCTGATTCCCGGCCCGGGGTCAGAGCCGGGGGAGTCGCGCATCTACCAACCCGGCGACGATGTGCGCCGGATGGACTGGTCGGTGACGGCGCGGACCACGATGCCGCATGTCCGGCAGATGATCGCGGACCGGGAGCTGGAGACCTGGCTGGTGGTCGACGTCTCGGCCAGCCTCGACTTCGGCACCGCGGGCTGCGAGAAGCGTGACCTCGCCGTCGCGGCGGCCGCGGCCATCACGTTCCTCAACAGCGGGGGTGGCAACCGGATCGGCGCGATCATCGCCAACGGCGAAACGGTCCGGCGGGTCCCGGCCTTGTCAGGCCGTATGCACGAGCAGGAGATGCTGCGTGCCATCGCCACGATGCCCAAGGCGCCCACCGGTGTCCGGGGTGATCTGGCCGCGGCCATCGACGCGTTGCGCAGGCCGGAGCGGCGACGCGGCATGGCCGTGATCATCAGCGACTTCCTGGGGCCGATCAACTGGATGCGTCCGCTGCGGGCCATCGCGGGCCGTCACGAGGTGCTCGGCATCGAGGTGCTCGACCCGCGGGACATCGAGCTGCCCGAGGTCGGTGACGTGATCCTGCAGGACACCGAAACCGGCGTCACCCGCGAGTTCACCATCGACGCCCAGCTACGCAGCGATTTCGAGCAAGCCGCCGCGGCTCATCGCCAGGAGGTGGCCCGGACCCTGCGGCGGTGCGACGCCCCGCTGCTGAGCCTGCGCACCGACCGGGACTGGATCGCCGATGTGGTGCGGTTCGTGGCCAATCGGCGGCGTGGCGCGCTCGCGGCCCGGTAACCGGAATAGACGTCTGGCTGACGACCATCGAAACTGAAATGACAACTAGCACATGACATTACCGATACTCGGGCCGATCAGCCTGTCGGGCTTCGCGCACGCGTGGTGGTTCCTGTTCCTGTTCGTGGTGGCGGCCCTGGCCGTGCTGTACGTCGTCGTCCAGCGTGCCCGTCAACAGCGGATCCTGCGGTTTGCCAACATGGAGCTGCTGGAGAGTGTGGCGCCCAAGCAGCCGACCCGCTGGCGGCACGTGCCCGCCATCCTGCTGGTCGTCTCGTTGCTGCTGTTCACCGTGGCGATGGCGGGCCCGACCCACGACGTCCGGATCCCGCGCAACCGTGCCGTGGTGATGCTGGTGATCGACGTCTCGCAGTCCATGCGGGCCACCGATGTGGCGCCGAGCAGGTTGGCCGCGGCGCAGGAGGCGGCCAAGCAGTTCGCCGACCAGCTGACGCCCGGCATCAACCTCGGGCTCATCGCCTATGCGGGCACCGCGACCGTGCTGGTTCAGCCGACCACCAACCGGGACGCGACCAAGAACGCGCTCGACAAGCTGCAGCTGGCCGACCGGACTGCCACAGGCGAGGGCATCTTCACCGCCTTGCAGGCGATCGCGACGGTGGGTGCGGTGATCGGCGGGGGCGACGAACCGCCGCCTGCGCGGATTGTGCTGATGTCCGACGGTAAGGAAACGGTGCCGTCGAACCCGGATAACCCCAAGGGCGCCTACACAGCGGCCCGTACCGCCAAGGATCAGGGCGTCCCGATCTCCACGGTGTCGTTCGGCACGCCGTACGGCTATGTCGAGATCAACGATCAGCGCCAGCCGGTGCCCGTCGACGACGAGACGCTGAAGAAGATCGCGCAGCTCTCCGGTGGCGATGCGTTCAACGCGGCCAACCTGGAACAGCTGAAGGCGGTCTTCACGTCGCTGCAGCAGCAGATCGGCTACGAGACCATCAAGGGCGATGCCAGCCTGGGCTGGTTGCGGCTGGGGGCCTTGGTGCTCGCGCTCGCCGCCCTGGCCGGGCTGATGATCAACCGACGGCTGCCCAGCTAGATGAACGTCGAAAGCGGCACCCGGGCGGTGCAAACGCGTGTGCACCAGCCCCGGTGCCGATTTCAGCGAACCAGTATTGACGCGTTAAGTTGGCCAGCATGAGTGACACGGTTGCCGCTGAAGCTGATACCGAGACCACGCCCGGCCGTCCCGCGTTCGTTTCCCGCTCGGTCCTGGTGACCGGTGGCAACCGCGGTATCGGTCTGGCGATCGCACAGCGGCTGGCCGCCGACGGGCACAAGGTGGCCGTCACCCACCGTGGATCCGGCGCACCGGACGGGCTGTTCGGTGTCGTGTGCGACGTCACCGACAACGACGCCGTGGACCGCGCGTTCAAGGAGGTCGAGGAGCACCAGGGCCCGGTCGAGGTGCTGGTCTCCAACGCAGGCATCTCCAAGGATGCGTTCCTCATGCGGATGACGGAGGACCGCTTCGCAGAGGTCATCGACGCGAACCTCACCGGCGCGTTCCGGGTGGCTCAGCGCGCCTCGCGCAGCATGCAGCGCAAACGTTTCGGCCGGATCATCTTCATCGGCTCGGTCTCGGGTATGTGGGGGATCGGCAACCAGGCCAACTACGCGGCCGCCAAGGCCGGTCTCATCGGCATGGCCCGCTCGATCTCGCGTGAACTGTCCAAGGCCGGGGTCACCGCGAACGTCGTCGCCCCCGGCTACATCGACACCGAGATGACCCGCGCCCTCGATGAGCGGATCCAGGCCGGCGCGCTGGAATTCATCCCGGCCAAGCGGGTCGGCACCGCCGAGGAAGTCGCCGGGGCGGTGAGCTTCCTGGCGTCCGAGGACGCAAGCTACATCGCCGGTGCCGTGATCCCGGTCGACGGCGGCATGGGCATGGGCCACTGAGCTCAAAGCCTTTGGCCTACCAGAACTTTCAACTTTTCGCCCAAGAAGGAGTCCCACTCATGGCAGGTTTGCTCGAAGGCAAGCGGATCCTGGTCACCGGGATCATCACCGATTCGTCTATCGCGTTCCACATCGCCAAGGCGGCCCAGGAGGCCGGGGCCGAGCTGGTGCTGACCGGTTTCGACCGGATGAAGCTGATCCAGCGCATCGCCGACCGGCTGCCCAACCCGGCTCCGCTGCTCGAGCTCGATGTGCAGAACTCCGAGCATCTCGACAGCCTGGCCGAGCGGATCACCGGTGTCATCGGTGAGGGCAACAAACTTGACGGCGTGGTGCATTCGATCGGCTTCATGCCGCAGTCGGGCATGGGCATCAACCCGTTCTTCGACGCGCCGTACGAGGATGTCGCCAAGGGTATCCACATCTCGGCCTATTCGTACGCCTCGCTGGCCAAGGCGACGCTGCCGATCATGAATCGGGGCGGCAGTATCGTCGGCATGGATTTCGATCCCACCCGCGCGATGCCCGCCTACAACTGGATGACGGTCGCCAAGAGCGCACTGGAATCGGTCAACCGGTTCGTCGCCCGCGAGGCCGGCCAGGTCGGCGTCCGCTCCAATCTTGTTGCCGCCGGGCCCATCCGCACCCTCGCGATGAGCGCCATCGTCGGCGGTGCGCTGGGCGCCGAGGCCGGTGACCAGATGCGGCTGCTGGAAGAGGGCTGGGATCAGCGTGCTCCTGTCGGCTGGGACATGAAGGATCCGACGCCGGTCGCCAAGACGGTGTGCGCCCTGCTGTCGGATTGGCTGCCTGCCACCACCGGCACCGTCGTCTACGCCGACGGTGGCGCCCACACCCAGCTGCTCTGATCCCGAACTGATGGATTTCGATGCCCTGTTGCTGCTGTCTTTCGGCGGGCCCGAAGGACCGGAGCAGGTACGTCCATTCCTGGAGAACGTGACGCGCGGGCGCAACATCCCGCCGGAGCGGCTCGACGAGGTCGCCGAGCACTACCTGCATTTCGGCGGTGTGTCGCCGATCAACGGGATCAACCGTGCGCTGATCGAGCAGTTGCGGGCCGAGATGCCCGATCTGCCGGTGTATTTCGGCAACCGCAACTGGGATCCCTACGTCGAGGTCACTGTCGCCACGATGCGCGACAACGGTGTTCGGCGTGCCGCGGTGTTCACCACGTCGGCGTGGGGCGGCTATTCGAGCTGCACGCAGTACGTCGAGGACATCGCCCGGGCCCGGTCCGCGGCCGGCCCGGACGCGCCCGAATTGGTCAAGCTGCGGCAGTATTTCGATCATCCGCTGCTGGTGGAGATGTACGCCGAGGCGGTCACGAAAGCGGCGGCTTCACTGCCCGATGACGCGCGCGTGGTGTTCACTGCGCACTCCATCCCGATCGCCGCCGACGAACGGCACGGGCCGCGCCTCTACAGTCGACAGGTGGCCTACGCCGCGCGGCTGGTGGCGGCAGCCGCAGGCATCGACGACTACGACCTGGTGTGGCAGTCCCGCTCCGGCCCACCACAGGTGCCGTGGCTGGAACCCGATGTCGGCGACCACCTTTCGGTGCTGGAGCAGCGCGGCGTCAAGGCTGTCGTGGTGTGCCCCATCGGCTTCGTCGCCGATCACATCGAGGTGGTGTGGGATCTCGACAACGAACTGCGGCTGCAGGCCGACGCCGCAGGCATCGCGCTGGCTCGCGCCACCACGCCCAATGCCGACCGGCGCTACGCGAAGCTGGCCGCCGGGCTCATCGCCGAGTTGCGCGACGGCAGTGAACCGCTGCGCGTAACGGGGCCGGATCCGGTGCCCGGCTACGGATTCAGCGTCAACGGTGCGCCCTGTTCGCCGCACTGCTGCGGCAGCGCGGGCTAGGCAGGCCGTACCCGGTTCAGCGCCAGGCGGACTGCATGATGGCGCCGAGCGCAGCCAGTCTGGCGGCGCGCACCACCTGGGTCAGCGGGCGCAGCGTGTCACCGGCGAGCTGAACCTCCGAGGACGTCTGCAGCCCGATCGGTGTCAACCCGGCGCTCACCGTGACGATCGCGTCGACGTGCGCGGCGGTTTCCAGAACCCGGATGGCCCGTGTGGGCGCATGGTCGGGGATGCGGTGCAGCCGCGTGGCGTCCAGAATCTGCTCGACCATCCCGCGCGGGTCCTCGACCTCCATGCCTGCCCCGGAGCGCAGGGAGGTCAGTGTCTCGGCGGCCGAACGGACGGCCGAACGCAGTTCGTACTCGGCCGTGCCCAGCTCGAACTGCTCGGGCGGCGGCAGCGTCGGGACCGAGTACACCGTCCAGGACAATGCGCGGGGCTCCGGGTCGAACATCGAATTGTCTTCTGTCTCATCGAATTCGAAGTACTCGAACTCGGGGACCAGACCCACGCCCGGCAACTCGTCGTGGCTGACGATGACAGCCTCACCGACGGTCACGGCGTCGCGCTGGAACTGGGTGCCCGCGGGCAGGCCGCGGACATCACCGGGAATCGGCTGGGCGACCGTGATGGTGGGGGTCCGTACCGACCGCCCCGCGGCGGTGCGCAGTGTCTGCAGCAGCGACACCGAACCGGAGTCCTCCAACTCCGGCCAGGGCAGCCCGGTGCGGACCGCAGCCGACGAATCGTAGGCGGTCACAGAATGCGTTGGAGCCCATTGCGATAACGCGTCGAGGACGTCGTCGGGCGCGGCGGCACCCGCGAGCCAGGCGTTGGCCCACACCGACAGCGTTGCACTTGGACACCACATGATGCTGGCAGTGTAATAGTCGGCCGCCGCAACGGCGGTATTCGCTAGGGTGGTGGCATGCCTGTGTGGCTGATCTGGCTCATCGTGGCGCTGGGGCTGGCCGGGGCGGAGGCGCTGACCGGCGACATGTTCCTGCTCATGCTGGCCGGCGGAGCGCTGGCGGCCACGGGCTCCAGTGCGTTGCTGGACTGGCCGGTATGGGCCGACGGCGCGGTGTTCCTGGTGGTTTCGGTGCTGTTGCTGGTGCTGGTGCGGCCTGCGCTGCGGAGGCGGTTGCTCAGCGGACACGGCCTTCCGGACCCGGTCCAGGCGTTGGAAGGCAAGTCGGCGCTGGTGCTGGACCGGGTGGCGCGGCATGAAGGCCAGGTCAAACTCGACGGCGAGGTCTGGACGGCCAGGCCGCTCAACGACGACGATGTGTTCGAACCGGGTGACCATGTGACCGTCGTGAAGATCGACGGTGCGACCGCGGTTGTGTTCAGGTCACTGTAAAACGACGAAGGGGTCTGCCAAATGGACGGTGCTATAGCCGGGTTGGTCTTCCTGGTGGTGTTGGTGGTGTTCGCCATCATCGTGGTGGCGAAGTCCGTCGCGCTGATTCCTCAGGCCGAGGCGGCGGTCATCGAGCGGCTGGGGCGCTACAGCCGCACGGTCAGTGGCCAGCTGACGCTGCTGGTGCCGTTCATCGACCGGATCCGGGCCCGCGTGGACCTGCGGGAGCGGGTGGTGTCGTTCCCGCCACAGCCGGTGATCACCGAGGACAACCTCACGCTCAACATCGACACGGTCGTCTACTTCCAGGTGACCAATCCGCAGGCCGCGGTGTACCAGATCAGCAACTACATCGTCGGTGTCGAGCAGTTGACCACCACCACACTGCGCAACGTGGTGGGCGGTATGACGCTGGAGCAGACGCTGACCTCGCGTGATTCGATCAACGCTCAGCTGCGTGGGGTGCTCGACGAGGCCACCGGACGCTGGGGTCTGCGCGTGGCGCGGGTCGAGCTGCGCAGCATCGACCCGCCGCCGTCCATCCAGGAGTCGATGGAGAAGCAGATGAAGGCCGACCGCGACAAGAGGGCCATGATCCTGACGGCCGAGGGTGTGCGGGAGTCGTCCATCAAACAGGCCGAAGGTCAGAAGCAATCGCAGATCCTGGCGGCCGAGGGTGCCAAGCAGGCCGCGATCCTGGCCGCCGAGGCCGACCGGCAGTCCAGGATGCTGCGGGCCCAGGGTGAGCGGGCCGCCCAGTACCTGCAGGCACAGGGCCAGGCCAAGGCCATCGAAAAGACGTTCGCGGCGATCAAGGCGGGCCGTCCCACCCCGGAGATGCTGGCCTATCAGTATCTGCAGACCTTGCCGCAGATGGCCAAGGGTGAGGCGAACAAGGTGTGGATCGTGCCGAGCGACTTCGGTTCGGCGCTACAGGGATTCACCAAGATGCTGGGTGCGCCCGGCGAGGACGGCGTGTTCCGGTACACGCCGACCCCGGTGGATGAGGATCTGCCGAAGCCTGAGGATGACAGCGACGAGGTCGCCGAGTGGTTCTCGACCGACACCGATCCGGCCATCGCGCAGGCGGTCGCCAAGGCGGAGGCCGAAGCCCGCTCGACGACACCGCCGCTGGGGGCTCCGACGGCCGTCCCGCCCGCACCGTCGCTGGACGGGCCGTATCCGCAGGGCGGATTGCCCGGCGGCGCACACCGCGCCTGACGGACATCGTCAGGCCGGGGACTGCAGGCGTAGCTCGACCATCGGCAGCGGGGCATCGGTGTCGGTGATCGGTTGGCCGAGCGTCTCTTCCAGGATCGGCTTGAACTGTTCCCAGGCCTTGGGGCGGTCCAGCCGGTAGGCGGTGAGTACCCGGTCGGTGCTCTGCTGATCGAGCACGTGCGCGAGTGCGGGCCTGGGCGAGTGGCTGCCGACCCAGACGCGGACCGCGGGGTTGGCGCGAATGTTGCGGAACCACTGAGCCTTTGCGCCGAAGCCGGAGGCGACGACGTAGCTGTCGGGGGTAGGGTGGTCGACGACTTCGAGGACGACGTAGCGCGCTCGGCCCGACGTGCGGCCGATGTGTTCGAGCATCAGCACCCGTGGGCCGAGCAGCGCTCCGGCGCGCAGCCGGTAGATCCAGATCGGGGCGCGCACGAGCCGGCGATTGCGCAGGATGCGGGCGCCCAGATCGGCGAATATGTTGGCGGTCATGGTGTTTCTCCTTCCGGTCCGGCTCTGAGCCCGTTGCGGTAGATCGCGAAAACCTCCGCAGCCCAGCGCGACATCCCGTCGTGTTCGAGCGGGTCGACGCCCAACACTTCGGTGAGGCGTGGTCGCAGCATCAGGACGGCGAGATCGTTGGCCATCAGAACTGCCGCCCGCACCGCCGGATCCGCGCCGGCGTCGGCGACGCCGCCGGCGACCATGGCGTCCAGGGCGGTTCGGCTGATGCCGTAGAGCTGGGCGAACACTGCCGACGCGACGGTGCCGCCCGCCGTCAGCAGCCGGCTCAGGTACGCCGGAATCGGCGAGTCGGCGGGTAAGTGCGTGGCCAGGGAGTCCACCAGGGTCGGTACTGCGGACGGCTCGAGAGCGTCGTCGGAGGGTCGGCTGGTCGCTTCGGTCAGCAGTGCCTCCAGGGTGGCCACGACGTGATCGTCGACCGCCGCCACCAGCCCGTCCTTGGACCCGTAGTGCCGTATCAGCAGGGCAGGGGACACGCCTGCGGCCGCGGCGATATCGCGCATGGTGACCGCGTCGGCGCCGCGTTCGGCGAAGAGCCGCAGCGCCTCGTCGCGAATGCGTGCGCGTGCTGTCCGGTCATCGGCGGGTAGTGAACCCATGTTTACTATTGTAAACATTTGTTTACATCGGCGGTAGGCCGGAATCTGCGGTCATCCGCAGCCGGGAGTGCTCAGCCGCCGGTCACGGTGTCGACCGCGGTGCTCGACACGGCGCTGCGCTGAGCCCGGCGATGGCTGCGCACCTCGAAGATCAGCCCGGCCACGCCGAGGGCGGCCGTGCTCAACGACACCAGGAACAACGAGGGGCTGATGTTGCCGGTCAGGGCGTCACCGAGGATGACGACCGCGGCCGTGCCGGGAAGCAGCCCGACGACGGTGGCCAGCGTGTAAGGGACCACTCGCACGGCCGAGGCCCCGGCGGCGTAGTTGAGCACCGAGAACGGCACGGCAGGGATCAACCGCATCGATATCACCACGGGCCAGCCCCGCTGACGCAGCCGCGCGTCGACCGCCTCGAGCTTGGGGTGCGACACCAGCCGGTCGAGTTGCCAGCCGGCCGCCCGGACCAGCACCAATGCGATCACCGCGCTCACGGTGCTGGCCACCACGGCTATCGCCACCCCCAATGCCGGACCGAACAGCAGCCCGGCGGCCAGCGTGAAGGCCGTGCGGGGAAACGGGAACACCGTCACAACGATGTGCGCGCCCAGGAAGGCCAGCGGAAACCACGGTCCGACGGAGCCGGCCCAGTCGCGCAGTTGCAGCGCAGTGGGCAATGGCACGAGAAGTGCGACTGCGACAAGAATCACAATTGCGGCCAGGATGGCGACGATGCGGCGCGGCGGCAGCTGCAGCACGGTCGTCATCACCGCGGCACGCACGGTTCGCAGGGTGCTGACGACGGGTTTCACGCTCATCAAGACTACGGGCCGCGGGCGAACATCTCCCAGTCACGGGCGTCCGCGTCGGCTGCCCGGCAGACAGAGTCGTGATAGTGATCATTTAGCCTGAGAAACAAGTGACTAGGTCACACGCTGCGACAACAGGAGATGCGGGTGTCGTTACAGGGGTCCAGTGCGGTCGAATCCGACCGTGATCAGTGGCGCAAGGCGGTTGCCGGCGTCCTCGCCAAGAGCCGACGGGGGGACAGCGCCGACCTGCCGGCCGAGCCGGAGCGGCAGCTGGATTCGGCCACCTATGAAGGTTTTCCCATCCGCCCGCTCTACACGAGCCTGGACACCGTCGCCGAGCCGTCGCTGCCCGGTCAGTGGCCCTACATCCGCGGCGGCGACGCACGCCGTGACGTGAAGGCCGGATGGCGCGTCGCCGAATCGTTCCCGATCGTGCCCGGTTCCGGCGTCGAGACCGTCAACGGCGTGATGCTGCTCGCGCTGACCGAAGGCGTCAGCGCCCTGCTGCTGCGTATCGGCGGCCCCGACGGCGTCGCCGCAGCCGACGTCGACCGCTTGCTCGACGGCGTGTTCCTCGACCTGGTACCGATCGTGTTCGAGACCGCCGGCGCCGACTATCGCGCGACCGCCGAGAAGGTGCTGGCCCTGCTCGCGGATTTCGACGACGACCAGCGGGCCCGGTTGTCGGTCGACCTGGGCGCCGACCCACTGACGGCGGGCTTCGCCGGGCGCGACGCGGCCACCGAGGCCGACGTCGTCGCGACCGCCGCGCAGCTGACCGGCTATGCGGGCCGGGTACGGGCCATCACCGTCGACGGCCCGGCCTTCCACAACCACGGGGCCGGCGCGGCCTTGGAGCTGGCCGGTTCGATCGCCGCGGGTGTGGCCTACCTGCGCATCCTCGGTGACGGCGGCATCGCGGCCGACGACGCGTTGCGGCAGATCAGCTTCCGATACGCCGCCGACGACGATCAGTTCATGACCATCGCCAAGCTGCGGGCGGCACGGCAGCTGTGGGCCCGGGTAGCCGAGGTCGTCGGTGCGCCGGACTGCGGCGCCGCCACCCTGCATGCCGTCACCTCGCTGCCGATGATGACCCAGCGGGATCCGTGGGTGAACATGCTGCGCACGACGCTGGCCGCGTTCTCCGCCGGTGTCGGCGGCGCCGACACCATCACGGTGCACCCGTTCGATGTGGCCATCCCCGGCGGATTGGACGGGACCTCAAGCACTTTCGCCCGGCGGATCGCCCGTAACACGCAACTGCTGCTCCTCGAGGAGTCGCACCTGGGACAGGTGCTCGACCCGGCCGGTGGATCCTGGTTCGTCGAGGATCTCACCGCCCAGCTCGCCGAGCAGGCCTGGAAGCATTTCCAGCAGATCGAATCCCGCGGCGGATTCGTGGCGGCGCAGGATTACCTGAAGGCCGAGATCGCCGAGGTGGCCGGGCGGCGTTCCGACGACATCGCCCATCGCCGCACCGCGATCACCGGGGTCAACGAGTTCCCGAACCTCGCCGAACCTGTCCTCGCACAGGCAGATTCAGTCGTGGGCTGGGCGCGTTACGCGGCCGGGTTCGAAGACCTGCGCGACCGCTCCGATGCGTTCCTGGTCGGCACGGGCGCCCGCCCCCGGGTGCTGCTGCTGCCGCTGGGCCCGTTGGCCGAGCACAACGTCCGCACCACCTTCGCGAACAACCTGCTGGCATCGGGCGGTATCGAGGCCGTCAACCCCGGCACTGTCGAGGCCGCGAGCGTCGCCGCGGCGGTCACGGAGGCCGGCTCGCCGAGCGTCGCGGTGTTGTGCGGCACCGATGCCCGTTACGGCGCCGAGGCCGCCGCGGTGGTGGCGGCCGCACGGGCGGCCGGGGTGGGCGAGGTTCTGCTGGCCGGGCCGGAAAAGGCTGTCGCGCAAGCCGACTCGAAACCCGACGGATACCTGACCGCGAAGATCAATGCGGTAGAAGTGTTGGCGAACCTGCTCACCGGACTGGGGGCCTGATATGACTCTGAACGATGTTGCCGGCAGCCCGGCCCCGTCCGCCACCCCGATCGGCAGCTTCGCCGAGGTACCGCTGCGCGGCGAGGGCACCGGCGAGCCGGCCACCCCGCAGGCCGTCGAAATCCACGTGGCCGAGGCCGCGGCCGCCCACGGGTACGCCCCCGAGCAGCTGACCTGGGCCACCCCGGAAGGCATCGACGTCAAGCCGGTCTACATCGCCGCCGACCGGGACGCCGTGGTCGAGGCCGGATACCCGCTGGACAGCTTCCCGGGTGCCCCGCCGTTCGTCCGCGGGCCCTATCCGACGATGTACGTCAACCAGCCGTGGACCATCCGCCAGTACGCTGGTTTCTCCACCGCTGCCGAATCGAACGCGTTCTACCGGCGTAACCTCGCGGCCGGTCAGAAGGGCCTGTCGGTGGCCTTCGACCTGGCGACCCACCGCGGCTACGACTCGGACCATCCGCGGGTGCAGGGCGATGTCGGCATGGCCGGCGTGGCCATCGACTCCATCCTCGACATGCGGCAGCTGTTCGACGGCATCGACCTGTCCACCGTGAGCGTGTCGATGACCATGAACGGTGCGGTGCTGCCGATCCTCGCGCTGTACGTGGTGGCCGCCGAGGAGCAGGGTGTGCCGCCGGAGAAGCTCGCCGGGACCATCCAGAACGACATCCTCAAAGAGTTCATGGTCCGCAACACCTACATCTACCCGCCGAAACCGTCGATGCGGATCATCTCCGACATCTTCGGCTACACCAGCGCGAAAATGCCGAAGTTCAACAGCATTTCGATCTCGGGCTATCACATCCAGGAGGCCGGTGCGACCGCCGATCTGGAGTTGGCCTACACCCTGGCCGACGGCGTCGAGTACATCAAGGCCGGCCTGGACGCCGGCCTCGACATCGACAAGTTCGCGCCGCGGTTGAGCTTCTTCTGGGGCATCGGGATGAACTTCTTCATGGAGGTGGCCAAGCTGCGCGCGGGCCGGCTGCTGTGGAGCGAGCTGGTGGCCCAGTTCGGCGCCACGAACGACAAGTCCCTGTCGCTGCGCACGCACTCGCAGACCTCCGGCTGGTCGCTCACCGCGCAGGACGTGTTCAACAACGTCGCCAGAACCTGCATCGAGGCCATGGCCGCCACCCAGGGGCACACCCAGTCGCTGCACACCAACGCGCTCGACGAGGCGCTGGCGCTGCCCACCGACTTCTCGGCCCGCATCGCCCGCAACACCCAGCTGCTGCTGCAGCAGGAGTCGGGCACCACCCGGCCGATCGACCCGTGGGGCGGTTCGTACTACGTCGAGTGGCTGACCCACCAGCTCGCCGAGAAGGCCCGCGCCCACATCAAGGAAGTCGCCGAACACGGCGGCATGGCGCAGGCCATCAGCGACGGCATCCCGAAGCTGCGCATCGAAGAAGCCGCGGCACGGACCCAGGCCCGTATCGACTCCGGTGCCCAGCCCCTGATCGGCGTCAACAAGTACCAGGTCGACGAGGATCAGGAGATCGAGGTCCTCAAGGTCGAGAACTCGCGTGTGCGTGCCGAGCAGATCGCCAAACTCGAGCGGCTGCGCGCCGAGCGTGACGAGGCCGCCACCCAGGCCGCGCTGGCCGAACTTGCCCGCGCCGCAGGCGAAACCGGTGTCACCGGCGAGGACGGGCTGGGCAACAACCTGCTCGCCCTGGCGATCGACGCCGCACGTGCCAAAGCCACCCTCGGTGAGATCTCCGACGCCCTGGAGAAGGTGTACGGCCGGCACCGGGCCGAAATCCGCACCATCGCCGGCGTCTACCGCGACGAGGTCGGAAAGGCCGGGAACGTGAGCACCGCAACGGAATTGGTGGAGAAATTCGCCGAGGCGGACGGACGCCGTCCCCGCATCCTGGTGGCCAAGATGGGTCAGGACGGCCACGACCGCGGGCAGAAGGTGATCGCGACGGCGTTCGCCGACATCGGCTTCGACGTCGACGTGGGCTCGCTGTTCTCGACTCCCGACGAGGTGGCCCGCCAGGCCGCCGACAACGACGTGCACGTCGTCGGGGTGTCGTCGCTGGCCGCCGGGCATCTCACCCTGGTGCCTGCGCTGCGGGATGCGCTGGCCGAGGTGGGTCGACCCGACATCATGATCGTGGTCGGCGGCGTCATCCCGCCCGGCGACTTCGACGAGTTGTACGAGGCCGGCGCGACCGCGATCTTCCCGCCCGGCACGGTGATCGCCGACGCGGCCATCGGCCTGCTGCAGAAGCTGGCTGATCGGCTCGGCTATCAGCTGAACTAGTGGCCGACACGGTTAAGGATCTCGCCGCCGCGATCCGGGATGGTGACCGCGCCGCGCTGGCGCGGGCCATCACCCGGGTCGAATCGACCCGGGCCGATCATCGGGATCAGGCCCAGCAGCTGCTGCTCGAACTCACGCCGTTCGCGGGCACGGCCATGCACGTCGGGATCACCGGGGTGCCCGGTGTCGGCAAGTCGACCACCATCGAAGCCCTCGGCATGCACCTCATCGAGGCCGGCCACCGAGTGGCAGTGCTGGCGGTCGATCCGTCCTCGACGCGCACCGGCGGCTCCATCCTGGGAGACAAGACCCGCATGGCGCGGCTGGCGGTGCACCCGGACGCCTACATCCGGCCGTCGCCGACATCGGGGACACTCGGCGGGGTCGCGAAGGCCACCCGCGAGACCATCGTGCTGCTGGAGGCCGCCGGCTACGACGTCATCCTGGTCGAAACGGTCGGGGTGGGGCAGTCCGAAGTCGCCGTGGCCAACATGGTCGACACGTTCGTGTTCCTCACACTGGCCCGCACGGGAGATCAGCTGCAGGGCATCAAGAAGGGTGTGCTGGAGCTCGCCGACGTCATCGTGGTGAACAAGGCCGACGGGGAACACGCCGTCGAGGCCAAGCAGGCCGCGCGTGAACTCACCGGGGCCATCCGCTTGCTCTATCCACGCGAATCTCTCTGGCGCCCACCAGTTCTCACGATGAGCGCACTGACCGGCGACGGCCTGGCCGAGCTGTGGGACACGGTGCTCAAGCACCGGCAGGTGCTCAGCGACGCGGGGGAGTTCGACAAGCGGCGCCGCGAGCAGCAGGTCGACTGGACCTGGTCGATGGTCCGCGACGCCGTGCTCGACCGGCTGCTGTCCAACCCGAACGTGCGTGGCATCCGGGCGCAGGTGGAGCGCCAGGTACGCGACGGCGAACTGACACCGGCTCTGGCTGCGCAGCAGATACTCGACGCGGCGCAATGATGGCCACCGACAGCAACCGAAGGGCGGTTCGAACCGAATGTCACGTGTGAACTCCACGCTGCGCCTCCTGGTGGCCGGCACCGCGGTCGCCGGCGTGCTGCTCACCGGATGCAGCGGCGGTAGCCAGCCGACTGTGTCGAAGACCGAGCTGCAATCCATGGCCAAGGACAGGCTGGAAGCGGCGGCCAAGAAAAAGGCCAAGTCAGTGACATGCGACGACGGCATCGCGGGCAAAGTGGGCGCCACCCAGCATTGCGTGCTGACCGCTGGCAATGGCACCAAATACGGCGTCACCGCGACCGTCAAAGCGGTCAAGGACGGCAAGGTCAACATCGACTTCAAGGTCGACGACAAGCCGATGGGGTGACGTTCGGGCCGAATGGCGTTAACAGATCGGTAACACGGCAGTAGTTAGCCGGGGTTCCAGGTAAATTCGGAGCTGTGTCGGACAGTGACTGTCGGGGACGCAGCGTCGCGCTCCCGCACGGCGTCCAAGGTGCTGCGGACGCCAATTTCGGCTGCACCCTGCGGGCCTTTTCGCAGCTGTTCCCCGGCCGCCGGTTCGGCGGCGGCGCGCTGGCGGTGTTCCAGGACGGTGAGCCCGTCGTCGACGTCTGGACCGGATTCTCCGACCGTGCGGGCACCGAGTTCTGGACAGCCGACACCGGCGCGATGGTGTTCTCGGCGACCAAGGGGATGGCGTCGACGGTCATCCACCGACTCGTCGACCGCGGCCTGCTCGACTACGACACCCCGGTGTGCGCGTACTGGCCGGAGTTCGGTGAGAACGGCAAGGCCGGTATCACCGTCCGGCAGGTCATGGCGCACCGCGCCGGCCTGTCACAGCTCAACGGGGTGAGCCTGACCGAGCTGTTGAACCCCAGGCTGATGGAGGAGCGCATCGCGGCGTCCCCGGTCAGTGCGGTGCTGTTCGACAAGCCGGCCTACCACGCACTGACCTACGGCTGGCTGCTGTCGGGCTTGGCCCGGGCCGTCACGGGCCAGGGTATGCGCGATCTGATGCGGGCCGAGTTGGCCGAGCCCTTGCGCACCGACGGTCTGCATCTGGGCAGGCCTCCCGTCGGTGCGCCCACGCGTGCGGCGCAGATTCTCGCGCCCCAGCGGCGCTGGCCCAATCACCTTTTCGACTTCGTCGCACCCAAGTTGGCGGGGCTGGCTCGCTCCGGCGCCTTCGGCTCGATGTACGTACCCGGCGTGATGTCACTGATCCGGGGCGAAACCCCATTCCTGGACAGCGAGATACCGGCCGCCAACGGGGTCGCGACAGCGCGCGGGCTGGCCAGGATGTACGGCGCGATCGCCAACGCCGGCCGGTTCGAGGGCGTCGAATTCCTCTCCGCCGAAACGGTCGCCCGTCTCACCGGGCCGTCGGCGCTGCAGCGCGACCGCAATCTGGTCGTGCCGCTGTCGTTCCATCTCGGGTACCACTCTGTGCCGTTCGGGGTCATGCCCGGTTTCGGGCACGTCGGCATGGGCGGGTCGGTGGGATGGGCGGACCCGGCCAGTGGCCTGGCGATCGGATTTGTGCACAACCGGCTGGTCACCCCGATGGTGCTCGACATGACAGCGTTCGTCGCCCTCAACGCGGTCATCCGCAAGGACGTCGCGGCGGCGCGCCGCCGCGGCTACCAGCCGGTGCCCGACTTCGGTTCGGGCCCGTTCGAGCTGTCCAAGCCGGTCGCCGGCTGACCTGCATCCGCGGGGGCCGCTGTCCGGCGTTGTGACGATTTTGGTGGCCGGTGTAACGCGACACACCGCCCAGTGATCTATCTCACGTTTGGGTTTACCGCGCCTCGGGCCGGCGTGGCATGAGCGAAGCCTCCCCGGCGGGGGCGGATTTGCCCTCTGGGTTAATTGCGCATGACGGCCGCTGGATCCGGCATAGGGCCGGGCGGGTGCCATGGCGAACGCCGACGGTGTCCACCTCGCCCCGGCAGCCGCGCGGAGATGAGGTTGTCACAGGTCATTGCATGCGCAACGACGGATACAAGACTTGTCGACTGCACAGTCAGCTATCAATTAGGCAGGCATATTAAATGCGTGTTCAGCATGTGTTGCATATTTGCTCCACTGTGGAATTCGAAGTTTGCGAATGAGTGAACAGCAAACTCTCTGTCACTTTCCTTAGAATCAGCTGAGTATTGCTTAGCAATAGCGATTCGGATGCCGAGGAGTCGCGCCGTTGACAGCACGGAGCCCATCAATTACGCGTGCGCGCGCACTCGCGAGGTGCTGATGCACGGCCCGTCGAACGACGTCACCTCTGGGCGCAGATTCGTAAAACTATTGTGGTGCAGCGTATTCCATTACGCGCGACAAGGGGTCGGCGATGACTTCCCGACACTCGTGCCGAACGTAACCGACCGACGTGCGGGTGCGGCAGAGGGCGCCGTGGAGGAATGTCAGCATTTTTGCGATCCATTGTTTCCAACATTGCCCACAGGCGAAGCGCTACGCTACGCACTCGGATTGGCAACATTCCGAATGGATGCGGGATCAGGTAGCGTGCGTCGACGTTGACGCATCGAGCACTATTTTTTGGCACTTCTTAGTTCGTTCGTCGCCGGTATCGAGAGAGGTGACCGTGTGGCTGGAAACCCCAGTTGCCGGTTCGCCCCGATCGGACGTGTTCGCCCGACGAACTCGTCGGCCGGACGCCGGGCGGCGAGGTCCGGGCGGGAGCGCGAGGCGTCTTCGCCCTTCGGTGTCGCAGCACTGGCGCTCGTCCCGAATTGTCTGCGTAGACGTCTTGAAAGAGGTTGAAATTGGTGGTTGAGGCACCAGTCACTGCGGTAGCTGTCATCGGAATGGCCTGCCGTCTGCCTGGCGGTATCGATTCCCCAGAACAGATGTGGCAGGCCCTGCTACGCGGCGACGACCTTGTCACCACCGTACCGACGGATCGTTGGGACGCCGAGGAGTATTACGACCCCGAACCCGGTGTGCCCGGGCGGTCGGTGTCCAAGTGGGGCGCATTCCTCGACGACGTCGCCGGATTCGATGCCGACTTCTTCGGCATCAGCGACCGCGAGGCCACGGCCATCGACCCGCAGCACCGGTTGCTTCTGGAAACCGCGTGGGAAGCCGTCGAGCACGCCGGTATCGACCCCGCGACCCTCGCCGGATCGCTGACCGGCGTATTCATGGGCCTGACCCACGGCGACTACCAGCTCCTCGCGGCCGACGCCCACTCCATCGAGGGGCCGTACGGCTTCACCGGCAACAACTTCAGCCTCGCCTCCGGCCGCATCGCCTACCACCTCGGCGCGCACGGCCCGGCCTACTCGGTCGACTCGGCCTGCTCGTCGGGCCTGCTCGCGGTGCACAACGCGTGCCGCAGCCTGCACGATGGCGAGAGCGACCTGGCGTTGGCCGGTGGCGTGTGCATCGTGCTCGAGCCGCGAAAACTGGCCTCGGGTTCGGCGCAGGGCATGTTGTCGCCGACCGGCCGCTGCCATGCCTTCGACGTGGCAGCCGACGGTTTCGTGTCCGGCGAAGCGTCCGCGGTGCTGCTGCTCAAGCGACTGGCCGACGCCGAACGCGACGGCGACCGCATCCTGGCCGTCGTCCGCGGCACCGCGGCCAATCAGGACGGCCACACCGTCAACATCGCAACGCCGTCGCGCGACGCACAGGTCGCGGTCTACCGTTCGGCGCTGTCGGTGGCCGGTGTCGACCCGGCCACCGTCGGGCTCGTGGAGGCTCACGGCACCGGCACTCCGGTCGGCGATCCGATCGAATATTCAAGCCTGGCAACGGTTTACGGAACGTCGGCGGCGTGCGCGCTTGGTTCGTCGAAAACCAACTTCGGCCACAGCCAGTCGGCGTCCGGCGCGGTCGGTCTCATCAAGGCCGTGCTGGCCCTACAGCACGCCACGGTGCCACCCAATCTGCATTTCACCCAGCTGCCCGATCAGATGGCCTGCATCGAGACCGGGCTGTTCGTGCCGCAGGCCACGGTCGCCTGGCCCGGCTCCGACGCTTACCCGCGTCGTGCCGCGGTGTCCTCCTACGGGTTGTCCGGGACCAACGTGCACGCCGTGCTCGAGCAGGCGCCCAATGCCACCGCCACCGAACGCCGCGACCCGAAGCCGAGCGGTTCGTCGTTGTTCGCACTGTCGGCGACGTCGGCCGATGAGCTGCGGCGGACCTCGGGGCGCCTGGCCGAGTGGCTGACCGACCGCCCCGACGTCGACGTGACCGATCTGGCCTACACCCTGGCCCGCCGCCGGGCACACCGGTCGGTGCGCACCGCGGTGCTCGCCGAGGACGGAGCCGGCCTCATCGCCGGACTGCGGGAGATCGCCGACGGCGAGATGCCCTATGAGGCCGCGGTCGCGCAGGGCGATCGCGGACCGGTGTGGGTGTTCTCGGGCCAGGGCTCGCAATGGGCTGGGATGGGTGCGGGACTTCTGACATCCGAGCCCGCATTCGCCGCAGCCGTCGCCGAGCTCGAACCCCTGATCGCGCGGGAGTCCGGGTTCTCCGTGACCGAGGCCATGACGGCAGCAGACGTGGTGACCGGAATCGACCGGGTCCAGCCCACGGTGTTCGCGGTCCAGGTCGGCTTGGCGGCGACGTTGCGGGCCCGCGGCGTCGAGCCGGGCGCGGTCGTCGGACACTCGATGGGTGAGGTCGCCGCGGCGGTCGTGTCCGGGGTGTTGTCGCTCGACGACGGTGTCAAGGTCATCTGCCGACGCTCGCGGTTGATGTCGACCATCGCCGGTGCGGGTGCGATGGCATCGGTCGAGTTGCCGGCCCAGCAGGTGCTTTCGGAGCTGGCCGCCCGCGGTGTCAACGACGTGGTTCTGGCCGTGGTGGCATCGCCCAAGTCGACCGTGGTCGGCGGTGCGAAGGAGTCGATCCGTGCGTTGGTAGCCGAGTGGGAGAGCCGCGACATCATGGCCCGCGAGGTGGCCGTCGACGTCGCGTCCCACACGCCGCAGGTCGACCCGATCCTCGACCAGCTCGCCGACGAACTCGACGATCTCGACCCCGCCGAACCGACCATCCCGTACTACTCGGCCACCCTGTACGACCCACGGGACCTTGCCGACTGGGACGCCGACTACTGGGTGGACAACCTGCGGCACACGGTGCGCTTCGCCGCCGCGGTACAGGCCGCCCTCGAGGACGGCTTCCGGGTGTTCACCGAACTTGCGCCGCATCCGCTGCTGACCCACGCCGTGGATCAGACCGCCCGTGCGCTCGACATCCCACACGTCGCCCTGGCGAGCCTGCGCCGCGACCAGGTACTGCCCAACGGCCTGCTGCCGGTGGTGGCCGACGTGCATGCCGCGGGTGCGCGTGTCGACTTCTCGGTGCTCTACCCCCAGGGCCTGCTGGTCGACGCGCCTTTGCCCACCTGGAACCGGCGGCAGTTGATCCTCACCCGTGACCCCAATGAGCTCGCCCCCGGCGGAGCCGTGCTGGCAGTGCATCCGCTGCTCGGTGCCCACGTGCGACTCGCGGAGGAACCCGAACGCCACGTCTGGCAGGCCGATGTCGGCACCGCAACGCAGCCATGGCTGGGCGATCACCAGGTGCACAACATCGCCGCACTTCCGGGTGCCGCGTACTGCGAGATGGCGCTGGCCGCCGGACGCGCCGTGCTCGGCGACGACGCCGAGGTGAACGACATCACGTTCGACCAGATGCTGCTGCTCGAGGAGCAGACGCTGGTGTCGGCGGCCGCCACCGTGACCGGGCCCGGCGCCGCCGGCTTCGCGGTGGACACCCTGCAGGAGGGTGAGCAGGTGCGTCGCAGCGGCGCCCGTCTGCTGCTCGACGACAGCGCGGCGACTGCGCCGTCCTACGACGTCGACGCGCTGTTCGTCGCCCACCCGCAGCGGATCGAGGGCGCCGAGATGCGCGCCGGTTACAGCGACCGCGGCATCCAGTACGGCCCCGCGTTCTCCGGTCTGGTCGCGGCGTATGTCGGTGCGCCGCACGGCGATACAGTGCTCGCCGAAGTGGCGCTGCCGGGTTCGATCCGGTCACAGCAGGGCGTGTACGGCATCCACCCCGCGCTGCTGGATGCCTGCTTTCAGGCCGTCGGTGCGCATCCGCAGCTGCGCGACGACCGCACCGGTGCGCTGATGCTGCCGCTCGGTGTACGCCGGCTGCGGGCCCATGGGTCGACCCGCAATGTGCGCTATTGCCTCGCCCGGATCACCGAGACCACCCCGACGGGCGTGTCGGTCGACATCGATCTGTTCGACGAGCAGGGTGCCGTGCTGCTTGCGATCGCCGGGCTGCAGCTCGGCACCGGCGTATCGGCGAGTGGGCAGCGTGAGCGCACGCTCAACGAACGTCTGTTGGCCGTCGAATGGCGCGGTCAGGAGCTGCCGGAAGAGGATTTCAGCGATCCGGGACGCTGGCTGCTGATCAGCATGTCCGACGCGGCCGATCTGATGGCGACCAAGCTGGCCGATGCGCTCAAGACCCACGACGTCGAGGTCACCACCATGGCGTGGCCGCAGCACTCCGATCACGCAGCCCGCGCCGAGCGGCTGCGCGAACACCTCGCGGCCCGGCCGTTCAGCGACGTGCTCGTGGTGACCGCGCCGCGCAGCGGCGCCACGGATGAACAGTCCGGCATCCGCGGCGGCGACACCGTGCGCCACCTGGTGCACATCGCACGCGAGCTGCCCGAGGTGCACGGGGAACCGCCGCGACTGCACGTGCTGACCCGCAATGCCCAGACGGTGCTGGCCGAGGACACGGTCAACCTGGAAGAGGCGGGGCTGCGCGGCCTGATCCGGGTGATCGGCATGGAGCATCCGCGGTTGCAGGCCAGCCAGATCGATGTCGACGACTACACCGACGCCGCCCGGGTGGTGGCGCAACTGGTGTCCGGCTCCGACGAGGACGAGACCGCCTGGCGCGGCGGCAATTGGTATGTGGCACGGCTGGTTCCGGGTCCGCTGCGGCCCGAGGAACGCCGCAGCGCCGTGATCAACCCCGCCCGCGAGGGCATGCGGCTGCAGATCCGCACACCTGGTGACATCCAGTCGCTGGAGCTGGCCGCGTTCGAGCGGTTGGCGCCGGGGCCCGGACAGATCGAGGTGTCGGTCACCGCGTCCAACCTGAACTTCGCCGACGTGCTCGTGGCTTTCGGCCGGTATCCCAGCTTCGAGGGCCGGCTGCCGAAGCTGGGCGCCGACTTCTCAGGTGTGGTCACTGCGGTGGGTGCGGGTGTCGTCAGCCATCAGGTCGGGGACCGCGTGGGCGGGATCTCGGCAGACGGGGCGTGGTCGACGTTCGTCACCTGCGACGCCAATCTCGCTGTCACGCTGCCGCCGAGCGTGCCGATGAACCGCGCGGCCGCCGTCCCCAGTGCGCACGCGACCGCGTGGTACAGCCTGCATGACCTGGCGAGGATGTCGGCCGGCGACAAGGTGCTCATCCACTCCGCGACGGGTGGGGTAGGGCTGGCGGCCATCGCCATGGCGCGTGCGGTCGGTGCCGAGATCTACGCCACCGCAGGCAGTGAATCACGGCGGGACCTGTTGCGCGACATGGGCATCGAGCATGTCTACGATTCGCGCAGCATCGACTTCGCCGAGCAGATCCGCCGCGATACCGACGGCTACGGCGTGGACATCGTGCTCAACTCGCTCACCGGCGCGGCCCAGCGGGCCGGTCTGGAACTGCTGTCCTTCGGCGGCCGGTTCATCGAGATCGGCAAGCGCGACATCTACGGCGACACCCGGATGGGGCTGTTCCCGTTCCGCCGCAACCTGTCGTTCTACGCCGTCGACCTGGCCCTGCTGGCGCTGACCGAGCCCGATACCGTGCGCCGGTTGCTCGAGGTCTGCTACCAGCGCATCGCCGACGGCACACTGCCGTTGCCGCAGACCACGCACTACCCGTTGCAGGACGGCGCCACCGCCATCCGCGTGATGGGTGCGGCCGAGCACACCGGCAAGCTGGTGCTCGACATCCCGCACGGAGGTCAGATCTCGGCCGTGGTGCCGCCGGAAGAGGCTCCGGTGTTCCAGCGGGACGGCGCCTACGTGATCACGGGAGGCCTCGGCGGTCTCGGGTTGTTCCTCGCCGAGACACTGGCGGCCGCGGGCTGCGGTCGGATCGTGCTCAACGGCCGGTCCGCGCCGACACCCGGAGCGCAGGCCGTGATCGAACGGATCCGCGGGGCCGGCACCGAGGTCGCCGTCGAACTCGGCGACATCGCCGAACCGGCCACCGCCGTTCGCCTCGTGGAGGCGGCGTGCGCCACCGGCTTGCCATTGCGCGGTGTGCTGCACGGCGCCGCGGTCGTCGACGATGCCGTGCTCGCCAACATCACCGACGAACTCGTCGAAAGAGACTGGGCGCCCAAGGTTTACGGTGCCTGGAACCTGCATCAGGCCACCCGCAAGCAATCGCTGGACTGGTTCTGCTCGTTCTCCTCGGCCGCAGCGCTGGTCGGCTCGCCCGGGCAAGGCGCGTACGCCGCGGCCAACAGCTGGCTGGACGCGTTCACGCACTGGCGACGCAGCCAGGGGCTGCCCGCACTGGCGATCGCGTGGGGACCGTGGTCGCAGATCGGTCGCGGCACGGGCCTGGCCGAGGACTCGGGAGCCGCGATCTCACCCGAGGAAGGCGCCCACGCGTTCTCCACGCTGCTACGCCACGACCGCGCCTACAGCGGTTACGCGCCGGTGGTCGGAACACCGTGGCTCGCCGCCTTCGCGCAGAACAGCCGCTTCGCCGAGGCGTTCCGGTCCGCGGGCGGCAACCGGGGCGGCGGCAGCGCTTTCCTCACCGAGCTACACGCACTGCCCCGGGGCGAATGGCAGGCCCGGATGCGCCGCATGATCGCCGAGCAGATCGGCCTGATCCTGCGTCGCGCGGTCGATCCCGACCGCCCGCTGGCCGAGTACGGTCTCGATTCGCTTGGCACCCTTGAGGTGCGCACCCGGATCGAGGCGGAAACCGGAATTCGAATCGGGGCAACGGATATCAGCACGGTCCGGGTTCTCGCCGAGCGTCTCTGCGACGCCCTGGCCCCTGAGTCGCCCGTAGCGGTTCCGTCGTGATGGCAGCTGCCGCAGGATCACGCATACCGTCCAGCGCTGTCGTCGAGACAGGAGATGTCCAGTGGTTGCGATGAAGCCGATCCACGACTGGGCCGGTGAACCCGGCGAGCTGGTGTCGTGGCACCCGTCGCGGGCCTCGGTGGCCAAGGTTCGGGAGGCGCCGGTCAGCGACGTGCCGGTGAGCTACCAGCAGGAACAACATCTGCTGGCATACCGCAAGCATCGGTCGCACGGTACCGACATGGCCCGGCTCAACGTCCCGGCGTGGGACATCCCCGGCCGCTGCGACGTCCGTGCGATGACGCACGTGATCAACGCGTACCTGCGCCGCCACGACACGTTCCACAGCTGGTTCGAGTACACCGACGACGATCGCATCGTCCGCCACAAGGTGGACAACCCGCGCGACATCAAGTTCGTGCCGACCCAGCACGGTGAGATGTCGGCGCACCAGTGGCGCGACCACGTCCTGGCCACCCCCGATCCGTGGCAGTGGGACTGCTTCCACTTCGGAATCATCCAGCGCCCTGCACATTTCACGATCTACATCAGCGTCGACCACGTCCACACCGATGCCATGTTCATGGGTTTGGCCTTCGTCGAGATCCACATGATGTACCACGCGCTGGTGCACGGGGCGGCACCGCTGCAGCTGCCGGAGGCAGGCAGCTACGACCGGTACTGCGTACAACAGCGGGAGTTCACCGCCGGGCTCGACGGGGATTCACCGGAGATCCGCGACTGGATGAGCTTCCTGGAGGCCAATGACGGGACGCTGCCACGCTTTCCGTTACCCCTGGGAGATCCGTCGTTGCCGTACACCGGGGACGTCGTCACCGTGGAGTTGCTCGACAAGGAGCAGGGCGACCGGTTCGAGTCGGCCTGCATGGCGGCGGGCGCACGATTCAGCGGTGGGGTCTTTGCCTGCGGGGCGCTGGCCCAGTACGCGCTGACCGGTGCCGAGACCTACAGCGTCATCACACCGACGACCACTCGGCGCACCGAGGCCGAGTTCATGACGACGGGCTGGTTCACCGGGCTGGTGCCGATCACGGTGCCGGTGTCGACGGCGTCGTTCGCGGCGACGGCCCGGGCCGCACAGCTGTCGTTCGACGGCGGGATGGATCTGGCGCATGTTCCGTTCGAGCGGGTGCTCGAATTGGCCGATCCGCAGAGCGGCATCCGCCCTCCCGATCCGGGCGTACCGATGCTGTCGTATCTGGATGCCGGTCTG
This sequence comes from Mycobacterium dioxanotrophicus, assembly GCF_002157835.1. NCBI lineage: Bacteria > Bacillati > Actinomycetota > Actinomycetes > Mycobacteriales > Mycobacteriaceae > Mycobacterium > Mycobacterium dioxanotrophicus. The sequence goes on along the minus strand of NZ_CP020809.1, from coordinate 3,807,281 downwards.
CTCTCACCCGGGGTGATCGGTGAGTGGCAGCGCCTCGGCGGCACCATCTACAGCGATTCCCGGTCGGCCTACCAGGTCGGCATGTGGGTCAACCGGGTCGAAGACCGGACCACGGTGACCGCTGCGTTCCCGAGCAATCCGATCGCCAGGGAATCGGTGCTGCGCTACCTCGACGCGATGAAAGCGGCCTACCTGCGGGTGATCGAGGGCCACGACGCGGTGCGGCCGTTCACCGATGTCGACGACTTCGACCTGAAAACCGCATGAGCATGGGCGATCACCGGCTCGAGTTCACCGACCAGGCGATGTTCCTGGGCCTTCGCGCCACCGGCCAGGAGGCCGTCGTGCAGTGCGTGTGGATCTACGAACGACCGGTCGACTACGACGGCCTTCGACGGTTCCACGAGGCGATCGGATATGGGTTGTGCGGCAGGCGGATCGAGCGCTCGCCGGTGCCTTTCGGCCGACACCATTGGGTCTCCGCACTGGGTCCCCAGGCGCGCCTGGACATCGCCGAACCACGGGACCGCGCGGATTTGGGCCGATGGGTGGACGAGCGTTCGTCGATGCCTCTGGATCCCGAGCACGGCCCGGGCTGGCACATGGGCGTGCTGCCGATGCGCGACGGCTCGACCGCGATCAGCCTGGTGGGCTCGCACTGCCTGGGTGACGGCGGCGCGGGCATCCTCACCGTGTTGGATGCGGTGTACGGCAACAAGACCGACTTCGGCCATCCACTGCCAGGGTCGCGTACCCGTTGGCGGGCGATCGGGGCGGATCTGCTGGACACGCTGCGGGGGACGCCTGAGCTGGCCCGTACCCTGCGGGCCGCGGTCAAGCTCGCCCGCAGTCGGCGTGACGACATCGCCCGGTCGAGTGCAGCGCGGCCCCGAGTGGTCTCGGGGGCAGATGAACGCGTGTACATGCCTGCGGTCACCGTGTACCTCAGCCATGAGGATTGGAACCTTCGCGCGAAAACCCTTGGTGGCAACAGCTATTCGCTGGTCGCAGGATTCGCGGCGAAGCTCGCGGAGTCGATGGGGCGGGTGCGTGCCACCGACGGTTTGGTGACGCTCAACATCCCGCAGAATGATCGCACCCTTGATCGGGACTCCCGCGCCAACGCGGTTCGGCTGGTCAATGTCGCAATCGACCCGACTGTGGTGACCACCGATCTCACCGAAGCCCGCGCCGCGATCAAACAGGGCATCGCCACCGCGCGCGATGCGCCCGACGAGACCCTGGTGCTGCTGCCGCTGACCCCGTTCATCCCGAAGCGGGCGGTGCGCAAAATGGCCGACGTGGTGTTCGGTTTCGCCGCCGACCTGCCCGTGTCCTGCTCCAACATGGGCGACGTCCCGTCCGCGCTGGCGATGGCCGACGGCACCGAGGCCGACTACGTCTACTTCCGCGGGGTCGACCGGTACGCCACCCGCCAGGCCATCGAGCAACGCTGCGGCCTGCTCACCGTGGTCGCCTGTGGGGTGGGCGGCACCATCTCGCTGAGCATCGTCGGTTACCAACCGGGCGCGGAGAACTCCACGCCGTGGCTGCACAGCCTGGTCGGCGAAACCCTCGCGGGGTTCGAACTCACCGGCAAGATCGAGTAGGGCGTCCGATGACTCAATCTCATTCCCCGACACGGTCATCGACCTCACCGGTCGGTGGTCGGCCGGAGCAGCACCTCGCGTTGTGGGACGAGGCGGCGGTGCGGACCATGCGCGCCACCGGCCGGATCCAGGTCATGCAGTGCACATGGGTGTACGACCACCCGATCGACTTCGACGGGCTGCGCCGATTCCACCAGAACTTCGGCGGCGGGCTCTTCGGCCGCCGAATCGAGCGCTCCCCGTTGCCGTTCGGCCGGTACCGCTGGGTGTCCGCGCTGGGACCCCAGGCTCCGCTTGACGTCGCCGAGCCGCGCCCGCGGGCGCAGATCGGCGACTGGCTCGACGAGCGGGCCCAGCTGCCGATCGATCCCGAGAACGGGCCCGGCTGGCATCTCGGCGTGCTGCCGGTGACCGACGGTTCGACCGCGGTAACAGTGGTGGCCTCGCACTGCCTCGGTGACGGCGTCGGGGGAGTGATGGTGATCGCCGACGCGATCGCAGGCAGGCGCCCCGATCTCGGCTACCCACCGCCGAACTCCCGCACGCGGCGGCGGGCGATACTGCGCGATGTCAGGGAGACCGCGTCGAGCTTGCCCGAGGTCGCCCGCATCGTCGCCGACGCGGTCAAGCAGCTGCGCGGGCAGAACCCCGACGAGGCCGCGCCCGCGGTTTCGAAGCCGGTGGTGCCCGACGGCGACAAACCGATTGTGCTGCCGACGATCTCGGTGTTCGTCGACCTGGCCGACTGGAACGCCCGAGCGGAAGCCGTTGGCGGTAACAGCTATTCGATGCTGGCCGGTTTCGCGGCGAGGCTCGGGGAGCGGATGGGACGTTGTGGCGCCGACGGCGACGTCACGCTGCTGATCGCGGTAAACGACCGCACCGAAGGCGACACGCGGGCCAACGCGATGTCGCTGGCGACCGCGTGCGTCGACCCGCTGCCGGTCACCACCGACCAGTCCGGCGTCCGTGGTGTCATCCGGCAGGCGTTCAAGACCATGCGCGACACGCCCGACGAAACTCTCAAACTACTGCCGCTGACCCCGCTGGTGCCCAAGCGGCTGCTGAAACGGGTCGCCGACGGCTTCCTCGCGTCTGGTGATCTGCCGGTGTCGTGCTCCAACCTCGGCGATCTTCCGTCCGACGTGACATGCGTGGACGGCACCGAGGCCGAGTACATCGTGTTCCGCGGTGTCGATCAGGGCACCACTGGCCAGGAGTTGGAGGACGCCGCCGGGCAACTGGTGCTGGTGTCCGCCCGCGTGGGCGGCAAGGTGTCCATCGGGATCACCGGATACCAAGCGGGAGAACACAATTCGAAGGCCAGACTGGCCGAACTGGCGGCAAAGACCCTCGCCGAGTTCGATCTCACCGCCGAAATCGACTGGAACAGCTGAGAAAGGCTGAATTCGATGACCGATACGACGCTGATTGGTGTGCTGCGGGAACGCGCCAGCCTGCAGCCCGACGACGTTGCCTACACGTATCTGGATTACGATCACGATCCCGAGGGCGTGCCCGTCCCGCTGACCTGGGCGCAGCTGTACCGCAAGGTGCGAGGACTGGCGCACGTCCTGCGGCAGAACGGCTCGGTAGGGGACCGTGCGGTGATCCTGGCTCCGCAGGGCCTCGAATACGTCATCTCGTTCCTCGCCGCGCTGCAGGCCGGCTTCATCGCCGTTCCGTTGTCGGTGCCGATGGGGGGCGTGCACGACGAGCGAGTGTCGGCGGTGCTGGGCGACTGCCGCCCGTCGGTGATCCTGACCACCTCGCCGTCCACCGCGGATGTCACCGAATACGCGGTCCGGCAAGGGGATTGCGCGGAGCCCGCGATCATCGCGGTCGACACGCTCGATCTCGACGCCCGGGTGAAGGCGATCAGCGCCCGTGAGGCCCGTCCGGCGACCGCCTACCTGCAGTACACGTCCGGATCGACCCGCACCCCGGCCGGGGTGATGGTGACCAATCGGAACCTGACAGCCAACTTCGAACAGATGATGTGCGACTTCTTCCCGCACTTCGGCAAGGTGCCGCCCCCGGGCACCACGGTGGTCTCGTGGCTGCCGTTCTATCACGACATGGGGCTGATGCACGGCGTGGTCGCCCCGATCCTCGGCGGCTGGCACACGGTGTTCACCACACCACTGCAGTTCCTGGCCAAGCCCGCGCGCTGGCCTCAGCTGATGGCGCGGTATCCCCGCGCGCTGACGGCGGGCCCCAACTTCGCCTTCGAACTCGCCGCGGCGCGCACCACCGACGAGGACATGGCCGGCCTGGACATGGGCGACGTGCTCGCGGTGATGAGCGGTAGCGAACGCGTCCACGAGGCCACCCTGCGGCGCTTCGCTGCGCGGTTCGCCAAATTCGGTTTCCGCGAAGAGGTGCTGCGGCCGTCCTACGGTCTGGCCGAGGCAACGCTCTATGTCGCCACCGGCGAGCCGGGGCCGCCCAGCGTCGTCACCTTCGAACCCGAGAAGCTCTCGGTCGGGCATGCGGAGCGGACCGGCACGGGACCCGGCACGCAGCTGGTCGGGTACGGCACTCCGGAATCGCCGGTGGTCCGCATCGTCGATCCCGAGACCCGCCTCGAGGTCCAGGCCGGCGCCATCGGTGAGATCTGGTCGCACGGTGAAAACAACTGCATCGGTTACTGGGAGAAGCCCGAGCAGACCGAGCACACCTTCGGGGCCACCCTGGCCGGCCCGTCGGCGGGCACGCCGGAAGGGCCGTGGCTGCGCACCGGAGACCTCGGCTTCATCTCCGACGGCGAACTGTTCATCATCGGGCGCATCAAGGATCTACTGATCGTGCGGGGACGCAACCATTACCCCGACGACATCGAAGCCACGATCGGTGAGATCACCGGCGGACGCGTGGCGGCGATCGCGGTCGAAGAGGACCGCAGCGAACAGCTCGTCGCCATCATCGAGGTCAAGAAGCGGGGCGACACCGAAGAAGCGGCAGCGGAGAATCTGCTGAACATCAAACGCGATGTGGCCTCGGCGATCTCGCAGGCCTACGGGCTCAGTGCCGCGGACCTCGTGCTGGTGCCCAGGGGTGCGATCCCGATCACCACCAGTGGCAAGATCCGGCGCGCTTCGTGTGTCGAGCAGTACCGCAACGACCAGTTCAACCGCCTCGACGTGAGGATCGCGTAGCAGAACTTGTTGGCTTTCTTGAACGGCCTGAGAACCCGCGGCGTCTTCGCCGACGGGTTCTTCGCCGTCCTCGGTCGGCTGGTTGTCAGGCGACCGGTGCTGATCATCGTGGCGTGGGTGGGCCTCGCCGTGACGCTGCTGCTGGCGGTGCCACCCCTGACGGTGGTCGCCCAGAAGAACCCGCCGGACCTGCTGCCGGCCGACTCGCCCGTCCTGGTGGCCAGCCAACACATGCAGAACGCCTTCCACGAGGCGGCCGCGGGCAACTTCGCCGTCGTCGTGCTTACCGACGAGAACGGGTTGTCACCGGCCGACGAGGCCACCTACGGCGATCTGGTCGGCAAGCTCAAGGGCAACTCGAGCGTGACCTCGACGCAGAACTTCATCGACATCCCCGAACTGCGTCAGGTGATGACCAGCGAGGACAAGAAGGCGTGGACGCTGCCCATCAGCCTGTCCGGGACGATGGGCACCGGAGGAGGTCAGGCGGCCTACCGCAGCGCCATCGACACGGTGCACGACGCGACCCGCGACTCGGCGCTGACGGTGAACGTGGTGGGTGCGGCGGCGACGTTCGACGACATCGACAAGGTCGGGGCGCGCGATCAGCACCTCATCGAGATCTCGACCGTGGTGCTGGTGCTGACCATCCTCATCGTGGTCTACCGCAATCTGGTCGCGATGCTGATGCCGCTGCTCACCATCGGCGTCTCGATGGTGGTGGCCCAACAGGTGGTGGCGGCCCTGGGCGAGGTCGGTCTGGGGCTCGGCCCACAGACCATCGTCTTGATGACGGCGATGCTGATGGGCGCCGGTACGGACTATGCCGTCTTCCTCTTCAGTCGCTACCAGGAGTGTCTGCGTGAGGGCATCACCTCCGACGTCGCCGTCGCCACCGCGCTGAAGTCGATCGGCGAGGTGATCGCGGGCTCGGCGGCGACGGTGGCGATCACGTTCCTGGGCTTGAGTTTCGCCCACCTGGGCGCCTTCGCGACCGTCGGGCCTGCGCTGGCGGTGACCATCGCGTTCGGCTTCCTGGCATCGATCACCATGCTTCCGGCGCTGATGGTGCTGGCCGGGCGGCGGGGTTGGGTCAAGCCCCGCAAGGACGTGACGGGCCGATTCTGGCGACGCTCGGGCGTCCACGTGGTGCGGCGCCCCGTGCTGCACGTGGTGTCGAGCCTCGTCATTCTCGTCGCATTGGCCGGCTGCGCGGCGATGGTCAAGTTCAATTACGACGACCGCAAGCTGCTGCCTGCCGACTCGTCGAGCAACCGCGGTTATGAGGCCATGGACCGGCATTTCCCGGTCAGCAGCACGTTGCAGCAGTTCATCCTGATCGAGTCACCGCAAGACCTGCGCAGTCCGAAAGCTCTTGCCGATCTGGAGCAGATGGCCCAGCGCGTCAGTCAGGTACCCAACATCGACAAGGTTCGCGGCATCACCAGGCCCACCGGAGAGGTGCTGGAACAGGCCAAGGCCACCTATCAGGCCGGCGAGGTCGGGGCCAAGCTGCGTGACGCCTCCAACCTCATCGAGAGCAACAACGCCAACCTCGACAAGTTGGCAGGCGGTGCGCATCAACTTGCCGACGGGCTGGGGGAGATCCGCAGCCAGGTGCTCACCGCGGTCGGTTCGGTTCGCGGGCTGGTGGGTGCTCTGACCGACCTGCAGACCCAGTTCGGTGGTTCCAAGACGCTCGCCGACATCGACAAGAGGGCCACGCTCGTCACCAACATGCGTTCGCTCGGCGGCGCGCTGAACAAGAACGTCGCCCAGGTCAAAGACCTCTACAACTGGGCGCTGCCCGCGGTCACGGCACTCAACGCCAGCCCGGCGTGCAACATCGACCCGGCGTGCGTGTCCTCGCGGGCCGATCTGCAGCGCGTGGTCGCCGCGTACGACGACGGCAGCGTCAACACGCTCACCGACCTGAGTAAGCAGCTGGAGGCCACCGACGGCAGCGACACCCTCGATGACTCCATCCGCGGCTTGGGGACGACGGTGACCAAGGTGACCAACGCACTGCAGCAGTTGGGGATGAGCGATCCGACCGGCTTGCAGCAGAAGATCTCGTCCGCGATCGACGGCGCCAATCTCCTGGCCGATTCCAGCCGCCAGCTCGCCGACGGGGTCCAGCTGCTCGTCGATCAGACCAAGGGCATGGGCACCGGCTTGGACCAGGGTTCGGCCTTCCTGCTCGGCATGAAGCGCGATGCCGCCAGCCCACCGATGTCGGGGTTCTACATCCCCCCGGAGATCCTGACCCAGGCCGAGTTCGAGAAAGCCGCCAAGCTGTTCGTCTCCGACGACGGCCACACCGTGCGCTATCTGGTTCAGACGGCCCTCAACCCGTTCGGCAGCTCGGCGATGGACCAGATCGAACAGATCCTGGCCGCCGCCGAGAGCGCCAAACCGAACACGACGCTGTCCGATGCGAAGATCTCGATGGTCGGGTTCTCGGCCGTCAACCGTGACGTCCGTGGCTACTACAACGCCGACATCCGCTACATCGTGTGCGTGACGCTGATCGTGGTGTTCCTGATCCTGGTGGCCTTGCTGCGCGCGATCGTGGCACCGCTGTACCTCGTGATCTCGGTTGTGCTGTCCTACCTTTCGGCGCTGGGTATCGGCGTCGTGTTCTTCCAGTTCATCCTGGGCCAGGAGCTGTCATGGACGGTTCCTGGCATGGCCTTCCTGGTCCTGGTGGCGGTCGGCGCCGATTACAACCTGTTGCTCATCTCCCGAATACGCGACGAGTCCAAGCTGGGGATCCCCTCCGGTGTGATCCGCACGGTGGGCGCGACGGGCGGCGTGATCACCTCCGCGGGTCTCATCTTCGCCGCCTCGATGCTCGCGCTGACGGTCAGCCACATCGCCAGCATCGTGCAGATCGGGTTCATCATCGGCGTCGGTCTGCTGCTCGACACGTTCCTGGTCCGGACCATCACGGTGCCGGCTGCTGCGGTACTGATCGGGAAGTTCAACTGGTGGCCGTCGAAAGGCAGGCATGGCCACGGTCGGGCAGAGGCGCCCGACGACGAGGACAGCGACTCGGAATCAGTCGACACCGCCGCCGACGATGACCTGGAGTTGGCCGACGCGGCAGGCGGACGCTGAGCGCCGCGTCGGAACGGCCAGAGCCCTCAGCGCTGGCTGTGCATCGAGAGCCAGCGGGTCTTGATGCGCCACGAGTGTGCCGAGGCCAGCGCGAACACCGCACCGCACATGCAGGCGAACAGCCAGACGAATTTGCCGTTCTCCCAGGGCTGCAACACCGGGAAGCACGCGGTGGTGATGCGCACCGCGCAGGCCAGGATGCCGCTGACGGAGGCGATCAGATAGATGTTCGCGATCCGCCGGGACCGCGGATCCTTGCGCAACACCATCATCGCCCGTGCGCCGTAGAGCAACAGGTAGGTCAGCGTGCCGCACAGCAGGATCCAATAGGCGCTGAGCCAGAAGTCGGTGGGCACCGTGAAGAAGTCGGCGCGATAGACCTTTGCGCCGTTGCCCAGCGAGAACGTCGCGAGCAGCAGCGGGATGCACAGGGTCGCGGGCCGCTCGACGTACTGCTTGAACGAGCGCTGCATCGCATCGTCGTCCTGCAACCGGCCCAGGGTGTTGTAGACGATGGCCGACGCCGCCACGATGTAGCAGTCGTGACCGATGTAGTCCTCGACGTTCCACTTTCCGGTCAGCTCATGGAGCACCCGACCGAGGGTTTCCGAGGCGAGCGGCGACATGAGCAGCACCGCGAGACCCTGCAGGGCGATGTTGAGGGTGGCCGCGACCTCCCATCGGCACGACCACGTGACACGCCGGATCCACAAGCTCCAGGCAATGCACCCGAGGGTGATCGTTATGAGCACGGCTACTGACATCGGAAAGTCGATTCGACGAGATTCAACGGATAGCTGATTGTATGGCTAAAGCGGCGGTGCGTCGGGGCGAGGCGCTAATTCGGACAACTTTGCCGGGCGTGCTGTTCGCGTCCTGGTGTCCGACGCCGCGACGGTCACCGGCGCTGACTCCATGTAGTGCCAGACTTCCTGGCGGCTCATCAGGCCGAACCTGATCTGCAGGTCGGGGTAACTGAGCCCGAAACGGTCCGCGACCTGCCTGAGCTCCTCGGCATTGGGGTAGTCGGACTCTTTGATGCGCCGATAGTAAGTGCTGCTCGACGTGCCGAGCGCGGTATAGATGGCCTTCGCGTCTATCTCGCCGTCGAGCAGGTAGTCCAGCAGTGCCTTGAGTTGCCTGCCGTTCTCATCGGTGCGGGGCATCACCACACCATAGCCCTGATCATCGACTTTGGGCAGCCTGGATCGGTTTGCTCACAGCTATTTCTTTATTGACACTCATGTCAGACTTTTGGCACTACTCTCCCAAAATTGGGACAGTGTGGCTAACGTGATCCCCATGGTCGCTCCGCTGCTGCATCCCGGTACCACGAGCTGGTTTTCCGACTACCCCACCGCGACGCCACCTCGCGAATCCGATATGGCGACGACGACGAGTGCGCTCGACGGTGTGCTCGGCGCAGAACTGGC